>NZ_JBIGHV010000009.1:0-303629 GCF_043555835.1 Pelomonas parva | reverse complement strand
TCGACCGCGCCCACCGACCACGGCGCGCTGATCCCCAGCGCCGCTTCAAACACTTTGGCCGTCATCCCGATCCCCGTTTCAGCACCTATCCAGCCGAAATCCTACCCACTCGAATTTTCAGAGAGCCCAAAGAACTTGGTCTGGAACGTCCTGCCTAGCGATCTCGCCACGGTAATCAGCGCATCTGAGGGGAGTGCCTTTGTCTGCAGCGGCGTGCGCCGGGTGGTGCCGTGGCAGCGCACGCCGGCCTCCTCAAGAACCCAGGCGCGGGCTTGCGCGTTGAGGTCGGCCAGGTCGCGGAACGTCCTCAATGGCAGGAAGTTGCCCTTGAGGTACTTCACGCCGGATTCCACGATGCCCTTCTTCTGCGGGTCGTGCGGCGGGCAGGGGTCGATCTTGAAGCCGTAGCCCTCGGCGCACTCGGCGTAGGCGCGCTGCACGGTGGGGTCCTGGGCGCAGGCGCGGGTGATGGCGCAACGAACTCGACGTACTGGTGGCGGCTGCTGGCCAGCGTCATCACGAACGCCCAGGTGCGACGCGGCTGGCCGTCCGGGTGAACGAGCGTGGGACCGGCGCCGAAGTCGACCTGGGCCGCGTCGCCGGGCTCGAAGTCCATCCGGCAGGTGGTCTCGGGCGGCAGGTGGCTGCGGATGTCGGCCACCAGGCGGCGCACCGCCGAGTAGCTGCCGGTGAAGCCGTGCCGACGCTTGAGCGCGGCGTGGATGGCTGTGCCCGAGACGCCTTGCTCGACCCAGGCACCGACCTGATCGCGGTGCGACGCCAGCGTGGAGATGGTGCTGCTGGCCTTGCGCGGGCTGCCCAGCGCGGCGGCGATGGTCTCGTCGTCGGGCAGAGGCAGCGAGACCTCCAGCCAGCCGCGCTCGGTGGCAATGAGTCGCCACTGCGCCGCCTTGGGCCGGCCCATGACGCGGGCTGCGGCGATGTCGCGGTCGGAGTCGCCTTGCCGCATGCGCAGCAGGGCCTGTCGGTAGTGATGCATCTTGAATCTCCTGCGCGCCATCCCTGGCCCTCCGGGCAAATGGCCCGAAGGGTAGAGATGGCCTCGCGGTGTTCGAGACGCCCGTCACCCGTGCCGGCTGGCTCCTATATGCCGATCCGGCACTGGCTCCATTACGCCGATCACGCAGTGGCTCCTATATGCCGGTCAGCCACTGGCTCCTACATGCCGATCACGGACTGGCTCCTATATGGCGGTCGGTGACAGCAGGCTCAGAGTCCTTCGCGCTGCATGTGAACAGGCCTGACAGCTCGGCGAACTAGCCTTGGTTGCGACTGGACGTCGACCGGAGCCAGATCGTCACAAGGTCACCCGCCACACCCGCCACACCCGACGCCGGGCCGCCATCTCCGGGACGGGGGCGGGTTGAAAGGGTGTTCCCATGAGCCGTATGGAGGCAAGAAAAAAGCACGGGCCGCGTTTGCGGCCCGTGCTCTTGTAGGGGGAAGAGGAGAGTACAGCGGGTCTTAACCCAGCCTGCACCTCCAATTCCTGGCTTTTTCGGTCGCGCGAGGATGCAGTTCAACTCGCGGCGTGAGGGTATCCTAACACAGCCCCTCTTATAGCCCGCTACCCATGCGTATCGACCAACAGTTGAATGCCGCCAACCTGGGCATCAATGCACGACAGCAGTTTTTCCTCAGTGCATGGTTCAACCTGGTTCACGATCATTCGCTGGATTCCTACCGAGTTCGGGTGATGAACCCGCTGAATATCCTGCGTGAACTTCGCCGGATGTTCGATCCGCCAGCCAGCGACGAGGATCGCAAGGTGGTGGCCCAGGAAGCGCTGGAGATCCTCCACAACCATCCCGTCATCATCGCCAACGCCCCCAAGCATCAGGGCTTGCCCGACGCTGTTGCCTTCATCAAGGAAGCGGTCGAAGCCAAGGAAGCTGGGTTCAAGAAGAACATCCTGCTGCTCCGCTCGTTCATGCGCGAGGCAGAAACTGCGCTTCATGACCACTTTTTGGCTGACTGCTTCGCCTGGATGGAGACTACGCTGCAGGACGTCCCTGCTGGAGAGACGCAGGAGCAGCGCGCGGCAATCTACGCCGGCATCGAGCGGGTGTGCCGCGACATCGTGAGCGTTGCACATGACCAGGGCTTCAGCCTGGAGAGCCTGTTCCATCTCTATCGGTTGCTTCTACCAAGGGACCATGCCGTCACGGGCGCCCATCGAGCGCATCCACCAGCGCATCGCCGCCCGCCGTTCGCCGTTTTACCTGGAGTCTCCCAACTGACAGCGGCACCGGCGCGAACGCCGGCAGCCATTGCCGCGCCGGTTCGGGCGCCCTACAACTTTGCAGAGAGGCTGGAGCGTCTGAAGAGTGAGATCCTCGCCCCTGCGCGGGAGCACACCGTCGTCTTCGCGATCACGGGGGCGCCCAGGGCGTCAGATGTCTGCTGCGGCAGTTTCGGATCGGTGGTCATCTCGAAGGACGGGCCGGAATTGCCGGATCCGATGTTCGGGCGGGAGCTCTTTTCAACTCGGCCCCGCCGGCTGTTTGCTTCCGCCGTGGTCAAGAGCCGCGATGGGCGATCTGCCGGTCTGCAAGCCTATGGAGAAATCGGCCAGATCCTTGACCTTATGCGGTTCGAGTACGACACGCCGGAGATCAAGGCGGACACGCGCTTCTTGCTTCGCGACGGCGACATGTATCGCTTGCTTCCCCTGCCCCAACTCGTGCCCAACCCTGAGGCCGAACTGCCCACGAGAACCTTGGAGGAGTTCGTCAAGCATTTGGCGGTGCTCGCCACGCGCGACCCCTCGCAGACCGAAACCCGTGATCGGATCTTCTCCGCCTTTCGCTTGTATCGACTGGGCACCGGCGCCAACATGTTCGACAACAAGCTGGTGAACTGGTGGACGGGGCTTGAGTACCTGAGCAGCGGCAAGGGCGGTCGGGATATCGGCGAAACGGTCAAGAGCGCGCTTGCACCAACGCTCGCACTGGCCTACCTGCCTAAGCACTTGCTGGCGTTTCGAAACGCACTGGCTGTGCTCAATGTCGAGGTGCAAGTTGGCGGCGCTGGTGTGAAGGTCAAGCAGTTCTCCAACGCCGAGTTCTACGCAGTGCTCAAAGATCCTGCGCATAGCGCTGCTTTGCTGACTGCCTGCGAGTCTCAACCCTACGTGTGGAAGCACCTGTCCGCATTCGTCGAAGGCTTGAGGTCGCCCGCTAGCACCGCCGACCTAATCAAGGCGCATGACCGTCGCATCCGGTGGCAGATCGAACGCATCTATCGTGCTCGCTGCGACATCGTGCACGCGGGACGTCAAGTCGTCATGGCGAGCCTGCTCTGCGCCAATTTGGAGTTCTATCTAAGGACAACGCTGAAGTCGATGTTGAAGGTGTTTTCCAACGTCGCGACGTTGACGGGACCAACCGAGTTTTTCGAGCGGCAGCGACATCAGCTTGGCCAGGCGCTGCAGGAACTGGAGAAACGGGTTGGCCCGAGCGATGCACTTTTGATCGCATCGCTGGATTGACGGGCTGCTCCCTTTTTTTTCCCAAAAGGCCTGTCCGCGGTGGACGCCGTGCTTGGAGGACATTCAGGCTTGATCGCGTGCACCGCGCGTATGTCGACGCCCCTGGCTGGGATAGAGCCAAGAACTCCTTTCGGAAGTCGCATGGTGGCTTCGATAAGTGTGGCTTGAGAAAAGCTGCAAGAATGCTACTAGCTGGGGGGCAATCAGCTACCGCCCCACGGCTTCTTTGTCTGGTGTACCCACGGGTGTACCCGAAGCGGCGAGTAAGACGGAAGATTGAGCGGTGGCGCTGCTTGGAGCGGTTTTTCGATTCCGCCCCAGCCACCAGACAAGAACGGCACCCCTCGGGGTGCTGCCGGGTAGTCCATAAAGCCGCACAAAGTGCGGCTTTATGCTTTCAGGGCCCGTTGTGCAATCTTTTGGTTTCACGGCCTGACGTGCCCGATCGAGGTAGTGGCTCCGTGTGCGTCAGGCTGGGGTGCTAGCCGGCTGGCGACACGAAGTCAGAGACTTTCAAGATGCCCGTCCGTTTCAGGTTTCGGATCGTCAGTGGCAGTGCCTGCTCCATCACGGCTTGAGCTGCAGCTTTCAAGCGTGCCATTCGAGCCTGATCTGCCCGAACGTTGAGGGCGAGGCGTATCTCCTTGCGCTTGGCCATGTACTCCCTGCACTCATCGGGGAAGTGACGCTTCAACATCGATGTGTCGGTCTGAAGTCGTTTGGCAAGTTTCCCAAGGCCCTCCAGCGTGAAGCCGTTGCGGCTCTCGAGGAGCCTGGGCTCCAGCAGCAGTTCGGACCGAGCTCGCCTCAGGAGATCTGCGCTCGCTCGCACGTGGCGGCGATCAAGGCAAGCTGGTGGCCGACGGCGCCAGTACTCGGGGACAGTCAGACTTGGTTCACCCGACCCCAGGGCTGGGAAAAGAAGAAGGCCTGGTACGCGGCGAATGGCTTCATCGAAGGCAAGAACCTGTTTACCTCAACTGAAGGACCAGGCCTCGACATGACTGTCGTGGAATCTGTTGCAGCACAAATCAAGAAAGCGCTTGATCGCTAGTGCATAGCGGTCTTGACGGCGGGATTCAACACCCTTCGCGCAGTCGCTTGCTGGTGGGAGACGGCGCGAGGGTGGCGCACCCACAGCGGGTGCTTCAGCGAAGCAGCGCTTGGGCGTGGGGAGTTGGTGCTGGCGCGCTCGTTGGCGGTACGCTCTGGTGCCGCGCCATGGAAACCCTTGAAATTGGTTCTGTCGGAAGAAGGCTCCATCATGAAATTCGCCGAGGCAAAAGCCGAGCTACTTGAAGAGCTGTGTCGCCTTGTCGCGCAAAGTGGCGAAGTCGACAGTGGAATTGATCTCGCGGCTTGGCTAGATGCTTGGCTGAAGGAGCCGTCGCCGGAACTCCGGGGCGCCACGCCCGCACAAGCCTTGCGGAATGCGTCGGGCCGGCACCAGGTGCTGAAAATTCTAGAGAGGATGCGAGGCGGACTGCCCGCCTAGTTGATATTCGGCCCAAGCAAGCCGTTCGTCAGTGCATCGGCGCGGCCAAGTGAGGACTCGCTTCCAAAGTTACCCAAGACCTGCGGGTGATTCCCTTTGTGCAAATTTATGCAGCGTGTGGTCGGGTTTGTGCAAACTTACCAGCGCGTGTGGCTTGCGGGGCGATCTGCAGTTTGCACTTAGGACGTCGGAGAGTCCCAGCCGTGTGCGGACTTATAGTTTGATGGTGTGCGGCCTTATGGGCTAGCCGGCAGGTGCCGTTTGCGTTTGGGGGTTCGGGGCGGATGAGAACCGCCGAGTGGTTCGCTCAAGGCAGTCCGGTGGACTGCCTTGGACGTGGTGCAGCCACGGGCCGGAGCGCTTGCCGCGCAGGCCGAGGGATCGGCCTGCGCCGATACCGAGCACTCCGCGCCCCCTCGCCCTCCCAAACGCAGCGCCCCTCACTCCACATCCACCCCGAACTCGATCAACCGCCACCGCCCCCGTACCGGCCCCAGGTAGAACGCGTAGGGCTTGCACCACAGGACGAAGCGGGCGCCCTCAGGCTGCGGGCGGGCTTGTTGCAGGCATTGCCGCACGCGCGGCGTGAACAGCGCGGGAACGACCTTGTCTATGAACGCCCGGCGTTGATGCGCCCGGCCTTCGAACAGGAACGGCAGCTCGGCGAGATCGGCCAAGGCGGCGCTGCCGGGCCGGGCGGCGGCCTCGCGAAACTGCGCCACGAAGGCCTTGCCGTCGGCGCTCATCGCCATCACGCACTGCGCGAAAGACGCCATCGCCAGGATGACGGGCGCTGCGTACAGAAGGGTTAATCGCTTCATCGGGGCCACCGGTTGTGAGCCGGCAGTCTCCTGGGCTACCGTTTCGCGCCTGCTTCAAGCGGGCACCGGCATGTTTCGTTTGTCGCTACACGGTGCTCGCGTCAGCCGCGCAGCGCCCGCTTCGCCGACACGGCCATGAAGACCGCGAACACGACGACGACGACCAGGCCGACGGTGAGCGAGGAGCGCTCGGCGATCAGGCCGATCAGCGGCGGGCCAGCCATCATGCCCATGTAGCCCACGCCCGACACGGCCGCGATGCCGTGGGCAGGCGACACGCCCGGCACCTGCGAGGCGGCGCTGAACAGCATGGGCACGACGTTGGACAGGCCCAGGCCGACGAGGGCGAAGCCAACCAGCCCGATGCCGGGCGACGGCACGGCCAGCACCAGGGCCATGCCGGCGGCGGCGAGCACGCCGCTGGCGCGCAGCAGGCGGCGCGGCACGACGCGCGCGCGCACCCAGTCGCCACCGAAGCGGCCGGCCGCCATCGCGCCGCTGAAGGCGGCATAGGCCAGCGCGGCAGTGCTGGCGCTGCTGGCGCGCTCCTGCTTCATGAACAGCACGCTCCAGTCGTAGATGGCACCCTCGGCGATCAGGCCCATGGACGCCAGCACACCCAGCAGCAGCAGCGGGCCGCGCGGCAGGCTCAGCGGGTGCTTCTCCTCGGCGTCGTGCTTCTCGGGCAGCGGCAGCATGGCCTGGCTGGCGACGAGCACCGCGACAGCGCACAGCCCCGTGGCCAGCAGCAGATGGCCTTGCGGCGTCAGGCCCAGCATCGGTACGGCGCTGCCCAGGCCGGCGCCGGCCATGCCGCCCAGGCTGAACATGCCGTGGAAGCCGCTCATCATGGGCCTCTCGGCCAGGCGCTCGATCTCGCTGGCCTCGGCGCTCAGTGACACGTCGAACAGACTGCCGAAGGCGCCAAAGACCAGCATGACCGCGAGCAGCCCGACGTAGTGCGTCGATGACTCCAGGCAGGCGATGGCCACGCAGCTCACGCAGCCCATGACGGTGGCGACGACACGCGGTCCCCAGCGGCCGACGATGCGCCCGGCATACGCCAGCGCCGCCAGCGCACCGACGCCGCTGGCCAGCATGGCCAGTGCCAGCGACTGCTCGCCCAGGCCGTAGTGGGCCTTGACAATGGGCACGTGCACGCCCCACGTGGCGAACAGCATGCCCATTACGAAGAACTGCGTGCGCAGCGCGGTGGACGCGCCGGTCAGGGAGGGAGTTTGGAGGGCAGGTGCGGTCAGCGGGCGCATGGGAAAGGCAGGATCAGGGACGAGAAAGCCGCTTTGAAAGCGCTTTCAATGCATGTTGCTTGAGTAATGACAACGGTGTCAAGCCCGGCGCCAGTGGGGTTCGCGCTCTGCGTGCAGAGTCATTGGGACGCCTGCTCGAAGAAGCGCCAGATGGCGTCGTTGGCATCCAGCGCCCGGGATGCGCCGGGCTTGCCGCGGCGCACGCTGTCCGCGCCCGGCCAGGAGTGGCCGCCGGTGTCGGTGACGCAGAGCTGCACGCTGACGCCACCGGCGCAGCCGCTGTAGGTCTCACAGGTGGCGCCGGGCTTGTCGAGCGTGCGCTGGGGTGGGACGGTGCAGCGGTTGCGCAGGGTCCAGCGGGAGATCGTCTCGGGCACCGAGACGAACTCCATCACCTTGCTCTTGTCGCGGAAGGCGTCAGCACCGGCGCCGCCGTTGAAGAGCACGTGGGTGTCGTCCCTGGCGTGGATGTGCAGCAAGGAGATCGGCTTGCTCGGCGTGCAGCTCGCAGTGGCATCGGTGCCGGCGACGGCGGCGACGGCGCGGAACACGTCGGCCGCCTCGCAGGCCAGGCGGTGGCTGAGCATGCCGCCGTTGGACATGCCGGTGGCGAACACGCGGTTGGCGTCGATGCTGTAGCGGGCCTGGATCGCCTTCACGGTGGCGCGGGCAAAGCCGACGTCGTCGCTGCCCTTGTCGCGCGCGTCACCGCAGCAGCCGCCGGCATTCCAGGTGGCGAACTTCCCGCCCGGCAGCTTGCTGTAGCCGTTGGGGAAGGCGACGACGAAGCCGGCCTCGTCGGCCTTTTTCTGCAGGCCGTACTTCTCGTCGTCGGCCATGTACTCGGCATGCCCGCCGCCGCCGTGGAAGGCCAGCACCAGCGGCGCGGGTTTGGTGGCGTCATAACCCGTCGGCAGGTGGACCAGCACCTTGCGGCCTTGCACCTGCAGCTCCTGCAGGCCACCCTTGGCCGGCGCTTCGCTGGCCTTGTCGGCGCGGCGCTGTTCGGCGCGGGCCTTGAGGCGCTCGCGCAGCGTCTCCTGCGCCTGCGCGGCCGGCAGCAGCAGCGCCAGGGAAAGAGCGACGGCGAGATGGCGCATGGTCAATTTCCTCCACCCAGTACACGATAGACGGCGACAAGGTTCTGCGCCCGCAGGCTCTGCACCTGCACCAGGGCTTGCTGCGCGGTGAACAGCGAGCGCTGTGCATCCAGCACGTCCAGCGAGCTGGAGATGCCGGCGCGGTAGCGCTCCTCGGCCAGCGCCAGGCGACGCGCCTCGGCGGCCACGAGCGCGGCCTGCGCGGTGCGCTGCTCGGCCAGCGTCGCGCGGCCGGCCAGCGCGTCGGCGACATCGCGGAAGGCGCTCTGCACCGCCTTCTCGTACTGCGCCGTCGCGGCGTCACGCGCGGCGCGGGCACCGGCCAGGTTGGCGCGGTTGCGGCCGGCGTCGAACAGCGGCTGGATCAGCGACGGCGCAAAGCTCCAGGCCGTGTTCTTGAACAGCCCGTCGAGCTGGCTGCTGGTCGTGCCCAGGCTGCCGGTCAGCGTGATGCGCGGGAAGAAGGCCGCGCGTGCGGCGCCGATGTTGGCGTCGGCGGCGGCGAGCTGCGCTTCGGCCTGGCGGATGTCGGGCCGGCGCGTCAGCACCTCGCTGGGCAGGCCGGCGGGCAGCTCGGCTAGCGGTTCGAAATCGGCCAGCGCGCCCGTCGGCGCGGGCAGGCCGGCGGGCAGCGCTGAGCCCAGCAGCAGCACCAGCGCGTTCTCGTCCAACGCGCGCTGGCGTTGCGTCTGCGCCAAGGCCACGCGCGCGGCTTGCAACGCGGATTCGCCCGCGCGCAGGTCAAGCTCGCCGGTGATACCGCCTTCGAAGCGCTGGCGGATCAGCGACAGCGACTGCTCGCGGCTGGCCAGCGTGTCGCGCGTGATGCGCAGCAGCGCCTCGTCGGCCTGCAGCGCGATCTCTGTCGTGGCCACGGCAGCGATCAGCGCGTTGCGCACGGCCTGTTGGTTGGCCTCGGCGGCCAGCAGCTGGGCCTGCGCGGCGCTGCCCAGGCTGCGCAGCCGGCCGAACAGGTCGACCTCGTAGGCGGTGACCTGCAGCCCCGCCTGGTAGTTGCTCGTGATGCCGCCGCTGGCGTTCGGCACGCGCGAGCCGCTGAGGCCGGCGTTGACCGTGGGCCAGAAGTCGGCGTCGCGCATGGCGGCCGTGGCGCGCGCGCTTTCGATGTTGGCTGCAGCCACGCGCAGGTCGCGGTTGTTGGCCAGTGCCAGCGGGATGAGCTGCTGCAGCCGTGCGCCCCGGAAGGCCTGGGCCCAGGGCAGCTCGGCGGCGGCAGTGCCCGTGCCGGAGGCGTTAGGGAAAGCCGCCGCAGGCAGCGCGGCCTGAGCTGCTTCAACGGCCGTGGGCCTCTTCGGCTCGGGGCCGGCACAGGCGACGAGCGCGAGCGTTGCAACGAGGGTCGGGGCGTGCTTCATGCCTTGCCTCCCGTCTCTTCCTCCGCCTCGTGCGCGTCGCGTCGTCGCTGGCGTTCGCTGCCCGGGAAGAACTTGCGCACCAGCACGAAAAACACCGGCACAAAGAAGACGGCCAGCATCGTCGCGGAGATCATGCCGCCCATGACGCCGGTGCCGATGGCACGCTGGCTGGCCGAGCCCGCGCCGCTGGCGAGCACCAGCGGCATAACGCCGAGGATGAAGGCCAGCGATGTCATCAGGATGGGCCGGAAGCGCAGCTGCGCGGCCTCGATGACCGCCGCCGCGGCGCTTTTGCCATGCGCCTGCAGGTCTTTCGCGAACTCGATGATCAGCACCGCGTTCTTGGCCGCCAGGCCGATGATGGTGATCATGCCGACCTTGAAATAGACGTCGTTCTCCAGCCCGCGGAAGGTGGCGGCCAGCACGACGCCCAGGATGCCCAGCGGCACGACGAGCAGCACGGCGGCCGGGATGGACCAGCTCTCGTAAAGCGCCGCCAGGCACAGGAACACGGCCAGCAGCGAGAAGGCGAACAGGATGATCGCGGTCGAGCCCGACAGCTTCTCCTCGCGCGTCTGGCCCGTCCATTCGTAGCCGAAGCCGGCCGGCAGTTCCGCGGCGAGGCGCTCCATCTCGGCGATGGCAGCACCCGTGGACACGCCCTTGGCCGGCTCGCCGGCGATGCGCATGGTCGGGTAGCCGTTGTAGCGCACGGTCTGCATCGCGCCGCTGATCCACTTGCTGCTGGCAAATGCCGCGAGCGGCACGGGCTGGCCGCTGGTGTTCATCACGTTGAGCCTGAGCAAGTCCTCCGGCTGCATGCGCGCCTGCGCCTCGGCCTGCACCACGACGCGCTGCAGCCGGCCGGCGTTGGGGAAGTCGTTCACATAGCTGGAGCCCAGCGACGTGCCGAGCACCGCGTTGATGGCGGCGATGGGCACACCCAGTGCCAGCGCGCGCTCGCGGTCTATCTGCAGTTCCAGCTGCGCGGCGTCCTCCAGGCCGTCGGGACGCACGGCGGCCAGCAGCGGGCTCTTGGCGGCGGCAGCCAGCAACTGCCCCCGCGCGGCCAGCAGCTCGGCGCGCGTGTGGCCACTGCGGTCCTGCAGGCGGAAGGCGAAGCCGTTGGCGCGGCCCAGGTCACGGATCGCCGGCGGGCTGACGGGGAAGATGATCGCGTCGCGGATCTTGCTCAAGGCGCCGAACGAGCGCGCCACCAGCGCCTGCGCCGTGTGGTCGGCGCCTTCGCGCTCGTCCCAGGGCTTGAGCGTGATGAAGCCCAGAGCCGCGTTCTGGCCCGAGCCGGCGAAGCTGAAGCCGACGACGCTGACCATGCTCTCCACCTCGGGTTGCGCCAGCATGTAGGCCTCGGTCTGCTGCATGACGGCCAGCGTGCGCGCCTGCGTGGCACCGGGCGGCAACTGCACGTTGACGAGGATGCTGCCCTGGTCCTCGTTCGGCACGAAGGACGTGGGCAGGCGCTGGAACATCAGCACCGCCACGGCGATGACGGCGGCGTACAGGATCAGCCAGCGCGGCGCGCGCTTGAGCATGCGCGTGACGCCGTTCTCGTAGCGCCTGTTCAGCGTCGAGAAGCTGCGGTTGAACCAGCCGAAGAAGCCGCGCTTCTCCAGGTGGTGGCCGGCCTGCACGGGCTTGAGCAGCGTGGCGCACAACGCCGGCGTCAGCGACAGCGCCAGGAAGGCCGAGAACGCGATGGCCGAGACCATCACGGCCGCGAACTGGCGGTAGATGTTGCCGATGGCACCGCTGAAAAAGGCCAGCGGCACGAACACCGAGATCAGCACCACGGTCACGCCGACGATGGCACCCGAGATCTGGCTCATGGCCTTGCGCGTGGCGGCCAGCGGCGGCAGGCCCTCCTCGCTCATGATGCGCTCGACGTTCTCGACGACGACGATGGCGTCGTCCACGACGATGCCGATCACCAGCACCATGCCGAACATCGTCAGCACGTTGATCGAGAAGCCCAGGGCCAGCAGCGTCGCGAAGCTGCCCAGCATCGCGATCGGCACCACCAGCGTCGGGATGATGGTGTAGCGAATGTTCTGCAGGAACAGGAACATCACGAGGAACACCAGCACCACCGCCTCGATCAGCGTCTCGACGACTTGCGAGATCGAGATGTCGATGAATAGCGAGCTGTCGAAGGGGATGCTGGCCTTCACGCCGGCGGGGAAGTAGGGCTGCAACTCCTTGAGCCGCTGCTTGACGAGGTCGGCCGTCTGCAGCGCATTGGCGGTGGGCGACAGCTGCACGCCGACGCCCACCGAGGGCTGGCCGTTCAGCCGCGTTGATCGGCCGCCGTAGGTCTGCGCGCCGAGCTCGACGCGCGCCACGTCCTTGAGCCGCACGGTGGCGCCGTCCGGGGTGGAGCGCAGCACGATGTTGCCGAACTGCTCGGCGCTGGTCAGCTGGCCGCGCACGACGACCGTGGCGAACAGCGTCTGGCCGGGCAGGGCGGGCTGGTCGCCGATGGTGCCGGAGTCGACCTGCGCGTTCTGCGCGCGGATGGCGTCGTTCACGTCCGATGGCGACAGGCGATAGCCGAGCAACTTGGCCGGGTCCAGCCAGATGCGCATGCCGCGCTCGGTGCCGAACAGCGTGGCCTGGCCGACGCCGGGCACGCGCTGGATCTCGGGCAGCACGCTGCGCGCCGCGTAGTCGCCCAACGCCACCGGGTCGAAGGCCGGGTTGTCGCTCGACAGGATGGCGAACAGCAGGAAGTTCGGGTTGGCCTTGTCGACCCGCACGCCCTGCTGGATGACGCTGGACGGCAGCCGCGGCGTGGCGCGGGCCAGGCGGTTCTGCACGTCCACCTGGGCCAGGTCGGGGTTGGTGCCCGGCTCGAAGTTCAGCGTCAGCGAGCCGGTGCCGTCGGCCTGGGCGACGGCCTCCATGTAGATCAGCCCGGGCGCGCCGTTCATCTCGCGCTCGATGATGCTGATGACGGCGTCTTCCAGCGTCTGCGCCGACGCGCCGGGGTAGGTCACCGACAGTGCGATGGCCGGCGGCGCCACCGGCGGGTATTGCGCGATCGGCAGCTGCGTGACCGCGACGCCGCCGATGACGAGGATGAACAGGGCGATGACCCACGCGAAGATGGGTCGGTTGATGAAGAACTGCGCCATGGATCAGGCCTTGGATGCTGCCGAGGCCGCGCCCGGCGGCGCCCACGGCACCGGCCGCGCCTTGCCGCCGGCGCGCGCCCTCTGCAGGCCGTCGACGATGACCTTCTCGCCCGGCTTCAGGCCAGCCAGCACCAGCGCCTGGCCGGCGCGCGGCGGGCCCAGCTTGACCGGCCGCGCGGTCACGCTGCCGTCCTCGCCGATGACCAGCACCGTGTCGCCCTGGGCCGTGCGGCTGACCGCCTGCTGCGGCAGCCAGATGCCGTCGGCCACCTCGGCCTGGGCCAGCCGCACGCGCACATACAGCCCAGGCAAGAGCTGACCCTGCGGGTTGGGCAGCTCGGCGCGCAGCGTGATCTGGCCGGTGCTGGCGTCCACGCTGAGGTCGGAGAACAGCAGCCGGCCCGGGTGGGCGTAGACGCTGCCGTCCTCCAGCACCACCTGCACCTGCGCCGCCTCCTTGCCCGCCGCCCGCTGCAACTGGCCGCCGGCCAGCGCCGCGCGCAGCCGCATGACCTCGTTGGCCGGCTGGGTGAAGTTCACGTAGAGCTTGTCGACCTGCTGGACGATGGCCAACGGCGTCGCCTCGCCCTGGCCCACCAGCGCGCCTTCGGTCACCAGCGCGCGGCCGATGCGGCCGGCGATTGGCGCCGTGACCGTGGCATAGCCGAGGTTGATCTGCGCCGTCTGCACGGCCGCCTTGCCGGCGGCCACATCGGCCTTGGCCTGCTGGGCGGACGCCTGGGCGTTCAAGGCTTCCTGCTGGCTGACCGCCTGGCTTTTGGCCAGCGGTGCATAGCGGTCCGCCAGCGCCTGGGCCTGCATCAGGTTGGCCTCGCCGCGCGCCAGCTGCGCCTGGGCGCTGGCCAGCGTGGCGCGGTAGGGCGCGGCGTCGATCTCGAACAGCGGCTGGCCGGCCTTCACGTCCGAGCCCTCGTTGAACAGGCGCCGCTGCAGGATGCCGGCGGCGCGGGCGCGCACCTGGGCAATGCGGAAGGCCTCCAGCCGGCCGGGCAGCTCGGTCGTCAGGTCGGCGCGGCCGGGCGTGGCGGTGATGACGCCCACCTCGGGCGGCGGCGGCGCGGGCGGCGCGGCCTTGCTCTTGTCGCCGCCACCGCAGCCGCTCAGTGATGCCGTTAGCGCGGTCATGACGACCACCGCTGTGACGCCACGCATCATGTCACTGCCTACCGCCATGCTGGCCTTTCCGCTGCCACCGGCTCCTGTGCCGGCAAAGCCGGTGACTGTAGCGATTAGGGTTGACGTTCGTCAGTGAAGGAACGCAAAGCCCCCAGCCGCGCCGCCTTGACCGCAGCGCCGATGGCCGGGCCTTGCGCGCCACGCGCCATCGCCGCAGCGCTGACGGCGGCGAGGTCGACCTGCTGGGTCACCGCGAGGTCAGCCGCCAGGCGTGCGCGCTGCGGGTAGTCGCGGTTCTCCAGCCCGAGTCGGCCGCGCGCGTCGCACTCGCAGGCCCACAGCAGTTCGGCAAAGCGCTCGGGCCGGCGCCAGGCGTCGCAGCGCTCCAGCAGCCGCAGCCGCGCCTCGGCGGTGAAGCCGCCGCTCTGGTGCACATGGGTGTGTTCGCGCGCCACCAGCTCGGCCAGTTCGCGGCAGTCGGCGGGCACCTTCCAGCGCTCGCTCACCCCGCGGGCCAGCTTCTCGCTGCGGGTCTCGTGGGCGATGTGGCGCGGCCACTCCTCGGGCCGCGTCGTGCCCTTGCCGAGGTCGTGGCAGAGGCAGGCGTAGCGCACGGTCAGCGGCGCGTGCTGCAGTGCGCACTGGTCCAGCACCATCAGCAGGTGGATGCCGGTGTCGATCTCCGGGTGGTGCGCCTCGGGCTGCGGCACGCCGAACAGCGCCTCGACCTCGGGCAGCAGCTTGCGCAGCGCGCCACATTCGCGCAGCACCTCGAACATGCGCGAGGGTTTGTGCTCCATCAGCCCGCGCGACAACTCCTGCCAGACGCGCTCAGCCACCAGCGCGTCCACCTCACCGGCCTCGACCATGGCGCGCATCAGCGAGACGGTCTCGGGCGCGACGGTGAAGTCGGAGAAGCGCGCGGCGAAGCGGGCCAGGCGCAGGATGCGCACGGGGTCTTCGGCGAAGGCGGGGGAGACATGGCGCAGTGTTTTCTGCGCAATGTCGCGCTGGCCGTCGTAGGGGTCGATGAAGTGACCTTGGGCATCCTCGGCCATCGCGTTGATGGTCAGGTCGCGGCGTGCCAGGTCTTGCTCCAGCGTGACGTCCGGCGCCGCATGGAAGGCAAAGCCGTGATAGCCGGCGGCGGTCTTGCGCTCGGTGCGGGCCAGCGCCACTTCCTCGCGGGTGTCGGGGTGCAGGAAGACGGGGAAGTCCTTGCCGACGGGCAGGTAGCCGGCGTCAAGCAGGGCTTGAGGCGACGCGCCGACGACGACCCAGTCGCGGTCCTGCACGGGCAGGCCCAGCAGGCGGTCGCGGACGGCGCCGCCGACGAGGTAGGTTTGGAAGTCAGGCATGGCCGCGTCGCTCAGGAAACGCTGGTAACGAGCGGAAGAAACCAGCGCCAGCCCGGGAGGAGGTAGACGCGTGTGCCGATGCCGCCCAGCGTCTGCCCGCACACCGGCCGGTCGTGGACCGTGACGGCGGGTGCCGCGATGTCCGAGCCGGCGGGATAGACGACGGCCTTGCCGCTGTCGATCTGCAAGGCGACGTAGTGCCACCAATCCACGGGTTCACTCCCGTCGACGTTGGCGCAGTAGGCGCCTGCGGCAGCGGCCGGCGTGGCCTGCAGCAACTGGCCTGCACGCTTCATGCTCCAGCTTGACCTGTGGGCGTTGTTCGCATGCGTCGCCACCGCGCCGTGGGCGTGCGCCCTGACCAGCGACATGTCGAGCACGATGGTCGCGCGAGCCATGCGCAGCGCGATGCAGCGCGACGGCCGAGCGGTCGGCAGGCGGATCTCGGTGATCGTCGCGGGGCAGCTGTCAGGCGCAGCGAAGGCGGGCGAGTTCGCCGTAAGCAGGCAGGCGCACAGCGCTGCCACGACCTGACGAAGGGCTGATGTCTGGACGGGTGGAGCCATCAGCCAAGTATCGACGTACCAACCGTGGCATGTCTCCCGCAAAGCAGCTCGCGTCGATGGACTGCCGGCTCACCATTTCGGCGCCACCTGCTCCCCCGGCAGCAACTCATACGGCGGCTGCCACCCCGGCAGTGCGGCCTTCAACCGCTCGCGCCAGGCCGCAATCGCCGGGTACTGCGCCGCGATGTCGATGCCGCTTTCCTCCACCGGAAAGAACTGGTAGCCCGCCAGCGACATGTCGGCGATGGTGGGCGCGTTGCCGACGATGAAGGGTCGGCCCGCCAGGTGCTTGTCGACGATGCCGAAGGCGTTGGCTATGCGGCCCTTGAACCAGGCCATCAGCGTCGGGTCGGGCGCCACGGGCGCGAACGACTTCATGAAACGGTAGGTCGCGAAGTAGCTGGTGAACTTGTGGTTGTCGAAGAACAGCCAGCGCAGCACGTCCTGGCGCTCGTCGTCATTCGCGCCGCCGTACTGGCCGTGTCGCTCGGCCAGGTGCAGCAGGATGGCGGCCGACTGCGTGAGGCGCTTGCCGTCCATCTCCAGGATGGGCACCTCGCCCATCTCGTTCTCGGCCTGGCGCCAGGGCTCGGAGCGCGTCAGGCCGGCAGCGAACTCGGCGAGCGGCACATGCCGCGCCGTCCACGGCACTTGCAAGGCCTGCAGCAGCAGCGCGACCTTGTAGGTGTTGCCGGATTGGGAGAAGCCGTGGAGGGTGGTCGTCATGCTCAGCCGCTTTCGCGTCACAGGTTGAAGTTCCGGACTCAGCGCCCGGTGCGATAAGGCTCGTCCTCGGGCACGAAATCCTGCTCGCGCAGCGCCTCAGCGACCCAGTCCTCCACGGCCGGATGGGCCAGCAGCGCATCACGATAGGCCGCTGCAGCCTCCGACACCGGCAGTCCGAAGCGGCTCAGCCGCACGGCCACCGGCGCGAAGTAGGCGTCTGCCGCGCTGAACTCACCGAACAGGAAGGGCCCGCCGCTGGTGGCGAGCGCATCGCTCCACGCTGCCTGCATCCGCCCCACGTCCGCACGCAGCGCTGCGTCCTCGGCCCACAGCTTCGCGCCGATCTCCGGGAAGAAGGCCTCGATGTTCATCGGGCAAACCGTGCGCAGCCGCGAGAAGCCCGCATGCATCTCGGCGCACAGGCTGCGCGCACGGGCGCGGGCTTTCGCGTCGCGCGGCCAGATGGGCAGCTCGGGATGCCGGTCGGCGATGTACTCGGTGATGGCCAGCGTGTCCCACACGGTGAAGCCGTCGGCCTCGACGATGACCGGCACGCGCAGCGTCGGCGTGACGGTGGCGATGACGCGGCTCCACTCTGAGCCGGCGCTGAAGTCGAAGCGCAGCTTGACCTCCTCGAAGGGAATGCCGAAGGCCGCCAGCAGCACACCGCTGCGCATGGACCAGGAGGAGTAGTTCTTGTTGCCGATGTAGAGCTTCATGGGACCTCACGAATGACGGCGACCAGCTTAGGCGGCGCGCGTCGGTTCAGGGTTGAGCAATCCGCAACGGATTAATGCCTGGCGCGCCAGGCGTCCAGCCGCGCGACGCCGCTGCCCGGGGCAAGGTAGATTGGCAGCACCGCCTCCATCGCGGCGGGCTGGATGCCGAGTTCGGCCAACCCCGGCAGGGCACCACTCGGCACGTTGGGCACGCTCAGCGAGGCCAGGTTGTCGCGCGACAGCAGCGGCTCGCCGGGCAGGCACTCCATGGCCAGCGCCTGCAGCGTGGCCAGCGGGCCGGGTAGGGCGAGTACCGGCCGCTCGTGACCGGCCACGCGGCCGGCCAGGCGCACCAGATCACCCAGCGTCAGCTCGCGCGGGCCGGCGATCTCGTAGGTCTGGCCAATCGCCTCGCGGCGCAGCAGCACCTCGACGAGGGCGCGTGCCAGGTCTTGCACCCACACCGGCTGCAGGCGCGCGCCGGCGCCGGCCAGCGGCATGACGGGAAACAGCTGCTGCAGGCCGGCGAACAGGTTGACGCTGCGGTCACCGTCGCCGAACAGCAGCGACGGCCGCAGCAGCGTCAGGTCGAGGCTGCCGGTCTGCGCGGCCACCTGCAGCACGGCCTCACCGGCCGCCTTGCTGCGCAGATAGCGCGACGGCGCGTGCTCCGCCACGCCCAAGGCGCTGACATGCACCAGGTGGCGCACGCCGACTGCATGCATGGCAGCGGCGATGCGCCGGGGCAGCTCCACATGCACATGCTCGAAGGCCGCCGCGCTGCCCTGCAGGATGGCGATGAGGTTGACGACGGCGTCATGGCCCGGCACCAGGCGCGGCAGGTCCTTGAACACGTCCGCCGGCACGACGGTGACGCCGGGCAGGCTCTGCAAGTCGCGCGCGTGCTGCAGGCGACGCGTCGGTACGGTGATGCGCACGCCGGCGCCGAGCTGACGCGTCAGCTGCTCGCACAGCGCCCGGCCGACGAAGCCGCTGCCACCAAGGACAAGGACGGAAAGACTCATGGCAATGACTCCTGGGTCGGCGACGGCATGTCGGTGCCGTCGGCGCGGGCCGGGCCGACGTTGCCGCCCAGGCGTTCGCGCAGCGACGTGGCCGGCAGGCCCAGCACCTGGGCGTACAGCGCACCGCCCAGCAGCACCTTGCGGACGTAGTCGCGCGTCTCGTTGAACGGGATGTTCTCGGCCCAGATGGCCGCGTCGATGACCGGGCCGTCGCGCCAGCGAGCGGGCCGGCCGGGGCCGGCGTTGTAGGCCGCGGCGGCCAGCGCCTGGGCGCCGTCGAAACGGTCCAGCACCAGCTTCAGGTAATGGGTGCCGATGCGCAGGTTGAAGTCGCGGTCGTTGAGCAGCGCGGGGCTGTAGGCCAGCCCGGCCTTCTTGGCCGTCCACTTGGCCGTGGCGGGCATGACCTGCATCAGCCCGGAGGCGCCGACATGCGAGCGCGCGTCCATCACGAAGCGCGACTCCTGGCGGATCAGGCCGAAGACATAGGCCGGGTCCAGCCCGGCGGCGCGCGACTCGCGCATCAGCTCGGCGCGGTGCGGCGTGGGGAAGCGCTGGGCCATGTCGATCTCGGCCTTGGTGCGCTCGCTGGTGTTGATGCAGCGGTCCCAGACCTCGCGGTCGCAGGCCTCCTGCGCGGCGGCCAGCAGCGCGCGGTCGTTCATGCCGCGCAGCGAGAAGTTCCATTCGCGCACGCCTTCACTGCGCAGGCCCAGATCGATGAGCCGCAGCGCGCGCGTGAGCCCAGGGTGGCTGCGCGCGGCGCGCCGCTCCTCGGCCGTCAGCGGCGCGGGCGTGGGCGGCAGTGGCGTGGGCAGGGCCAGGTCCTCGGCGGCCAGGCGGCCGAAGTAGGTCAGCGGTGCGGTGGCCAAGGTGGCGAGCTGCGCGCGGGCGGCGGCCGCGTCGCCCTGCAGCCGGGTGGCGCGGGCACGCCAGTAGGCCCAGGCCGGGTCACGCTGCTCGGCGGGGCTCATGCGCTCGATGGCGCGCAGCGCCAGGGCCGGTTGGCGGGCGCGCAGCGCGGCGCGGGCGGCCCAGGCGAGGGTCTCGTCGCTCAGCGCGATGTCGGGCGCGAGCTTGTGCGCGCGCTCGAAGGCGGGCAGCGCGTCGTCGCGCAGGCGCAGCGCCGACTGGCGACCGATCTGCGCCCACAGCCAGGCCTGCAAGTCCTTGGGCAGCTTGCTCCACTTGTCACCCAGCAGGTCACCGGCCTGGTCGGGGTCGTTGGACGCCACGCGGGCCAGCGCCAGCGCCGTCAGCTCAGCCTCGGCGCGCGGCGCGGTGCGGGCCTTGCGGCTGAGGTAGCGGCCGGCGTTGTCCTGCAACTCGGCGAGCTTCTGGTCCAGCGGTTTGCTGGCCAGCAGCGCCACGGCCTGGCGGGCGGCGCGCGGGCGGCTTTGCTCGGTGGCCAGGCGGGCCTTGGCCCACAGCATGTCGGGCTTGAAGAGGCCTGCGTCGGCGAAGGCCGAGGCCAGCTGCAGGCAGCCGTCGTCGGCGTCCTTCTGCGCCATCCAGGCTGTATGCGCGGTATCGGTGGCGACCTTGTTGCCGGCCTGGTGGTCGGCCAGCATCGCGTAACAGGCCACCTCACGGTCGTCGCGCATCTGGTAGGCCGCGTGGTCGCGCCGGAAGTTGGGCCAGTCGCGGCGGCGACCCAGCTCCAGCAGCCAGTCGTTGCGCAGCCGGTCCTCGACATAGCTGCCCGGGTAGCGCAGGTAGAACGCGTCCATCTCCGGCTGGCGGACCTCGTTGAGCCGCGCATTGAGGTCGAAGTACTCGACCCAGCCGGCCAGCGGTTGGTTCTGCGCACGGGCCGTGTCGGCCAGCGCGGCCAGCCGCTTGCGGTCGCGCTTGGCCCAGGCCTCACGGGCCTGCACGGCCAGCTCGTCGTCGGCTGGCGCCGCGGCCGCAGGCGCACTCAGCGCCGCCGCCGCGAGCAGTGCCCAGGCCGCGCGGCCCAGGGCTTTCAGAACTTGCCCACCCAATTGCTTCATGACTACCGCACCCACCTCATGGGTCAATTTAACCCACCAGGGCCTGCTAACCCCCAGGCGCGGCCCACTGCCTGGGGTTAGCAGGCCCGCTGCGCTTCCCACGCATGGGGCCGTTCGCCCTGTCCTAGGGGTTGGTGACAGCGCTACCCGATCACTACGCTGCGCGGCAAACAACGAAGGAGACGACCATGGCGACCCCTCTGCTGCGACTGGCGCTGGCTGGCGCATCCCTGCTGCTGAGCACGGCGGCCCACGCCGTGCCGGACGTGTATCCCACGCCCGGGATGGAGGCGCCGGTCAGCAGCTTCGTGGCCACCTCCAGCGGCCAGGTGGTGGCTTACTACACCGGCGCCATCGGCGGCCTGACCAACTTGGTCGGGCTGCGCCTGAATGGCGTGGACGGCCCGGTCGGCCTGAGCAACCAGGCCAGCGCCTACGGGGACAGCTTGGTGCTGGGCAACGTGTCGGCCGGCGACACGCTGGTGTTCTTCATCGCCATCGACGGCGGCACCGAGCGCTACTACTCCGACCCCAGCTTGAACACGGACGCCTTCAACCACGCCTGGGCCGCGGCCTACGCGGGCGACGCCGACGTGCCGGCCGGCACCAACATCGCGTTCGAAGACCTGGCGGGCGGCGGCGACCGCAACTACTTTGA
This sequence comes from Pelomonas parva, assembly GCF_043555835.1. Lineage (NCBI taxonomy): Bacteria > Pseudomonadati > Pseudomonadota > Betaproteobacteria > Burkholderiales > Sphaerotilaceae > Roseateles > Pelomonas parva. Next base: position 282,723 of record NZ_JBIGHV010000009.1, on the reverse strand, counting down.
CCACAGCTTCGTCTACCAGATCACCGCCGTGCCCGAGCCGGCGAGCTGGGCCTTGCTGCTGGGCGGCGCGGCCGCGCTGGCCGCGCGCCGCCGCAGCCGCTGAGCGCAGGGGTCATTCGGCCCCGACGTTCCAGCCCTCGATGACAAAGCGCAGCCGGCCGCGGATGCCGGGGTTGGTGGGCTTCATCTTGCCGTTGGCGCCCACCGTGCTGCTGTCGAAGGGCACGCTGACCTCGATGCGGCCGGCGGTGAGCTGGGTCGGCTTGATCTCGGTATCGGCCATGGACACGCCGGCGTCCTGCCAGGCGTACTTGACCTTCCAGGCCGCGCCGTCCTTGGCGGGCGGCACCATCTCCAGGATCAGCGCGTTGCGGAACAGGTAGCCGCCCTCGAAGTGCTCGTTGAGCCAGAGGCGCTTCTCGATCTCGTAGTCGGGCACGCGCACGCCCAGCGTCATGCCGTAGGCCAGCGAGCGGCGGTTCTTGTTGACCTTGGCCCGGTTGGCCAGGAAGACGGTGCTGAGGTACTGGCTGGCGTCCTTCTTCCAGTTGGCCTGCGCGACGCAGGCGACCGAGTCCTCCTCGGTGGTGCGACGCGTCAGGTACCAGAGTTTGCCGCGCGGCGAGGCCTGCACCTCGATCTGGTACAGCGCATTGATGGCGCGGCCGGCATCGGCCTCCTGCTGCACCTTGTCGGGCAGGCGGATGTCCTCGATCTCCAGCCACAGGTCCACACGCACGTCACCGAACAGGAAGCGCGCCAGGTTCTGGAAGCCCTCCTCGCTGTTGACGATGCCGAAGTAGCCCGAGTGCGCGCGGTAGACGAAGGCCTTGGCGCATTGCTCGCCGATGTTGCCCTTGCCGTCCAGCCCGCACAGCGTCGCGTTCTCGATCTTCACCAGGCCGTCGCTGCCATGGCCGACGAAGCTGCGCGACAGGCCGGCCGCCGCCTCGTAGTCCATGCGGTTGGTGCCCACCAGCGTGAAGATGCGCCGCGACGGGAAGCGGGCCTCCGGCACCAGGTCCACGCGCTTGTGCTTCTTGGCCGCCGCCGCCAGGTCCAGGTAGGCCGGCATGCGCTTATCGCGGTCGAAGTTGGAGATGTCGTTGGCGCTCAGCCAGGACGGGATGTTCTGGCCCAGCACGTCGATGCCGTTGTGCGGCGTGGCGTAGGTGAAGAACTTGTCGACGTGCTTGGCGACCTTGTCGGTGTCCAGCGCCGGGTTCTGCAGGAAGGCGCGGCAGACCAGGCCGCCCATGGAGTGGGCCACCAGGTAGCAGCGGAAGTCGGCCGGCTTGATGCCGTTCTCGGGGTTCTTGCAGACCAGGTCGCGCACCCGGGCCACCAGCTTGGACAAGCCCTTGGCGAAGTCCTCGATCTCCGGCGTCTTGCCGCTGCCCAGGTAGGTGGAGGCGGCGTCGTAATAGCGGTAGATGACGATGCTGCGGCTGCCCAGCTTGTTGTCGGTGGGCTTGCCCAGGGAGTCGGCCTCCCACTCGGGGTCGACGATGTCGTAGCCGTCCTCGTAGACGTCCTGGTAGCCGTACTCCGACGCCAGGCGCACGACGGGCGACTCGAACACGTATTTGCGCGGCCGCTCGGTCTTGTTGGGCACGGCGCGGTACATCGTCGAGCCGAGGTTGAAGCCGCAGAACGGGTCGGCGGTGGTCTCGTCGATCTCGCCGCGCGACATCGCATAGCCGCGCACGTAGATGATGGGATGGAAGGGGGCGTGGGACGTGGGCATGGGCGGGCTTCCGGTGCTGGCGACGACGGCGGACCATAGCCCCGAGCGGGCGCGCAGGCCAGCGTGAAACCCGGAGTTGTCCTCAGCCGAGAGGACTCGCCGGGTCCATGGGTTTTAATGGGTCTACTCCCCGCCTTCCCCCCGACGATGAGCCCTGCCCACCCCGACCGTCCCGCCCTGCGCCGCGAGCTGCTGGCTGCACGCCGCGACTTCGCCGCCAGCCCGGCCTTCCAGACTGCACAGGCGGCTGTAGTCGACGCGCTGCACGACCTGCTGGCCCAGCTGGAGCCCGAGCTGCTGGGCGTCTACTGGCCGCTGGCTGGCGAGTTCGACCCCGGTGCGCTGCCCTTGGTGTCGCAGTTAGCGCGCGCCCTGCCGTTCGCCCGCCGCGACCCGGCCGAGATGGTGTTCCGCCGCTGGGACGGCGCCGAGCCCACGGCCAAGGATGAATGTGGCATCGCCACCAGCACCGGTGCCGTCGTGGTGCCGGATGTGGTGCTGGTGCCCTGCGTCGGCTTCACGCGCGAGGGCTTTCGGCTGGGCTATGGCGGTGGCTACTTCGACCGCTGGCTGGCGGCCCACCCGGGCGTGACGACCATCGGCCTGGCCTGGTCGGGCGGCGAGACTCACTTCGCCGTGGAGGCGCATGACCGCGCGCTCACGCTGGTGCTGACCGAGCGCGAACTCATCGCACCCGAGTGAGCTGGCCATGCACGCAAACATGACCCTCATCTCCACGCTGGCCGCCGCCTTCGGCCTGGCGCTGGTGTTGGGCCTGCTGGCGCAATGGGCGCGCTTGCCGGCCCTCGTCGGCTATCTGCTGGCCGGCGTGCTGATCGGCCCGCACACGCCGGGCTTCGTCGGCGACGTGCATCTGGCGCAGCAGCTGTCCGAGGTCGGCGTCATGCTGCTGATGTTCGGCGTGGGCCTGCATTTCTCAGTGGGCGATTTGATGTCCGTGAAGGGCATCGCGCTGCCCGGCGCGCTGGTGCAGATGGCAGCGGCCACGGCCATGGGCGGCGCCCTGGCGCACTGGTGGTGGGGTTGGGGCCTGGCGGCCGCGCTGATCTTCGGCCTGGCGCTTTCGGTGGCCAGCACGGTGGTGCTGCTGCGGGCGCTGGAGTCGCGCGAGCTGCTGCACACGGGCAACGGCCGCATCGCCGTCGGCTGGCTGGTCGTGGAAGACCTGGCCATGGTGCTGGCCCTGGTGCTCATCCCCGTGCTGGGAGGCCAGGGCGAAGGCGTTGGCCAGGGCAACCTGGCCGTCACCATCATCACGACGCTGCTGGCCGTGGCCGCCTTCGTCGCGGTCATGCTGATTGCCGGCCGGCGCCTGCTGCCGTGGATGCTGTGGCAGGTCAACCGCACCGGTTCGCGCGAGCTGTTCACGCTGGCCACCGTGGCGGCGGCCGTGGGCCTGGCGGTGGGTGCGGCGGCGCTGTTCGGCGTCAGCGTGGCGCTGGGCGCCTTCTTCGCCGGCCTGGTGCTGCGCGAGTCGGCCTTCAGCGAGCGCGCGGCGCACGAGAGCCTGCCGCTGCGCGATGCGTTCGCGGTGCTGTTCTTCGTCGCCGTCGGCATGTTGTTCGACCCGATGATCTTGGTCGACCAGCCGCTGGCCGTGCTGGCCACGGTGGCCGTCATCCTGGTCGGCAAGACGGTGGCGGCCGGCGCGCTGGTGCTGCTGCTGCGCTACCCGCTGTCCACGGCGCTGACGGTGGCCGTCAGCCTGGCGCAGATCGGCGAGTTCAGCTTCATCCTGCTCGGCCTGGGGGCCAGCCTCAAGCTCGTGCCACCTGAGGCGACCAGCCTGGTCGTGGCCGGCGCCATCGTCTCCATCGCGCTGAACCCTCTGCTGTTCGCGGGCGTGGAGCCGTTGCGGCGCTGGGTGCTGAACCGCTCCCGCTGGGCGCGCAAGCTGGAGGCGCGCGACGACCCACTGGCCGAACTGCCGGCCGACACGCCGCAGAGCGCGCTGGCGGGGCAGATCGTGCTGGTGGGCCACGGCTCGCTCGGCGCCGCGTTGCGTGCCGAACTGGGCGGCCGCCCCATCGTCGTCATCGACCGTGACCGCGACGTCGTCGAGAAGCTGCGCGCCTCCGGCCTGGCCGCCGTGCTGGGCGACGCGGCCGAGGCGATGACGCTGGTGCAGGCCCACATCGCCAACGCCGCCTGGCTGCTCATCGCGCTGCCCGACGTGCGCCAGGTGCCGGCCGTGCTGGCGCTGGCGCTGGAGCTCAACCCCAAGCTGCGCAGCGCGGTGCTGGCGCACACGGACGAAGAGGCGCAGTGGCTGCGCGACGTGGGTGTCAGCCATGTGTTGCGCTCGCAGCAGGCCCTGGCGGAGGCGTTTGCGCGGGTCGTGGCGGCTTAGGCGCTCCCGACCCAAAGCCCGACAGCCTCCTACACCCCCGCCAGCTGGTCCCGCGTGATCGCCGCCTGTTCGCGCACCCAGTCCGCAAAGGCCTGCACCTCCGGCCGCGTGGCGGCGGCGGGGGACGGCACCAGCCAGTAGGCATAGGGGCTGGTCAGCCGGCCGGCGGCGCCGAAGGGCTCCACCAGTTCAGCGCGCTGCAGGTGCTCGTGCACCAGCGGCAGCCGCGCCAGCGCCACGCCCTGGCCGGCCAGCGCGGCCTGGATCTGCTGGTAGGTGAAGTTGAAATACATCCAGCGCAGCGGCTGCAGGTCGTGCTCCTGCTGCCGGGTCAGCCAGTGCCGCCATGACAGGAACTCGGCGCTGGGCCGGGCGTCGTCCTCCTCGGTCAGCGCGTGGGCGGCCAGGTCGCCCGGGTGACGCAGCGCCGGCAGCCGGCCGCTGCGCGTGGACTCGGCATACCAGGGGCTGACCACGGGCGACACGGTCTCCTCGAACATCAGCTCGGCCGGCGCCGCGAGCGTGTCGCCGGCGATGTAGCGCAGCGCCAGGTCATGCTCGCCGTCCTCCATGTCGACCAGCCCGTCAGCGGCGGAGACGCGGATGTCGATGTCCGGGTGGTGCTTCTGGAACTCGCACAGCCGCGGGATCAGCCACAGCGACGCGAACGAGGCGAAGGTGGTCACGTTGACGACGCGCCGGCCGCGCGTGCGGCGGATCTGGCGCACGGTCTGGTCCAGGCGCGACAGCACGGCCACCGCCGTGGGCAGCAGCACGGCGCCCTCGCCGGACAGCTCGACCTTGCGCGTGCCGCGCAGGAATAGCACGCAGCCGATCTCCTCCTCCAGCGACTGGATCTGCCGGCTGATGGCCGACTGCGTCAGGCTTAGTTCCTCGGCGGCGGCGCGGAAGGAGAGCAGCCGCGCGACCGCCTCGAAGGCGCGCAGGGGGCCGATGGACAGCGGCCTCTGCCGCAGTGGCTGCATGGGCTGATTCATGCGCGGATGGTATCAATCCGCGCTGCGTAGTCATTGGACCGCCCTGGGGTGCCTAAGCAGAATCCCTGACATCAACCCAGGAGAGACATCATGAGTGATGCGCAATCTGTATGGCACCTGGCCGGCGGCCGGGCCCTGACGCTGGCTGGTGCGGCCGAGGCGCGCCGCCTGTCCGTGGCCCGTGGCCGCGTCTGGCTGACGCTGTCCGGCACCACCGACGCGCCGGCCGAGGACAAGTGGCTGGAGGCCGGCGAGGCGCTGGCCCTGGCGCCGGGCCAGACGGCCGTGCTGGAAGGCTGGCCGGCCGCCGAGTTCGAGCTGCTGGTGCCGCCGACCTCAGCCGCCGCGAGCCGCGGCTTTCTTGGCCGGCGCTTTCTTGGCCGCTGAGCGCTTTTTGGCGGCCGGCTGCTTTGCCTTGACGTTCGCCTTGGCGTTGGCGGCGCGCAAGGCCGCCTCCAAGGCGAGCCGTGCCCAGGGCAGCATCAACGGCGCTGATTCCAGCGCCTCTTCGGGCGGCTGGAAGTAGCTCATGACAACGCGCTCGCCGTCCTTGGTCTGGAAGGCGAAGGGCCGGCAGCCGGCGGCGATGAAACGCTCGCGCGTCGTGTCGTCCGCCTTCAGGAAGAACTGGCCATCGGCGATCAGCGCCATGAACAGGCCGTCGACGTAGAAGCCCCGGCCGCCGAACATCGCGCGCGTGCGCACCGGGCCGAGCGGCGACAGCAGTTCGACGCAGAGATCGGTGAATGGTTCGGACATGCGGGCAACTGTAAGCTCGCGCCCATGGATGCCAACGACCGCGCCGCCATCCGGCACAAGCTGATCGAACAACGCCTGGCCCTGCCGAACCGGCTGGACCTGGCAGCGGAACTGCAGGAGGTGTTGAGCGTCTGGCTGCTGCGCCGGCGCGAGACCACCATCGGCGCCTACTGGCCCATCAAGGGCAAGTTCGACCCGCTGCCCGCCCTCTACCGCTGGGGCGAGAGCCAGCCCCACCGCCGCATCGGCCTGCCGGTGGTGGACAAGGTCCACGGCACGCTGCGCTTTCACGTCTGGTACCCCGGCTGCCCGATGGAGGAAGACGCCTTCCACATCCCCAAGCCCAAGGGCACCGAGGAGTTCAAGCCGCAGCTGATGCTGGTGCCCTGCCTGGGCTTCGGCCCGGCGGGCCTGCGGCTGGGCTATGGCGGCGGCTTCATGGACAAGACGCTGGCCGAGATGGACCCGCGGCCGGCGGCGGTGGGCATCGGCTATGCGCATGGGTTCTTGCCGTTACTCAAGCCGAGTCAGTTGGACATGCCGCTGGATGCGATGTTGACGGAGGAGGGGGTGGTGTGGGATCGGGAAGGGTGATGGGCGCTGCCGTTGGTTTGGTTGCTCTTGCGGAGGGCTGTTGCGACTCGCTGCATTGCCGGGAGTCCGTCCCGGCGGCCGGGTAACTTTCTTCTGCGGGGCCAGAAGAAAGTCACCAAAGAAGAGGCCCTGAACCGCACACCAGCACCACTTGGATGAGCTGCGCCGTGCAACAGCCAAAGGGTGGGCGGGCAGACGCGAACCGCTGCGCTCTCGCTGCTGTCCCTGTCACCAGGACCATCCATCGTGCCTTCACGCCGCTTAACGCGCGGCTGCACGCCGTGCTCACGAGGAATGCGAACACAGCGTCGCTCGGGCGACGCACGCGGGCTATGCGGAAGGGGGTGCGCGTTCCCGAAGCAGCCGATCAAGCAGCCATACGCATCTGCCGCCCAGCGCCACGCCCAGCAGCGCCATGTAGAAGATCATGGTCAGCATGAACTCCTGGCCGGCTTGTGAGGCCCAGGCGGTGTAGCCGGTCAGGCGCATCAGCAACTGACCGCAGGTGATGAAGAGCGGTATGAACCACCATGCGGCGAAAAAACCGAGGTGGTGTGCAGGGGAGCGTGCTTTGTCTGTCATGCGGCGACGTCCGGTGAAGGCCCACCACTATGCCAACGACGGCGCATCGTCGGTCGGGTGAAGATGCATCGGGCCACCTCGCAGGCTAGAACGCGCCGCGTTCGGGGTCGCCGCGCCAAAGCAGCGGGTCCGGCGCCCAGCGCGCATCGCCCGGCTGCTCCAGCAGGGCGGCTGCAAGGTCGCCGAGCCGCACGCCAAGTTGCTCTTCGGCGGCTGCGCTGCCGCCGTCGGCCATGTCGGCCGCGAGCACGAAGGGGCGGAACCGCGCCCAGTCGGCGGCGAGTTGCGAGACCAGGATGCGCGCCAGGTCATAGGACAGCTCGTTGCCTTCGTCCGCCCGCAGGAAGGACTTGCCCGACCAGAACTCCTGGATCTCGGCCGCCCCCCAGAACTGCTGGTGGCGGGCGTGCATCTGCTGCGGGCTGGGCCGGCTGCCGAAGGTGTTGGGCGGCGGCGGGCACAGCCGCTGCTCGGTATTGACGGCCAGGCCCTCGTTCAGCCAGGCGGGAATGGGCAGATGGCTGAGGCAGCTGTGTGTCAGCTCGTGGGCGATGACGGGCTCGATGGCGCGCAGGTCGGCCTTGACGGTGGCGAAGTGCGCGCAGCCCGCGTTGATGAAGACGCCGCCGCTGCCGGCGAACTCGCCCGCGTCGGGGTAGTAGTGGGCCAGGTAGCGGTAGTAGGCCTCGTCGTCGTCGAAGACGATGAGGATCTCCTGCTCATGGGCCTGGACGGACCGGGCCATGCCGTCGAGCACGCGCACGATGCGCTGCAGGGTCTTGTCGACGAAGCCGATCGTGGCGTCGGCCACATGGTCGTCCAGGCTGGACAGCAGCACGATCTGGCCGCGTTGGGCCAGCCGGTAGCGCGGCCCGAGCGCTGCGCCAAGATGCTGCAGCCACGCGATCTCGCAGGACGCCCAGGCCTGCGCCTGTGCGTTCTCATCGACGATGCCCGAGACCCACGCATGGACGGCGTCCCAGTCGAGCACCGGCAGGCCGTTCGCGTCGATCAGGTTCGCGACGATGTCGAACTCGGGCGCGCCCGCTGCGGCCACCCGTGACGCCGGTGCGGGCCGGGGCGCCGTGTCGATGGGCGCGCCTGCATCAGGTTGCCGGGTCACGAGCGAGCGAAGGAGCTTCAGCATGGGCGTTGGGGCAGGTCCGCGTGAGAAGGCGTCGGCCGGACTATGGCAGCACGCTGCCGGACAATGCCGGCTTCACTGCCACAAGCAAATCTCATGTCCACCAAGCCCACCTTGCTGCTGCTCTCGGCCACCGCCATCCTGCTGACCCAGACCGCCCACGCCGCCCCCAAGCCCTGCGAGGAACTCAAGGCCGAGATCGCGGCCAAGCTCGACGAAAAGGGTGTCAAGGGCTACGAAATCACCGCCGTCGAGAACGACAAGGTCGCTGAAAAAGGCGATGGGGCCAAGATCATCGGCAGCTGCGACGGCGGCACGAAGAAGCTGACCTACCTGCGCAAGTGAGGTGACGGCATGAGCCTGTATCTGGACCACCTCGCCGCGCTGCAGCGCCAGGCCGAGTCCGCGCTGGAGCGCACCGGCTTCGACATGCTGCTGATCGCATCCGGCATCGAGAAGTTCGCCTTCCTCGACGACCGCCCCTATCTCTTCCAGCCCAACCCGCACTTCAAGCACTGGCTGCCGCTGACGAAGCACCCGCATTGCTGGCTGGCCGTGCGGCCGGGCAAGAAGCCGCGCGTCGTCTACTTCCAGCCCGACGACTACTGGCATGTGCCGCCCAGCGCGCCGAGCGGCGAGTGGGTGGACGCGGTCGAGCTGATCGTCATCCGCGAGCCCGAGACCGCAGCCCAGGCGCTGGCCGACCTTGTGACGTCGCGCACGGCCATCCTCGGCGAGGCGGACGCGGCACTGCCCGGGCTCACACCCAACAACCCCGAACTGCTGCTGAACCTGCTGCACTGGGCGCGCGGCGTGAAGACGCCCTATGAGCTGGAGCAGATGCGCGCCGCTCAGCGCCGCGCGGTGCCGGCGCATCGCGCGGCGCGCCAGGCCTTCATGGCCGGCGCCAGCGAGGCCGAGATCCACCGCGCCTACCTCGCCGCCAGCGGCCACACGGACCGCGACCTGCCCTACGGCAACATCGTCGGCCTCAACGAGCATGCGGCGGTGCTGCACTACCAGTACCAGGACGCCAGCCCGCCGGCTGAAGTGCGCAGCTTCCTCATCGATGCTGGCGCTGAAGTGAACGGTTATGCCAGCGACATCACACGCACCTGGGCCGCACGGGGCCATGACGAGTTCGCGGCGCTGATCGCGGCGATGGAGGTCGAGCAGCTGGGCCTGGTGGACGAGGTGCGCGAGGGCGTGGACTACCGCGACATCCACCTCAGCGCCCACCGCCGCATCGCCCGCGTGCTGCGCCGCGCCGGCATCGTCGCCATGGACGAGGAGGCCATGGTGGAAGAGGGCGTTACCAAGCCCTTCTTCCCGCATGGCATCGGTCATTTGCTGGGCCTGCAGGTGCACGACGTGGGCGGCTTCATGGCGGCCGAGGACGGCAGCGTTGCGGACAAGCCAGAGGGCCACCGCTACCTGCGCCTGACGCGCCCGCTGCAGGCCGGCATGGTGGTGACCATCGAGCCGGGCCTGTACTTCATCCCGATGCTGCTGCGCGAGCTGCGCGCGTCCAAGCATGCCGCGCAGGTGGACTGGGCGGTGGTCGAGCGACTGTCGCGTTATGGCGGCATCCGCATCGAGGACGACGTGGCCTGCCGGGCGGCGGGTGAGGCGCCGGAGAACCTGACGCGGGACGCCTTCGCGAGCGCGTGATGTCTGCTGCGGCGGCTCTGCTGGCCAGCGCACTCGCGCTGCCCGCCGCCAGCGCGCCGCCGCCCGACGCTCGCCTCGGCCGTGTCGAGGTCCAGGGCGAGGCCGCCACGGCGCGGGAGAAGAAGACGCTGGCCCAGCTGTTCAAGGCCGAGGCGCTGTTCCTGAAGCACCGCGCGCTGGCGCCGACTGCGCCGCTGACGTTCAAGGTCTACGCGCGCACGCAGGCCGAGTCGACCGAGCGCCTATCGCTTGGCCTCGCGACGCCGGCCGGCCGAGAGCCCGTGGCGCTGGATGAGCAGGACCGCTTCGTCATCGACCCGACCTGGCGGCGGCTGGACGCTTCAACCGAGCTGCGCAGCCGGCTAGCCGACGGCCGCGTCACCTGGCGGCCGGACATCCGCACGCCCGGCGTGCCCGACGGCGAACGCCGCCTGGGCGACCTGCGGCTGCAATGCCGCGTCGGCTTCGGCAGCGGCGTGGCACGCGGCGCCACCGGCTTCGGCTGGCTGCGGTCGTTCGTCATCGACGACTGCGAGGACCGCGACTGGAGCCCCAGCAACTTCGTCGACCGACCCGTCTTCGCCGTAACGCTGGTGCACGGCGAGCGGCGACTGACGCTGAGCGCGCGTCTGCTGCACGGCTTGCGCGACGACGGCGGCGCGGATTACGACTGGGGCTATTCGCTGCGCGAGCGCATGTTCCGCCTGCCCATCGGCGACACGAGCTGGCCCGACGACACGCGCGTCGTCTTCGAGAGCATGGACGATCCACCCGCGCCGCCAGCACCCGGCTTGCTGGCGCTGGACGACGACTGGGTGTGCGCCGCGCTGGCCCTCGCGCCGGGCGCGACGCCGGCCGAGCTGGCGCTGTGGCTGGGCGCGGCCAGCGACGACCTCCGCTTCGAGTCGGGCCGGCGGCTGCAGCGCCGTCTGCGCGAGGTCAAGGCGCCGGGCGGGCCGGTGCAGCTGGAGCTGGTCAGCGTGTTCGACGCGGCCGACCGGCTGCAGAAATCGTCGCTGCGGCGTCTGGAGCCGCCTCCGCGCCGTTAGGGTTTCGGGTCCCCGTACTGCACACCCCGCCCATGCGTGCCCACGTAGACGCGGCCGAACACTTTCGGGTCGCCGCTGACATGCAGGATCAGGCCCCACTGGTGGGCGTCGTCGTTGATGCGGCGCCAGCTTGCCGCGCCGTCGGTGGAGCGGTAGACGCCGTGCTTGCCGGCGACCGTGCCGACGAGGTACAGCGCCGGTTCCTTGGCCCCGGGCGCCGCACGGCCAAAGCCGAAGGCGTGGATCTCGGTGACGGCCGGCTGGCGCTTGAATGCCTGGCCATCACCGGCGCGGTACAGGCCGTGGAAGGCCGCCAGCCACAGGTCGCCGGTGCGCCCGGGGGTGGCGTAGAGGCGGTCCTGGCCGCCCCGGTCGTCGCCGCGGTTGCTGTGGTTGTGGCTGCCGGGCGCGACGCGCTTGACCGGGCCGTCGGGCAAAGTAATCGGGCGGGCACTGAAGGTCAGGCCGGCGTCGCTGCTCGCATACAGCTTGTCGTCGAACAGCGCCATCGCGTGGAAGCGCTTGGGGTTCACGCGGTCGGCGATGACGCGGGTGCCGGCTGGCAGGCCCTTCACGGGCGTCCAGGTGTCGCCGCGGTCATGGCTGACGTGGGGCTGCTGGCCTTTCGGCGTCCACACCCAGGCCTTGCCGTCGGCGGACACGGCGATGAAGCCGTCGCTGGATTTGGGATCGGGCGCGCTGCCCGCGTTGTGCCAGGTCTTGCCGCCGTCCAGCGAATAGCCCAGGTTGCTGCCGGTGCGTGCCTTGCCGATGCGCACGATGACCTCGGGCGCGAGTTCCGCGCCGGTCACGTCGTGCGTGTTGCCGAAGAAGGGCGGCTTGGGATTGCCGGGGGCGGGCGTGTCCAGGTCGGTGTGCACGAAGCCCGAGTAGTCGCCGATGGCCGTCACCAGCGGCACGCCCTTCGTCGGGCTGTGCAGCGCCAGTGCCACGGTCTCCTCGATGCCGCGGCTCATGACCTGCCAGCGGGTCGGCTCGCCCTTGTCGGCGGCCGTCAGGTTCAGCGTCTCCCAGCCGCCGTAGCCGGTGGTGAACAGTGCGTGGTCGGGGTTGGCCGGGTTGATCTTGACGTCGTAGAGCCAGTGCAGGTGCGTGTCGGCCACGTAGGGCGCGGCGCTGGCGTCGAACTTGGCGGCCTTGAACAGCGGCTGCCAGGTCGTGCCGCCATCGACGCTGCGGAACAGCTCGTCCCCGGCGCCTCGCCCGGCCGTGCTGGCGAGCAGGCGCTGCGGGTTCGCCGAGTCCACCGTGACGGTGGCATAACCGAACGCATCAGCGGCAGACGGGCGGGCCGGCGTGATGTCGGCCCAAGCCTGCGCGGCCACGTCGTAGCGCCAGACCGAGCCGTCCTTCATGCGGTGCGGGCCGGGGTCGCTGGCGAAGGCGACGTAGAGCTTGCCGTCGCTCGCCAGCGCGGCGCGCATGGGGCGATGCTGCGTCGGCGCGCCGGGCACGGGCGCCCAGGTTGCACCGGCATCGCGGCTGACCCACAGGCCGGGCCGGCCGACGACCGAGACGCCCGCGTAGATCGTGCGGCTGGGCTGGCCGCGCGTGCCGCTGCTCGGGTCGAACAGCACGAAGTTGATCGTCGCCTTGCCGTCACTGCCGCCCCAGCTGGGCGGCGGGCCGTCGGAGGCGTCGCGCTGCCAGGCCGAGTCGGGGAAGGCGTCGACGCGCTGGAAGCTGGCGGCGGCATCGCCGCTGCGCCACAGGCCGGCGAGCCGGCTGCCGAGGTAGAGCACGCGGCCGTCGTTCGGGTCCACCGCCAGGCGCTCGCCATTGCCGCGCCCGCCCTCGTTGCCGCCCAGCCTGAAGGGCAGTTCGGTGCGCTGGAACGTCTTGCCGCGATCCTTGGAGCGCAGCAGCGCACCGTTGGGCACGGCCGGGTTGGTGTAGGTGCCGCAGGCCAGATACAGCGCGTCCGGGTTGTTCGGGTCGACGGCCAGGCTCTCGACGCCCATCAGGTTCACGTCGGCGAGCGGTAGCCAGTCCAGCAGCGGCTGCCAGGGGCCGGTGGCGGTGTCGCGGCGGTAGGCGCCGCCCATGTCGGTGCGGGCATAGGTGAGGCCCGGCACGGCGGGCTGGAAGGCAAAGCCGTCGACGAAGCCGCCGCCGACGATGGCGACCTCGCGCCAGCGGTAGGGCGCGTCCTTGGGTGGAGCGGCCTGAGCCGTGGCGCCAGCAAGCAGCAGCGCGCCCAGCAGGGGTTTGATGGCGTTCATGTCTCCGGCACTGTCTCGTTTTTGGTGCCGGAATCGTAATTTGTTCGGCGAGCGAACAAATACGGTTTACCCCTGGAAACCAGCTGTGACTGCCGCGCGCGAGCGGGCGCTATACGGGGAGCCGGTAGCGCTGGCCCTTGAAGCGCAGCACCAGCTCGCGCGCGCCGATCTGCTCCAGCACGAGGTCGGCACCCAGCTTGGCGCCTTCGCGCAGCACCTCGCCGTTGACGATGACGAAGCGGCTGGCCGGGTCGTCCGAATAGACCGAGCCGCTGATGGCCAGCTTGGGCAGCTCGCGGCGCGTGCTCTCGGGCAGGTCGGCCAGCCGGGGGATGGGGGCTTCGGCCACCGCTGCTGGTGGAGCGACCACCGCAGCCGGTGGCGGTGCGGGCGGCAGGTAGGGCGAGGCTTCTGACGCGGCAGGTTGCGGCAGCGGCGTGCTGACTGGCGTTGGCGTGCTGGGTGGCGCGGGCGCGGGTTGCGGCGTTGGCAGTGCGGCGGGCAGCGGAGCAGGCGCAACGGCTTCGGGCGAGCCGCTGGTCATCCAGATGCCGGTACCGATGCCGGCCAGCAGCAGCAAGCCGCCGCCGGCCCAGGGCAGCCAGCGGCGCGGGCCGGCGGCCGGTGCAGCATCGCTGCCGGACAGCGGCTGGGTGTGCAGGCCCGGCACCTGGCCGCGCTCGCGTTCGCGGTCGGCTTCGGCACGGCGCAGGGCGTCGAGGATGTAGGACATGGTGGGTCAGTCGGTCGACGCGGGTGTGTTCAGGCGTGGCTCGGCCACGCCCGTGGCCCGGTTGATCTGCATCAGCGTGATGGGCCCGATGCGGCCATCCGGCTGCAGGCCCTGGCTGGCCTGGAAGGCCTGGACTTGCCGGCTCAGCTCGGCCCAGCCCGGCGGCGGTGTCGAGGCGGCGGCGGACGCCGGCATGCCGGGCAGGCCGGCCAACTGCGTGGCCAGCCAGTCGCGCAGCGGACCGCTGTCGTCGGCGCGGTTGGCATAGCCGGGCGGCGGGCGCCAGAAGGTGGCGAACTCACCGCGCCAAGCGCCGGCCAGTTCGGTCAGCGCGATGCGGCGCGGCTCGCCGTCTACCCGCAGCGTGGCCTGCTGCGCGTCCAGCCCCACTAGCGCGGCCAGGGCTGGCGGCTGGCCGGGGCGGCGCAGCGTCAACAGCACCGGGCGGTCGATCAGGCGGATCAGCGACAGGCTGCCGCTGGCGCTGCGGTAGCACTGCAGGCCGCGCTGCGCGGCGGTGCTGCAGGGGTCGGCCGCGTCGGGCAGTGGCAGGCCCCAGGTGGTGGCCAGTGCGCCCCAGGCGTCGGCGTCCTGCGGTGACCAGTCGGCCAGTTGCAGTGGCTCCGGGCTGCTGGCGGCCGGGGCAGGTTGGGACGCGGCACCCACGGCCGGCGCCGCACTCGCTGGAGAAGACGCGGCACTCGCCGCCGTCGCCACCGCCGCCGCGCTGTCGCCACGCGACGGCTGCTGCAGCGCCCAGGTCAAGCCCCCGCCAGCCACGGCGGCGGCCAGTACGGCCAGGCCGATGCCCACCGGCGTCGGCCCGCGCCGGGATGGCGCCGGGGTCGCGTCGAACACCTCGGCTGCCGCCTGGCGAACGATCTTTTGCGTCACCAGCGCCTGTCCGCTGGCGTAGCCGCCCAGCAGCGCGCGGTCGCACAGCAGGTTGATGCGGCGCGGCACGCCGCGCGTGAGCTGGTGGATCAGCCGCAGCGCCTTGGCGTCGAAGGGCAGGGCGCCCGTGAGGCCAGCCACGTTCAGGCGGTGGCGGATGTATTGCGCCGTCTCGGCCTCGGACAGCGCGCCCAGGTGAAAGCGGGCGATGACGCGCTGCGCCAGTTGCTCCAGCTCCGGCCGGGCCAGCATGCCGCGCAGCTCGGGCTGGCCGATCAGCACCACTTGCAGCAGCTTGCGCTCGGCCGTCTCCAGGTTGGTCAGCAGGCGCAGCTGCTCCAGCACGTCGGCCGAGAGGTTCTGCGCCTCGTCGATGATCAGCACGTTGTTGCGCCCGGCCGCGTGCTGCGCCAGCAGGAAGGCGTTCAGCGGGTCGACGTAGTCCTTCACCGTCTGCGCGCCCGCCGGCACCGGCAGGTGGAACTCGTCGCAGATGGACTGCAGCAACTCGGTGACGGTGACCTTGGGGTTGAAGATGTAGGCGACGTTGCAGTTGGCCGGGATCTGCTCCAGGAAGCAGCGGCAGACGGTGGTCTTGCCGGCGCCGATCTCGCCGGTCAGCAGCACGAAGCCGCCGCCGCCGTCCAGCCCGTACAGCAGGTGGGCCAGCGCCTCGCGGTGGCGCTCGCTCATGAACAGGTAGTGCGGGTCCGGCGCGATCGAGAACGGCGGCTGTTTCAGGCCGAAGAAGGGCGCGTACATGGGGCGGCAGGATAACCAGTGCGCCAGCCGCTGCCGCAGAGCCGTCGCAAACCCCGCCTACACTGCGCGCCGGGTGCTCCGGCAAGCGGCTGGCAGCAGGTTCAAGCGCAGGTCGGGCCGCCGCGCGGCCTTGTCATATCCAGAGCGATGAACTCACCCACCACCCTGCAAATTGTTGCCGCCGTCCTGTTCGGCGTGGCGCTGCTGCACACCTTCTCGACCAAGTACTTCGAGAACCTGGCCCACAAGCACCCCAGCCATGCCGGCGTTTTGCACCTGCTTGGCGAGATCGAGGTCGTCTTCGGCTTCTGGGCGCTGGTGCTGATGCTGTGCATGTTCGCGCTGGTCGGCAAGACGGAGGCCACCGCCTACCTGGACTCGCGCAACTTCACCGAGCCGCTGTTCGTGTTCGCCATCATGGTGATCGCCGGCACCCGGCCCATCCTGCAACTCGCCGGTGACCTGGTGCAAGGCCTGGCCCGCCTGGTGCCGCTGCCGCGCGGCATGGCGATGTACTTCCTGCTGCTGGCCTTCGTGCCGCTGCTGGGCAGCTTCATCACCGAGCCGGCGGCCATGACGTTGGCCGCGCTGATGCTGCGCGACACGCTGCTGTCGCGCGAGGTGTCGTCCCGCCTCAAGTACGCCACGCTGGGCGTGCTGTTCGTCAACATCTCCATTGGCGGCACGCTGACGCCCTTTGCCGCGCCGCCGGTGCTGATGGTGGCGGCCAAGTGGAACTGGGACACCTGGTACATGGTGAGTACCTTCGGCTGGAAGGCGGCCGTGGCGGTTGCCGTCAATGCCGCCTGCGTGATGCTGCTGTTCCGCAAGGAGCTGGGCCACATGGCGCAGCGCCCGCCGCGTGCCCATGCGCCCGTGCCGCTGGCGGTGATCGGCGTGCACCTGATGTTCCTCGCGCTGGTCGTCGTGTTTGCCCACCATCCGGCGGTGTTCCTGGGCCTGTTCCTGTTCTTCCTCGGCTTCGCCACCGCCTACGAGCGCCACCAGAACCCGTTGATCCTGCGCGAGGCGCTGCTGGTGGCCTTCTTCCTGGGTGGCCTGGTGGTGCTGGGCGGGCTGCAGCAGTGGTGGCTGCAACCCGTGCTGATGCGCATGGACGCCGATGCGGTGTTCTTCGGCGCCACCGCGCTGACCGCCATCACCGACAACGCGGCGCTCACCTACCTGGGCTCGCTGGTGGAAGGGCTGAGCGAGGAGTTCAAGGTGGCGCTGGTGGCCGGCGCGGTTACCGGCGGCGGCCTGACGGTGATCGCCAACGCGCCCAACCCGGCCGGCGTTTCCATCCTGCGCAGCAAGTTCGACGACGGCGCCATCTCGCCGCTGGGGCTGCTGCTGGGTGCGCTGCCGCCCACGCTGGTGGCGGTGCTGGCGTTCCGCCTGCTCTAGGGCTTGGTCAGAGATGCGATGAGGCCGTCGCACGCGGCCTCCACCAGGTCCAGCACCTCCTCGAAGCCCGCGTCGCCGCCGTAGTAGGGGTCGGGCACGTGGCGCTGGCCGGCGTGGCGCGCGTGGTCCATCAGCAGCTGGAGGCGGTGGCGCTGGCTGGGCGGGCACAGCGCTTCAGCGTTGGCGATGTTGTCGGCGTCCATCGCCAGCACGAGGTCGAAGCGCTCGAAGTCAGCCGCCACCAGCTTGCGGGCGCGCAGCGGGCTGAGGTCGTAGCCGCGCTTGAGGGCGTGCGCCTGGCTGCGCTCGTCGGGCGGCGCGCCGATGTGATAACCGTGAGTGCCGGCGGAGTCGACCTCGACGTCCAGCCCGGCGGCCGCCAGCTTGGCGCGCATGACGCCCTCGGCCGTGGGGCTGCGGCAGATGTTGCCCATGCAGAAGAACAGGATGCGGCGGGTCATGGCCGCATTCCCGTCAACCCTTAGAAGCGCATGTCCGCGCGCAGGGACATGACGCGGAAGGTCTTGTTGCGCGACCAGCTCTCGGTCAGGGACTCGCGCTGCGTTTCGCTTTTTGGGCTGATGCCTACCGAGCTGGATTCGGCGTCGCGCGGCAACAGGTTGGCCATGGTCAGGCGCCAGTTGATGCCGTCGCGCACGGCGCCGCTGCTCCAGGACAGGTAGGCGTCGAACTGTCGGCGCGCCGTGATGTCGCGGCGCAGCGTCGCGGTCACCTGCTCGCGGGTGGCGGGCACGTAGTTGGCGTTGAAGCCGCTGCCGAAGTTCAGGCCCCAGGCCTTCCAGCGATGGTCGATGCCGAAGTTGAAGCTGCCGCGCGGCTGCTGGTCGATGCGGTTGCTGTTGCCGGGGATGCCCTTCACCTGGTTCTTGTAGACGGCGGCGTTGAAGCGCAGCAGCATCATCTGCAGTTCGGCCGGCGCGTCTTCCCACAGCTCGTCCATGCGGGCCTTGAACTCGAACTCCAGCCCCATGCGGCGGGCGGTGCCCATGTTGCGCGGGCGGCTGACCCAGCGCTGCACGCTGTCCCAGCTCACCGTTTCCAACTGCACCTCGCCGCGCATCAGGTTCTTGATGTCGCGCAGGAAGGCGCTGCCCGAGATGATGCCGCCGGTGGGCAGCCAGTGCTCCACGCTCAGGTCGACGCCGGTGGCGAGTTCGGGCTTGAGGTCGGGGTTGCCGGCGCGGTCGGCGTGGGTCTGCTCGTTGGGAGTGCCGCTGGGGTAGGTGTTGTTGATGGTGGGGCGGGCGATCAGGTCGTTGAGGTTGGGCGAGCGGTAGCTGCGCGTCAGGCTCAGGCGCACCTGGTCCTTGGGGAAGGCTTCGGGCTTCCACAGCAGGTGGAGCAGCGGCGAGGTGACCTGCGAAACATTGCGCGCCTCGGGCAATTCACCGGCCGCGTCCACCGTGGTCTCGATGCGCTCGTAGCGCAGGCCCGCGTAGAGCGACCACTGCTTGC
Organism: Pelomonas parva; assembly: GCF_043555835.1. Taxonomy (NCBI): domain Bacteria; kingdom Pseudomonadati; phylum Pseudomonadota; class Betaproteobacteria; order Burkholderiales; family Sphaerotilaceae; genus Roseateles; species Pelomonas parva. Next base: position 264,293 of record NZ_JBIGHV010000009.1, on the reverse strand, counting down.
TCGGGCTCCACTCGTCCTGCGTGTAGGCGGCGAAGCGCTGGTTGCGCGAGACCAGCGTGTTGCCGAAGCGCACCAGGCCTGGCAGCGGGATGCCGTCGACCCGCGTGTCGACCATTTGCGTGCGCTCGCTGCGCTCGGCCTCGGCGCCGGTGACCCACTGGTGCTCCTGCGCGGTCTTCAGGCTCCAGCGGCCGCTGAGGCTGGTCTGGTCTTCCTCGACCGAGTTGCGGTCTACCTGCGTGCGATCGGGGCGGGTGTTCGTCTTGTCGAGACGATCGCTGTTCCGGGTGTTCTTGGACGTGCCGCTGCCCAGGCGGACCGTGAAGCTCTCGCCCACCTTGGGGCGGTAGTCGGCCGACAGGTTCAGGCGCAGGTTGTGGTTCTTGGCCTCGTTTTCAGTGTGGACGTCGCGAAAGAGTGTGCCCTCGGAGTTGTACTGACTGCTGCCCTCGTTCTGCGACAGGAAGAACGACGGCGAGAGGTTGAAGGTCAATGTGTCGCTGTACTTCCAGCGCAGCCGGGCATTGCCGTTGAGGCTCTTGTTCTGGCTTTCGCTGGTGCCGATCTGCGAGTTCTGCGCGATGACCTGGCCGGTCTCGGTGTCGGTCGTGCGGTTGCCCGAATCGACGTTGTTGTAGAAGCGGCGGATGGCGCCATTGGTGGAGACGGCGCCGACGAACTCGTCGCCGTTGGGCCCGCCCCACTTCAGGTTGCGCGTCCAGCTGGCGTCGGCCTGGGGCTCGTTGCGGTCCCAGCCCACGCCCATGCGCACTTCGTGGTTGGACTTCTGCAGCGGCTCGCGCAGGATGATGTTGATGGTGCCCGCAATGGCGCGCGCGCCGGTGGCGGCGGTGGGCGCGCGGTAGATCTCGATGCGCTCGATCTGGTCGGGCGGCAGGTCTTCCACGGCGAAACCGGGCGGCGGGCGCTCGTCGTCGACGAGGATCTGCGTGGCGCCGCCGCCCATGCCGCGCATGCGGATGTCGCCGCCGCGGCCCGGGCGGCCGCCCAGCGTCACGCCCGGCAGGCGGCGCAGCACGTCGCCCAGCGCGACATCGCCGTACTTCTCCAGGTCCTCGCGCTCGATGACGATCTTGCTGGCCGTGCTGTTGCGCCGCCGGCTGTTGGCCGTGGGGCCACTGCTGACCTCGACACGCTCCAGGCGGTTGCCGGCACCGCTCGCGGCGGCCGCCGGGATGTTGGCGACCGGGGCGGCGGGCTTGGGATCGGGGGTGGCAGGCGGGGTCTGCGCCGTGCACAAGGCACTAGCGCAGAGCGCGGCCAGCGCTGGGAGGTGACGGCTCATGGCCGCGATTCTGCTGACGCCTGGTTACGTTGAATCACGTAAAGCGCTCATTTACATGAGCGGAGGTCGAGAAAGCGCGACGGCTGTCTCAGAAGCGCCAACCGAGGCCCACGCTGGCCAGCAAGGGGTCGACCTTGAACTCGCCCGCCGACGCACCGTTGGAATAGACCGTGGTCTTGAGATTGACCTTCTTCAGGTCGAAGTTCAGATAGGTGCCCTTGCTGAGTTCGATGTCCGCGCCGACCTGCAAGGCGGCGCCCCAGCTGTTGTGCTTGATGCCGGGCTTGAGCGCGGCCTGCACGGCGGGTGCGAACTTGACGCTGGAGAAGTTGGTGTAGTTCAGGCCCGCGCCGACATAGGGGCGGAACGTGCCGGTCGGGTTGAAGTGGTACTGCAGCGTCAGCGTCGGCGGCAGGTGCTTGAGCGAGCCGATCTCGCTGCCGTTGGAATACAGGCGATGCTTCTGCGGATAGGTCAGGACCAGTTCGGCCGCCATGTTGGGCGCGAAGAAGTAGCTGATGTCCAGCTCCGGGAAGGTCTTGTTGTTGACCGACAGGCCCAGGCCGGTGCTGTCCTTGTTGGCCGAATCCAGGTGCAGGGCACGCACGCGCACAAGCCAGGGGCCTTCATCGGCAAAGGCCGGTTGCAGGCTGAGGGCGGCGGCGGCGAGGGCGGCCAGGCGCAGGGTGCGGGAGAACTTCATCAATGACTCCAGTGAATGGGACGGCGTCCCGATGGAGGCATTGCACGCGCCGGTGCCGTGGCGCACTTTGAGGCAACACAAACAGGCCGTTGCCGGCACCCCGCGCAGCGCGGAGGTCTTGCGCTGGATCAGCCTTTGTTGCCTAGGCCGAGGCGCTCGCACAACGCCAGCGTCAGCGCGCTCTGGTTCAAGGTGTAGAAGTGCACGCCCGGCGCGCCACCGGCAATCAGCCGTTCGCACAGGCGCGTCACCACGTCCAGCCCGAAGGCGCGGATGCTGGCGGCGTCGTCCATGAAGCCTTCCATCTTCATCTGCACCCAGCGCGGGATCTCGATGCCGTCGCGCTGCGCGAACTGGGCGATGCGGCCGTAGTTGTGGAAGGGCATGATGCCCGGCACGATGGGCTGGGTGACGCCCAGGCGCCGCGCCTCGTCGACGAAGTGGAAGTAGGCGTCGGGGTTGAAGAAGAACTGCGTGATCGCGCCGTCGGCGCCCGCCTTCATCTTGTCAGCAAAGTGCTGCAGGTCGCGCGCGGCATAACGCTGCTGTGGGTGCACCTCGGGGTAGGCGGCCACCTCGATGTGCCAGTCCTTACCTTGCGTTTCCCGGATGAAGCTGACCAGCTCCGACGCATAGCGGAACTCGCCCGCGGTGGCTGTGCCGCTGGGCAGGTCGCCGCGCAGCGCCACGACACGGCTGATGCCGCGCTCGCGGTAGGTGGCCAGGATCTCGGCGATGTTCTCGCGCGTGGAACCCACGCAGCTGAGATGAGGCGCAGCGTTGAAGCCGGCGCTCGCAATGTCCATCACGGCGCTCAGCGTCTTGTCGCGCGTGGAGCCGCCGGCGCCGTAGGTGACGCTGAAGTACTGCGGCTTGAGCGCGCCCAGCTCCTGCACGACGGTCTTGAGTTTCTCGACGCCTACCGGCGTGTTGGGCGGGAAGAATTCGAAAGAGACGGGTGTGCTCATCGAGAGGCCCATAAAAAGAATTCGCGATTGCCATCACCGCCGGTGATGGGGCTGTCGAAATAGTCCAGCACCTTGAGGCCGAGCGCCGTGCAGGCCAGACGCACGCGGCCTTCCAGGCGCGGGTAGTCGGCCTCATCCTTGACGAGGCCGCGCTTGTCCAGCGCCTTCGGGCCCAGCTCGAACTGCGGCTTCACCAGCACCAGCAGGTGGCCGTGCGACTCCAGCCAGGGCAGCAACTCGGGCAGGCTGCCCACCATGGAGATGAAGCTCAGGTCGCCGACGATGAGCGTGAAGCCGCCCGTCGGCGCATGCTGGCGCAGCACGCCCAGTTCGCGCACATGCACGCCTTCGAGCGCCGTCACGCGCTCGTCGGCCTGCAGCCGCGCATGCAGCTGGCCGTGGCCCACGTCGATGCCGACGACACGCCGCGCACCGCGCGCCAGCAGGCAGTCGGTGAAGCCGCCGGTGCTCTGGCCGACGTCCAGCACCGTGTGTGTGCCGACGTCGAAGCCGATGCGGTCCAGCGCGCCTTCCAGCTTGAGCCCGCCGCGCGACACATAGCGCAGCTCCGCGTCGTCGGTGACGCGCAGCTGCGCCGTCTCGGGCAGGTCCTCGCCGGCCTTCTTCAGCACGGCCCAGCCGGTGGGCGAGGCCCATTCGGCGGCGCCGTTGCTGATGAGGCGCTGGGCCACCGAGCGCGTGGGCGCCAGGCCAAGGCCGACGAGGAGCTGGTCTGCGCGCATCAACCGATCAGTAGCGATAAGTGTTGGCCTTGTAGGGGCCGTTCTTGTCCACGCCGATGTAGGCCGCCTGCTCGTCGGTCAGCTGCGACAGCTGCGCGTTGAGCGTGGTCAGCTGCAGCAGCGCGACCTTCTCGTCCAGGTGCTTGGGCAGCACATAGACCTTGCCGGCTTCGTAGCGTTCCTTGTGGGCGAACAGCTCGATCTGGGCGATGGTCTGGTTGGCGAACGAGCTGGACATCACATAGCTCGGGTGGCCCGTGCCGCAACCCAGGTTCACCAGGCGGCCCTTGGCCAGCAGGATGATCTTCTTTCCGTCGGGGAAGGTGACATGGTCCACCTGCGGCTTGATCTCGTCCCAGCCGCAGTCCTCGATGGACGCGACGTCGATCTCGTTGTCGAAGTGGCCGATGTTGCAGACGATGGCGTTGTTCTTCATCGCCGCCATGTGCTCGCGGCGGATGACGTTCTTGTTGCCGGTGGCGGTGACGAAGATGTCGGCCTTGTCGGCGGCGTATTCCATCGTCACGACGCGGTAGCCCTCCATCGCGGCCTGCAGTGCGCAGATGGGGTCGATCTCGGTCACCCAGACCTGGGCCGACAGGGCGCGCAGCGCCTGGGCCGAGCCCTTGCCCACGTCGCCGTAGCCGGCCACGACGGCGATCTTGCCGGCCACCATCACGTCGGTGGCGCGCTTGATGGCGTCCACCAGGCTCTCGCGGCAGCCGTAGAGGTTGTCGAACTTGCTCTTGGTGACGGAGTCGTTGACGTTGATCGCGCGGAACTGCAGCGAGCCCTTGGCGGCCATCTCGTTCAGGCGCAGCACGCCGGTGGTGGTTTCCTCGGTCACGCCGATGATCTCGGCGGCCTTGCGGGTGTACCAGGTCGCATCAGAAGCGATCTTGGCCTTGATGGCCGCGAACAGGATGCGCTCTTCCTCGCTGCCCGGGTTGGCCAGCACCGACAGGTCCTTCTCGGCCTTCTGGCCCAGGTGCATCAGCAGCGTCGCGTCACCGCCGTCGTCCAGGATCATGTTCGGGCCTTCGCCCGGCTCGTTCTTGCCGCCGAACTCGAAGATGCGGTGGGTGTAGTCCCAGTAGTCCTCCAGCGTCTCGCCCTTGTAGGCGAACACCGGCGTGCCGACGGCGGCCAGTGCGGCGGCTGCGTGGTCCTGCGTCGAGAAGATGTTGCAGCTGGCCCAGCGCACTTGCGCGCCCAGCGCCTGCAGCGTCTCGACGAGCACAGCGGTCTGGATGGTCATGTGCAGAGAGCCGGTGACGCGCGCGCCCTTGAGCGGCTGCGTGGCGGCGTACTCCTTGCGGATGGCCATCAGCGCCGGCATTTCATGCTCGGCGATCTTGATTTCCTTGCGGCCCCAGGCGGCGAGGGACAGGTCTTTGACGAGGTGGTCGGTATGGCTCATGCAGGGCTCCTTCAAGCGAATGAAGCCGCTGGTGCCGTGTCGGGGGTTGAACCTCACCCAGGCACGGTTGGCCAGCGGGTGAGCGCAGTTGCAAGGGTGAAATCTTCGAGCCTGGCCTCAATGGGTGCTGAGGTTGCAACGCTCCTCGAAGAGCTGCGCATTCTAGGTGTCGCGCGCTGCGGCCTGGGCGGGACGAAAAAAAACCGGCTCAACAGAGCCGGTCATTTGCACGGAGTCGCTGGGTTCAGTAGCGACCGCCGCCGAAGCCGCCCGTGCCGTAGCCGACATCCGCACGCTTGGTTGCGGTGTAGCCACCGGCGCTGTAGCCGCCCGAATCTTTGCTGGCTTCGCGCGGGCGGGCCAGGCTGACGACGATGGAGCGTCCATCGACGGACATGCCGTGCAGGGCGGAGATGGCGGCCTGGGCGACTTCGGCAGACGCCATTTCCACGAACCCGAAGCCCTTGGACATGCCGGTCTCGCGGTCCATCATGACCTTGGCCGAGGAGACGCTGCCGAACTCGGCAAAGTTGCTCTTCAGGCTGGCATCGGTGACGGAGTAGGGCAGGTTGCCCACATAAATCTTGCTGCTCATGATCGAGCCTTTCTGGGTGGTGCACCCTCAAGGTGCGCAGGCTTGAATCGCCCGACGGGGGCACTTTGGGGCTCGGTGGGCGACTGCTCTGCCGGCCAAAAACGTGCGGAAGGGCGCAAAGCGCGCCCGGATGGGTCGTGAACAGCCAGCCAGAAGGTGCTGCCACAGCGACGCTGGATTATATCTGTTCTCGCATGTTTCGGTGGTTTCATATTTCTTCCGGTGTTGAGCGCGTCAGCGCTCAGCCATCCCCAAGAACTCCGCCAGCCGCTCCCGCTCCGCCTCCAGCGCCGCCTTGAACGCCGTCTCGCGTGGCGGTCGTCCGGCGACGTATCCGCAGTCCACCTGCAGCCGCCCGCCCTTGACGCTGGCATTGGCCCAGCCGATGACCTGGTCCCGCCACAGCAGCGGCAGCGCGTAATGCCCGCGCACGCGCTTAGGCGCAGGCGTGTAGGCCTCGAAACGGTAGGCCCAGCCCCACAGCAGCTCGAAGCGGCGGCGGTCCCACACCACGGGGTCGAAGGGCGCCAGCAGCCGCACCTGCGCCGGGATGCGCCAGCCGCCTCTCCCGCCGCTGAAGGGGTCTTCCTCGGCCGGCCAGTACCAGTCCACACCGTCGACCTGCGTATGCGCCAACCGCGCCTTGGCGCGGGCGAGGGTCGGTTTGCGCAGCTCCTGCCACTGCCGTGCGGCGCCAGCCAGCATGTTGATCAGCTGCGACAGGCTGCCGGCCGGCAGCGGCGCGTACTTCTGCACCAGCACGTCGGTCATCGCGTCCATGGCGGCCTGCGGGTCCGGGTGCGCTTCCCATTGCGGCGCCAGCCGGTAGACGCGCGTACCGCTGTCGCGCCGCACGACGTCCAGCCGGCCCCGGTAGTGCAGGCCGTCGAGCAGCGCGGTGGACAGCCGGCTGTTGCCGCCGAACCAGTTCTTCACCGGCCCGTGGCCCAGCGCCGCATCGACATCCGCCGGGTGGGCTTCGCCCAGGCGTTCGACCTCGGCCAGCACCGCCTCGGCCAGCTTCCAGCGCGGCTTGTCCCAGGCGGTGCGGGCCGTGCGCGGGTGCATCAGCGCGCGCAGCTCGGGCGTGACGAAGCCGTAGTTGATGAAGAAGTCTTCCTGTAGCGGCAGGCGCGGGTAGCGGCGCTCCAGATCGCCGGCAAGGTAGCCCTTGACGCGGTGGCGCAGCGTCAGGTCCTGGGCCCGCGCCGGGGCGCGCAGCGGGTCGGCCTGCACGAAGCCGCCGAGCCGCTCGACCGCCTTCACCAGCGTGGTCGGCGTGAACAGGCTGCGTGCCACGGCATGGCGGCGCAGGGCGGCGAGGTCGGGCTGCATCCTCTGGGCAAGGTCGTTGGAAAGGCGGCTCAGGTTAGCAGCCGGCCGGCCTCGCGGCGGGGCGGCACTAGAATTCAAGGTTGCTTTGCGGCGGCCGTGGCCGCCCGTCTTCCCAAGGAAACCAACGTGTTCATCTCCAACGCCTACGCCCAGGCCGCTCCGGCGGCCGCCAGTACCGAGTCCGGCCTTCTCGGCATGCTGCCGCTGGTGCTGATGTTCGTCGTGCTCTATTTCGTCATGATCCGGCCGCAGATGAAGCGCCAGAAAGAGCACAAGGCCATGATCGAGGCCATTGCCAAGGGCGACGAGGTCGTCACCGCCGGCGGCCTTGTCGGCAAGGTGAGCAAGCTCGGCGACAGCTTCGTGCACCTCGAGGTGGCCAACGGCGTCGAGTTGCAACTGCAGCGCAGCGCCATCTCCCAGGTTCTGCCCAAGGGCACCTTGAAGTAAGCCGGCCTGGCGCCATCTTCGCCACCCGTCGTCGGCGCTGGGCGCTGACCACGCCGTTCAGGCGCGTACTAGGAAGTCTCGAATGAACCGCTATCCGCTCTGGAAGTACGCGATCCTGCTCGTCGCGCTACTGATCGGCACTCTCTATACGCTGCCCAACCTGTTCGGCGAGGCGCCCGCGGTGCAGGTGTCGTCGTCCAAGGTCACCGTCAAGGTCGATCCGGCGCTGCAGTCCCGCATCGAGGCAGCGCTGCAGCAGGCCGGCGTCAAGCCGGATTACGTCCAGTTCGACGGCACCTCCATCAAGGCCCGTTTCGGCGACACGGACACCCAGCTCAAGGCCAAGGACGTCATCGGCAAGGCGCTGAACCCCGACCCGGCCGACCCAACCTACATCGTCGCGCTGAACCTGCTGTCACGCTCGCCGGCCTGGCTGACCGCGCTGCACGCCAACCCGATGTACCTGGGCCTGGACCTGCGCGGCGGCGTGCACTTCCTGATGCAGGTCGACATGAAGGCGGCGCTGACCAAGAAGGCCGAGGGGCTGACCAGCGACGTGCGGCTGATGCTGCGCGAGAAGAACATCCGCCATGCCGGCATCAGCCGCGACGGCAACACCGTGCTGGTGGCCTTCCGTGACGCCGAGCAGCGCACCGCGGCCACCGAGCTGCTGAAGACCCAGTTGCCCGACGTCACCTGGGCGCCCCAGGGCGAGGGCGCCGAGTTGCGCCTGGCCGGCAGCCTGTCGCCGCAGGCCCAGGTAGCCGTGCAGGACGCGGCACTCAAGCAGAACATCACGACGCTGCACAACCGCGTCAACGAGCTGGGCGTGGCCGAGCCGGTCATCCAGCAGCAGGGCCTGGACCGCGTCGTCGTGCAGCTGCCCGGCGTGCAGGACACCGCCAAGGCCAAGGACATCATCGGCCGCACTGCCACGCTGGAACTGCGCATGGTGGACGACGGCGTCGAGGCGCAGGCCGCGCTGGCCGGCACCGGCCCCGTGCCCTTCGGCACCGAGCGCTTCATCGACCGCGGCTTCGGCCCCATCATCGTCAAGCGCCAGGTCATCTTGACCGGCGACAGCCTGAACGACGCCCAGCCCGGCTTCGACGAGAACCAGCAGCCCGCCGTGCACCTGACCGTGGACGCCAAGGGCGCGCGGATCATGAAGGAGACCTCGCGCGAGAACGTCGGCAAGCGCATGGCCATCCTGATCTTCGAGAAGGGCAAGGGCGAGGTCGTCACGGCCCCCAAGATCAACAGCGAGCTGGGCAACCGCTTCCAGATCTCCGGCGCCATGACCACGCAGGAAGCCGCCGACACGGCGCTGCTGCTGCGCGCCGGCTCGCTGGCCGCGCCGATGGAGATCATCGAGGAGCGCACCATCGGCCCCAGCCTGGGCAAGGAGAACATCGAGAAGGGCATCGCCAGCGTCACCTGGGGCTTCGTCGCCGTGGCCGTGTTCATGTGCGCCTACTACCTGCTGTTCGGCGTGTTCTCGTCGCTGGCACTGGGCTTCAACCTGCTGCTGCTGGTCGCTGCGCTGTCGCTGATGCAGGCCACGCTGAGCCTGCCGGGCATTGCGGCCATCGCGCTGGTGCTGGGCATGGCCATCGACTCCAACGTGCTGATCAACGAGCGCGTGCGCGAGGAGTTGCGCGCCGGCGTGTCGCCGCAGCAGGCCATCCACCTCGGCTACGAACGCGCCTGGGCCACCATCTTCGACTCCAACGTGACGACGCTGATCGCCGGTGTTGCGCTGCTGGTGTTCGGCTCCGGTCCCATCAAGGGCTTTGCCGTTGTGCACTGCCTGGGCATCCTGACCTCGATGTTCTCGTCCGTCGTGTTCTCACGCGGCTTGGTGAACCTCTGGTACGGCCGCAAGAAGAAGCTCAAGAGCGTGTCCATCGGCCAGATCTGGAAGCCGGATGCGGCCCCCGCCGCAGGGACGACCGAAGCGACCGACGTGGCCGCCAAGGCTTAAGGATTCAACATGGAACTCTTCCGCATCAAGCGCGACCTGCCGTTGATGAAGCATGCGTTGATCTTCAACGTCATCTCCTTCCTCACCTTCGCCGCCGCCGTGTTCTTCCTGGTCACGCGCGGCCTGCATTTCTCCATCGAATTCACCGGCGGCACCGTCATGGAGGTCGCCTATCCGCAGGCGGCCGAGATCGAGAAAACCCGCCTCGTCATCGAGAAGATGGGCTACGGCGAAGTCCAGGTGCAGAACTTCGGCTCCTCGCGCGACGTGATGATCCGCCTGCCGGTGCGCGAGGGCGAGAAGCAGACCGAGGTCGTCGACAAGGTCTTCGGCGAGCTGTGCAAAGCCGAGACCGGCACCATCACGCACCACAACCAGATCACGCCGCAGGGCGAGCAGGTCGACAAGCAGGTCTGCGCTAAAGCCGATGGCGCGGAGCCCATCAAACTGTCGCGCTCCGAGGTCGTCGGCCCGGCTGTTGGTGACGAGCTGGCGAAGGACGCCGCCGCAGCGCTGGGCGTGACGATCATCGGCATCATGATCTACCTGGCCATTCGCTTCGAGTGGAAGTTCGCGGTCGCCGGCATCATCGCCAACCTGCACGACGTGGTCATCATCCTGGGCTTCTTCGCCTACTTCCAGTGGGAGTTCTCGCTGGCGGTGCTGGCGGCCATCCTGGCGGTGCTGGGCTACTCGGTGAACGAGTCGGTCGTCATCTTCGACCGGGTGCGCGAGGCCTTCCGCAAGTTCCGCAAGATGAACACGCACGAGGTCATCGACCACGCGATCACGTCGACGATGAGCCGCACCATCATCACCCACGGCTCCACGCAGCTGATGGTGGTGTCCATGCTGCTGTTCGGCGGCCCGACGCTGCATTACTTCGCGGTTGCGCTGACCATCGGCATCCTGTTCGGCATCTACTCCTCGGTGTTTGTCGCGGCGGCCATCGCGATGTGGCTGGGCGTGAAACGCGAAGATCTCGTCAAGACAACCGTCAACCGCGACGACCCTAACGACCCGAATGCCGGAGCCGTCGTGTAGAGTGACTGCGACCCCCCACTCTCGACGCGCAGCCGCCCTTTCTTGCCCATGACCGCCGCTCGAAACCAGGCCCTGGCGACCCAGGCGCGGCGCGTCTATCTCGAGGCTCTGGTACGCGGCATGACGCCGCTGGTCGCGGCCATCGGCCAGGGCGCCGGCCAGCTGCTGTCGCAGGGTGCGGCGCACGCCGTCATGATGGCGCGGCGCGACGCGGTGCAGGCCTGGCAGAAGTTCGGCCCCAGCTGGCAGCTGGCCGTCGTCGGCGCGCTGCGCCACGCGGCCGTGCACGGCGTCTCCGACGGCGGCCGCGAGCATGAGACGACCGCGTCGACCGGCTCGCAGAAGATGAGCCTGGTCGACGACTCGACCATCGAGCGCGAGATCACCAGCTCGCGCCTGGCGCTGGTCATGATGGACCGCGCCACGTGGGAGTTCACCGACCTGCGCACGCGCATGCAGGCGCTCGAATCCCACGACGACCTGGAGCCGCTGGACCTGCTGCGTGCCCACGTCGTCGCCCGCCTCGCGCTGGACGCCTGGACCCGTGTGGGCCTCAGCACCGAGGTCTGGCTGCTGCTGCACCACGAGCTGCACGAGGAGTTCGCGCAGCTCATCAGCGAGGCCTACCACGAGACCAACCGCTGGCTGATCGCGCAGAAGGTGCTGCCCGAGGTTGACCTGCGGCCCTTCATCCGTCGCACGGCCCAGGCCGCCAAGGAGGCCGCCGCTGCGGCCGGCGGCCCGCCCGCAACGCCCGCGCCGCCCGCGCCGCCGCCGGTTGCGCCCACCTCCGGGCTGGCACCGCTGACCGTGCCTTCCGGCAGTGGCGAGTTGCCGCGCAGCCGGGCCAGTTCGCAGGCCGACGAGGTCATGGCCCAGCTGCAGCGCGTGCTGGCCCGCCATGTGCCCGGCTTCCCGGTCACCAAGAGCCAGATCCCGGCCCGGCCCGGCGCCGGCAAGCCCAGCCTCGCGGGCTTCGGCGCGAGCCCGGCCGGCGGCGCTGCGGCGAGCCCCGTGGCCGATGGCGGCGGCGGCAGTGCGCGGCCCGCGCTGGCCGATGCACCGCCGGTGTCGACGGCCGCATCGCCGCGCCTGGCCGGCGCCATCAAGCATGCGCAGGAGTCATTCCAGCGCCGCCCGGCGGCTCCCGGCGGTGCCGCCGCCGAGAGCTCCGGCCAGAGCGCGCCGCGCCAGCTCGAGGAGATCGGCGCCCGCAACCAGGCCTTCAAACAGGTCCTGAAGCAGGCCGCCAGCACGCCGGCCGAACGCGCCACCATCGAGATCGTCGCGATGATGTTCCAGAGCATCCTGACCGAGGAGCGCATCCCGGCCACGGTGCGGGTCTGGTTCGCGCGGCTGCAGATGCCGGTGCTGCGGGTGGCCGTCAGCGAGCCCGACTTCTTCGCCGCCGCCGACCACCCGGCGCGCCGCCTCATCGACCGCATGGGCGCCTGCGTGATGGGCTTCAACGCCGCCCAGGCCACCGGCCCGGGCGCCGAGCGCGCCAGCAACGATGCGCTGGAACGCGAGATCAAGCGCGTCGTGCAGGTCGTCGAGGCCTACCCGGACACGGGCCGGCGCGTGTTCTCCACCGTGCTGACCGAGTTCGAGAAGTTCCTCGACCACTATTTCGAGAACGAGAACCAGGCCTCCAGGCGCGGCGTCTCGCTGGCCCAGCAGGTCGAGCAGCGCGAGACGCTGGCCATCCAGTACACCATCGAGCTGCGCAAGATGCTGTCCGAGGTGCCGGTGCAGGACGGCGTGCGCGACTTCCTGTTCCACGTCTGGGCCGATGTGCTGGCCGTCACCGCCGTGCGCGCCGGCGCCCAGGCCGATGTCACCAAGGCCATGAAGCGCGCCGCCGCCGACCTGATCTGGTCGGCCAGCGCCAAGTCCTCCCGCGAGGACCGTGCCGACGTCATCCGCCGCCTGCCGCCGCTGCTGAAGATGCTGCGCGACGGCATGAGCCATGCCGGCCTGCCGCTGGACAAGCAGGATGACCATGTGCGCCAGCTCAACAACGCGCTGGCCGCTGCCTTCACGGCCAAGACGGCCGCCATCCCGCGCGAGCGCCTGGACGAGCTGATGGACCAGCTCGAAACGCTGGAGGCCATGCTGCCCGAGGACGTCGACGGCGACACCCACGTCGACGAGATGCTGGTGCGCGACCTGTCCGGCCACGAGTCCGACGGCATGGAGGTCGTGGCCGAAGGCGGCTCGGCGCCGACGCCGGCCATGGTCGCCTGGGCTCGCGAGCTGCAGGTGGGCGGCTGGTTCATGCTCGACTACCGCGGCCGCAACGAGCAGGTGCAGCTGGCCTGGCGCGGCCTGCGCAAGCAGCTGGCGCTGTTCGTTACGCCCAAAGGCCGTGGCGTGCTGTTCTCGCTGAACCGCATGGCCGCCTTCCTGCAGGCTGGCCTGCTGCTGCCGGCCCAGGACGAGGCGCTGACCGTGCAGGCCACGCGCAAGGCGCTGGCCAAGCTGGATGCGGACCCCGATCAACTGCTGAAATGACAAACGGCGCCCCTGGCGCCGTTTTGCTGTCGGGAAGACCGATCAGTGAATCAGCCGGTCTTCTGGCGCGACGAACAGTTCATCCAGGATGAGCGCATCCGGCTCCTCGCCGAGGCTCCAGAACACCATCAGCACGATGATCTTCAGGTCTTCCAGGTCCATCGGGCTGCCGGGGATGGCCATGGCGCGGTCGATGACCATCTCGCGCATCGGCCCGGGCAGTACGCCGGCAGATTCCAGGAAGCTGATGAAGCCGACGGAGGTCTCGCCCAGGTGATCGGTCTCACCCGGGGAGTAAACGCGCATGGCGCTCACGCTCTGCTGGCCGTGGAAGGCCTCGCCGGCAGCGGACAGACCTTCCAGCCAGTTCAGCGCTTCCTGGATTTCGTCGTCCTCGAAGCCCACCGCCGTAAGCTTGCGCGTCAGCTGCGCATGGTCGGGGCAGGCGTCCGGGCGCCAATACGTCTCGTAGAGATAGACCAGGACATCGAACATTGTGAGGGGATGATAGCCCAGCGTTTTGGCCGGCCCGGCCGCGAATAACCCCCCGGATGGGCCGTTGATGCGGGCAGTGCCGGCAGCGGAAACTGCTGGCCCGCAGCCGCCGCTCAGCCCTGCCGGCGGCGCTGGAAGAGCTGGCCCGCCAGGCGCGCGATGCGGCCGTCCAGCTCCAGCTCCAGCAGCGCCACGCTCAGCTCGGCCGCCGGCCAGCCGCAGCGGGCCATCAGCGCGTCCAGGCTGACCGGGTCGAAGCCCATTGCTTCCAGCAGCGCCTGCTGTTCGTGCGGCGTTTCGGTAGCCTCAGGCACCGCAGCGAAGAAACCGCCCAGCGGCGGGAGTTCTTCCAGCACGTCCTCGGCGGACTCGACCAGCTTGGCCCCCTGGCGTATCAGCGCATGGCAGCCGCGCGCCTGCGGCGAGTGGATGGAGCCGGGGATGGCGAACACTTCGCGGCCGGTCTCCACGGCCAGCCGGGCGGTGATCAGCGAACCCGACTGCACCGCCGCCTCGACCACCAGGCAGCCCTGGCTGAGGCCGGCGATGACGCGGTTGCGGCGCGGGAAGTTGGCCTGCGTGATCGGCGTGCCCAGCGAGAACTCGCTGACGATGAGTCCACCGGCGGCCAGCAGCCGGGCGGCGAGCTTTTCGTTCCTGCGCGGGTAGACCTGGTCCAGCCCGGTGCCGACGACGGCGATGGTCGCGCCCTCGGCGTCCAGCGCGCCTTCGTGGGCGGCGGCGTCCACGCCCAGCGCCAGGCCCGAGATGATGGTGTAGCCGGCCCGGGCCAGTGCGCGGGCGAAGGCGCGGGCGTTGTCGCCGCCCTGGGCGGTTGGGTTGCGGCTGCCGACGATGGCCAGCGACGGCGTGCCCAGCAGGTCGCGCCGGCCTTGCAGCCACAGCAGCAGCGGCGGGTCAGCGGTCGCGAGCAGGCGGGGCGGGTAGTCGGCGTCGCCCAGCACCATCAGGTCATGGCCCGGCTCGGCCCGCCAGGCCTCGGCCTTGGCGATCAGGTCGGCAAGGTGCTCCGGCGGCTGGTTGAAGGCCTCGCGCTGCTTGGGCGGCAAGGCCTGGTCCAGCGCGGCGGCGGGCAGCTCGAACACCGCCCGCGGGCTGCCCGCCATCGCCAGCAGCCGTCGCGCGGCGCCCGGGCCGACGCTTTCGGTCAGCCGCAGCCAAGCGGCCAGCTCGGCCGGCGAAAGCATCAGGGTTGCGTAAAGCGGTCGCCGCGCTTGACCGGCTCGTTCACCGAGATGATCAGCGCGTACGACACGCGCTCGTAGACCTCGAAGACGAACAGGATGCCGTGGCGCTCGTCCGGCAGCTTGATCGCCTGGGGCCGGTCTTGCGTCTTGTCGATGACGGCCTCGCCGTCGCGCCACAGTGCGAAGACATGACCGCGTTCGATGCCGTCGCGCTTGCCGCGGTTCAGCGCCACGATCTGGTTCTGGCCGGCGTTCAGCGCCTCGCCGTAGATGGCTGCGATCTGACCCGCGACGGGTCGGTCGGGCGCATGCGGCACGTAGCGCTCCAGGTTGCGCTGCGGTGCCGGCGCGAGGCGGTCGCCGATGCCGACTTCCTGCCTGACGTGGCCGATCCGCAGCGTCGCCGGGACGATTTCTGTCTTGCCGTCGGCGCCGCGGCGGTCCTCGGCCGGGCGGATCAGGTCGGCCGTGCCGACGTAGGGCGCCTCGTAGCCGAGGATCTCGTTGGTGGTCGGGTCACGCAGCACGCGGGTCGTGCGGAATATGCGGAAATCCGTCGCGCCGCCAAAATCGCCGCGGGCGTAGGCTAGGTCGCCCTTGCCGACCAGCACATGGCCTTCCTGCGTCGCCACGACACGTGGCGCGGTGGCCAGCACGTCGGTGTCGAAGACGACGGCGTCGGTCAGGAAGGGCTGGATCAGATGCAGCGGGATGGACGGAATGGGGCTGCCGTCCATGCCCGAGATGCGCATCTGCGGGCGCAGCTTGAGCGTGTCGCCGTCGCCGCCGACGCGCTGGCCGAACTGCAGCCGCGCGCGGCCGTCCACCTTGACGAGATGCAGGATCTGGCCCGGGTAGATCAGGTGCGGGTTGCGGACCTGGTCGCGGTTCATGCCCCACAGCTCGGGCCAGCGCCACGGGGTCTTCAGGAACAGCTTGGAGATGTCCCACAGCGTATCGCCCGGCACCACGGTGTGGCTGTCGGGCGCGTTGGGCGCCAGCTCGGACAGTGGCACGCCGGCGCTGGCGACCTGCTCGGCCACGCGGCGCTGTTCGGGGGTGATGGGCAGCGTGCTGGCTTGGGCCCATGCCGAGGTCGTCACGAGGGTCAGGCAGGCCGCAAGGACGGAAATATGGGCGGGGCGAGCAGCGAGCATCAGGCGCGGTCTCCGAAGGGATTGCCGGATCGGCGAAAATCCCGGCGATTCTGCCCGCATTCCCCGGGCCCAACCAACAACCGCTAGCGCTCGTTTGCGAGTGCTTACAAGGCGCCATGGCCCAGCTAGACATCCTCCGCTATCCCGACCCGCGTCTGCACACCGTCGCCAAGCCGGTGGCTGCCGTGGACGAGCGCATCCGCCGGCTCGTCGACGACATGCTCGAAACCATGTACGCAGCCGACGGCGTGGGCCTGGCCGCGACGCAGGTGGACGTGCACGAGCGCGTCATCGTCATCGACACCTCGCAGGACCGCGACACGCCGCGCGTGCTGATCAACCCCGAGCTGATCAAGCTCAGCGAGCGCATGGTCGACGGCGAAGAGGGCTGCCTGTCGGTGCCGCAGGTCTACGACAAGGTGCCGCGCCATGCCGAGGTCACTGTGCGGGCGACCAACCGCGACGGCGAGGTCTACGAGTTCGATGCCGACGGGCTGCTGGCCGTCTGCGTGCAGCACGAGATGGACCACCTGCAGGGCAAGGTCTTCGTCGAATACCTGAGCCCGCTCAAGCGCGACCGCATCAAGACCAAGATGATCAAGAAGACGCGCGAGGACGAGGCGGAAGCCAAGAAGCGCAACCAGAGGTTCTGATGCGCGTTGTTTTTGCAGGGACGCCGGAGTTCGCCGCCGTCGCGCTGGACGCGCTGCTGGCCGCCGGCCTCACCGTGCCGCTGGTGCTGACCCAGCCCGACCGCCCCGCCGGGCGCGGCATGAAGTTGCAGGCGTCTGCGGTGAAGCAGCGCGCCGTCGCGGCCGGCGTGCCCGTAGCGCAGCCGCAGGGGCTGAGGCTGGACGGCAAGTACGCGGTCGACGCCTGCGCAGCGCGCGAGATGCTGCTGGCGGCGGATGCCGACGTCATGGTCGTCGCTGCCTACGGCCTGATCCTGCCGCAGTGGGTGCTGGACCTGCCGCGCCGTGGCTGCCTGAACATCCATGCGTCGCTGCTGCCGCGCTGGCGCGGCGCGGCACCCATCCACCGCGCCATCGAGGCCGGTGACGCGGAGACCGGCATCACCATCATGCAGATGGACGCCGGCCTGGACACGGGCGACATGTTGCTGGTTGGCCGCGAGGCCATCCGCGCCTGCGACACGACGGCGACGTTGCACGACCGACTGGCCGAGGTGGGTGGTGCGCTCATCGTCGAGGCGCTGCAGGCGGCCAGCCTCGTGCGCACGCCGCAGCCGGCCGAGGGCGTTACCTACGCCCACAAGATCGACAAGGCCGAGAGCAGCATCGACTGGAAGCAACCCGCTGCCGTCATCGAGCGCCGTTTGCGCGCCTTCGACCCCTTCCCGGGCGGCGTCGCGATGCTGGCGGGCGAGGTGGTCAAGGTCTGGCGGGCAGAACTGGCCGAAGGCAGCGGCGCGCCGGGCGAAGTCATCGCCCCCGGGCCGGTCGTCGCCTGCGGCGAGGGCGCCTTGCGGCTCACCGAGCTGCAGCGTGCCGGCGGCAAGCGCGGCCCGGCGGCGGCCTTCTTGCAAGGCCGGCCCATCGCCGTCGGCGAGCGCTTCGACGCTTGAAAAGCCCGCGCGTGGCACCATCTGCCGCGTCATCCGTCACTGCAGGAGCAGCCTGAAATGTTCAACCTCGTGAAGACCGCCGTGCTGATGGCCGCCATCACGGCGCTGTTCATGGCCGTGGGCGCCATGATCGGCGGCCAGACCGGCATGCTGATCGCGCTGGTGGTCGCCGTCGGCATGAACTTCTACAGCTACTGGTTCTCCGACAAGCTGGTGCTGAAGATGTACAACGCCCGCGAGGTCGATGCCAGCTCGGCGCCGCAGTTCTACGGCATGGTGCGCGAGCTGGCCCAGCGGGCCAACCTGCCGATGCCCAAGGTCTACCTGATCGACGAGGCCGCGCCCAACGCCTTCGCGACCGGCCGTAATCCCGAGAACGCCGCCGTCGCCGCGACGACCGGCATCCTGCGCGTGCTGTCCGAGCGCGAGCTGCGTGGCGTGATGGCGCATGAGCTGGCGCATGTGGCGCACCGCGACATCCTGATCAGCACGGTCAGCGCGACGATGGCCGGTGCCATCTCCATGCTGGCCAACTTCGCCGCGTTCTTCGGCGGCCGCGACGAGAACGGCCGGCCGATGAACCCGATTGCCGGCATCGCCATTGCCATCCTGGCGCCGCTGGCGGCCAGCCTGATCCAGATGGCCATCAGCCGCGCGCGCGAGTTCGAGGCCGACCGCGCCGGTGCTGAGATCTCCGGCGACCCGGCGGCGCTGGCCTCGGCGCTGGACAAGATCCACCGCTACGCCCAGGGCACGCCGCTGCCGACGACGGAGGCGCACCCCGAGACGGCGCAGATGATGATCATGAACCCGCTGTCCGGCGGCGGCCTGCGCGGCCTGTTCTCCACGCATCCGGCGACCGAGGAGCGTGTGGCGCGGCTGCTCGCGATGGTCAGGCGCTGATTCAAGTTCGCCGTGGCGAGGCCGATACCTGAGCAGATGAAGCGTCTCCTTTTTGCCCTGCCCTTGCTCGCAGCCCTGTCGGCCTGCGAGCAGTTGGGCATCGAGGACCCGGTCAAGACGGCCGCCAACAAGGAGGCCGAGGGCAAGGCCATCGGCAGCGCCTGCCGGCACGCGATGCGCGCCATCGAGGACTGCTATGTGCTGAACCCGAAGGCGCAGAAGGCGGCCGTCTACACCGGTTGGCGCGAGATGGACGAGTACATGCGCGAGAACAAGCTCGAAGGCGTCACGCCCGTCGTGCCGCGACCGGGCGCCAAGCCTGCGCAGCCGGTCGAAGAGACCGAGGCCGCGCCGGCTGAGAAGCCTGCGGGGAAGGCGTCCGAGAAGACTTCCGACGCCAAGGCGCGCTGACCAGCGCACGCCAGGCGCATTTCAGGCCCGTGATCCTGCGGGCCGTCGCGCGGCGCTCGGTCAGCGCCCGCTTGCTCGGCAACATGCCGTCCATCGCAACATTGATGGAGCCCGACATGAACACCACCCGCCGCATCTTTGCCCTTGGTCTCGTCGCCGCCAGCCTGTGCGGCACCGCCCAGGCCTGGAGCTGGAACAAGGGCGAACGCGTCTCCGGCAATGGCGACATCGCCACCGAGGCCCGCGACACCGGCGCCTTCGACGGCGTCTCGCTGACGGGCGGCTTCAACGTCGTCATCCGCCAGGGGACGGGCAACAAGGTCGAGGTCAAGGCCGACCGCAACCTTCTGCCCTACATCGAGACCCGCGTCATCGACGGCAGCAAGGGCCGCACGCTGGAGATCGCGCCGAAGAAGAATACTCACCTCGCCACGTCGACCAACCCGAGCTTCGTCATCGAGATGCCGGCGCTGCGCGCGGTTTCGGTGGCCGGCTCTGGCACGGTCAAGGTCGAGGCGATGAAGACCGGCGGTGTTGACGCGGCCATCGCCGGCTCCGGCGACATCCGCTTCGCCGGCCTGGATGCCGAGCGCCTGGCAATGAAGGTCAGCGGCAGCGGTGACATCGTCGCCGCCGGCCGCGCCGGCAATGCCAGCGTGTCGATCGCCGGCAGCGGTGACGTGAAGGCTGCGGAGCTGGTTGCCGACGAGGTCAAGGTCAGCATCGCCGGCAGCGGCGACGCGCAGGTCAACGCGAGCAAGAAGTTGCATGTCTCCATCGCCGGCTCGGGCGATGTGAGGTACGCCGGCGCGCCGGAGATCACCACCTCCATCGCCGGCAGCGGCAAAGTCCGTCGTATCGAGAAGTAAATCGACTCCCGCCGACAATGGCGGCATGAGTTTTCTGAACCGGCTGCGCGCGCTTGCGGCCGACCCCGATTTCCGCAGCGGCGCGCGCGACATGGCCTCGCCCTCGCTGGGCCTGGCCGCCTGGGGCCTGGTGACCGGCGTGACGATGGTGAAGAGCGGGCTCAGCATCCCGTTGGCCATGGGTATGTCGCTGCTGGTGTTTGCCGGCAGCGCGCAGCTGACGGCGCTGCCGCTGATCGCGTCCGGCGCGCCGCTGTGGGTGCTGCTGGCCACGGCCTTCTGCGTCAACCTGCGCTTCGTCATCTTCAGTGCGCAATGGCGCAGCTACTGGGCCCACCTGCCGCGCTGGCGCCGCCTGCTGAGCGGCTATGTCTCGGCGGACCTGAACTTCGTCTACTTCGTGAAGCGCTACCCCGACGCCGTGCCGCAGCCCGGCCAGCAGCGCTACTTCTGGGGCGGTGTGGCCGTGAACTGGCCGACCTGGCAGGTCTGCTCCTTCACCGGCATCCTGCTGGCCGACCGCATCCCGACGCACTGGGGCATCGGCTTTGCCGGCGTGCTGGCGCTGCTGGGTCTGTCCTACTCGCTGCTGACCGAGAGGGTGCTGTGGTGGGTGGCCGTGACGGCGGGCGCCGTGTCCATCGCGACCTACGCGTTGCCGCTCAAGCTCAACATCTTGTGCGCCATCTTTGCTGCGGGTGCAGTGGGCTGGTGGCTGGACACGCGAAAGGCCAAGGCATGAGCGACGCGATGACCTGGGTGGCGCTGTTCGGCCTGGCCGGCATTTCCGTGCTGACGCGCAGCTTCTTCATGATCGGCGAGAAGCCCCTGCCCATCCCCGACTGGCTGCGCGAGCTGCTCAAGGTGGCGCCGCTGGCGGCACTTGTCGCCGTCGTCGCGCCCGAGATCTTCATGACGCAGGGCCAGGTCATCACGACCTGGCAGGACGCGCGCTGGCCGGCGGCCGTGGCCGCGACGCTCTACTTCTTCTGGCGCAAGGACATCCTCGGCACCATCCTCGTCGGCATGGCGGTGATGCTGCCGCTGAAATTGGGCCTCGGCTGGTAACCGCGCCGGAACGCGGGGCGGAGAGAATGCCGGCAGTTCTTCTACCCACTGCCCGCCCACCATGAACGTCATCCGCTTCTCCGACCTGATCGCCGCCGGCAAGGTGTCCGGCCAGCGCGTCTTCATCCGCGCCGACCTCAACGTGCCGCAGGACGACGCCGGCAACATCACCGAGGACACCCGCATCCGCGCGTCCATCCCGGCCATCGAAGCCGCGCTGAAGGCCGGTGCCGCCGTCATGGTCACCTCCCACTTGGGCCGTCCGACCGAGGGCGAGTTCAAGCCCGAGGATTCGCTGGCGCCGGTGGCCGCGCGCATGGGCGAGCTGATGGGCCGCGAGATCCCGGTCGTCGCGAACTGGGTCGATGGCGTCACTGTCGCGCCCGGCCAGCTCGTCATGCTGGAGAACTGCCGCCTCAACAAGGGCGAGAAGAAGAACAACGAGGAACTGGCCCGCAAGATGGCCGCCCTGTGCGACATCTTCGTCAATGACGCCTTCGGCACCGCCCACCGCGCCGAGGGCACGACCTACGGCATCGCCCAGTTCGCGCCCATCGCCTGCGCCGGCCCGCTGCTGGCGGCCGAGATTGACGCCATCACCAAGGCGCTGGCCGCGCCCAAGCGCCCGCTGGTAGCCATCGTCGCCGGCTCCAAGGTGTCAACCAAGCTGACCATCCTGAAGTCGCTGTCGGCCAATGTCGACGGCCTCATCGTCGGCGGCGGCATCGCCAACACCTTCATGCTGGCGGCAGGCCTGAAGATCGGCAAGTCGCTGGCCGAGCCCGACCTCGTCGCCGAGGCAGCCGCGGTCATCGAGTCCATGAAGGCGCGTGGCGCGGCCGTGCCCATTCCCGTGGACGTGGTCTGCGCCAAGAGCTTCTCGGCCGACGCCGTCGCCACCGTGAAGGCGGCCGATGAGGTGGCCGACGACGACCTGATCCTGGACATCGGCCCCAAGACCTCGGCCATCCTGGCCGAGCAGCTCAAGGCCGCCGGCACCATCGTCTGGAACGGCCCGGTGGGCGTGTTCGAGTTTGACGCCTTCTCGCACGGCACGGAGGCGATTGCCCGCGCCATCGCCGACAGCAGCGCCTTCAGCATCGCCGGTGGCGGCGACACGTTGGCGGCGATTGCCAAGTACGGCATCGAAAAGGATGTCGGCTACATCTCCACCGGCGGCGGCGCCTTCCTGGAAGTGCTGGAGGGCAAGACGCTGCCGGCGTTCGAGATCCTCAGCAGGCGCGCGGCCGGCTGACAAGCAAATCGCGTTGGTGATGAAATCTGACAAGAAAATAGAAAATCATTAGTATTCAAACACTTATGAATTATTTTTTCTTGTCATCTGACCGTGGATGCTGAACTTGCGGCCTTGATTTCGGCAGCTGGCGCTGCAGGTGTGGCGCCCGAAGCGCTAGCCACGCAGTTGCCGGGCATCAGCCGCTCGACGCTGAACCGGCGCCTGGCTGCGCTGCTGAAAGCAGGCGTGATCCGCAGCCAGGGCGCCGGCCGGGCGCGGCGCTACCTGTCGGCCGAGCCGTTCGGTCGGGACGACATCGACGCCTACTTCGCCACGCCGTCCCAGCAGCGCCCGCTGGTGCGCTTCAGCCCTGAATTGCTGGGGGCCGAGCCGGGCCTGCCGCTGGACAAGGCCCAGCGCTGCACGCAGGTCCAGGCGCTGGCACAGCCCATAGACGCGCGCTTCCTGGCGAGCTTCCTGATCGACCTGTCATGGGGGTCGTCGCTGCTGGAAGGCAGCACCTACTCGGCGCTCGATACGGCGGCGCTGATCCAGTACGGCCAGCGCAATGCGGCCAAGCCAACGGCGGACGCCATCCTCGTGTTGAATCACAAGCGGGCCGCCGAGCACCTCTGGCTGCACCGTGAGCTGAGCGTCGCCCAGGTCCATGCGATGCACGCGCTGCTGACCGACGACCACGGCCTGCCGGAGGTGGCCGAGTCCGACCACTTCCTGCCCGAGCCGCAGCGTGGTCGGCCGCGCGAGTTCGAAGATGTGCGCCCCGCCAACTCGGCCTACCTGCCGCCGTTCCGGCCAGGGACGGGTTTCGTCGCCGAGGCTCTGGGGCAGCTCGTCGAGCAGGCCAAGGCGCTGCACCCGGTGCAGGCCGCGCTGTACCTGATGACGCGCATTCCCTATCTGCAGGCCTACGCCAACGGCAACAAGCGCGCGTCGCGGCTGGCGGCCAATGCGCCGCTGCTGGCGGGCGGCCTGCTGCCGCTGTCGTTCGCCGATGTCGACAAGGCCGACTACATCCGCGGCATGGCCGCCTTCTACGAGCTGGGCAGCCTGCACGTCATCGAGCAGACCTTCGTGCGCGGCTATGTGCGCTCCATCATGCGCAGCAGCGAGCTGCCGGCCAGCGTGCGGGCCCGCGGGCTGGATGTCGACGCGACAGCGCAGGCGCTGGTCGACTTCATCAACACCGGGCGGCGCCCGACGCACAAGGTCGCGATGCTCTTCATCGGTTGAGCCACGCCCGCTGTCGCCCGCGCGACAGCGGCCAGGTCGTACCGGGCCGGCCATCGGCCGACTTGTTCACGGCGGCGGACCGGGGACCTGAGAGGCTGCGCTGGCTGGCCGGGACAATTCCGCCATGGTTTTGCGCTGGCTGCTTGCTCTGCTCGTCGTTCTCACCGGGCTCGGCCTCTACGCCAACGAGCACTGGATGACGCGCCGTCTAGCGCTTGACGGTCGTGGCCCGGGCCAGAACCTCCACGTGGTGGACGACAGCGGCAGCGGCGGCGCCAGCAAGGCCGAACTGCTGCAGGACGGCAGCGGCGTGGCCGCCATGCGCTGCGACATGCGCCAGGGCTACGCGTGGCCGTTCTGCGAGATGCAGATCGAGATGCGCGAGGGCGACCTCGACCTGACCCGTTTCACCCACATCCGCCTGTGGCTGCACGCCGAGGGGCCCACGGCCGACGGCAGCCCGGCGCAGGTGCGCGTCTTCCTGCGCAACTTCAATCCCGGCTATGCGCCCACCGGCGGCGTCGTGAATCTCAAGCCACATGAGATCAACTTTGCGCCGAGTGCCCAGTCCGCGCCGGTGGAGTTCCGGCTGTCGCAGTTCATGGTCAGCTCCTGGTGGGCGCAGGCGCACCCGCTGCCCGTGCCGCTGATGGGGCCGCAGCTGGACCGCATGCGGATCTTCAGCGTCATCACCGGCGGCCATGTGCCGGGGCAGCACCTGATCCGGCTGGAGCGCGTCGAGCTGATCGGCAACTGGGTCGCGCCGGAGACCTTCCGACTGGCGCTGCTGGGGCTGTGGATGGTCAGCCTGCTGGGCTATCTGAGCTGGGAGGGCTGGACGGTGCGCGGCCGGCTGCGGCGCTCGGTGACGCGCACGCTGGCGCTGGAGAAGCTGGCGCTGCGCGACCCGCTGACACAGGTGGCCAACCGCGAGGGCCTGAGCCGAGCGATGGACTTGCTGCTGCGCGCGCAGGACGAGTTGAGTTTTCCGCTGTCGGTCGTGTTCGTCGATGTCGACCACTTCAAGCGCATCAACGACGAGTACGGCCACGAGATCGGCGACCAGGTGCTGACGCTGCTGGCCCGTACCCTGCGCGCCAACCTGCCGCGCGACGACCTGTTGGCGCGCTGGGGTGGCGAGGAGTTCGTCATCGTCATGCCGCAGACGCCGGCCGAGGAGGCGGTGGCCGTGGCCGAGCGGCTGCGCAGCGTGTTTGCCCGCACCGAATGGCCCGTCAGGCTGGTGGTGACGGCGAGCTGGGGCGTGGCCGAGGCGCGCAGCCAGGCCGACCTGGACACCGCCATGCGCGAGGCCGACCAGGCCATGTATCGCGCCAAACACGCGGGCCGCGATCAGGTGATATCGGCTTCGGCATAGATCGCCAAGAAACCTGCATCGAGCGGGTCTGAAACGCGGCGTAATCTTGCGGGTTCCTCTCTGGAGACCCGCTGCCATGGAAAAGAACAACGCACCCTTGTCGCCAGCCGAAGCCGCGCTGCGCGAAGCCGCTCTTGACTACCACCGCAGCCCCATGCGCGGCAAGATCTCGGTCACGCCGACCAAGGCGCTGAGCAACCAGCGCGACCTGTCGCTGGCCTATTCGCCGGGCGTGGCCTATCCCTGCCTGGACATCGAGCGCGACCCGTCGCTGGCGGCGGAGTACACGTCGCGCGGCAACCTGGTGGGCGTCATCACCAACGGCACGGCGGTGCTGGGCCTGGGCGACATCGGCCCGCTGGCCGCCAAGCCGGTCATGGAAGGCAAGGGCTGTTTGTTCAAGAAGTTCGCCGGCATCGACGTGTTCGACATCGAACTGGCTGAGCGCGACCCGGACAAGCTGATCGCCATCATTGCCGCGATGGAGCCGACGCTGGGCGGCATCAACCTCGAGGACATCAAGGCGCCGGAGTGCTTCTACATCGAGCGCGAGCTGTCCAAGCGCATGAACATCCCCGTCTTCCACGACGACCAGCACGGCACGGCCATCATCTCGTCGGCCGCGCTGCTGAACGGGTTGGAGCTGGTGGGCAAGGACATCGGCAAGGTCAAGGTGGCGGTGTCGGGCGCGGGGGCTGCGGCCATTGCCTGCCTGGACGTGATGGTGGGCCTGGGCGTCAAGCGCGAGAACGTGTTCGTCTGCGACTCGCGCGGCGTCATCCAGAGCGAGCGCGAGGACGCCAAGGCCGGCAAGCTGGACGAGTCCAAGCAGCGCTACTGCCAGCTGACTCCGGCGCGCACGCTGGCCGACGTGTGCGTGGGCGCGGACGTGTTCCTCGGCTGTTCCGCCGCCGGCGTGCTGACGGCCGACATGGTCAAGACCATGGGCACGCAGCCCATCATCCTGGCGCTGGCCAACCCCGAGCCTGAGATCCGCCCCGAGCTGGCCAAGGCCGTGCGGCCGGACTGCATCGTCGCCACCGGCCGTTCGGACTATCCCAACCAGGTCAACAACGTCCTGTGCTTCCCCTACATCTTCCGCGGCGCGCTGGACTGCGGCGCAAGCAAGATCACCGAGGGCATGAAGCTGGCCTGCGTGCGTGAAATCGCGGCGTTAGCGAAAGCGGAGACCAGTGACGAAGTGGCTGCCGCCTACGCAGGCCAGGAGCTGGCGTTCGGGCCGGAGTACCTGATCCCCAAGCCCTTCGACGCGCGCCTGATCCTGCGCATCGCGCCCGCCGTCGCGGCGGCTGCGGCGGCCGATGGTGTCGCCACGCGGCCCATCGCCGACCTCGTGCACTACCGCCAGTCGCTGGAGCGCTTCGTCTACCAGACCGGCATGTTCATGCGCCCGGTGTTCTCGGCCGCCAAGGCGGCGCCTGCGCGTGTCATCTACGCCGAGGGCGAGGACGAACGCGTGCTGCGCGCCGTGCAGGTGGCGCTGGACGAAGGCATCGCCAAGCCGACGCTGATCGGTCGCCCCGCCGTGCTCGAAGCGCGCATCCAGCGCGCCGGCCTGCGCCTGAAGCTCGGTGCCGACGTGGCCGTCATCGACCCCGAGGACGACCCGCGCTTCCGCCAGTACTGGGAGGCGTATCACCAGCGCATGAAGCGCGACGGCGTGACGCCCGAAATGGCCAAGTCCGCCGTGCGCCGCTCCAACACGGCCATCGGCGCGCTGGCCATTGAACTTGGCGACGCCGACGCGATGATCTGCGGCATGGTGGGCAAGTTCGACCGTCACCTGGAGCAGGTGCGCGACCTCGTCGGGCTGCGCCCCGGCGTGCGCCAGTTCGCCGCGATGAACGCGCTGATGCTGGACAAGATGACGCTGTTCATCACCGACACCTTCGTCAACGACAACCCGAGCGCCGAGGAGCTGGCCGACATCGCCGCGATGGCCGCCGACGAACTGCGCCGCTTCGGCCTGCCGCCCAAGCTGGCCTTCGTCAGCCACTCGATGTTCGGCTCCAGCACGCGCCCGTCGGCCGTGAAGATGCGTCGCGCCTACCAACTGTTCTCGGTCGCCCACCCCGAGGTGGAGTGCGACGGCGAGATGCATGGCGACGCAGCCTTGTCGGAGAGCGTGCGCCAGGCCTTCCTGCCCGACAGCAAGCTCACGGGCGCCGCCAACCTGCTGGTGCTGCCGACGCTGGACGCGGCCAACATCCTCTTCAATGTGCTGAAGATCAGCGCCAGCCAGGGCGTGACCATCGGCCCCATCCTGCTGGGCGCGGCCGCGCCCGTGCACATCCTGACGCCGTCGGCCACGGTGCGCCGCATCGTCAACATGACGGCTCTGGCGGTGGCCGATGTGCTGGAGGCGAAGCAGAACCGGGGCTGAACTGGGCGAGCGCCACACCGGCGAGGATCACGCCGGCGCCCAGCAGCTTGTGGGCCGTGAACTGCTCGCCACCCCAGGCCCAGGCGGTGAAGCCGGCGATCAGCGGCATCAGGTAGATCAGCGGCGCGGTGCGCGCCACGCCGCGCCGCTCGTTGGCCCAGCCCCAGGCCAGCCAGCCAATGAAACCGCCGCCGGCGACCTGCCAGGCGGTGCCGCTCCAGACCCACAGCGGCTGCGCCGACCAATCCAGCGCCACCAGCGACGGCGCGCACCACAGCAGCATCGGCAGCGTGCAGATCAGGCTGCCATAGCCCAGCACCGTGACGCCGCCGTGGAGCTGGATCAGCGGCTTGCTGGCGACGGTGTAATAACTGAACAACGCAGCGGCGGCCAGCAGCGTCAGGTCGCCCAGGCCGGCATGCCAGTCGGCGGCCAGCAGCTTGTCGGACGTGAACAGCAGTGCGCCCGTGGCTGCGGTGGCAACACCGGCCACCTGCCCGCGCGACAGCCGCTCCATGCCCGTGGCACGCAGGATCAGCAGCGTGAACACCGGCCCGCAGGCCAGCAGCACGCTGGCGCTGAAGGCGGTCGAGCCCTGCATGCCCAGCGCCGACAGCAGCAGGTGCAGGCCCTGGCCCACCAGCGTCAGCCGCACCAGCGGCCCCACCTCGCCGCGGTCCAGCCGTGGCCAGCGCAGGCCGAAGCGCCAACACAGCAGCGCCACCGCGCAGAACGGCACGAGCAGATAGCGCAGGCCGAGAAAGCCCACCGGCCCGACCTCGCCGAACAGCGCCTTCTGCAGCGGGAAGTTCAGCCCCCAGACCAGCACAACGGCCAGTGCGGCGAGCAACGGAGCGGTGTGATGGGCTTTCATTTCCGCTAGCATCTTCCCATATGAGAGAAGAATTCTCTGAATTGAGCGAGGAGGGCCGCTTCGAGCAACAGCTGGCCGAGCGCCTGGCCGCGCTGCGGCTGGCGGCGGGCTGGTCGCTGGACGAGCTGGCCACGCGCAGCGGCGTCAGCCGCGCGACGCTCTCCCGGCTGGAGCGGGCCGAGACCAGCCCGACCGCCACGCTGCTGTCCCGCCTGGCCCGCGCCCACGGGCTGCCGCTGAGCCGCCTGCTGGCCGACGCCGAGGCGCTGCCCGTGCGCCTGCTGCGCGCCGCCGACCAGCCCCGCTGGCACGACCAGCAGAGCGGCTTCGAGCGGCTGATGCGCTGCCCGCCGCTGGCCGGCTTCGCCACCGAGGTCATTGAGGCCCGCCTGGCGCCGCGCGCCGAGTTGGCCTACGACGAGCCCACCGTCGCGCGGCTGGAGCATCACCTGTGCCTGCTGGAAGGCCAGCTGAGCCTGACGCTGCAGAGCCAGGTCTTCACGCTGGAGGCCGGCGACTCGATCAGCTTCCGCTGTCTCGGTCGCAGCGTCTTCGCCAATCCGGGCGCGGGTGCCGCGCGCTATCTGCTGGCGATGACCGTGCCTTCCCTGTAACTGGACTCTCACCACCATGACCGCCGACCTGCCCGCCCGCCTCGCCCCGCTGGACCCCGGCCACCCCGATGCGCAGGCCTTGATGGCGCGATCCGAAGCGCTGATGAGCGCCCTCTACCCGAGCGAAAGCAACCACTTCGAGCCCGCCGACGGGCTGCGTCCGCCTAACGGCGCGTTCTGGGGGCTGTGGCTGGGCGAGACGCTGGTGGGCTGTGGCGGTGTGAAGCACCACGCGCCCGAGGGCGAGCCCGCCTACGGGGAGATCAAGCGCGTCTTCGTGCTCGACAGCGCGCGCGGCCGAGGCGCCGCCAAGCAGCTCATGAACCAGCTCGAAGCCGAGCTGATGGCGCGCGGCGTGAACCTCGCGCGGCTGGAGACCGGCATCCACCAGCCCGAGGCCCTGGGCCTGTACAAGCACCTCGGCTACGTTGAGCGCGGCCCCTTCGGCGGCTATGCACTCGACCCGCTGAGTGTTTTCTTCGAGAAGGCGCTGTAGCCCCGCGCGCACCGAAACGCGGCGAAACTTCGGCGG
The DNA here is from genome assembly GCF_043555835.1 of Pelomonas parva. Classification (NCBI taxonomy): domain Bacteria; kingdom Pseudomonadati; phylum Pseudomonadota; class Betaproteobacteria; order Burkholderiales; family Sphaerotilaceae; genus Roseateles; species Pelomonas parva. Next base: position 235,245 of record NZ_JBIGHV010000009.1, on the reverse strand, counting down.
GCTTCAGCGGACCATAATTCCGCGCCCCCAAGAAAGTTGAGACAAGCCATGACTCGCGCTACCAAGATCGTCGCCACCCTCGGCCCTGCTTCGAACACGCCGGAGATCCTGGAGAAGATGATCCGTGCCGGCGTCGACGTCGTGCGGCTGAACTTCTCGCACGGCAAGGCCCAGGATCACATTGATCGCGCCACCATGGTCCGTGCCGCCGCTGAGCGTGTCGGCAAGTCCGTGGCCATCATGGCCGACCTGCAAGGCCCCAAGATCCGCGTCGGCAAGTTCGACGGCGGCAAGATCGAGCTGATCCCCGGCAACAAGTTCATCCTCGATGCCGACCGCACCGAACTCGGCAACCAGGACATCGCCAGCCTCGACTACAAGGAACTGCCGCGCGACGTGAAGCCCGGTGACACGCTGCTGCTGAACGACGGCCTGCTGGTGCTGACCGTCGACCACGTGCGTGGTGCCCAGGTGCACACCACCGTCAAGCTCGGCGGCGAGCTGTCCAACAACAAGGGCATCAACAAGCAGGGCGGCGGCCTCACGGCGCCGGCGCTGACCGGCAAGGACATGGAGGACATCAAGACCGCGATGTCCTTCCAGTGCGAATACCTGGCCGTCAGCTTCCCGAAGAACGCCACCGACATGGAGATGGCGCGCCAGCTGGCCAACGTGGCCGGCGAGCCCTATCGCCACAAGCCGGCCATGATCGCCAAGATCGAGCGCTACGAGGCCATCCCCCACCTCGAAGCCATCCTCAAGGCCAGCGACGGCATCATGGTCGCGCGCGGCGACCTGGCCGTTGAAGTGGGCAACGCGGCGGTGCCGGCGCTGCAGAAGCGCATGATCAAGATGGCCCGGGCGCTAGACAAGGTGTCCATCACCGCCACGCAGATGATGGAGTCCATGATCGTCAACCCGGTGCCCACGCGCGCCGAGGTCAGCGACGTGGCCAACGCCGTGCTGGACGGCACCGACGCCGTCATGCTGTCCGCTGAGACGGCCGCCGGCAAGTTCCCCATCGAGACCGTCGAGCAGATGGCCGCCATCGCGCTGGAAGCCGAGCGCGCCGAGGACGTGACGCTGGACACCGACTTCGCCGGCCGCCAGTTCGGCCGCATCGACCAGTCCATCGCCATGGGCGCGCTGTTCACGGCTTACCACCTGGGCTGCAAGGCCATCCTGGCGCTGACCGAGTCGGGCTCGACGGCGCTGTGGATGAGCCGCCATCGCATCGACGTGCCCATCTTCGGCCTGACGAGCCAGGTCATCAGCCAGCGCCGCATGGCGCTGTACCGCAACGTCACGCCGCTGCTGATGCCCCAGTTCGAGGACCGCGACCAGGCCCTGGCCGCTGCCGAGAAGATCCTCGTCGAGCGCGGCGTTCTGCGCCCCGGTGACACCTATGCCATCACCTGCGGCGAGCCGATGGGCTATCCCGGTGGCACCAACATGCTGAAGGTTTGCCGGGTGGGTTGACCACCCCCGAGGCGCTCACGCGCCTCCCTCTCAAGGGGGCTGAGCCCGGACACAAACAGTCCTGAGGACTGTTTGTGCCTGGCAAAGCCAGTTCCACGGCAGCCGCTGGAGGAGACGCCGGCCGCAAGCGTCGGCTCAATGGCTGTGGCCGACGTGGCTCTTCAAAGGCAGCTCGGCGCCGGGCTCGGCCAGGCTTTCCAGGATCGCGCAGGCCGGCTCGTCGCCCTTGCAGCGCGCCCGTAGCGCCAGCAGCTCCGTCTGCAATTCCTGCAGCGCGGCGATGCGTGCGGCGACGTGGCCGATGTGCTCGTCCAGCAGCGCAGCCGCCTCACCGCATCCGCTTTCGGCGTCCAGCGCCAGCAGAGCCCGCACCTCGGCGAGGTTCATGTCCAGCGAGCGGCAGCGACGGATGAAGTGCAGGCGTTCGGCGTCGGCCGGGCCGTAGACGCGGTAGCCGGCCTCCGTGCGCGGCGGCGGCGCAAGCAGACCCTCGCGCTCGTAGTGGCGGATGGTGTCGACCGGCGTGGCGGTCAGGCGGCTCAACTCTCCGATGCGCATGCAACGATTGTGAGCTTGACTCTGGTGTGGCTCCAGGGTTTGAAATGGCGGCCTGTCTGCCAACAAGCCCTGTCATGAGCCACGCCTGCTGCCACCACGACCCCGAACCCGAACGCGGCACCTCGCCCGCCTACCGCCGCGTGCTGTGGATCGCGCTGCTCGTCAATGCGGCCATGGCCGTCATCGAGATCGCCTACGGCTGGCGTGCCGGCTCGCTGTCGCTGTGGGCCGACGCGGTCGACTTCGTCGGCGATGCGGCCAACTACGCGGCCTCGCTGGCGGTGCTGTCGGCCGGCCTGCTGTGGCGGGCGCGCGTGGCCTGGGCAAAGGGCTGGCTGATGCTGGTCTTCGGCATCGTCGTGCTGGCCCGCGCTGCCTGGGCCGCGCTGCATGGCGAGCCGCCGCAGCCGTTCACGATGGGCGCCGTCGGCGTGCTGGCGCTGGCGGCCAATGTCGGCGTGGCGCTGATGCTCTACGCCTGGCGCGAGGGCGATGCCAACATGCGCGCCGTCTGGCTGTGCAGCCGCAATGACGCAATCGGCAATGTGGCAGTCGTGGCGGCCGCGGGCGCGGTCGCGCTGACCGGCCAGGCCTGGCCCGACCTGGTGGTCGCCGTCATCATGGCCGGGCTGGCGCTGCATTCGTCGCGCGCCGTGTTGCGCCAGGCCGGCCAGGAGATGAAGACCGCGCCGGCGCATTGACCGTCGAGCGAGGTTTTCGTGCGCTGCGCACGCTGGCACTGCGGCTGAGCAACCCCGCGCTGTCGACGGCCATTGCGGCGCGGCATCATGCCGCCCATGCAAAGGGCACGGCGTCGTTGGACAAGGCAGGCATTCGCCGGCCTGGCCGCGTTGCTGCTGCTGTGCCCGCCTGGCCGCGCCGCGCCACCGCAGCAGCGCCCGCTGGTGCTGCTGGTCGAGACCAGCGCCCTGATGCCGCATGCCCGCATCGAAGGCAACCGCGTCATCGAGGGCCTGAACCTGGACATCGGCCGCGCGCTGGCCCGCCGCCTGGGCCGCGAGCTGGTGGCCGAGCCGACGCCGCGCAAGCGCCTGGCCGAGGCGCTGCAGCGCGGCGAGGGCGACATGCTGTGCGACTACCAGAGCGACTGGCTGCCCGGCGCCTTCGCCTGGAGCCGGCCCTTCATCCCCGACCAGGCCTTGCTCATCACTGCCGCCTCGGTCCCGGCTCCTGCCAACCTGGCGGCCCTGAGCGGCCAGCCGGTGGGCACGGTGCGCGGCTACGTGTACCCCGAGATGGCCGAAACGCTGCGCGGCGGCTTCCGGCGTGACGACGCGCCGGACGCGGTGACCAACCTGCGCAAGCTGGCGCGAGGCCGAGTGAGCCATGCGCTGACCGGCCGGCGCGTGCTGGAGTACGAGCAGCGCATTGGTCAGTTCAAGCTGGCCCTGCACCCGCCGCTGGTCGTCTCGCAGGTGCTGGCGCAATGCGCGCTGTCGCCGGGCAGCCCGGTGGGCCTGGCGGCGTTGAACAAGGCCATCCAGGGCCTGGTCAGCGAAGGCGAGCTGGCGCGGCTGATGGCGCGCTATCGCTGAGCCGTTAGGCGGACAGCTCCCGGTGCAGCCAGGCCCGGGCCAGCGCCCAGTCGCGCTTTACTGTCGCGCGGCTGAGGCTCAGCAGCTCGGCAATCTCCTCCAGCTCCAGCCCGCCGAAGAACTTCAGCTCGACGACCTTGGCCGCGCGCGCGTCCTGTTGCGCAAAGGCCAGCAGCGCTTCGTGCACGCGCAGCACGTCGGCGTCCACGCCGCCTGCCACCTGCTGGGCCTCGGTCAGCGTCAGCGGCACCAGCAGGGCGTCGCGCTTGGCGGCCTGCTTGGCCAGCGCGTGGTTGACGAGGATGCGCCGCATCATCAGCGAGGCCACGCCGAGGAAATGGCTGCGGCCCTGCCACTGCGTGCGCGTCTGCTCCGACAGCCGCAGCCAGGCCTCGTGGGTGAGGGCGGTGGCGCTCAGCGTGTGGCCGGCGTGCTCCTTGCGCATCTGCGCGCTCGCGTTGCGCTTGAGCTCGTCGTAGAGGCTGGCGAAGAGGGCGTCGGCCGTTGCTGGATCAAGGTCAGGTTCAGGCATGTGCGGGTTTGTACATGAGCCTTTTCGGTGCGCGGGCCTGCGTGAGTGGATAGGGCCCGCATGTCGCCGGGCTGCCACCAGGATTGCCCGCCATGCGAATGCTCACCACCGCTCTGCTTGCCGCCGCCGGCCTCAGCCTGCTGCCCGCCGCCCGCGCGGCAGACCCGACGCCTATCGAGATCGACGCTCAGTTCAACCCCGCCGCTGCGGCCAACAGCGCCGTGAAGGCGAGCGACCCGCAGGCGCTGAAGGGACTGAAGCGCGCGGCGGTCACGCAGTTCAATGTGGAGTTCGTCACCAGCGACAACGTCAGCAGCGAAACCTCCGGCTTTGCGATGGCCGGCCGCGCCAGCGTGACCGGCTACTACAAGCTCATCGGCGTGGCCGAGCCGGACTTCCAGGCGATTGCGGACCAGCTCTACGCCGGCTTCCAGCAGCAACTGCAGGCGCAAGGCGTGGAGCTGGTGCCAGCGGCCGAACTGGCCGGCGCGCCCACCTACAAAAAACTGCAGGCTGGTGGCACCGCGCTGCCAGACCGCAGCAGCAACGGCGTCACGGTCGGCCCGCCGGGCATGGCCATCTACGGCCTCAACAAGGCCCAGGCGGCGGACGGCAAGAAGGGCGTGTTCGCCGCGCTCTCGGGCCTCAGCGCCGGCATGGGCGCAGTGGGCGGCGCGATGGACAACATGACGCTCAGCAAGGAGCTGGGCGACGCCGCGCTGCTGGAGGTGTCGATGCGGGTTCACTTCGCCCAGCTCACCAACGAGGCGAAGGGCTTCTTCGGCCGCCTGGGCAGCACCGCCAAGGTCAGCGCCAAGTTGCATCCGATGGTGCCCAAGGCGGCGATGACGGTGCAGTCGGGCGCCTATGTGTCGGTGCTGACGCTGCAGGGGCCGGCGCTGCTGGACCCGACCGCCTTTGTCGAGCTGCGCGAGGAGGCCACCACGGCCGGCGACGTGGTGGGCGCGGTGGCCGTGGGCCTGCTGCAGCTGGCCTCGGGGAGCAAGAACAGCCACTCGTCCACCAAGTACGAGGCCGTGGCCGACGGCAGTCGCTACCGCGAGCGCGTGGGCGCCGGCCTGGGCCAGGTCAACGCCCTGCTGATTGCCCGCATGGTGGCTGGCCGTTGAGGGTCAATACTCCGCGCCCATGACAGCCACCGACTCTGAGAACCGCTGGGCGCGCCTGAAGGCGGTGTTTGACGCCGCGCTGGACGCCCCGCGCGGCGAGCGCGAGGCGCTGGTGGCCGCTGCCGGCCTTGGCGACGGAGACCTGGCCGAGCTGCGCAGCCTGCTGGCCCACCACGACGAGGCGACCGGCGAGCAGGGCTTTCTGGCGCGGCCGGTGGTGTCGCTCGCACCGGCCGAGCCAGCCGCGCAAATCGGCCAGCGCCTGGGCAACTGGACGCTGGTGCGGCCCTTGGGCGCGGGCGGCATGGGCGAGGTGTTCGAGGCCCGCCGCGCCGACGGCCAGTACGAGGGCCGCGCTGCCGTCAAGCTGCTCAAGCGCGGCATGGACAGCGCCGCCGTTCTGCAACGCTTCGCGCTGGAGCGCCAGGCGCTGGCCCGCCTGAGCCACCCCGGCATCGCCCGGCTGCTGGACGCCGGCGCCAGCGACGAGGGCCTGCCCTACTTCGTCATGGAGTACGTGGCCGGCCGGCCCATCGACCAGGCGGCGCAAGACCTGGCACTCGAAGCCCGCCTGGGCCTGTTCCTGCAGCTGGCCGAGGCCGTCGCCCACGCCCACCGCAACCTGCTCGTGCACCGCGACCTCAAGCCCGGCAACGTGCTGGTTGACGAGACGGGCCAGGTCAAGCTGCTGGACTTCGGCATCGCCAAGGCGCTCGCGCCCGAGGGTGGCGAGCTGGACACCACGCAGGCAGGCGCGATGACGCCCAACTACGCCAGCCCCGAGCAGGTGCGCGGCGAGCCCGTCAGCACCGCCACCGACGTCTACAGCCTGGGCGTGCTGCTCTACCTGCTGCTGACGGGCCTGCGCCCCACCGGCCGCGAGGCCACCACGCCGCAGGAGGCCGCGCGCAGCGTGCTGGAGGACGAACCCACGCGCCCCAGCCGCCTCAGCCCCGACGACGTGGGCGACCCGCAGTGGCTGGCGCAGGCGCGCACGCTGCAGGGCGACCTCGACAACATCGTGCTGAAGGCGCTGGAGAAGGAGCCCGAGCGTCGCTACGCCAGCGTCGACGCGCTGGCGGCCGACCTGCGCGCCTATCGGAGTGGCTATCCCGTCAGCGCGCGCGCGCCGACCTGGGGCTACCGCACGGCCAAGCTGCTGGCCCGCAACCGGCTGGCCAGCGCCCTGGGCGCGCTGGGCCTGGTGGCGCTGTTGGGCGGCCTGGCGGCCACGACCTGGCAGGCTCGCGAGGCGCGGCTTGCGCAAGGGCTGGCCGAGCAGCGGCTGGCCGAGGTGAGGCGCGTCACGCACGACCTGGTGTTCGGCTTCGGCGACAGCGTGGAGTACCTGCCCGGCGGGCAGAAGATCAAGCTCGACCTGCTGCGCGACACGCACGCCGCGCTGGAGCGCCTGCTGCCCACGCTGGGTGGCGACACCGCCGTCGTGGCCGACATGGCCCAGGTTCAGGTGCGCATGGCCGAGGCGCTGATGCCCGGCTACCCCGGCTCGCTGGAAAAGCCGGACGACGCCCGCCGCCATGCCCAGGCCGCCATGGCGCTGGTGGCCAAAGCATGGCCCACGCAGAAGGGCAATGCGCTGTTCGCGACCTATGCCTCGCGGGCCTACAACGTGATGGCCTCGGCCGAGCAGGAGGCGGGCCGCCTGGAGGAGGCCGTCAAGCTCACGCGCCAGGGCCTGAAGCTGGCCGAGGAGGGCTATTCGCTGGCGCCGCCCGGCGTGGACCGGCTGCGGCTGCTGGGCGCCATCACCGCGTCGCAGTTCAACCTGGGCCTGCTGCTGGACGACAACGGCCAGGGCGTGAACCGCCCGGCCGAGGCCATGACGGCCTACGAGGCGGCGCGGGCGGGCGCGCTGGCGCAGTTGGGCATGAAGGCGGAGATTGCTGCCGTCAACGCCGGCCTGCGGCCCGAGGAGACGCGCCTGGAGGCCGAGCTGGGGCAGACACAGGCCGTCATCGCGGGTTCCATCGCGTCCTCCCGGCTGCGCCGGGGTGACTACGCAGGCTCCGCCGAGGCGCGTCGCGAGAACGTCGAGCACCTCAGGCGTGTGCAGCCCATGCACCCCGAGCAGCAGCAGTTCTGGGCGAGCCTCGCGTCGACGCTGTTCCTGCAGGCGGGCCTGGAGCTGCAGCTGAACCGCCCGGCCGAGGCGCTCGCATCGATGCGCGAGAGCATGGACTGGACGCTGCGCCTGCTGCAGAAGGACGCCGACAACCCGCGCTGGCCCGGCGACCGGGACGCGCGCGCCTTGACGCTGGGCACGGCGCTGGCCTTGACCGGCGCCTCCGTCGAAGCCAGGCCCTGGCTGGAGCGCACGCGCGCCTACTGGGCGGCCGAGACGGCCAAGGCCGGCAATGCGCGCAACCGGCGCTCGCTGGGCTTGAGCGAGCTGCGCCTGGCCGGCCTGCGCGGCGATGCGAAGGCGATGAAGGCCGCCGCCGTGGCGCTGCAGGCGCTGTCGGATGCCGAGCCCAAGAGCGCCGATAACGCGCTGGCCGCCGCCGAAGCCGCCTTCATGCTGGCCGACAAGCCCGCCGCCTGTGCGGCCTGGGACCGCGCCGCCCCGCTGCGGCCGCTGCCGCCGCAGGCGCTGGCCTGGCGCGCTGAACTGGGCTGTTAGGTCAGCCTTCCGTGATGCGCTTGGCCAGATGCGCCAGCGCCTCTTCCACCTGGTCCACCAGCACCAGGCACAGGTCGCCCGGTTGCAGGCGGGCCAGCGCGCGGTCGATGGCCGTGAACTCGCCGATGATTTCCTCGATGTGCTTCGTGCGCGACGCGCCTTCCAGCCCGGCGCGCAGCAGCGCCACGACCTCGCCGGCCGCGCGGCCGCGCTGGCAGGCGTCTTCGTACAGGATGACCTCGTCGAAGGCGGCGCCGAGGATCTCGGTCTGCACGCGGATGTCCTCGTCGCGCCGGTCGCCCGCGCCGCTGATGACGACGCTGCGCGTCTTGGCCGGCAGGGCGGCGACCGCGCCGACCAGGGCCTTCATCGCGTCGCCGTTGTGGCCGTAGTCGGCGATGACGGTGGCGCCGCGATAGTCCATCACGTTGAAGCGGCCGGGCGCGTTGTCGGCGTCGTTGGAGAAGCTGCCGACGCCGCGGCGGATGGTGTCCCAGTCCAGCCCGACGGCCCAGCCGGCCGCGACGGATGCCATCGCGTTCTCGACCTGGAAGCCGATCAGGCCGCCGCGCGTGATGGGGATGTCGCGCAGCGGGATGCTCTCGCGCCACACGCCTTGCGCGGCGACGAGCTGGTCGCCATCCACGTAGACGCAGCGCTTGCCCTGGGCGCGGTGCGTGGCCATGACCGGGTGGTGGCGGTCGGCGGCGAAGTAGATGACCTGGCCGGGGCAGACGGCGGACATGCCTGCCGTCAGCGGGTCGGCCGCATTCAGTACCGCGTAGCCGGTGGGCGCCACGTTCTGCACGATGACGCGCTTGACCAGCACCAGGTCTTCGGCCGTGTGCAGGAAGTTCATGCCCAGGTGGTCGCCCTCGCCGACATTGGTGACGACGGCGACCTGGCAGCGGTCGAAGCCCAGGCCTTCGCGCAGGATGCCGCCGCGCGCGGTCTCCAGCACGGCGGCTTCCACGTCCGGGTGCATCAGCACGTTGCGGGCGCTCTTGGGGCCGGAGCAGTCGCCGCTGTCGATCTGGCGGCCGTCGACGTAGACGCCGTCGGTGTTGGTCATGCCGACCTTGAGGCCGCAGCTGGCGAACAGGTGGGCGATCAGGCGCGTCACCGTCGTCTTGCCGTTGGTACCGGTGACGGCGACGACCGGGATGCGGCCGTCCTCGGCCTTGTTGCCGGCGCCGAACAGGTGGCTGACGATGGCCTCGCCGACGTTGCGGCCCTTGCCGTAGCTGGGGCTCAGGTGCATGCGCAGGCCGGGCGCGGCGTTCACCTCGACGATGCCGCCGCTGATCTCCTCCAGCGGCCGCAGCACGCTCTCGGCCACCACGTCCACGCCGCAGACATGCAGGCCCACGACCTGCGCCGCCGCGATGGCGCGGGCGGCCACCTCGGGATGCACGTCGTCGGTCACGTCGGTGGCCGTGCCGCCGGTGGACAGGTTGGCGTTGTTGCGCAGGATGACGCGCTGGCCCTTGTCGGGCACGGACTCCGGCGTCAGGTCTTGCTGCACCAGGCGGGCGACGGCGATATCGTCGAAGCGGATCTTGGTCAGCGACGTGGCATGGCCGTCGCCGCGGCGCGGGTCGGCGTTGACCTTGTCGACCAGCTGCTTGACCGTCAGCTGGCCGTCACCGATGACATGCGGCGGGTCGCGGCGGGCGGCGGCGATGAGCTTGTCGCCGATGACCAGCAGGCGATAGTCCGAGCCCGGCAGGAACTTCTCGACCATCACGTAGCCGATCTCGTCGGCCGCCTTGTAGGCCGCTTCCATGCCTTCGCGCGTCGTCACGTTGACGGTCACGCCCTTGCCCTGGTTGCCGTCCTGCGGCTTGACGACGACGGGCAGGCCGATGTCTTGCGCCACTTCCCAGGCGTCGTCCACCGACTCGACCGGCCGGCCCGTGGGCACCGGCACGCCGGCGGCCTGCAGCAGGCGCTTGCAGAGGTCCTTGTCCTGGGCGATGGATTCGCTCACCGCACTCGTTGCATCGACTTCAGCGGCCCAGATGCGGCGCTGCTTGGCGCCCCAGCCGAACTGCACCAGGCTGCCCTGCGTCAGGCGGCGGTAGGGGATGCCGCGCGCCAGCGCGGCGTTGACGATGGAGCCGGTCGACGGGCCGAGGCGGATGTCCTCGTCCAGCTCGCGCAGTTGTGCCAGCACCGCGTCGGCATCGAACTCGCCGCCGTCCTGCGCGGCCTTGATGAGCTTGACCGCGTGCTCGAAGGCCAGGCGGCCGACGTCTTCCTCGCTGTACTCGATGACGATCTGGTAGGTGCCGGCCTCGGGCGTCACATGCGTCTGGCTGAAGGTGACGGGGCAACCCGCCTGGGCCTGCAGCGCCAGCGTGGCCTGCTCCAGCACCTGGGCCAGCGAGGCGTCGCTGCGCAGCTCGCCGATGGTGGGGAAGAGCTTGCGCAGGCGGGGCTCGAAGCCGGGCAGCCGTTCGAGCGAGCGCTCGGCCTCCTGGCAATTCACGACGGCCTCGATGGCCGTGTGACGGCTCCACATGTTCGGGCCGCGCAGCGCGCGGGTGCGGGAAACGTCCATGTTCTTGTTTACGCCAAGTGGAGTTCGGGAACGAAGGTGTCGAGGCCGGCGGCGATCAACTCGGGCGAGATGCCCAGCGCCCAGGCAGCGGCAACGGCGGCCAACAAGGTGGAGGCGTCGACGGCCTGGTCCCCAAAGCGGCGCAGCAGCGCGTCGATGTTGGCGCCCGGCGTTTCGGCCGGGCCGTGGGCCAGCACGGCGGCGCCGCCGCGCAGGAAGACGGCTCGGCCGCCGCGGTCGCGGTGGTGTTGCAGCGCTTCGAGATTGCCGTCTTCGGCGTAGAAGACCACCTCGCCGTCGCTCAGCTCGGCCATGTCGACCAGGCGCGGGTGGGCCGCGTTCAGCACGCTGGCGCCGTCGCTGAGCACGACGTCGATCTGCGTGCGCAGCACCTTGTAGAGCTGGTCGGTGTCCTGCACGTCGAACTCGGCGAGCGCCGCGATGCCGTCCAGGTCGGTGACGACGCCCACCAGCGCACGGTCATAGGCCAGCCCATCGCGCAGGATGGAGGCGGCGTCGTTCTCGACAACGACGGCGTTGACGCCGCGGTTCATCAGCAGGCGGTGCGCGGCGTCCCAGCGGGCGCTGTTCTTCTTCTCGACGCGTCGCGTGCCGAGGAACAGGCCGTCGCGGCAGGCGAGGCCGACGTGGCGGCCGTTCAGGTGCAGCAGCCAGGCGACGAGGCGGGTGATCTGCGGTCCGCCCACCGAGCCGGCCACGCCGACGATGGGGATGCGGCCGGTCTCGTCCTCGGCAAACAGGTGGTCGATGATGGCCTGGCCCACGGGCTGGGGCGAGCCGCCAGCGGGCTTCAAATGCATCAGCAGGCCGGGGCCGGCGTTGACCTCGACGATGGCGCCGCCGGTTTCGCTGAGCGGCTTGGCGATGTCTTCGGTGACGAGGTCGACGCCGGCGATGTCCAGCCCGATGGTGCGCGCGGCCAGCGATACGGCGTGTGCGACCTCGGGGTGGACCTCGGCCGTGCAGTCGATGGCGACATTGCCGTTGCGCTGGATCAGCACGCTCTTGCCCGCAGGCGGCACGGTCTCGGGCGCGAAGCCCTGGCGTTGCAGGTCCAGCAGCACGACGGGGTCTTCGCCCAGCGTGATGCGGTTGAGCGGGAAGTCCTCGGTCAGGCCGCGGCGCGGGTCGGTGTTGATCTGCAAGTCGATCAGTTCGGCCACGGTGTGCTGGCCATCGCCGTGCACCCAGGCCGCTTCGCCGCGCGCGGCCGCCACCATCTGGCCGCCGACGACCAGCACGCGGTGCTCGTTGCCCTTGATGTAGCGCTCCACCAGCACGGCCGAGCCCTCGGCATCGGCCAGCTTGAAGGCGGCCTCGCAGTCCACCTCGTTGGCGATGTCCAGCGTCACGCCCCGGCCGTGGTTGCCGTCGCTGGGCTTGATGACGACGGGCAGGCCCAGGTCTTGCGCGGCGCGCCAGGCCTCGGCGGCGCTCTTGACCTCCTCGCCCGCCGGCACCGGCACGCCCACGGCCTTGAGCAGGGTCTTGGTCAGGTCCTTGTCGCCGGCGATGCCTTCGGCGATGGCGCTGGTCATGTCGGTCTCGGCCGTCCAGATGCGGCGCTGGCGCGCGCCGTGGCCCAGCTGCACCAGGTTGCCGTCGTTCAGGCGGATGTGCGGGATGCGGCGGTCCGTCGCGGCGGCGACGATGGCGGCGGTCGACGGGCCGAGGTAGCAGTCGTCCAGCTTGTCGCGCACGCGGGCCGTTGCGGCTGCCACATCGAAGGGCTGGTCGTTGATCATGGCCATCAGCAGCGCATGGCCCTCGGCCAGAGCCGCGCGGGCGACCTGCTCGTCGCGCGCCCGGAACACCATGCGGTAGACGCCACGCTTGCTGGTCGAGCGCGTCTGGCCGAAGCCCGTGGGCATGCCCGACAGGTTCAGCAGCTCGATGACGACGTGCTCCAGCACATGGCCCATCCAGGTGCCGTCACGCAGGCGCTCGATGAAGCCGCCGCGCTCGCCGACGCCGCAGTGGTGCTCGATGAGGGCGGGCAGGGCGGTGGTCAGGCGGTCGTTGAAGCCCGGCAGCAGGTTGGAGGGGAAGTCCTCCAGCTCGCCCAGGTCCAGCCAGACTTCCAGCACGGGCCGGTAGGTCCACATGTTGGGGCCGCGCAGGTAGTTGACGCGCAAAAGTTGGATGTCTGGGCGGATGTCTTTGCTCATGAGGTACGGGGTAGGCGCGGCAAGCGCTGGGAATTGTGCGCCGAAGTCATGGCGGAGAATTGCTGCTGGCCGTCAGCGCAAACAACAACATGCAAGAGCTTCCCTCCACCACAGCGCCTCATCCGCAAACGGCCGCTCTCCAAGGGCGGCTCCTGGCTGGCGAGAACGTGGTGGCGACGCTGGAGGTTGACCTGGACGCCCATGGCCAGTTCGCCCAGGGCCTCATCGCGTTGACAAATGCACGGCTGCTGGCCTTCGAGCCCGCCAGCGGCACCTGGAGCGACCACCGGCTAGAGCCCGGCCAGACGCTCAAGCTCAGTGACCACGGCGGCTTGGCCTTCCTGGAGCTGTTCAGCGCCGACAAGCGCCTGGCGCGCTGGCGCTTCACGCTGGCCTGCAACCCGGCGGCCGTGCGGCTGGTGGACGCCTTCGAGCGCGAGCAGCAGCGGTTGGCCGGCGACGTCGCCGTCGAGCAGGATGAAGAGGGCGAAGACTCCGCCTTCGACTTCGGCGAGGCCAGCAAACCACCCAGCACCTGGGTGCTGCTGCGCCTGTGGCGCTTCGCACGGCCCTACCAGGGTCAGCTCTTGCTCGGCTTTGCGCTGATGCTGGGCGCGACCGGCGCGACGCTGGTCTCGCCCTACCTGGCCATGCCGCTGATGGACCGGGTGCTGATCCCGTTCCAGAACGGCCAGCAGATCGACCCCAGTCTGGTGACGCTGCTGCTGGGCGGGCTGTTCGGTGCGGCGCTGGTGTCCTGGGCACTGGGCTGGGCCAAGACCTATCTGCTGTCGCTGGTGTCCGAGCGCATCGCCGCCGACCTGCGCACGGCCACCTTCGAGCATCTGCTGGGCCTGTCGCTGGAGTATTTCGGCAACAAGCGCACCGGCGACCTGATGGCCCGCATCGGCTCCGAGACCGACCGCATCAGCGTCTTCCTGAGCCTGCATGCGCTGGACTTCATCACCGACGTGCTGATGCTGGCGATGACGTCCATCATCCTGTTCAGCATCCACCCCGGCCTGGCGCTGGCGACCCTCGTGCCGCTGCCCTTCATCGCCTGGCTCATCCACCTGGTGCGTGACCGGCTGCGCACGGGCTTCGAGAAGATCGACCGCGTCTGGGGCGAGGTCACCAACATCCTGGCCGACACGATCCCCGGCATCCGCGTCGTCAAGGCCTTCGCGCAGGAGAAGCGCGAGGCGCGGCGCTTCAAGGAGGCCAATGCCAACAACCTGCACGTCAACGACCGGCTCAACAAGACCTGGAGCCTGTTCACGCCCAGCGTCGCACTGCTGACCGAGATGGGCCTGCTGGTCGTCTGGGGCGTGGGCATCTGGCTGATCGCGCACCAGAGCATCACCGTCGGCACGCTGACCGCCTTCCTGGCCTACATCGGCCGCTTCTACGGGCGGCTGGATTCGATGAGCCGCATCGTCTCCGTCACGCAGAAGGCGGCGGCCGGCGCCAAGCGTATCTTCGACATCCTGGACCACGTCTCCAACGTGCCCGACCCGGTCAACCCGCAGCCGTTCGAAAACGTCGCCGGCGCGATCTCCATGCAGGCTGTCAACTTCCGCTACGGCTCGCGCTCCATCATCCGCAACCTGAACCTGGACATCCGCCCCGGCGAGATGGTGGGCCTGGTGGGCCACAGCGGTTCTGGCAAGAGCACGCTGGTGAACCTGATCTGCCGCTTCTACGACGTGACCGAGGGCGGCATCAAGGTGGACGGCGTGGACCTGCGCCGGATCAAGGTGACCGACTACCGGCGCCACATCGGCCTGGTGCTGCAGGAGCCGTTCCTGTTCTTCGGCACCATCGCCGAGAACATCGCCTACGGCAAGCCGGATGCGACGCGCGACGAGATCGTTGCCGCCGCCCGCGCCGCGCATGCGCACGAGTTCATCCTGCGCCTGGCCCATGGCTACGACAGCCTGGTGGGTGAGCGCGGCCAGGGCCTGTCGGGCGGCGAGCGCCAGCGCATCTCCATCGCCCGCGCGCTGCTGATCGACCCGGCCATCCTCATCCTCGACGAGGCCACCAGCGCCGTCGACACCGAGACCGAGAAGGAGATCCAGCGCGCGCTGGACAACCTCGTCAAGGGCCGCACCACCATTGCCATCGCCCACCGGCTGTCGACGCTGCGCAAGGCCGACCGGCTGGTGGTGATGGACCGTGGCGAGATCGTCGAGCTTGGGCCCCATGACGAGCTGATCGCCAAGCAGGGGCACTACTGGCGGCTGTGGGAAGCGCAGGCGCGGCGTGTCGATGCCGAAGGCGCCGATGACGGCGGCTTGATGGTGGTCGCCCCCAACCCCAGTGCACACACGGTGAACGCATGAGCACGACGCTGCCTTTTCGCGATCTGGCGTTGGACGCCCACGGCCGGCTGGTGCTGACCGACCTCCACGGCGCCACGCACGAGGGCGTTACGCCAGTGCGCGCCCACCCGATCTCGGCGCCCGACGAGGGCCTGTCGCTCGTCGGCGTGCATGGCCATGAGCTGGCCTGGATCGAGCGCCTCTCGGCCCTGCCCGACGGCCCGCGCAAGCTGCTGGAGGCCGAGCTGGCCGCGCGCGAGTTCCATCCCACGCTCAAGCGGCTGATTTCGGTGAACACCTTTGCCACGCCTAGCACCTGGCGCGTCGAGACCGACCGCGGCGAGGTCGACTTCGTGCTGAAGAGCGAGGAAGACATCCGCCGGCTGGACGAAGGCCGGCTGCTCATCACGTCCACGCATGGCGTGCAGCTGCAGGTGCCGGACCGCTGGGCACTGGACAAGCAGTCGAAGCGGCTGCTGGAGCGATTTCTGTAGGGCCTGTTCATGAAGACCTTGCTCGCCTTTGCACTGATCTGTTTCGCGACACTGGCCCAGGCCGCTGCGCCGACCTGCGATGCGCGCTGGCAGCGCGACGTACAGGCACGCCTGGGCGGCGACGGCCATGGCCCCGATCTCGGTTCGGCCGAATGGCAGGGCGCGGTTGAGCACCAGCTGGGCCTGCGTGACGCCAACGATCGCGGCGGGCCCGCCTGGTGCCAGCGCGTGCAGCAGGCGCTGGACGAGGCGCGCCGCGCGCCCACCTGCCGCACGCGCCAGGTGCGTGGCGATGTGGAAGAGCTGGTGTGCCAGCGTGCCGGCTTGGCGCGGCTGGATGCGCGCGTGGCCGAGGCCTATGCCGCCGCGCGGCGCAAGGCCCAGAACGAGCGGCCGCCGGTGCTGGCCGCCGAGCAGCGGGGCTGGCGGCGTGAGCGCCACGACTGCTGGAAGGCGGGGCCGGACGCGGCGTCCGCCGCCGACATCGAGGCCCGCGTGGCCTGCGTGCGCGAGTCCTCCCAGCGCCGCCTGCTGGAACTGCAGGCGCGCTACCGCCTGGTGCCGGTGTCGGCCACGGCGCGCTGGCGCTGCGACGACGGCAGCGAGGTCGTCGCCAACTTCTTCAGCGCGACCGAACCGCCCAGCCTCATCGCCGAACGTGGCGACCAGACCTCGCTGATGACGCAGCAGCCCGCCGCCAGCGGCAGCCGCTACACCGGCCGCAACGAAAGCTACTGGGAGCACCAGGGCGAGGCCCGCGTCATCTGGGGCTGGCAGTCCGCTGAGCTGCGCTGCACAAAGGCGGGCGAACGCTGAGCCATGCCCGTCCTGCCCACCAAACTGCCCAACACGGGCACCACCATCTTCACCGTCATGTCGGCCCTGGCGGCCGAGCATGGCGCCGTCAATCTCGGCCAGGGCTTCCCGGAATTCAGCGCCGACCCGGCCCTGCTCCAGGCCGTCACCGACGCGATGGCCGCCGGCCACAACCAGTACCCGCCGATGACCGGCGTGCCGGCGCTGCGGCAGGCGGTGGTGGCCAAGCTCAACGACCTCTACGGCTCGGCGTATGACGCCGACCGCGACATCACCATCACGGCAGGTGGCACGCAAGGGATCATCACCGCGCTGCATGCCTGCGTCGGCGCGGGCGACGAGGTCATCATCATCGAGCCGGCCTACGACAGCTACGACCCCGCCATCCGCCTGGCCGGCGCGGTGCCCATCGGCGTGCCGATGACGCTCGACTACCGCATCGACTGGGATGCCGTGCGCGCCGCCATCACGCCGCGCACGCGGGCGCTGATCATCAACACGCCGCACAACCCCAGCGGCCGCGTCGCGACGAGCGGCGACCTGCTGGAACTGGAGCGCATTGCCGAGCAGCACGACCTCTTCGTCGTCAGCGACGAGGTCTACGAGCACATGGTGTTTGATGGCGCGCCGCACGAGAGCGTGGCCCGCTACCCGGCGCTGCGCGAGCGCAGCTTTCTCGTCAGCAGCTTCGGCAAGACCTTCCATGTGACGGGCTGGAAGGTCGGCTTCGTCGCCGCACCGGCTGCGCTGAGCGCGGCATTCCGCCGCCTGCACCAGTACACGGTGTTCACTGTGCACACGCCGACGCAGCACGCCATCGCCGCCTACCTCGCCAACCCGGCGCCCTGGCAGGGGCTGAGCGATTTCTACCAAGCCAAGCGCGACCGCTTCCGTGCCGCGCTGGCGGCCACACCGCTGAAGCTGCTGCCCTGCGAGGGCACCTACTTCCAGACGGTGGACTACCGCGCGGTGTCGGACCTGCCCGATCTGGACTTTGCGAAGTGGCTGACGACGGAGATCGGTGTGGCGGCCATCCCGCTGTCGGTCTTCTACCAGCGGCCCCAGGAGCGCGGGCATGTGCGGTTCTGCTTTGCGAAGCGGGAGGAGACGCTGGCGCTGGCGACGCAGCGCTTGCAGAAGGGGCTGCGCGGCTGAACGGGTTGCGCCGGCATTGGCACGCCCCGTGCTAACCCTGAGTGCACAGACCAGCGCGCCGGAACGTGGGCGGTGCCGGTCGTGAACCAGATCACGGAGCCCCTCATGCTGCACCACCCGAGTGCCCACGCCGATGCACCAAAGCGGGCAGCCGCTGCACCCAAGCCGCCTGCGGGCGAGCTGTTCGGCAAGTTGATCAACCTGTCCGGCCGCCGCCGCTTCACGTCACAACGCGTCGTCCTCTACGCGGTGCTGGCCTCGCAGGGGCGCGAAGGCGCACTCGCCACGGCGCGCGACGCGCTGGCCACCTTCAGCGACGCCCACCGTGCACTGCTGACCGGCGAGATGTCGCCGGCGGCGCTGGGTGGCGAGCTGCAGCAGGCCTACTTCGGCCCCGACCGCGCCGACGAGCGCATCACCGCCTTCATCGAGCTGGCGCGGCGCGCGCTGGACGCCATCGCCACCGCCGCCTTCGTCGCCCCGACGCTGCTCGAAGAGCTGGTGGAAGCCGCCACGCCGCTGCTGGCCACGCTGAACCGCCTGACGCAGATCTACGAAGACCTCGCCCGCCAGCAGGCCGCCTCGGCCAAGAAGCAGCTGACGGCGGTGATGGGCGACATCGAGCAGATCGCCAAGCATGCGCGCATCGTTTCCTTCAACGCGCAGGTGGTGGCGGCGCGCGCCGGCGCCTCCGGCCGCGAGTTCGCCGTCGTCTCGGGCGAGATGACGCACATCACCGGGCAGCTCGATGGCCTGGTGCGCGAGGCGGTGCGCAGCGCGGTGGCGTGACACGCCGCTGATCAACGGCGGGCCAGCGGCAGCACCTCGGTCTTCAGTACCTGGAACTGCGCATCCAGCAGCGGCCCGTTCGGGTCATGGCCGGCGCGGGGCACGGTCACGAGCTTCTTGTGCGGTGCCTCGATGCGGTCGAACCAGGCGCGCGTGACGGCGGGTGGGGTCAGCAGGTCTTGCTCGCCCTGCACGAGGAAGACCGGCAACTGCAGCCGCGTGCGCTGGCCGATCAAGTCCAGCCGCCACAGCATGCCGTCGCCCTTGAAACCGACGAACTTCAGGAAGGAGAACTCCTCGCCGGCTTCATACGCGGCCGCGTCCTGCGGGCCGGCGTAGTCCGCGGCGGGCTTCCAGGCCGGGCCGGCGTCGCTGCGTTGCGCCTCGTAGCCGCGCAGCATGCGGCGCAGCTTGCCGAAGCTGCGCGGGTCTTGCCAGGGCGGTGGGCCGATGGCCTGCAGCGTGGCCAGGGCCGGCTGGTCGCCCAGCTCGCGTGCACGTTGCAGCGCGAGGGCGTGGCTGGCGCTCAGGTCCGCCGGGCCGACGAGCTGCGCCACGCCGACATAGGCGTGGAACAGCTCGGGCCTGAGGTGCGCCATCTCCACGGCCAGCGCCGAGCCCCAGGAGCTGCCGGTCAGGATGACCTTGGCGTGCCCCAGCCGCTGCTGCAGGTACTCGGCCACGGCGATGCCGTCGGCCGCCATCAGTTCCAGCGTC
Source organism: Pelomonas parva (assembly GCF_043555835.1). Classification (NCBI taxonomy): domain Bacteria; kingdom Pseudomonadati; phylum Pseudomonadota; class Betaproteobacteria; order Burkholderiales; family Sphaerotilaceae; genus Roseateles; species Pelomonas parva. The sequence goes on along the minus strand of NZ_JBIGHV010000009.1, from coordinate 216,302 downwards.
AGCGGCGTGCTGGCGAACTCGGCCGGCTCCAGTTCCCGCACCGGCAGGTTGCGGCCATAGGTGCGGCCGGCGCCGCGCTGGTCCCACTGCACGAGCGTGAAGTCCTTGGCCCAGGCGCCGTAGAGGGTGTCGGCGAACGGCGTGTTCGGGTTGCCGGGGCCGCCATGGATGAAGAGCAGCACGGGGTTGCGGCAGTCCTGGCCGGTGATGGTCAGCCATTGGGGAATGCCGTTGAGAGGGACGAAGGCTTGTTCGCGAACGGCGCGGTCCTTGGACTGAGCTTCGCAGGCTGGGGCCCGTGGCTCGGCGGCGTGGGCGGCCAGTTGCGAGAACACCAGCATTGCAGCGGTCAGCAGGAGTCGGATCAAAAGCATCTCCGTTCGGCCCACGGCGGGGCCCTTCGCGGCGGACTATAGAAGCGCCTCTGGCCCTGAGACCCCGGCTCCCGCGGCGGATTGCAGTAGGCTCGGCAACCTCTTTGCCGTCCAGCCCGACCCACCATGCACCCAGTGCCGCTTCGCCACCTCATGCCCGACATCGAGCGGCGCCATCTGCTGGCGTTGCTGGCCGGCCTGGCCTGCGGCAGCAAGGGGGCGTCTGCGGCGTCGCTGCCCGAGCTCATCGCGCGGGTCAAGCGGTCCGTGGTGGCCGTGGGCAGCTACGGCCTGATGGACAACCCGCGGTTCGGCTTCCGCGCTGCCGGCTTCGCGGTGGCTGACGGCCTGCACGTGCTGACCAACGCGCACGTGGTGCCAGCCGAGACGCCCGAGCGCATCGACCGCAGCATCGCGGTGCAGGTGTGGCTGGGCGACGGCCAGTGGCAGCTGCGCAGCGCCCGGCTGCTGGGCCGCGACCTGCGCAACGACCTGGCGCTGCTGGCCATCGACGGGCCCGCGCTGCCGGCGCTGAAGCTGGCCGCGCAGGACGCCGTGGAGGGCGCGGCGATTGCGCTGATGGGCTTTCCCATCGGCAACGCGCTGGGCCAGGTGCACACCACCCACCGCGGCATCGTCTCGGCATGGACGACCATCGCCACCCCCGCCGGCAGCCCGGCCGGCCTCAACCCGCGCGCCGTGCGCCAGCTGCGCGACGGTGCCTTCAAGGTGATGCAGCTCGACGCCATCGCCTACCCCGGCAACAGCGGCGGCCCGGTGCTGGACATCGAGACCGGCGAGGTCGTGGGCGTGCTGCAGGGCGGCGCGATCAAGGGCACCAAGGAAGCGGCGCTCAGCGCGCCGACGGGCATCACCTACGCGGTGCCGGCCAGCACGGCGGCGGCGTTGCTGGCCGAACACCGGCGCTGATGCCGGCAGCCTGAGGCGGTGGTCAGCGGCGCTGCCGGGTGTCTGGCGTTACAGGGCCGGCCCAGTGGCCTGCTGCCTGACAAAGTACAGCGCGGCAACGTCCGTGCGCTGGGCGGTGCGATAGGCCGCCGTGGGCGTCGGGTGGCCGGTCAACGCGTCGCGCGTCCTGGTCGGGCCGACCTCCAGGGCGATGCCGGCCCCGTTGTTGCCGAAGGCGGTCGCCGGGCTGTTCCTGAACGAGGCGGGTACGTTGAGCGAAGCAGGGCGTGCCACCGATCCTGCAGTGCGAGGGGCCAGGAGGACCACCAGCTCGGCACCGAGCTGGCGCCCCTGCGCGACGGCGACGGCTTCGGATGCCTGCCGGTCGCTGTTGAATCCGGACGCTGCGACCAGCACGTAGCCGCGCTTCTGGTACCTGTTGAGCAGCTGCCGCGCATCCGCGGCGGCGTGGCGCTCCACCAGCGGTTCACCTGTGGAGCGGGCCTGCTGCTCGGTACCGACGCCCTGGGCGGTCGGCCCGTGCGATGTCGAGAGGCCACTGGCGCAGCCGGTCAGGGCGGCCGCCGCTGCGACGGCGCCCAGTGCCCAGAGCCGCGTGACGGGAGCGTGTGGGTTCATGCATATCCCCTGTGTTGACAGGCGCATGCTAACCACGAATTGCGTGGCCAACAGCCCGGTAGGCTGGGGTGAATGAAATGAACCCCAGCGCCCTCGGCCTCGTTCAAATCAGGCAGCTGAGCGGGGCACGAGCGTTGGGGTTCGCTGTGCTTACCGCCAACCTACCGAGTGACCTGCGCCCGCTCCAACATCGCCATCAACAACACATTGCACCCCGCCTCGATGTGCTCCGGCTTGGCGTCCTCGATCTCGTTGTGGCTGATGCCGTCCTTGCAGGGGATGAAGATCATGCCGGCAGGCGCCAGCCTCGCCATGTAGACCGCGTCGTGGCCGGCGCCGGACACCGCACGCATGTTGCTGTAGCCCAGTGTGTCGGCGGCCTTCTGAACGGCGGCGATGCAGTCGGCGTGGAAGGGCTGGGCAGGGTAGTTGCTGACCGGCGTGATCTCGATCGGCAGGCCGCTCTCTTGTGACAGCTTGGCAGCGACTGAACGGATGTCAGCGTCCATCGCCTCGCACAGCGCATCGGTCGCGTTGCGCAGGTCGATGCTGAACTTCACGCGGCCGGGGATGACGTTGCGGCTGTTGGGGTGCACCTGCACCATGCCCACCGTGCCGCGGCCATGCGGCGGGTGGCGGTGGGCGCAAGCCACCACTTCCTGCATCAGCTTGGTGGCCACCTGAAGCGCGTCCTTGCGCAGCGCCATCGGCGTGGGGCCGGCGTGGGCTTCCATGCCGGTGACGACGCAGTCGTACCAGCGGATGCCCAGCACGCCGGTGACGACGCCGATGGTCTTGTCGTGATCCTCCAGCACCGGACCTTGCTCGATGTGGGTCTCGAAATAGGCGCCGATGGGGTGGTCGCCAGGCACCTGATCGCCGATGTAGCCGATGCGCTCCAGTTCGCCCTTGACGGTCTTCCCTTCGGTGTCGGTGGCCGCGTAGGCGTGCTCAAGCGTGAAGGCGTTGGCGAAAACGCCCGAGCCCATCATGACGGGCACGAAGCGCGAGCCCTCTTCATTGGTCCAGAACGCGACCTCGATGGGCGCCTCGGTCTCGATGCCGTGATCGTTCAGCGTGCGCACGACCTCGATGCCGGCCAGCACGCCGTAGTTGCCATCGAACTTGCCGCCGGTGGGCTGGGTGTCGATGTGGCTGCCGGTCATGATGGGCGGCAGGCTGTTGTTGCGGCCCGCGCGGCGCATGAAGCCGTTGCCGATCTTGTCGATGGTGACGGTCATGCCGGCCTCGCGTGCCCAGCGGGTGACGAGGTCGCGGCCCTGCTTGTCGAGGTCGGTCAGCGTCAGGCGGCAGACGCCGCCTTTCTCGGTGGCGCCGATCTGTGCCAGTTCCATCAGCGAGTCCCACAGCCGCTGGCCGTTGATGCGGAGCTTCGTGATGTCGGGAGTGGTGGCGGGCATGTCCATGTTGTGTCTTTCAGCGCGCGACGGCGGTGGGAGCGAGGTCGTGCGCGCGCTTGGCGGCGGCATCGAACTGTGAGCCGAACGGTGGGCGCTTCAGGTAGCGGCCCTTGCCGGCTTCGGCGCGCAGGTCGCCCCGTGCGAAGACGACGCGGCCTTGCGCGATGGTGTGGCTGGGGATGCCGCGCACGGTGCGGCCCTCGAAGATGTTGAAGTCGTTCTTGGAGAACTGCGTCTTGGCGCTGAGCGTCTTGATGCCGGCCGGGTCCCACAGCACGAGGTCGGCGTCGGCGCCCTCGGCAATGACGCCCTTGCGCGGGTACATGTTGAAGAGCTTGGCCGCGTTGGCCGACGTGATGGCGACGAACTCGCTGGGCGTCAGGCGCCCGGAGTTGACGCCGGCATCCCACAGCACCGCCATGCGCTCCTCGACGCCGCCGCAGCCGTTCGGGATCTTGGCGAAGTTCTCCTTGCCCGCCGCCTTCTGCGTCGCGCAGAAGGTGCAGTGGTCCGTCGCCGTCGTATGCAGCTGGCCCGACTGCAGGCCGCGCCACAGGAACTCCTGATGGATCTTGGGGCGGAAGGGCGGGCTCATCACATAGGCGGCGGCCTTCGCGAAATCGGGGTCGCGGTAGACGCTGTCGTCGATCAGCAAATGGCCGGCCAGAACCTCGCCGTAGACCCGCTGGCCACGGGCACGCGCACGGGCGATCGCTTCTGCGCTTTCGATGCAGCTCACGTGCACGATGTAGATGGGCACGCCCAGCACGTCGGCAATGGCAATTGCGCGGTTGGCGGCTTCGCCTTCCACCATCGGCGGGCGCGACATCGGGTGGCCTTCCGGGCCGGTGATGCCCATCTTGGCCACCTCGGCCTGCAGCAGGTAGACCAGCTCGCCGTTCTCGGCGTGCACGGTGGGCATGGCGCCCAGTTCGAGTGAGCGCTTGAAGCTGTTCACCAGCGTCTCGTCGTCGCACATGATGGCGTTCTTGTAGGCCATGAAGTGCTTGAAGCTGTTCACGCCTTCCTCGCGCACCAGCGTCCCCATGTCGTCGCTGACCGATTGGTCCCACCACGTCACCGCGACGTGGAAGGCGTAGTCGGAAGCGCTCTTCTCCGCCCAGCCGCGCCAGGTGCGGTAGGCGTCCATCAGCGGCTGCTGCGGGTTGGGGATGACGAAGTCGATGATGCTGGTCGTGCCGCCCGCCAGCGCGGCCGCCGTGCCGGTGAAGAAATCATCCTGCGTGACCGTGCCCATGAAGGGCAGCTGCATGTGGGTGTGCGGGTCGATGCCGCCGGGGATCAGGTACTGGCCGGTGCCGTCCAGCGTCGTCGTGCCGGCCGGGGCCTCGCGCACGGCGCGCTCGCCCAGCGCCGCGATGCGGCCATCGACACAGAGCACGTCGGTGCGGGACTCGGCGTCAGCATTGACGACGATGGCGCCGCGGATCAACAAGGAGCTCATCACTTACCTCTGCGTGGCATCGAAAGGAAATAGACCGTGCCGGACACGGCCAGGCTGAAGAACCAGCCGAAGTCGAACAGCGAAATCATCCACGGCGCGACGGCCGCCTTGTCGACAACGCCCGACACCGCCAGATAGCCCGGCAGGCAGGGCAGCACGCCGAGGGCGAGGGCGATCAGCGCGCGCACATTCCAGCCGCCGCTGTACTCGTAGTCGCCGCCGCGCCGGTACAGGTCGGCAGACTTCAGCTCCGTGCGACGGATCAGGTAGTAGTCGGTCAGCAGGATGCCGGCGATGCCGCCCAGCAGCGTGCCGTAGCCGCCCAGCCAGGTGAACAGATAGCCGCCGGAGGTGGCCAGCAGCTTCCAGGGCATGAAGAGCAGGCCGATGACGGCCGCGATCAGGCCGCCCATGCGGAAGCTGATCTTGCTCGGGGCCAGCTGCGAGAAGTCGTAGCTGGGCGAGACGAGGTTGGCGGCCACGTTGGTCGTCAGGTTGGCCAGCAGGATCACCAGCAGCCCCAGGCCGGCCGCCACCGGGCCCATCTTGGCCAGCAGCGCGTCGGGGAACAGCTCGGCCTTGCCGTAGAGGATGGCGCTGGCCGAGAAGCCGATGACGCCCACCATGGAGAACAGCGCCATCGGGATCGGCAGACCGATCGCCTGGCCCAGCGTCTGGTCGCGCTGGGTCTTGGCGAAGCGCGTGAAGTCGGGGATGTTCAGCGCCAGCGTGGCCCAGAAGCCCACCAGGCCGGTCAGTGCGGCCCAGGTGTTGGGGCCGCCGGGCACGGTCTTGGCCGGCAGGCCGAACAGCTGGGCGCTGGGCACGGCCAGCATCAAGGCCGCGACCAGCGCGATGGACGCGGCGATCATCAGCGGCGCAGCAATCACCTCCAGCAGCCGGATGGACTCGGTGCCGCGCCAGATGAACCACAGGTGCAGCGCCCAGAAGGCGATGAAGCACACGAACTGCGACGTGCTGATGGTTTCGCCCGGCGCGGGTGCTGCCAGGCCAAAGCCCAGCACGTTCAGGAAGCTGTGCAGCGCCAGCGCGCCGAAGTAGCAGTTGATCGAGAACCAGCCGCAGGCGACCAGCCCGCGCAGCACGGCCGGCAGGTTGGCGCCCTTGACGCCGAAGGACGCGCGCGCCAGCACCGGGAAGGGGATGCCGTGTTTGGGGCCGACACGGCCGATCAGCAGCATAGGGACCAGCACGATGCAGTTGGCCAGCAGCACGAGGAACACCGCGCGCTGCCAGCTGAAGCCCTGGTCCAGCATGGCGCTGGCCATGGTGTAGGTCGGCACGCAGACGACCATGCCCACCCACAGGGCAGCGAAGTCCTTCCAGCCCCAATGGCGCTGGGCGGCGGTGGTGGGCAGCAGGTCGGCGTTGGATAGCGTCGGATCGGCAGCAGCGCTCATGGAACCCCTTGTGATGGTGGTTGATCAGGTGTTCTGCGGGAAAGCAAATTGCGGACCCTTGGGCAGGCTGTCAGGCCAGCGCTGCATGACAGCCTTGTGCTTGGTATAGAAGCGCACCGCCTCCGGCCCGTAGGCATGGTGGTCGCCGAACAGGCTGCGCTTCCAGCCGCCAAAGCTGTTGAAGGCCATGGGCACCGGCAGCGGCACGTTGACGCCCACCATGCCGACCTGGATGTGGTGCACGAACTCGCGCGCCACATGGCCGTCGCGGGTGAAGATGGCCACGCCGTTGGCGTAATCGTTGGCCTCGATCAACGCTATTGCCGCGGCCAGGTCGGGCACGCGCACGACGCAGAGCACGGGGCCGAAGATCTCCTCGGTGTAGCAGCTCATGTCGGCCGACACGCCGTCCAGCAAGGTGCCGCCGACGAAGAAGCCATCCTCGAAACCGGCCACGCGGTGACCGCGGCCATCGACGACGGCCTTGGCGCCGGCGGCCACGCCTTCGCCGATCAGCTTCTCGACGCGCTGCTGCGAGGCGCGCGTGATCAGCGGGCCCATCTCGATGCCGGCGCCGTTGCCTTCACCGATCTTCAGCGCGGCGACCTTGGGCGCCAGCGCGGCCACCAGCGCGTCGGCCGCGTCGCCCACGGCCACGGCCACGGAGATCGCCATGCAGCGCTCGCCGGCCGAGCCGTAGGCCGCGCCCATCAGCGCGTCCACGGCCTGTTCGAGATCGGCGTCTGGCATGACGACCATGTGGTTCTTCGCGCCGCCCAGCGCCTGCACGCGCTTGCCGTAGGAGCTGCCCACCTTGTAGATGTGCTCGGCCACCGGCGTGGAGCCGACGAAGCTGACGGCCGCGATGCCGGGGTGGGCGAGGATGGCGTCGACGATGTCCTTGTCGCCCTGCACGACGCTGAAGATGCCGTCGGGCAGGCCGGCGTCCTTCAGCCATTGCGCCATCAAGAGCGATGCCGATGGGTCGCGCTCGCTGGGCTTCAGGATGAAGGCATTGCCGCAGCCGATGGCCAGCGGGTACATCCACATGGGCACCATGGCGGGGAAGTTGAACGGCGTGACGCCGGCCACCACGCCCAGTGGCTGGCGCACGCTCCAGGCGTCCAGGCCGCGCGCGATCTGCTCGGTGTACTCGCCCTTCAGCAGTTGCGGCATTGCCGTGGCGAACTCGATGTTCTCGATGCCCCGCGCCACTTCACCGAGCGCGTCCGGCATCGTCTTGCCGTGCTCGCGCACGAGGGCGGCGGCCAGCTCCTCGCGCTTGTCCTGCACGATGCTCAGGAACTTGAACAGCACGCGCGAGCGGGCCAGGGCCGGCGTCTGGCCCCAGGCCTTGGCGGCCTTGGTGGCAGAGGCCACGGCGGCGTCCAGATCGGCCACGCTGCCCAGCAACAGCTTGCCCTGCACGGCGCCCGTGGCGGGGTTGTGGATGTCCTGTTGGCGCGCGCCGCTACCGCTTGAAATGGCGCCGTTGATCCAGTGGCCGACTTCGTAGTGACTGCTCATCTCAGTTCCTTCAAGCGCATCCGGCACTCATCGGGTTGTTCGGATGCGTCGTCCAGTTGGCATAGCTGCCGTCGATGACGCGGCCCGTGCGCGCATCGGTCTCGCCCGGCTGCAGCGCGCGCATCGAGATGGTGCCAGGGACCGGGCAGATCGACACGCAGAGATTGCAACCCACGCACTCCGCGTCGTTGACCTCGAAGTGGCGCTTGCCGTCCTTCATCGCAAAGATGGCCTGGTGCGACGTGTCCTCGCAGACGACGTGGCAGCGCCCGCACTGGATGCAGCTGTCCTGGTTGATGACGGCCTTCTCGACGTGGTTCAGGTTGAGCTGGTTCCAGTTCTTCACGGTGGGCACCGCGCGGCCGCGGAAGTCTTCGATCGACTTGTAGCCCTTCTCGTCCATGAAGTTGGACAGCCCCGAGCACATGTCCTGCACGATCTTGAAGCCGTAGACCATGGCGGCCGTGCAGACCTGCACCGTGCCGCAGCCCATGGCGATGAACTCGGCCGCGTCGCGCCAGGTCGTGATGCCGCCGATGCCGCTCAAGGGGAGCCCCGCCGTGGCCGGGTCGCGGGCGATCTCGGCCACCATGTTCAGCGCGATGGGCTTCACCGCCTGGCCGCAGTAGCCGCCGTGCGAGCCCAGGCCGTCGGTGACGGGGCTCATCGTCATGCGGTCCAGGTCCACGCCCATGATGGAGTTGACGGTGTTGATGAGGCTCACCGCATCGGCACCGCCCGCATGCGCGGCGCGCGCCGGGAAGCGCACGTCGGTGATGTTGGGCGTGAGCTTGACGATGACCGGCATGCGCGTGTGCTTCTTGCACCACTCGGTCACCTGCTGGATGTACTCCGGCACCTGGCCCACGGCCGAGCCCATGCCGCGCTCGCTCATGCCGTGCGGGCAGCCGAAGTTCAGCTCCACGCCGTCGGCGCCGGTGTCGGCCACCTTGGCGAGGATGTCCTTCCAGCTCTGCTCGTTCACCGGCACCATCAGCGACACGACCATGGCGCGGTCCGGGAAGTCGCGCTTCACGCGCCGGATCTCGTCGAGGTTGACCTGCAGCGGCCGGTCCGAGATCAGCTCGATGTTGTTGAAGCCGATGACGCGCCGGTCCTGGCTCCACAGCGTGGCGTAGCGCGGGCCGTTGACGTTGACGACCGGCGGGTCCTCGCCCAGCGTCTTCCAGACCACGCCGCCCCAGCCGGCCTCGAAGGCGCGGCGCACGTTGATCTCCTTGTCGGTCGGTGGCGCCGACGCGAGCCAGAAGGGGTTGGGGCTCTTGATGCCCAGGAAGTTGGTGCTCAGGTCAGCCATGGGCCACCTCCGTCAGTGCTGCATGGATGGAGACCGCCGCGCGCTTGCCGTGCTCCACGGCCTCCACGGTCAGGTCGCGGCCGCCGGCGCGGCAGTCGCCGCCGGCCCAGACGCGGGCCAGGCTGGTCTGCCCGTCGGCGTCGGTCTTGATGCGGCCGCTCTGCAGCGCGATGGCCGTGCCGGCCGGTGCTTCGTAGGTCTGGCCGATGGCGCGCAGCACCAGGTCGGCCTCGATGAAGAACTGTTCGCCGGTGTCGACGAGCTTGCCGTCCTCCAGCGTCGTCGCCGCGAAGCGCATGCCTTGCAGCACACCGCCGTGGGCTTCTACACCCAGCGGCCGGGCCCAGCAGCGGATGGTCACGCCGTTCGTCTGCGCCCAGTGCTGTTCATGTGTCGACGCCGAGAGGCCGTCCGGCCCGCGCCGGTAGACCATGGTCACCTGCTCGGCACCCAGCAGCTTGCTCTGCACGGCCGCGTCCACGGCCGTCATGCCGCCGCCGATGACGACGACCTTGCGGCCCACGGGCACTTCTGCCGGTGCGCTCTGGCGCAGCTCGGCGATGAAGTCCACCGCATCGCGCAAGCCGGGCACCTGAGGCTCGGCAATGCCCAGCGCGTTGACGCCGCCCAGGCCCAGGCCCAGGAAGACGGCGTCGTATTCAGCCAGCAGGCTGTCCAGCGTGATGTCGCGGCCGAGCCTGCAGTTGAGCTTGGGCGTGATGCCGCCGATGGACAGCAGCCAGTCGATTTCTTGCTGCGCAAAACCGCCGGCCACCTTGTAGGTGGCCAGGCCGTATTCGTTGAGTCCGCCCAATTTCGGTGCGGCATCGAACAGCACAACGTCGTGTCCGCGCCACGCCAGGCCGTGCGCGGCGGCCAGCCCGGCCGGGCCGGCGCCGACGACGGCGACGCGCCGGCCGGTCGGCTGTGCGCGTTCAAACAACGGTTTGGCTCCGGGATTGGCGAAGTGACCCTCCACCGCGAAGCGTTGCAGCAGGCCGATCTCCACCGGTTTGCTCTCGTTGGTGTTGCGCACGCAGGCCTGCTCGCACAGCACCTCGGTCGGGCAGACACGGGCGCACATGCCGCCCAGCGGGTTGGCCGTCAGGATGGCCTCGGCCGCGCCGCGCACGTTGTCCTGCGCCACGCGCTGGATGAAGGCAGGGATGTCTATCCCCGTCGGGCAGGCCGTCTGGCAGGGGGCTGCGTAGCAGTAGTAGCAACGCTCGGCCTCGATCAAGGCCTGCGTGCGGTTCAGCGGCGGGTGCGCATCGGCAAAGTTGCGCTCGTACTCGGCCGGTGCGAGGCGGCCGGACTTCAAATCGGCAAGGTCCACGGGCATCTCCCAGTAGAAAACACCCAAACATTACTACCCTGTAAAACTTGACCAAGGCGTAAAAACCCGCAGCAAGCGCTTGGTGCGCCGCCGTCAGAATCCGGTGCATGAGCGTGACAACCGCAGTACGTACCCCCCGCGCCGCCACCCTGCGCAAGCAGGAGGCCATCCTCATTGAAGCCGAACACCAGTTCGCCCGCTTCGGTTTCGAAGGCGTCAGCCTCGACAGCATCGCCGCCGCACTGGACCTGTCGCGGCAGAACCTGCTCTACCACTGGCCCAGCAAGGAAGAGCTCTACCGCGCCGTGCTGAACAGCGTCATGGGCGAATGGATGGCCAGCATGTCGGCCATCGCCGAGGCCGACGAGCCCGAGACGGCCATCCAGGCCTATGTGCAGGTCAAGCTGCGCTTCAGCCGCGAGCGGCCCAGCGGCAACGCCGTCTTCACGCGCGAGATCATGGCCGGCGCGCCGCGCTATCAGGACGTGCTGAAGGCCCAGGTCATGCCGCTGCTGCACGCCGACGTGGCGCGCTTCGAGCGTTGGGCCAGCGAGGGCCGCGTGCGGCGCCTGGACTTCACGCACCTGATGTTCCTGATCTGGTCGTCCACCCAGGCCTACGCCGACCTGGGCCCGCAGTTCGCGCTCTACATGGGCAAGCCGGCGCTGGACGAGGACGACTTCGAGCGCGCCCGCGAGCTGATCACCAGCCTGATCTGGCGCAGTCTCAAGCCTTGACGTCGGTGACCGCGTCGCAGGTCACCCAGCGGCCCTTGCCCGCACGCTTGCCGGCCAGCAAGGCCCGATCGGCGCGGCCGAGCAGCGTGCCGACATCGCTGCCGTGCTGCGGGTAGATCGCCACGCCGATGCTGACACCCACGCTCGCCTCGCTGCCGTCGGGCAGCGTGATGGGCGCGGCGAAGCTGTCCAGCAGCCGGTTCAGCGCAAAGGCCTCGTCGCTGAGCGCGCCCAGCTGGTTGAGCACCAGCACGAACTCGTCCCCGCCCATGCGGGCCACCACGTCGTTGCCGCGCACGCTGGCCGTCAGCCGCTCGGCGGCGGCGCGCAGCACGGCATCGCCCGCGTCATGGCCATGCTGGTCGTTGACGGCCTTGAAGCCGTCCAGGTCCAGGTAGCAGACCGCCAGCCAGCGGCCGTTGCGCTCGGCGTCGCGCAGCAGGAAGGCCAGCCTGTCCTGCAGCAGCTGTCGGTTGGGCAGGCCGGTCAGCCCGTCGTGCAAGGCCAGGTGCCGGGCCTGCTGCTCGCTGCGCTTGATGTGCGTGATGTCCACCATCAGCCACAGCGATTCGCCGTCCGGCAGCGCCTTGCCGCTCAGGTCCACCCAGACGGTGCCGCCGTCCTTGCGCCGCATGCGCAGCTGCGTGCGGTAGCTGCGGGTCTCCTGCAGTTGCTGGTAGGCCAGGCCGACCTGGGCAAAGGACTCGTCGTCGAGGTAGAGCAGGCGCGCGGGTTGGCCGCTCAGCTCGCCCGGCCCGTAGCCGAACAGCCGCGCCAGCGCCGCGTTGTGCCAGACCTCGCGCCGCGCCCGCAGCTTCACCATGCCGACCAGTTCGTTGTCCAGCATGGCGCCGCGCTCGGCGGCCAGCAGCGCGGCCTGGGCCCGCGCCCGCACCTGGCGGGCCTGGGCGCGGTAAATGAGCGCCGAGGCGCCCACCACCACTGCCGCCAGCAGCGCCAGCAGGCCGCCCAGCTGCGCCATCTGGCGCCGCCAGGGCGCAAAGAAATCCTCTGTCGCCAGGCCGACCTGGACCAGCAGCGGATGCCGGCCCACCTGCGTGTAGGCGGTGACGCGCTCGATGCCGTCCAGCGTGCTGCGCGCGATGTAGCTGCCCTGCCAGGGGTCGACCTTGCGCGCCGCGTGGAACGCATCCGACACCTGGGCCATGCCCAGCCTGGCCTCGGGGTCGCGGTCGCGCGGTGAATACCTGGCGATCAGCCGCAGCGAGCTGGAGCGCAGCACCACGATGCCTTGGCTGCCCACATCGGCGCGCTGGAAGTCCTGCACGACGCCCTGCGTGCCGATGCCGCCGTAGACCACGCCGATGAAGCGCCCGGCCTCGTCAAGCCGGGCGCGCGCGAGGACCAGTCCCCAGCCCTTCTTGAGCCGGCCCTGCAGCGGCTCGGACACCGCCAGCCGCGTCGGGTCGGCACGGGCCGCCTGGAAGTAGTCGCGGTCGGCCACGGTGACGGTGGCGGGGCCGTCGGCGTCGGGGTTCAGCACCCGGCCCTCGGCATCGGTGACGCGCAACGCCGTCATGGCCGGCACGAGGGCGCGCTGCGCGTCGGCGATGCGCGTCAGCTCTTCCGCCTGCAGCGGCCCGGCGGCACCAAGGCGGTCCACCTGGTTCAGCGTCGACAGCAGCGTGTTGTCCACCAGTTGCAGTGTCGAGGCCACGCTCAGCGCCAGCGAGCGGGCCAGGTCGGCGGCGGTGGCGCGGCCGCGTTCCTCGTGCGCGCGGTGGCTGGCCGACAAGACCAGCACCGCCGCCAGCGCAATGAGCGCCAGCAGCACGAGGTTGCCCAGGATCAGGTAGCGCCGGAAGCGCCCGAGATCGACGGACAACTGCGGCGCGGGGTTCTGCGGCATGTGGGGTCAGGTCGTGCCATGGCCGTGCATTGCGGCCGCTCCCTGGCGTGTGTGCATCCTATCGGGCCGGTCAGTGCTTCCAGCCGGCGTCGCGCGCCGCCTGCTCCTGCGCGGCGTTCAAAGCCTCGCCCGCGATGGTTTCGTCCACGGCCGCCAGTACGGAGGCTGGCAGGCTGCTCGCCGCCTGCCGCATCGCGCCGCCGGACGCGGGCAAGGCGGCCAGGTGCTTCAGGACCCAGGCGCCATCCGGCTGGCGACAGGCCAGACCCGCCGACGCATCCGTTGAGAACGTGCGGCAATAGCGGCCGTCCTTGGCCTTGAAGCTCACTTGTACGTTGACCGCGTCGGGTGAGAAGCTGGCGAGGTGCCTGTTCAGCGCCTCGTCGATGTCGCCCGTGACAAGCACCCGGCCTGCCTCGTCCATCCCCGGTGGAGCCAGCCGCGTGCCGATCAACGTGCCCAGCACCAGCGTGGCCGCCATGCCGCCCCAGGCGGCCCAGTTCGACATGCCGCGCCGCTGCGCGCGCATCGCGCCGAGGTCGACGACCTGAGGCACCGGCTCGGCCAGCAGCGCCGTCAGCCGGTCAGGCACGGGCTCGCTCAACACACCGTCGAAAGCCGCAGACAAGCGGCGGCGCTCGGCCTTCAGTTGGTCTTCATCCAGATTCATGGCCACTCTCCCAGCAACTCCTGCAGCGCCTCGCGGGCACGGGCCACGCGACTTGTGACGGTGCCGACCGGCACGCCCAGCGTCTCGGCGGCTTCTTGATAGCTCAGGCCTTCCACCAGCACCAGGCCCACCACCGTGCGGTGCTCCTCGCTGAGCTTGGCCACGGCCTTGCGCACGAGGATGGCGTCGAGCGGCGCGCCCGTGGCCGCGCCGTCACCCACGTGCTCGCCTTCCTCCTCGGGCAGGAAGGTCTGACCGCGCCGCTCGCGCGCCCTCAGCTCGTCAATCCACGCGTTCTGCATGATGCGAAACATCCAGCTGTCCAGGCGCGTTCCAGGCGCCCACTGGTCGGTGCGGGTCAGGGCCTTCTCGATGGCGACCTGCACGAGGTCGTCGGCGTCTTCGGGGGAGTAGGCCAGCGTGCGGCCGAACCGGCGCAGCCGCGGCAGCAGGGCGGCAATCTCCTGGCGAAGTTCGGAGGGGGGAGCGGGCATCGATACAGGGACAACGGGCGAGGCATGGATTTTCTTCCCGACCTCGCTCGTTATCCTCGTCACTAGCCTGCGATTTCCATGAAACCTGCCCTTGTCCTGTCTGTTCTTGCCGCGCTGAGCGGCGCCGTGCAGGCCCAGCTGCGCCTGCCGCAATTGCCGCAGCTGCCTGGCGTGTCGCGCCTGCCGGGCGTCTTGGATCGCGTGGTCCAGCCCCTGCCCGAGATCCTGTCGTCGACGTCGCGGCTGCTGGACCAGCGTGTGACGAATGCGCGTGAACTGCTGACGCGACACCGCGACCTCATCGAGGCCGATCCCGCCGGCGAGCCCATCCGCCGCCGCGAGTTGCTGCTGGTGTCGCCCAGCGACGCGGCGCTGGCGGCTGCAGCGTTGCTGGGCCTCGTCAAGCTGCGCGAGGAGAGCTGGCCCGAGCTGGACCTGCGCCAGGTCGTGCTGCGCGTGCCCGACGGGCTGGATACCGCCGAGGCGCTGGCGAAGCTGCGCGCGGCCCAGCCGGCGCTGCAAGCGGACTTCAACCACCTCTATTCACGCAGCGGCGATGTGGCGTTCGGCGCGGGCGGCACGGTGAAGCCCGCCGGCCCCATCCGCGTGGGCCTTGTCGACGGCGGTGTGGACCGGCGCCACGCGGCGCTGCGCCATGCGGGCGGCGGCAGCTTCGGTTGCGGCTGCAACGCGGTGCCCAGCGAGCACGGCACGGCCGTCGCGTCCCTGCTCGTCGGCCGCGACCGCGGCTTTTCGGGAGCGGCGGCAAAGGCGGAACTCTTTGCCGCCGATGTGTACTGCGACCAGCCCGACGGCGGTTCGGCCGAAGCCGTCGTGCGCGCGCTGGCCTGGATGGCGCGCGAGCGTGTCGCCGTCGTCAACGTCAGCTTGGTCGGCCCGCAGAATCGGCTGCTGGAGCAGGGCGTCGCGGCGCTGGTGAAGCGCGGGCACCTGCTCGTGGCGGCGGTGGGCAACGATGGCCCGGCCGCGCCGCCGCTGTATCCGGCGGCCTATGCCGGCGTGGTCGGCGTGACGGGCGTGAACGCCTCGCGCCGCGTGCTGCCCGAGGCGGCGCAGGGGCCGCAGGTGATGTGGGCCGCACCCGGCGCCGAGATGGCCGTGGCGCGCAGCGGCGGTGGTTACGGCGTGGCGCGCGGCACGTCGTTCGCGGCGCCGCTGGTGGCCGGGCTGCTGGCGGTGGCGCTGCGCGAGCCGGATGCGGCGGTAGCGGCTGTGGCAGTCGAGCGGCTGGCGTCGAACGCCGTGGATCTGGGCGCTCCGGGTCGTGACCCGGTGTTCGGCCGAGGCCTCATCGCCGAGGACTTGCGCGTGGTGCCCGATCAATTGCAGGCGCGGCAGAACCGCTGAAACACACCGTTGCACCTGCGCCGGGAAGGATGTTTCGACGACGGTCGTTGTACTCAGTGAAAGGGCCGGAAAGGCTGGCTCTTCAGACACAACCACCACCTTCGGAGATTCATCATGTCTGCAACCCGTCGCACCCCAGTTCTTCGCACCACGCTGAGCATCGCCGCCGTGGCGGCTGCGCTGCTGGCCCCCAACGCCCACGCTGCCGGCCTGCTTGGCGGCGGTGCCGGTGGCGGCCTCACGGGTGGCCTGACTGGCGCCCTGTCACCCCGTCAGCTCGACATTGCAGGCAACGCCGCCGGCTCGGCCAATGCCAATGGCTCGCTGTTCAAGGGCGCCGTCGACAAGACCAGGTCGCAGGCCAGCGACGCCAGGACCGCCGTGCAGGGCAAGGTCGATGACGTGAAGACTGCGGCCGGTGATGCTGCGGGCAACGTGAAGTCGACGCCCCAGGGCTTGAAGGATCAGGTCGGGGCAGCGGCCAGCAACGGCTCAGGCAGCGCGAATGGGAACGTGAGCGGCACGCTGAGCCAGCCGGCGACACCTGCCACCACGCCGACAGCGACCACGGCCCCGGCCACGCCCACCACGAAGGCACCTGCTGCGCCGGTGGCGGCCAGCGACACGGGCCTGACGAGCGCCGTCGCCACCGAAGCCGCCGGCCGCAACGGCCAGGCCTCGGGCAGCGCTTCCGCCAAGGCCTCACGCGCCGACCGTTCGGTGGCGCTGGATGCTTCGGCCAGTGGCTCGGCTCAGCGCTGATCCTCGGCAATCACGAGCGCGCGGGTGGCCGCTGCGCGCTCAGGACCCTGACGACTCGGCTGTGTGCCGCCTCGATCTGCCCCCAGGCGCTCGCGGCGCTGGTGTTGGCGAACAGCACGACGACGGCGTCCAGGTCGCGGTGATGGCGCGCGATGCTCAGGTAGCCCGGCAGCAGGCCGGTGTGCTCGTATACCGAGACGGATGAATAGATGGCCTGCTCGTCCGCCGTCAGCAGCACGCCGTCGCGCAGGGCGCGCAGGAAGACGCCCACGTCCTGAGCCGTCGCGACCATGGAGCCGCCCGGCACCGGGTAGTCCACGGTCTTCAGGTCGCCGGCGTGGGCGGGGTGGTGGCCGCTGACGAGGTTGGCGGCGTCGGCCAGGGTCACTCGCGCGTAGGTGTGCGTCAGCCCTAGCGGCGCCAGCAGCGCCTGCTCGATGTAGCGCTGATGGCTGTGGCCCAGCTTGCGGTCGAGCAGGGCGCCGATGAGCAGGTAGTTGGTGTTCGAGTAGTGATGGCGTGTGCCGGGCTCGAACAGCGCTGGCCGGCCTCGCGCCAGCGCCAGGTAGCCGGCCGGGTCCGGCAGCGGGGCGAACCACGGGAACTGCGGCGCGTCGGTGATGTTGAACAGGCCGCTGCGGTGCTGCAGCAGCTGCTTCAGCGTGATGCGGTCGGCGTTGGCGATGCCCTGCGCGAGGTCGGGCAGGTCATCGGCCAGCGTGCCGTCCAGCGACAGCCGCCGGCCCGCCACCAGCTTGGCGGCCGCAGCCGCGATGTAGAGCTTGCTGATGCTGGCGATCTTGAACAGCGCCTGCGGGTCGCTGGGCATCTGGCTCGCCCGGTCCTTCCAGCCTGCCGCACAGGACTGCGGCGCGCTGCCCTTGCGGTCCACGTAGACGATGAGGCCGTCGAGGCCGTTGCCGACGGATTCGGCCAGGGCATCGGGCAGCGTGGCGGGCGCGGGGCTCAGGTGGGCGCAGCCCGCCAGCGCCGCCAATCCAGCGAGCGTGGTTCGCCGCGTGAGCGTCATCCGCGCCGCTTCAGGCGGTACATGGCGATGCCCCCGCACAGCACCGTGAAGCCCAGCAGCACGGCGAACGCCATCTCCGGCCCGATGTAGCGGAACTTGCTCACGTCACCCGCCGCGAAGACGAGCTGGTTGAGGTGGAACTGGGGCCAGAACGGGGCCTGGAAGTACATGGACTTGGGCAGCGGGAAGAACACGCCCGACAGGTAGAGCCCCGGCAGGTAGAGCAGGTGGGCGTAGGCCGGTGCGGCGCTGCCGCTGGCCAGCGCGCCCACCATCAGGCCCAGCGCGCAAAAGGGGATCGCGCCGGCGATGAGCACGGCGCTCATGGCGGCGAGCTGGCCGGCACTCAACTGGGCCTGGCCGCTGACGGCGGTGACGGCCAGGATGGGCAGGTAGGCGATGGCACCCGTGACGACGCCGGCCACGATCTTGGCCGTGAGCCAGGCACCGGGCGGCGCGGGCTGGGCGCGCTTGAGCGTCAGCAGGCCCAGCTCGCGCTCCAGCGCGATGGACGGGCAGGTGGCGAACACGGCGGCCATGGTCACGGCCATCAGCGAGAAGCCGGCGAACATGAAGCGCGCGGCGTCCGGGTCCTTGGCGGTCTGCTCGCCGGCAACCGCGAAGGCGAACAGCAGGTAGAGCGCCACGGGCAGCACGAACATCGGCAGCGCGAAGGCCGGTGAGCGGATCAGGCGCAGCAGTTCGAGGCGGATCTCGACGGCGTAGGGCGATGCCCGGTGCTTCGGTGTTGCGACGTGCAAGGGGTGAGTCAAGGCGGTCATGCGGCCTCCTGGGTGAGTGCGTTGAATGCGTCGTTGAGCCCAGCCTGCTTCACTTCCAGGCGGGAGAGTCGGGGGTCGGCCGCGAGCAGGCCGCGCACGACGGCCTCGGCATCGGTGGCGACGATGTGCAGCTGCGCCTGGTCGGTGGACACGTCGACGACGCCCGGCCAGCCGCGCACCTCGTTCGCGGCCGTCGTCGTCTCGCAGCGGATGTGCCGGCGCGACACCAGCGCACGCATCTCGGCCACGCTGCCCGAGGCGATGACGCGGCCCTTGCCGAGCACCGCCACGCGCGTCGCCAGCGCCTCGGCTTCTTCGAGGTAGTGCGTCGTCAGCAGGATGGAGCAGCCCTCGCGCAACAGCGCGCGGATGTTGGCCCACATCACTTCACGGGCCTGGATGTCGAGGCCCACGGTGGGCTCGTCCAGGAACAGCACGCGTGGCTGACCGCAGATGGCGATGGCGAACTGCACCTGGCGCTTCTGGCCGCCGGAGAGCTGGCCGTAGGGCCGGTTGGCCAGCGCCGTGACGCCGGCGCGGTCCAGCGCGTCCTTCACGCTCAGCGGGCGTTGGTAGTAGCTGGCGGACAAGGCCACCAGCTCGTGCACCTTGAGGTCTTTCGGCAGCTCGACGTCCTGCATCATGACGCCCAGCCCCTGGCGCCGCGCGATCTCCTGCGGCGAGCCACCGAGCAGCTTGACGATGCCGACGTCGGCGTCGTGCAGGCCCAGCCACAGCGAGATGGCGGTGGATTTGCCGGCGCCGTTGGGCCCCAGCAGCGCGAGCAGCTCGCCGCGCTTGAGTTCCAGGTCGACCGTGGTCAGCGCGTCCAGCTTGCCGTAGCGTTTGGACACGCCGCGCAGCGACGCGACGACCTCGTCGTCCGCCTGCGGTTCAACCGGCGTGGCCACGGCGCGGCGCGGATAGGCCCGGCCGTTGAGCAGCTTGCCGATGACGGTCGAGCGAACGAGCCAGTGGTAGCTCAGCAGCAGGACGGCCAGGCTGGTCAGCACGATGAATGGGAACTTCACGCCCCAGTGCAGCGGCCAGTCGCCCACCCAGACCTGCAGCGCCATGACCAGCGGCAGGTGCACCAGGTAGATCCAGTACGAGGCATCGGCGATGTAGCGCAACGCCGGGCTGTGGCCGGACAGTAAGCGCAGTGCCAGGCCCGTGATCGCGAAGCTCCAGGACCAGGCGGAGGCGACAAAGGACAGCGCGAAGATCAGCTTGGGTTGATCGGGCATGCCGAACGGCGGCTGGGTCTTCAGGATGTAGAGGCACACGGCAGAGGACGCCACGGCCAGTGCCAGGTGCAGCGGCCAGCGTGCGCCCAGCGCCGTCAGCGCGCCCGGCGCGCGATGCACCAGCCAGCCGAACGCGAAGGCCGTGCCGAAGCCCACGGTGGCGGGCAGTTGCGGGATCAGCGACTGGTCCGGCGTGGGGATGCCGACCCAAGGCATCCACATCGGCAGCGACAGCAGGCAGGCCGCCAGCGGCAGGCCCAGCAGCAGCGCGCCGGCCGGCCAGCGCACAGCGCCGGTGACGACGCGGTCCAGCCAGCCACGCAACACCTGGCCCCGGTCCAGCGCCGCGATGGCCGCGCGCACCAGCAGTGCACCGGCATACAGCCACAGCAGCTGGTACAGGAACCACAGGTGGAAGAGCGGCAGCGAGCCGAACTCCTTGGACATCTCGGGTGGCGCGGGCGGTGCGCCGTTGAAGACCTTCTGCATGCCCAGCCCCCACACGAAGATGATGGCGACGAACAGCAGCGGCCAGCCGGCGACCATGGGCACGGCGATGCGCTTGCCGCGGTTGGCCCAGAAGCCGGCGGTGCCGACCTTCTGATGCAGCAGCCGCGCGAAGTAGCCGGCGATGAAGAAGAAGAGCGTCATGCGGAAGCTGTGCGCAACGAAGCCCGCATCGCCCAGGAAGGCGCTGGGCGAGTTGTCGCTCATCGCCCAGAGGCCTTTCGGGATGCCGGGGATGAAGGACATGCTGGCGTGGAAGGCGACGCCCAGCAAAAGGGCAAAGCTCCGCACTGCGTCGAGGGCGTGCAGCCTCTCGCCGTTGGGGTGGTGGGTCATGAACTTTCCTTAGAGGAAATCGCGGCGGCGTGCCGCAAAGAGGAGAGGCAGGGCCAGCGCGATCAGCGTGATGGCCAGTTCGGCTGCGAGCAGCAGCCAGAAGGGCGTGTTCCAGACGGCGTCTGACTTGCCCATGTGAGCGCCGATTTCAGGGATGCGACCGATGCCCATCATGAAGAGGGACACCGACATGTTGGTGAGGACGATGACGCCGCCCATGCCGGCCTCGGAGCTGACGTGCAGCACGGCGCACAGCACCACCGCGAAGTTCATCAGCAGGAAGACGCAGAGCAGCACCGTGTAGGGCAGCAGGCCGTCGGCGATACCGGGCATGACCAGCACCAGCCCCACGGCGCCGGCGCTCAGCGCCGCCCAGGGCAGCAGGAAGCACGCGAGCAGGCCCAGCAGCTTGGCGCGCACATAGTCGGCGGGCGACAGCGGCAGGCTGAGGATGAACAGCAGCGAGCGCTCCTTGCGCTCGGAGGACACGCCGAACAACGCCAACATGACGCCCAACGCGATGATGGCCGTCAGCCAGACGAGGAAACCGATGTTGAAGCCGAACTCGCCGCTGCCTGCCGGCAACAGCGAAGCGAGGCCGGCGCCGGTGACGCCGACGAGCAGCCAGCGGTAGAGATACAGCTCCTTGGCGATGAGCTTGGCGGTGAGCAGGTTCATGGCCGCGCCTCCCGGCTGTGCATCACCGTGGCGACGAAGACTTCTTCCAGGCTCATGCGATGCACTTCCTGCACGGGCGCGCCAAGGCGGGCGAGGAAGTCGTCGCTGAAACCATCGACGGTCAGCGTCACGTTGGGGCCGTCGATGTCGCGGTGGACGATTTCGGGCAGCTGCCAATCAGGTGCGCCGTTAGGCATCCTCAGCCGCAGCGTGCGCCAGCGTTCGAGGAAGTCTTCCTTGTTGTCGGACGCCACGACGCGGCCGCGGTCGATGAAGGTGATGCGATCGGAGATGCGTTCCACATCCAGCGTGTTGTGCGACGAGAACAGGATGGAGCGGCTGTCGTCACGCAGCACGTCCATGAACTCGGTCAGCAGCTCGTGCCGGGCGACCGGGTCCAGCCCCGACGTCGGCTCGTCCAGCACCAGCAGGCGCGGGCGGCGGGCCAGGGCCAGCAGCAGCAAGGCCTTGGCCTGCTCGCCGGTGGACAGGCTCTTGGCCGTCTGCCCCGCATGCAGGCCAAAGCGCTTCAGCAGCTTGGCCGCGTAGGCCGCGTCCCAGCCGGGGTAGATGGAGGCGACGAAGTCCATGTGCCAGGCGAGCGTCGCCTGCGGCAGCAGCTTCATGTCGTCGCTGACGAAGCCCACGTCGGCCTTGGCGGCGGCCTGGTGGCGCGGCATGTCGTGGCCCAGCAGGCGGATGCTGCCGGCGTCGGCCGTGAGCAGGCCCATCAGCAACCGGATGGTGGTGCTCTTGCCGGCGCCGTTGGGGCCCACGAGGCCCATGATCTGGCCGTGGTCCAGGTCCAGGGACACGTCTTCCAGCGTGAAGAAGCGGAACGCCTTGCGCACGCCGTTCATTTCGATGGCCTTCATTCGTCGGCCTCCTGGTTCAGCGCTGCGCGCAGTCGTTGGATCAGTTCGGGCTCGGGCATGGAGAGGGACCGGGCGATCTCGCCGGCAGCGGCGAGGTGGGTATCGAGCTGGGCCAGGCGCATGTCCATGGCCAGGCCTTGTGCGTCCGCCACGAAGGAGCCCTTGCCGTGGCGGGTGACGATGACGCCCTCCGCCTCCAGGTCCAGATAGGCCCGCTTGACGGTGATGACGCTGACCCGCAGGTCCGCCGCCAGCGCCCGGATGGACGGCAGCTCCTGCCCGGCCGGCCAGTCTCCGGCGGCGACGCGCTGGCGGATCTGCTCCACGATCTGGAGGTACATGGGCCTCGCGTCGGTCTGCGAGATGAAAAGACTGCTGTGCATAATGTGTATACACAGAATATCTGCACAGTTCGGCGAATGCAAGTGCCGGAATGAACAAGGGCGACCCGAGGGCCGCCCTTGTCGTGGAATCAGCCGCGCTCAGAGCTTGAGCAGCGCTTCCAGATTGACCCGCAGCTTCAGCTCCGCCGGTGCCAAGCTGGCTGCGATGGCCTGTGCGGCCAGCCGTGTGTCGCGCGGCACCGGGTTGCTCAGCGGGCTGCCGCTCTTGCCGATCAGCGCGGCCACCAGCGGTTCGTTGGCGCTGAAGCCGCGCTTGAAGACGACGCCGATCTCGCCGTTGGCCAGCCGCACGATGCTGCCCGGCGGGTACAGGCCCACGGTCTTGATGAGGGCGGCGCCGGCTTCGTCGGGCTGGCCCAGTTCGTCCAGGAAGACGGCGCGGGCGGCGGCGGCGCCGCTCATCGCCACGCGGCTGCGGCGCGGCGACAGGCGGGCGCCGAAGAGGTCGATGCGGCGCAGCAGCCGCGCCAGCTTCTGACCATCGCCACGCGCGGCCAGCGGGCCGGGGCCGGCGTCGTGGTGCAGGCGGACGGCGGTCAGCCAGGTCGGGTCGGTCACGCCGGCTGCAGCCAGCCGCGCCGCAGCACGGTCGCCGTGGGCGGACAAGGCCTGGCGCTGGGCCGGCGTGGCGGGGTCGGCCTGCGCTGCGAGGCGGTCATGGGCGGCACCGGCGCCGTAGTTCATCGTCATTGCGGCGCCGTGCAGGGATGCGATCAGGGCGGGGTCCAGCTGCAGCTGGCGTGCGACGAGGTCGCACAGCAGCAGCGTCAGCAGCGCATGCCGCGCGCTGTAGTCGCCGAACTCCTGGCTGCTCTCGAACACGTGCAGCATCAGCGTCGCGTCCGGGTGGGCGTGCAGGCGCTTCAGCGCGGCGTCGCGCAACTGGGCCAGGCGGCCGGGGAAGTCGACGGGCTCGGCCTCGCGCAGCAGGCTGTGGGTGTGCAGCAGCAGGTCCGACCAGGCCTCGCGCGGCCCCTGCTCGGCTTTGGGCGCGGCCTGCGCATCCAGGCGAAAGCTGGCGTCCGCCTTGACGATGTCGGACAGCGGCACGTCCTGCATGACCAGCGTGTCCAGCCTGTGGGCCAGCGCGCGCTGGTACTCCACCGTTTCGTCGGCATGCACCCAGGCGCTGCCGTCCACGAGGCTGCGCACCAACGGCGAGTCGCGCAGCACCTGGCCGCGTGCGAACAGCAGCTTGCCGTTGGCGTCGAAGAGGTTGTAGGGCAGCGTCATGCCCAGCCGCAGCGTGCGGGCAGGCAGAGGGATGAGGTCAGAGGCCATGAATGCGCGGATTCTGTAACGGCCAGAGGGGCGAGCAAGTGCTGGTTGAACCACGGCGAAGGGCCGGCTGCGTAGAATTCCCGGCTCATCCGAGGAGCGCTGCGACGGGTTTGACCCGCCAGGCTCGGATCGTTTCCCGAACCGCGCTCATCGTCCCTCTGCACGAGTCCGTCGATGACCACCGCCCCGCCCCCTCTGAAGCTCTCCGGCCTGGAACCCGTCGCCATCGACGCGTCCAGCCTGTTCGTCAACATCGGCGAGCGCACCAACGTCACCGGCTCCAAGGCCTTCGCCCGCATGATCCTCGCGGGGGAGTTCGAGCAGGCGCTGGCAGTGGCCCGCCAGCAGGTCGAGAACGGCGCCCAGGTCATCGACATCAACATGGACGAGGCCATGCTGGACAGCCAGGCGGCCATGGTGCGCTTCCTGAACCTGATCGCCGGCGAGCCCGAGATCGCGCGCGTGCCGATCATGATCGACTCGTCCAAGTGGAGCGTCATCGAGGCCGGCCTGAAGTGCATCCAGGGCAAGGGCATCGTCAACTCCATCTCGCTGAAGGAAGGCGAGGCGGAGTTCAAGCGCCAGGCGAAGCTGGTCAAGCGCTATGGCGCAGCGGCCGTCGTCATGGCCTTCGATGAGCAGGGCCAGGCCGACACCTTCGCGCGCAAGACCGAGATCTGCGAGCGGGCCTATCGCTTCCTCGTCGACGAGGTGGACTTCCCGCCCGAGGACGTCATCTTCGACCCCAACATCTTCGCCATCGCCACCGGCATCGAGGAGCACGACAACTACGCGGTGGACTTCATCGAGGCCACGCGCTGGATCAAGCAGAACCTGCCGGGCGCCAAGGTGTCGGGCGGTGTCAGCAACGTGTCGTTCAGCTTCCGCGGCAACGAGCCCGTGCGCGAGGCCATCCACACCGTGTTCCTGTACCACGCCATCCAGGCGGGCATGGACATGGGCATCGTCAACGCCGGCATGGTGGGCGTGTACGACGACCTCGACGCCGAGCTGCGCGAGCGTGTCGAAGACGTGGTGTTGAACCGCCGCCCTGATGCCGGCGAGCGGCTGATCGAGATCGCCGACCGCGCCAAGAGCGCCGGCAAGGACGACTCGGCCCGCCTGGCCTGGCGCGCGGGCGACGTGAATCAGCGGCTGAGCCACGCGCTGGTGCATGGCATCACCGACTTCATCACCGTCGACACCGAGGAGGCCTGGCAGGCCATCTCGGCCGGTGGCGGCCGGCCGCTGCACGTCATCGAAGGCCCGCTGATGGCCGGCATGAACGTCGTCGGCGACCTGTTCGGCCAGGGCAAGATGTTCCTGCCGCAGGTGGTGAAGAGCGCGCGGGTGATGAAGAGCGCGGTGGCCCATCTGCTGCCCTACATCGAGGAAGAAAAGCGCCTGCTCATCGAAGGCGGCGGCGACGCCAAGCCCAAGGGCAAGATCGTCATGGCGACGGTCAAGGGCGACGTGCATGACATCGGCAAGAACATCGTCACGGTGGTCCTGCAGTGCAACAACTACGAAGTCGTCAACATGGGCGTCATGGTGCCGGCGCGCGACATCCTGCAGAAGGCCAAGGACGAGGGCGCGGACATCATTGGCCTGTCCGGCCTGATCACGCCCAGCCTGGAGGAGATGCAGCACGTCGCCGCCGAGATGCAGCGCGACGAATACTTCTCGTCACGCCACATGCCGCTGCTGATCGGCGGCGCCACGACCAGCCGCGTGCACACCGCCGTGAAGATCTCGCCGCACTACGACGGCCCCGTCGTCTACGTGCCCGACGCGTCACGCGCCGTGGGTGTGTGCACCGAGCTGCTCAGCGACGACCGCGCCGCCGCCTACATCGCCGACCTGAAGGCCGACATGGAGAAGACCCGCCAGCTGCACGCCAACAAGAAGCAGACGCCGCTGGTCACGCTGGCCGCCGCGCGTGCCAACAAGGCACAGCTGGACCTGAGCCGCGTGCCGCCCGCGCCCAAGTTCACCGGCCGCCGCGTGCTCAAGAACCTCGACCTCGCCGAGCTGGCGAAGTACATCGACTGGGGCCCCTACTTCCAGACCTGGGACCTCGCCGGCCCCTACCCGGCCATCCTCGATGACGCCGTCGTCGGCACCGAAGCGCGCAAGGTGTTTGCCGACGCCCAGGCCATGCTGAAGAAGATCATCGACGGCCGCTGGTTGCAGGTGCATGCCGTCTTCGGCCTCTACCCGGCCGCGCGCGTCAACGACGACGACATCGCGATCCGCAGCGAACCGCCCATGATCTGGCACGGCCTGCGCATGCAGAGCGAGCGCCCGGTGGTGGAGGGTGTGAAGCGGCCCAACCGCTGCCTGTCCGACTTTGTCGCCGAGAGTGGCGACCACATCGGCATGTTTGCCGTGACCGCCGGTCTGGGCGTCGACAAGAAGGAGGCGGACTTCCTCGCCGCGCATGACGACTACTCGGCCATCATGCTCAAGGCGCTTGCCGACCGGCTCGCGGAGGCCGCCGCCGAGTGGCTGCACGAGCGCGTGCGCCGCGAGTTCTGGGGCTATGCCGCCGATGAGTCACTGAGCAACGCCGACCTCGTCGCCGAGAAGTACTCTGGCATCCGCCCCGCACCCGGCTACCCGGCCTGCCCGGACCACCTCGCCAAGCGCGACCTGTTCCGCGTGCTCGCACCAGACGAGATCGGCATGGGCCTGACCGACAGCATGGCCATGACGCCGGCTGCCAGCGTCAGCGGCTTCTATCTGGCCCACCCCGACGCGGCCTATTTCAACGTCGGCCGCATCGGTGACGACCAACTGGCCGACTGGGCTGCGCGCTGCAGCTTGACGGAAGCCGAAGCGCGCCGCGCGCTGGCGCCCCTGCTGGGCTAGGGATTTACGAACTGCAGCATCTGCTTACCTGACCGACCGGGCGCTGCGGTTCCGTCCTACAAGGGCGGTCGCGGCGGGCGCGCAAGCTGTGAGTCATCTCAAATAGCTTGGAGACCTTATGTCGACCCCCAGCGTCAGTTCCACCCAGATCGTTGCCGGCGTTGCCGTTGTCGCGGCGCTCCTCGGCGGGGCCTACGCAGTCGGCCGCTCGCAGACCGAACCTGCGGCCGCGCCCATGGCCGAGATCACGCCGGCACCTGCAGCCAAGGTCGCCCTGGCCGAACCGCGCCGCGCGGCGCCGACCGAGCCGGTGCGCGCCCAGCCCGCACCACAGCAGCGCGTGGACCAGCGCTGCAGCAGCTGCGCCCGCGTGACCGCCGTGCGCACCGAGACCCGCGAGGGTGAGGCCACGGCGCTGGGTACCGTCGGCGGTGCCGTCATCGGCGGCCTGTTGGGCAACCAGGTCGGCGGCGGCACGGGCAAGAAGATCGCCACCGTGGGCGGCGCTGTCGCCGGCGGCTATGCCGGCCGCGAGATCGAGAAGCGCCAGCGCAGCACGACGGTCTGGATCATCGAAGCCCGCGAGGGCGACGGCCGCCTGCGCCGCTTCGAGCGCAGCGCCGATCCGGGCCTGCGCGTCGGCGACGAACTGCGCTTAACGGATAACGGGTTCGAACGCCGCTGACCTGAGCTTTTGCTGCGGCGGGGCCTAGGCCAGCTCCGGTCGCTGCGCCGGCTGCAGGTCCGGCCCGCCGCTGTGGCCCGAGGCGCGCCAGCGCGCCGAGGCGCTGGACAGCGTATCGATCCACGTGTTGTCCGCGCTGCCCAGCAGATCGGCGCCGACCGCTTCGCTCAGGTTGACGGGCCACTCCACATGCGGCGCTTCCCATGACAGCGACCGCAGCCCCACCTCGGCCGCCAGCTTCGGCAGGCGCCGCCAGTGCTCGCCCAGAACCCCGGCGTCGCTCCAGGTCCACTGGCCGTTGACGAACAGCACCAGGTCGGCCCCCAGACCGAACTGGTGGAAGGACTGCCAGGGCTTGGCCTTGGTGACGATGCCACCCGGCCGCGTGCGGCCCTGCTCGTACAGCCAGGCCTGCCGCTCGGGCGTGCGGAAGGCCTCGAAAAGCCGGAACGGGCGCCCCTCGGCCGCAGCCTTGGCCAGCAGGTTGACGAGCGCCTCGCGGAACTTCGGATGCAGCTGGGCGGGGTCGCTCAGCCGCGTCTGCGGGTTGGACGGCAGCGGCACCCAGCTGCCGCCGGCCACCGGCGTAGGGGCGGGCGCGACGACCGGCGGCGGGTTGCTCGGCGCGGGGACGCCGTCGACGGCGCGCACATAGTCGGCCCACACATGGCCGGACTGCTGCAGATAGGACACCGGCAGCCAGCCGCCCGCCGCCGCGCCGCTGCCCACGCAGGTCTGCCCGCGGCGCAGCACGGCCAGCACGCTGGCGCCGGTGTGGGGTGCGGCGCGCAGGTTCAGCGCGGTCGCGGTCACTTCATAGGTGCTGGGCATGGTCATCAACCTTTCGCGACAAGTGCTTCGGCCTGCGCCACCTGCTGGCTCAGCGTCGCCAGCGCGGCCGTCAGGCGGGCGGCGGCCGTGCTCGCGGCCTCGGCCGTGTTGCTGCCGGTGCCCAGGTCCTTGATGACGGCGGCGAGCTTGGCGCGGGCTTCCTCGGCCGCCGTCAGCTCCGTGTCGGCCTGGCTGAGGCTGCTGGCCAGCGCGGCTTCGTTGCCGGGTGTGGCCTGCTCGGCGCGCAGCGCGGCGACGCGCTTGCGCAGCTCGTCGAGCTGGGTGTCGATGCGCTTGATTTCTTCGACGGTGGCGTCGGGCAGCTTGGAGGCTCCCGAACCATCGCGCGTGGCCTCGGCGGTGCGGCTGCCGAAATAGAAGCTGACGACCGACGTGACCAGCGTGATGAGCGCCGTGATGATCTGCTTCTCCATGTCGATGACTTCGGCCGACTTGGTCGCGGGCAGGCGGTGCAGGCGCAATTTGGCGCCCTTCTCGTCGACGCTCTCGATGACGGCGGCCAGACCCAGCTTGCGGTAGCGCTCGACCTCGGCCTGCAGCTCGGCCGCGTTGCCGGAGAACGCCGCGCTGCCCATCGGTTGCTCGGCCAGGCCCGTATTGACGGCCAGCGTCTGCAGGCCGAAGACGGCGAACAGCACCATGACGCCGGTGGCCAGCAGCGTGCGCACGGAGCCGGCGGGAAGCCCGAAGGCCTCGGCCGGCGCGGCCAGGCCCAGCCAGCGGAACACCATCGCGATCAGCGCCAGCGACGCGGCCAGGATGACCAGCATGCCGATGAACCAGATCGGGTTCGAGAGCTGCACGCTGTCCTTGCGCGACAGCAGCAACGAGAAGAAGAAGACCACCGTGATGAGGCCGATGGCGACGGTGATGCCGGTAGCGCGCTGGTTCTTTTCAGCGGCGGTGGTGGCGGGTGTCGTCATGGGCGGCTCCTCGGGGCTTGAGTGGCGTGGCTCGCCCGGTCGCGGACGGGGCTGACGAGTATCTGGCCGGCCCCTCCGGCCTGCCATCAACAGTTCTAAGGACCCGGCAGCCCGCGCCGCATCTGGATGGCCTCGGCCATGTGGGCGGTGGCGATCTCGGCCGCGCCGGCCAGGTCGGCCACCGTGCGGGCCACGCGCAGCACGCGATGGAAGCTGCGCGCGGACCAGCCCAGCCGCTCGGCCGAGCGTTCCAGCAGCGCCTTGGCAGCAGGCTCCAGCACGGCATGCGTGGCCAGGTCTTGCGCCTGCAGCAGTGCATTGGCGATGCCCTGGCGTGCCAGCGCCCGCGTGCGCGCCTCGGCCACGCGCTCGGCGACGACGGCGCTGGTCTCGCCGGGTGCCAGGTCTTGCAGCTCGCGCGGCGGGATGACGGCGACCTCGATGACCAGGTCCAGCCGGTCCAGGAAGGGCCCGCTGAGCCGGCCCTGGTAGTGTGGTGATTCAAAGTTCTTGCATTCGCCCATGCCTGCCGACAGCCAGTTGCGCATCATGTTTGCTCTACGAGTTTGGCGGGCAATGCAAAGTTCGTGGGTCTGTGCCTCATCTGGTGCAAATATGCTGACCGGTGAGGCTCGCTTAATCTAGCCGCAAGAAGCACTTCAGTGTGCCGTCAAGGCTTCCGCAGGTCGTTGTACGTCACCGAGATGATTAACTTTCCCCCGTCGTAAACGCGACAACGCGGCGGCTTTGTCGTGTCGCCTGGAAAGAGCGGCGGGCTGCCCAAGTATTGGCCGCTTCCTCTCGCGACCACATCAACGCATGGGCCATTGGCTTGGCCAGATACTGACTCAAACTCAACGCCTGCATAAGACAACGGCGTGGGCTCTAGCCTTGCGCTCAGTTTTGCTAGGCGCGTTCCCGGCAGAGAACAAATACGTTCCTTCGCTACTTGGTTACCGCAAAAAATGATCTTCAATTGAATTTGGCCGTTGCCGATGGAAATCGGGGGTGTAGTGTCTTTGGCCTCTACTTCTCGTATTTCATGCTTCAGAGGATAGCTAAGCTCGTACTTCAGAACTGGCCTGGAGCTCAGACACTCAGCATCGGCGGCTGAACAGGTCTTTGAAAGACCACCTTGAGCCTCTAGGCATATAGGCTTAGAGCCTCGCAGGATTCCTTCTGGTTGGACGCCTACGAAGCCGCTTCTTTCAAGTTCAATAGGCGGCGCTCGCAAGGGTACCCCACCATCGGCTGGAGGCACACACAACCGCGAACTTGTCGTGACGAGTATGCTTTTGCCTTGATCATCGATCCCAAGAACGAGTACGTTGGGTCGTAGCCAGGCACGTATTGGCGAGACCACATGCTCGGCCGCTACAGATACAACAGGACTTAGCAGTGCCGAGGCAAGTAAAAGGTTTCGATGTAAACCCGACCTGCGCATCTCAGTTTCCCCTCGAAGGCTTACGCCAGACCGCCAGTTGCCCTTGAGCGCGGCGGTAAAGCTTGCGAGCTTTGCCCACCTCTTCACGGGCCTTTGCCAAGGACTTCCGGCTTTCGCTCACTGCAAATTTTGCGACGTCTATCTGAGTCTCGAAGAATGCTTGCTGCAGCTTTAGCTGTAGATCAGCAAATCGGGCTGCCAGATTTGTGCCCTCAACCACAAGATTGGCGGCACGCTCATTTACTTCTCGCAAAGCGTTCGTCTGCAGATCAAGCAACTGCCCGTTCAAGTCGGCAATAGCATTGACTGCATTGGTGTAGTCTGGATTCGTGATCATTTGAATCTTTTCGACAACTTGGCACAGGTCGCCTAGGAGATTGCAGGCCTGTTCCATCACCTTTTGCTCGATCTGCTTTGGTGTGTTGGCCAACTGAGCGCTGAGATCGCCGATTCGACGCTGTATATCTGCAATCTCGGCCTGAATACTGCTCAATCTGTTGGCGGTTTCAGAGGATTGCTTATCAACTTCAGCTTTGGCAGCAGCGTAGCCGGTCGAGACAAAGTCCGTCGCGGTCTGCAAAGCGCGGTTTGCTTCCTCAAGACCCTGCTCAGTTAATGCAAGCGCGCCCTCGGCTACCTGAGAGGCTTGCTGCAGGCCTTGTAGGGCTTGGTCAGTCTGATCGGCGAACTTCAGGACTAGGTCCATAAACTCCGCCAGCAGGTCTTTCTTCACCAGCATTCGGTTATATAGACTTCCGACAAAGATGCAGTCCCAGCCCATACTGTTCAGCTTGCCATTGCCATCGTTCTCAGAGTCCTTCTCCCAGATCCAGTTGTCTTTGGTTGTTTTGTCCGTTTCGCTGGGGCACCTCTCAATGATGAGCGCTCGGACTGCGGGGGTTGGGCCTTCTGCGAGCAGTTGATAGAAGGGGTTCCAGCGAGCCCGGCTTGCAATGACCTGCGCTACAGCATTGACATAGGTTGGATCGGTTCCGTCCGCGAGCATTCCTCCTGCGACGCTCTTGATCAATTCCATTGGCTCTGGAATCGAGGGCAAGTTGGCAAGCTTCAGGCCGGGGTTCGCGATTTGCATGCGCAAGAGGACGCGTGCGGCGTCGAGATGAAGAGGAAAATGTTCTTTGTCGGTTGCCGACATAATCAGCAGAGGTGGGAGGCTGCTGATCGCTGGATTTCCCGTGAGCCCTGCCAAGAGCTGCTGTCCGAGCACGCGCGTCTGCGCTTCCCAGGCGGCATAGCGAGCAGGAACCGTGATCAGCGTTGCCTCCGTTACGGCTGAAAAATCCAGCGGGTCAAAAGGGCGCATTGAGCACATGCCTCCTGAGCGGCCGTCAATGACGATGGCGGGGGGCTTCTCATCGGGCGCGCGGTAGCCGATGTCATGAGTGCAAAGAGTTGGCCACTTCACAGGCTTGCAGTCGGTTAGATCGTCCGGCCTGCAAAGTTTGGCGCTATCAATTGACGCGTCGATCCAGTTCAACCAGCGTTGATACGCCGCCGAGTCACCCGTCTCCATTACATAGAGCAGCACGCCGAGTGCCATGTCCGGTGAGAACCCGTTGGCGCACCGATCGCGGAAGTGGTTGCCCGTGAGGGGTGATGCGCTAAAGCAGTGCTGCTCCCACAGAAGGCGGCGCGCAGGGGACCGGAACCATCTCCCGTCTGCTGCCTGAGCTTGCTTAACGCCGGAACACCCTTCGGCTACGCCAGCGGCGCACAGCAACCCGTTGAACAAGGTCTGGTCGCCATCATCGCAAGTTGCCGTAGGGTAGTCACCCACGTCCGCCCCGGCATCAGCGTTCCCCTTGGATGGAAAGGCATCGAAGTGGCCCTGGACACGTGGGCAAAAGTCCGCCTTGTCGCGCCAGACTTTTAGCTGAGCATCCGACAAGGGGAGCCCTGTGTCCTGTATTGGCCAGGTGGGCAGGAGAACCTTCAGATCTGCGGCCCGCGACGCATGTCCAGAAAAAATGGCAATCACGGCAAGGGCGGCAACACTCAGGCGCACCAGGTGACGAGCAGAGATGGTCATGATGGGGCTTGGCGGGAGGGCCAGCGAATGTTGATGCCGATGACCCAATTCTTGCCAGCGGCTATTGGCTTTGCATCCTGAGTGTTGGGGAACCTCGTGCTTAGCGGCCAAGTCGACAATTTGGATGGACAGTTCGCCCAGCTCCGCTCCACCTACCTATAGGCCGGGTCCTTGCAGTTGTTTGATGACGAAAATGTCGAAGGAGTTCGCTCCTTGCCCCAGATCCAGTCGCCTGCTCGTTTGGGGGTCTTCCGGAAATGCTCGTTGCGACTGGAGAAGTACTGGTCAATTGCGGCCTTGGCTTCGTCCAGGGTGCCGTAGTTGCTGTTGTGGATGATCGCCCTGGACATGCCGCTGAAAACGGACTCGATGACGTTCAGGAACTGGGCGGAGGCCGGCAGAGGCACGAGTTCAAGACGTGGTCCGCCTGAGCTCCCGTCGTTGTGCTTGTCGATGAACTTCTTCAGCTGCTTCGAATCGTGCCACGAGGCGGCATCCCAGGACAGGTACAACGTCCTTTTGCCGGCGTAGTCGACTAGCAGCCGCTCGATGAGCTTCACCATCTCCGCTGTGTTCTTCGCGGTGGAGTAGAAGTGGGTCACCTGATTCTTCGACAGCTCCAGCGCAGCCGTGACGATGAGCCGTCCGCGGGACTTCTGCCACTGCGGAACGGTCGGTCGCTGACCTGGTGCGGCGAGAGACCGACCGGGTATCGCTTTGACTGAGAACGGGCCGTACTCGTCGATTGAGAAGAAGCCCTCGTTCGCCTTCAGATGCGAGAGGACGTCTTGAACCTTGTTCAGCTTCTCCTGGTACTGCGGGTCGGTGCTCGTCAGCACGACGCGAGCCGCTCGCCAGCGAAAGCCAGACTTCTCGATCGCCTCCCTCAGGACTGCCCTGCAGGTCGGAAAGCCCCGCTTGGCCATGGCCTCTTGCAGGTCGGCGATCCGCCAGCTGGTCCGATTGAAGCCGGACTGCGACGGCGGCTCGTGCAGCAGCTTGAACAGCTCGTCACGGTAATGGTCTGCGTCGGCCATCCGCGCCCGGACCTTCTGATGGGTCAGAGCCTCGACACCGCCCTGCTCGTACAACAAGCGGCTGCGGATCACTGTATTGGGTGACACGGCCAGATGCTTGGCGATGGCCTTGAGGCCGAAGCCTTCTTCGGTGGCCAGAACCGACAGCATCCGTTTGCGTGCGGCGGCACCGTGCCGCGAGAGCTCGACGCCGAAGGGTGGGCATGCAAGCTCGTCTTGCTCCAGCGAATACAGCCATTGCGCCCACTGCAGAAGTTCCCGATCACCTCGAGCCAGACCCGTATAGGGGATGACAGTGGAGAACAGGGAAACCCGCCTGCCGGGATCTCTTTTGGGCCTGGGCCGTTGGGTCAACATCTCCCGCGTCGCCTCTACGGTCAGCGATTCCTGCATGGCGACCATCTCGATGGGCTTCCCCTCGAAAAGCACCTTGCGTCGAATCCGGCGCCATTGGATGACATCGCAGCTGATCATGCCGAGCCCTCGTGCGCTTAACCAATTTAGGCGTCGACGGCGGCTAGAGTCAAAGTCCAATCGAAAGCGTGTGAAGTGCTGAATGACGTCGATGCGCAAGCAAAAGTCGGTCGTCAGTCGAGCCTTGCTGAGGCGGAATTGGCTCAGCCCCCTGGAGGATCGACTTTGGGCCGGATGCCAGCGGCGGGCCGTGAGTTCGGTAGCCCCGATTTTGAGCGCCTGATGGAGGAGGACCATCGTGCCGGAGAGGGCGTTTTCGACCCCGCATTGGGGGACGGATTTCGGGCGCAGGTTCTGATCCCTGAGGACTCGCAGGCCCAACACAGGAGGAAGCTCTGATCGCTTCTGCGCGTTATTTACAAAATCTGGTACTTCTGGCCTCGCGCGTTTAAATCGTGTAGTAGTCCCTGCGCCCCTACAACGTGCGCCGCACCGATCACGAATACTGTGGCTTGCTCTGGATCGGCGGCGCTGCGGAGCACAGCCTGAAGCATCACCTGATTCCGCTTTAGCAGCATCTCTTGAGCTCGAACCGGCGTTCGCTGGTAAATCTGATCCATCAGCGAGCCAAGCCGGCCTGGGTCCTTGCCCTGCCAAGCACTCAGTTCATCACGGAAGTCCTTGGCGCGCTGTGTGACGTCGCAGCTATAGGCGAGATCTGCCAATTGCTCGTCGTCGGGATATAGCGTCATAGCCTGGATGAGTTCCGCGCTCCCTTGAAGCCATCCACGTTTAGTCGGATCGACACGTCGCCACAACTGCTCGTCAACGCCGTCCTTGTTGAAAATCAGAAAAGTAGATCGATCGATTGCGCTGTCGATGTGAGCGGCGATATCGGCTATGGTGTACTTGAGAAGGTCGGCCATGACGAGCCCGACAGCTGGGCCAGTCCATACTTTCTGAAGATTTGGTGGAAGCTTGCTAGGGGGGGTTGCCGAAAACTGAAGGCTAGTAAGTGATGGCGACCGCAGCGCCTGATCCAGATCTCTTTCGAATATGACACGATCTGCTTGATCAATCGTGTCAATGATGCTCTTGTCGAGTACATATCCCGCCGTCAAGCGATGGAACGACGGGAGGATTGAGACCTTGGAATTTAGGAGATTGATGAGCATCAGATGATGTTGAGAAGTTGAGGGGCGTCGCCTATCTCAGCGCCACGGTCATATATGCCGATTCGAGCTTCCAGCATCACTTGGGCGATTCCCTCTCCTACTGCTCGGCTGCAAAGTGATAACCGAACTATTGTGTATACCGGCGGGACGGGCAGGCTCGACTGAACCCGTGCATCCGTCACGCAGGCGCACACAAAGAGAGGTGCGAATTGCCGGTCAGGGAGTGGCTGCCGCAAGTTGAGCGTGGTGACCATGAGCGCTCTAGCCGGGTCTGCCTGCCTTTGAGCGGCCGCGAGAGACACCCCTGTAACTGGGCTGCAATGACCATGCCCTAGTCGGTTTGAGTTGGCGATCCAACCTGATCACGTCTGGGCCGGTGTTCAAGAAGGTGCCTTACGAGGCGCGCGCGCCGACTGGGAAATATTAATCGCGACCCCTTCTCCACGCCCAAATTCCGGCGACTATCCCGGCGACGAGAAGCATTGACGGAAAGGGGTGAGCCTCCATGGCCGCCAATACCGCGGCCAAGTTGCTGACATTGAGATCTTTCATCATTGGCCCCCTTCGAATATCTGGCAAATTAAGTCGCCGTTCATTGCTTGTTCCCGCAGAAGAACGTCGACTTGAAACTGCAAGATCTCCTGACGCTCCAGGAGATTGCGTATGTCGTCGCACTCCGCATCTGACGGGATTTCTACTGGCAAGCTGCTGATGTCCTTTGCTAGTAGATTGGGGACGGTATTTCCCGTTCGCCTTTGAAGGAGTAGATCCTGGCCTAAATTTGATCGAAGGTAGGCAAAGAGAATTTCAGGGGGTAGTCGACTGCGCGGATGGGGACGAAGAATGACGCAGGCTTGACTTACGACCATTGGTAGGGGAGCGCAAATGCGGCCGGCCATAGCAACCTTGCCAATCGCTCCCTTTGCCGCAAGGAGAATGTCATTCGGCTGTATAAGCGCTTTAGACAAGTCGGCCGTCGGTGCGTCTACGCGTCTTGATGACTCCGTGAGTTTTCCAAACTTTGGAAAATCACTAGGGCCGACTTCAAAGACTGGGGTGGTTTCTTCGCTTGCTACGCGTGGTCGTGGCCGATGTATTGAGACCAGCTCCCCTAATTCGCGTACTTGTCTGCCTCTTGTCGGAGGTGTTCTTTTTGCGCCAATATGGCGGCGTGGGAGCAGCGCTTGACCGGATGCTTCGAGCGCGTCGTGCGCAACGGCCGAGGCATGTGTCGGCCAAGCCGATGGGTCCCGAAAGATTTCGACGAGAAGAGGCCAGCCATTAAGTGTGGAACGTCCACGACCATCACGATTGAAGAATTCCTCGGTTGAGCCCTCAATAAATACCACCGATTCGGAATTGTGCTGAAGAATCAATATGGAAAATTCGACACTTGTGCTTTGTAGCAATGCAGTGGGCAGGGAGATGACCGCAAAGAGCAGTTTTTGCCTAAGCAAGTAAGATCGCAGGTTATTGGCATCACCTGATGCGAACAGCAGATTGTTGGGAACGAGCGCAACCGTACGCCCGCTGATCTTCGATAGGGCATGCTGAATCCCCAAAATGGAGCTATCAGTCGACGGGACTTGGTATCGACGATGCATTGATTCCGTGGGGTACCTCTTTCCCATGGGGGCGGAAATTATTCCACAGTGGAAATGGGCTAAATCGCCGTCGTCTGGGCTGACGTCGAGTAGTGGGTCGTGAGAAGCAATGGAAAAGTTTGATGCTGAAGCCAGCTTAAAGACCCAAGGTAAAGTGGGGTCCGGTGTTTCAACATGTATGTGAGCCTGTTCGGCGACGGCAGCAGCTATGAGCCCCTTGGAAAGAGTGTCGTCGTAGCATATAAGCATCTCTGTGCCTGCCGCTGGCGCGGCAAGGGTCACTAGGAGTTGGCTTAGCTCGGATGGAAGGCGAAGGCTTGTTACTTCTAGTGTTGCCGAGAAAGTTGCCAATGCGCTCAAATGTTCGGCGCTATAGATTCTGCTGAACATATTGCATCGGATGAGATCTTCCGCGCATTCCAGCACCGAAAACAGCTCCCTATCTTCATATAAACCTATATGTCTAGCTTTGAATATTTGTCTGTCTGCTTCGTGCAGGAGTGATTTTGCTAATCCTTCCAGAATGGAAGGAATGGCATTCATATGTACGTCCGTTCGGTTGAACTGAAGGTTGGGCTCCTCGATCTTTCCAACCTGTGAAAGGTGCATCCAACTTGCGATCTGGAGTGCAAGGAGCTGGGTCTGCTGTATTGGCCTGTGAGGCACCTGGGACGCGAGCTCACGCATCGCCGAGATCGCTCGATCGATCAGGAAGGGCGGTTGGCCGGACGAGGGGGCACTATGGGCGTTCATGAGCATCTCGCGTTGTATAACGTCGTTATATCAACTTTTTGCGCACTGCAACAGACTTTCTTGCGCTCTGCACATCACGAAGTCGCTCGTTGGCCGACTACTCATGCACTCAACTGAAGGAGTGCGTGATGGGACTTCGGGTGCACGATGTAGAACGGGCGCGAGCAGACCGCGACCTCTACGCTGAATTGCGGACGCTGACGGTTCCTATCGCGGAAGAATGGATCGAGCAGTCGCTGAAGCGAGCGACGGCAAGCGCGGCAACCGACCTCTTTGCTAAGGAGTTCGAGGGGGTACGAGCGTTGCTGGCCTCAGAGGAGGCGCTGAGCTACGGAGTAGCGCTTAGGGCGGAGGAACCTGCCGTGCCCGGTCCTGGCTTGCCGCGCGCCCGTGTCTTCAAAGGGCTTGAGCCTGTCTTAGAAGAGGCAGTTGCGACGCAAATTGACCGGGAGCTTGTAAAGACGCTCGCAGCGGAGTTTGCAGACGGTCTTTGGAGTGGCTTGCTCAGGCAGATGCGACTTTCAGCCGATGGCGGACTGGTCGGAAGGCATAACCTTGTGCCAGTGGAGGAGCAACGGTGGACCCCGTTTTGGGAGGGGATTGCTCACTTTGGTGTCGAAGCGGTTCAAGTTCAGGCCATCGTGAAGGATGTGTTTGAGCAACTGGCCGAGAGACCACAGACGACGGACTACGTTGTCCTCCCCCTTGGACTAAAAATCAGAGTCTCAATGCTTAAAGACCTTCTGCGCAAAGCCAATGCGGAGGCAGACGCAGGCCTTTGGAGCCTCTCGACATTCGAGCGATTTTTGGAGACTGCGTCCAAGCCTCTGCCAGATAGGGCCGGCCTAAGGCGACGCTGAATAAGTCCCCGCGATGCAGCGCGCCCTGGTTTGGGATGGACTGCAAGGCGCAAACCGGAGACATAGCTGGGCCATGGCGAGGAGTTGCAACGCCGCAGGCCGCCCAAAGCAGGGATGCGCTGCGCGCGAGGGACTTGTTCAGCGTTGCCCTAAAGAACGAACGATAGCTTTTCGTACGCGCGGGCACTTCCCGGCGCCAACGGCAAAAAGCCAAACGCACCACCTGGTTGGCATCCGGCAATGGCTCGTCTCACGATTACCTCTCTAGGATTACGTTTGTTGGAGCTCAATCGAAAGACTGTGCACTGATACGGAAAGTCTTCCTGGCACCGTTCTGCGTATGTTGGGTTGGCGGCTGGAGTTGCAGCTATGTTCCTTTGACTTGTAGAAGCAGTGACGTGCTGGACACTGCTTCCCGGCAATGGCGGGTAGTTTGCGGAGACTGAAGTGTTGGGAAACGAGCCTATGAACGGATGGGTGATGTGAGTGTGGCCACCAATGTGCAAATGAATCAATGGCTGCTGCTGAAAGCGAGTCGTGAGTAACTCGTTTCCGAAATTCTGACGGTTGGTCAGGATTTGCTGAAAGCGCGGATTGCCTGGTACGGCTCCTGCCGCCACAGGGTAGTGCATCGCCAAAATGCGCAGATCTCTGCCGCCAGATCCGCTACTGCATGCTTGGGCCAGGCGGCCCAGATCGTCGGCCGCTGTTGGCCCCACCATAGGCGGCGGGGTCTTCCAAAATTGGTCTGGAAGCACCCGGCCTTGCGCCAACACGCCGGGCCAGAGCCCGTGGTCTACAGAATTCAGTGAAAAAAGCTGAACCTCTGAGGTGGAGTTCGGAACGGAGACAGCAAGTGGCGCAACAGGCAATGGGTTGGGAAACCATCTCTTTCTCAGCGAATCGCGCTGCTGAGTCATAGCCTGCGCGGGACCGCCGTTGCCTCTCCAGGCGAGCAGCGGATGGGTCGCCGGCCAGGCATCGTGGTTTCCATACAAGACGAGCTGCGATGTCTGCTGGCCACACGCCGCCTTGAATCTCGGGGTCCAGCATTGGAGCCAATCAGTTAAAGACTCATCGTCTCCAAAAGTTGTCCCATCTCCTGTGTCAACAAGCCAGCATGGTGCGCTACCCCAATCGGAATCCTTGCTAATTTCATTGCGCAGGAATTCTTCAAAGGCATAGAGCGCTGAAACATCTGCTCCTTCAAGCCCCTGTTGCCACTCTGGTGGCAGACGCTTAAAGAGCTTGGCCGTCGCGTGACGTTGTTTAAGAAACTGCGAGCCAACAATGTGCATATCTGAATAGTGCACGATCTGCAGAAATGGAATTTCGTCGCGACGCACTCCCCTCTCCTCTATTTATATTGCTCGAACTAGCGACATGGCGTCGTTGCCGAACTTTCTAATTAGTGTGGCTGATAGGCTGGCTCTCAATGTCTTGAGGCGTTGTCGTTCTCGATCTGTCATCGGGCGTTGATGCCCGCCAAGCGCTACTTCTCGAATTAGGTTTCTATCGCTTGGAGAAAGTTCATCAATAGCTACCATAATCCCTTGCAGCATGCGTCGATGATCGATCAGCTCAGGAAAGCTCAGTTGTGATGGTTCTGAAGGTTCCTCCGAGGGATCCTTGTCGTCGAAACTCGCCCAGCGCTGGTAATGTTGACGAAAGTGATCTGCGATCCGCCGATTCAATACAGTGAAACAATAACCTTCGAAGCGACTTATATCCTCGGGGGAAGGCGAATCGGCGCCAAACCAACTTTCGGGTATCCCTTGGCGCTCCTCTTTGCTTAAGGCGTTCGCCGCTGCAACGACAGCCTCACTGATCAAGTCTTCGTGAAAATCTCGTACTGACGGAAATTTGCTTCGCAAAAGCGTCTTGGCCTTTGGCAAGAACGCAACTAGTCCTTGCCGCCACCAAGCCGGGCTTTCGTGACCTACGGTGAAGTTCGGCATGTGTTGCTCATGCTGAGAAGGCAGCCGTCCTGTTCACACTACGAAAACAACGTATATCTGAAGGCGCGCCGGCTGTCATCATCTCAACTGACTAGCGTCACTGAATGCTCGGTCTCTCAACAGTCCTCACCGTCTATACCCAGCACCGCTTCCGAGAGCGCGCGCGGGGAGGGCTGCCAAGGTAGTTTGCGGCTACGGGGCTCAGCCCCAAGCACGCTGCCAGGTTGCCGGCGTCGGGGCTGACCGAGGATTGGATGATGCGCCTGCGCTGCAGCGTGCCACTGAGCCTCAGGCGGTCGGACCATGAAAAGGATCTTTGAACCATCAACCGCGACGAGGGGGAACAGGCGCTGGATCGTCAGAGCTCGCAACCCCGACACCAACGGCGTTGAGTGCGGGTCAGCAAATCGGCAATGAGTAGGACGGCGATGTCGAGAGCCTGGCGCTTCCAGATGAGCTACTGCGGACGTTGGGCAATCAGCCCGGCACTCCTTCGAAAATCTGGGTCGTGGATACCGGCGACTGCAAAGCTAGAAGAGCATGCCCGAACGTCTATGAGCTGATGCTCGAAACGGTGTACTCGGGGTGCGAACGATAAAAACGTCAAGCCGGAGGAACTATGCGAGGCCAGCGGCTTCAAGCTGCGGCTTCCAGCGTTTGGCAATTTTTTTGAATCCAGCAGGTGTAGGGTGGAGCTCGTTGGCCCATTCGTCGCGGCCCAATGTGCCACGCTGGTCGATCAGTTGCAGTTGTGGGAACTGTTTTCTCAGCTTTACCATCGCTTCCCAGTAACGATCTATAAGCAGGTTTATGAGATCTTGTTGCAGAGATCGGGGCACTTTGCATTGATCCATTGGAAACCGCAGCCATTGCCCAAGTCCAAAGAAGCCAAGCCCGTTTGGATTTGCATAGTCATAGCTGTGTGCGAAGACAGGTGTGCCTGGAATCTTATTTTCGACCAGTTCGATGATGGTCCCCAAAGCGCTTGTGACTTTGCCAAATAGTTTGCCTGGCTGTCTTATTCGAAGGCATGCTTCCGCAGTTTTGAATTTTGAACAGTCTTCTTCGAGCAGCGGGAGGAAATCTTCCGGACCGGCTAGATCATTGCCACCGCCAGAAAGGAAGACGGCCTTGATCGTCTTGCCATACCCCCGCGTCTTATCGAGGTCACGTTCCAACGTTTGGAAGATAACGCCGCTCGTGTATTCCTGCGCTTCCGCGCCGTTCGCCCCGCGGACCAGTATTATGTGATCCATCCTCTTGTTGAGAATGCTGTGGAGCGGCGTCGCAACGTTATTCTTGAGGTACCAAAACCACGAGTCTCCGAGCGCAATAATTGTTGGAAAGGCGATCGTGGTGTCGTCCTTCAATTCTTGCTCGTTCCACACTGGACCAGTAATCATTGCTTTCCTCCGAGGGCTATTGGGGCAAGGTAGATTTGTTCAGCAATTGAATAGAATTGCCGCGTTGACGCAACTGGATGTACGCGTACGGAGCGCGACTGTATGAACTTCACCTCCGCAGGTCATCCTCAACTTCGCTGAGATGGACGTCAGGTAGCACCGAACACTGACCTGCAACCCGCTTTCCGTACCAAGTCAATAGAGAAGAATCCGCGCACCCGGGAGAAGCGCGCTGCGCGCGACGCAAGCACAGCGCCGGGTTGCGCTGACGGGCCGCATGCCGCCAGTACGCCGATGGAGCGATCTGACAATGCGACAGATCGACTCGACGCCGAATTGCTGGCGATGCTGATCGACGAAGGCCTTCAGGACTTGATGCGGCGGTCGAGCTCTGCCTGGGCGAAAAGGCGCTGGCCAGCTTCAGGATCTCGTCGTCCTCACGAAGTTCGCGGTTCTCTCGCTCTAGCTCCTTGCCGCTGAACTTCGGTTGACGAGACGCCTTCAGCAACCCCCTACCAAACGACCTAGTTGAGGTAGGGCTGAGTATTCCAAGTGACTGCCCACGTTACGCAGCAGG
Organism: Pelomonas parva; assembly: GCF_043555835.1. NCBI lineage: Bacteria > Pseudomonadati > Pseudomonadota > Betaproteobacteria > Burkholderiales > Sphaerotilaceae > Roseateles > Pelomonas parva. The sequence goes on along the minus strand of NZ_JBIGHV010000009.1, from coordinate 174,245 downwards.
CACAACGTGCCGTGCTAGAGCACGGGCAGTTGCGCTTGTGCCGACTGCCGCTCTATTGCGCACAAAAAAAGCCGCCCAACGGGCGGCTTCATTACCAAGGTCGATGCCTCAGATCTTGAATTGGTCCAGGGTAGCGCCGCCAGCAATTGCTGCTTTCAGCCACTTTGGCTGAAGGCCTCGTCCGCTCCAGGTTTCGCCGGTAGCTTGGTTCCTATACTTTGCCGCAACGCTTGATTTGGTAGTCTTACGAGCGCCAGCCTTGACTGCAAGGTCTGCGAGGGTCAGGCCATAGTCTTCCATCAGTGATTTGACCTTGGCCACAGCATTCGCTCGCTCGCTGGCTTGCGTCTCTGCAATCTGAGCTTCCAACGCGGCACGTTGAGCCAGCAAATCTTTTAATGAGGGCATGTCGGTTCCTTGAAAGACAGCTTGATACTAACAGGTTGACCCGTACTGGACAATGCGACTAGTTCACCGCTCGTGTTTGAATAGGCCATCAGCCTCATGGTGAGGCCAAGAGCCTGTGTTCGAATCTTGTCATAACTTCGCGAAGGAGTAGCGCTTGAGCCTGATTTGCGTGCGACATGGTGAAAGTACCGCAAACGCTGGGGCGGCCACTACAGATCCGTTGGGCATTCGGCTGACAGAGCTGGGGCGACTGCAAGCTCAGCAGATCGCAGCTTCTTGGAGCAGGGCTCCGGCACTGATCGTCACGTCACCCGCAACTCGCGCCCAAGCTACTGCGGCGCCGACCATTGACCGGTTCCCTGGCGTGCCGGTGGAAAGCTGGCCTATCGAGGAATTCACCTATCTCAGTCCGACGCGCTGTGCCGGTACGACGGTGGTGGATCGCCGCCGTTGGGTGGCGGAATATTGGAACCGGGGGGACCCGCAATTCATCGACGGTGAGGGCGCGGAGTCCTTTGAGCAGTTCATCGTCCGAGTCAAAGATGCTACGCGTAAGTTCGCTGACAGGGCGGACCACCGCCGGGCCGATATTCTGGTTTTCGGTCATGGCCAATTCATCAATGCGATGCGCTGGAGTCGAGGCGCTGCGAATCCCCTTGATATGAATACGTTCCGGTCCTTTGATCTCACCAATCCAATTGCTAATTGCCAGCGGGTCGAACTCTGATCTACTGGTTTTCCCGCAACGGGGCTCCGACCAATAGCCTGGCGCCGCGGGTCCAGCACTTTAGCCCCTGCTCTCGAAGCAGACGCGCAAAACGCGCCGCGAGACCGGTCTTGCCCTTCGATCGCAGCTCTCGCATTGCGCCGGAGACTCGACTGCGTCGGCGCTGAAGGGCAGGCAAGCGTTGCCAGATGAAGCTGATTTTTGGATAGGTAGATCCGATGCAACCACAACGACCGCGCAACTTGGTGTTGGCTCTGCTTGCGGCGACGCTGCTCCTGTCGAGCTGCAGCCAGCCGATCCGGGAGCAGCTCAAAGAGTTCGGCTTCAGCGAGATTCAGCCGCCATCGACACTCCTCCCGCCCGGCACTGTCATCATGGTCAAGCAACAGGATCCGCTTGTGGTCGGAATTATCTGCACAGCGCAGAACGCCTTTGGCGCCGAGATCGCCAATAAGCTGGTGAAGTCGGCATCGACGACCTCAATGAAATCTTCATCGCTGGAGGGTAGCTTCGACCTGGCCGCGGACTACGTGAAGTCGGTCTCCGGGTCGGTGCAAGGTAGCTCGGTCGAGAGCATTGGCGTCACCATGGCAAACGTGGCGCTCAATGAGCTCCCTGACGACGCTGTCATGTCGGGCGTCAAGAGTCGTACCCCGGAATGCCGAGATGCCATCAAGCTTCGCCGTGCCAATGGCGCGCAGGTTTCCATGGTCAAGTCCGTGGTCGCGGCCGACGTGACCTACATGATTCGCTACCGAGGATCCGTCGATGCTGCGATTCGCGCCGACATGACGAAGCAGGTGGCAGCACGACTGGGCCTCAGTGGCGCCGCCGCCAGCGAATCCAGCGTGACAGGCAAGCACCTCTATTGGGGCATCCGCGACGACATGGCTCTGGCCGCCTATGAGGGGGTCGGGCTGCCAGCCACCGGAACCATCAGTCGGGCTCGGCTCATCGAGCCTGGCAAACCCGTTCTTGTCGTCGCGGACTGAGTGAAACGTCGCGTCATCGGCTCGATAGCGGCTGCTGCAGCTCTCCTCGCAGCGGGCGGTGTCCATTGGCTACGCCGCAAGGATCGACTTGGGCCCGACATTGTTCGGCACGCCGTGCCGGTGTTACGCCAGACCGGACCCATGAATTGCTGGGCCGCTGTGTACGCCATGCTGTTGAGCTGGAAACTGTCGCGCACCCTTACGGAACAACAAGCGGTCGCTGCGCTGGGCGAGCCCTGGGCGGGTTTGCAACGTGCGGGATCGGGACTGCCGGGAGGGCAGGAACTTCGGTTCGTCGCGGCGGCCGGGCTGGTGGCCGAGCCGCCAGCCAGCTACATGCTGGAAGCGTTTCTCGATTGGCTCAAGTTCGCCGGACCGATCTGGGTCAGCACCGGCGATGGCCTGAGCTCGCACGCGCGACTTCTGATCGGCGCGGTCGGCGACGGGAAGTTTGACAGCACGAAGTTCATCGTCATTGATCCCGCCACCGCCATGGAGTCGTATGAGCCGCTACGCACATTCTTCGACGACTTTGAACACGAGGCTCGAGCAATCGTCGCCGCCAAAACTCAAGTGGACCTTCGCTGGCAAATCATCCACTGGCCACCGGAAAGGTAGCCACGACGCTCGCCGCAGACCTTAGGTCCTTGGACAACGCCATGCGATGCGTAAGCGTCGCCTCACCACCCTCTTGACCTAGACGTCGAGGACGTGACGCAGCAGTTCGAAGCCGACGCGCCAGTTGCGGCCGTCCATGGCTTGCAGCGTCGCGGTGCGCCGGTTGACCCGAGTAACGATGCCGACCAGCGCCGTCCCCTTGGCGTCGTCGAAGGTGACCTTGTCGCCGACCTTGAAGGCGGCGTTCGCCGTCTGCACGGCAGGCTCCGGCGGCGGCTCGTAGGCCTGCACTCCGGGTTCAGTCGTGAGGCTGTCGATCGCGACGTACGGAATCTTCCAGGTTCGGCGCACTTCTTCTTCGAGCACGGTCGCCTGCTTGTCGTGCCGCGCGATGAGCTTGCCGTGGCGGACCTGCCCGGTGCGATGGTCGATGAACTGCACGGCCTGCCCCAAGTGCAGCTTCATGCGCGCCGCCATCTCGCGCTTGGGGTCGTCCAGCAGCACATCGATGAGCGCGCGCATCTGGTACAGCTGCATGCTCGGCGCGTCTTGCAGTGCCTCGACCATGCGCGAGGCGATGTCGTCTTCAGCCATGGATGAATGTTGCCAGGGCCGCAGCCCGCTGGACTTCAGGCAGCGCGTGCAAGCGTGTGCTGCGCTGCGATCGACCACGGCAGCAGCTCGTCGATGCGGTTCACCGGATGGTCGGCGATCCGCTCCAGCACCTCGCGCAGATAGGCCTCGGGATCGAGCCCGTTGAGCTTGGCGGTCTCGATCAGGCTGTACATCGACGCCGCGCGTTCTCCACCCGCGTTCGAGCCCATGAACAGGTAGTTGCCGCGCCCGAGCGCAACGCCGCGCAGCGCGCGCTCGGCCGCTGAGTTGTCGATCTCGATGCGACCGTCGTCCACGTAGCGCGTCAACGCCTTCCAGCGCGCCAGGCTGTAGCGGGCGGCCTTGGCCAACTCCGACTTCGTCGACACCTGGGTCAGCACGCCCTGCAGCCAGAGGTGGAACTTCTCCAGCAAGGGGCCGGCCCGCGCCTGGCGCTGCTGGCGTCGCACCTCCGGTGGACGACCTCGGATGTCGGCTTCGACGGCATACAGCCCTTGGATGTGTTGCAGCGCCTGCGCCGCCAGTCCGGTGTCGTCACGGTGCTGTTCGTACAGGTCCCACCACGGCCGTCGCGCGTGAGCCCAGCATGCCGCTTCGACCACGTGGCCACCGTCGTAGAGCGCGTTCCAGCCACCGTAGGCATCGGCCTGCAGGATGCCTCGGAAGTCACGCAGGTGGCGCTGCGGGTGCTCGCCCTTGCGGTCGGCCGAGTAGCGGAACCAGACGGCCGGCGGCGCGCTGTCGCCCGAGGGCCGGTCGTCGCGCACATAAACCCACAGCCTGCCGGTGCGGGTCTTGCCTTCGCCTGGCGCCAGCACCTTGACCGGCGTGTCGTCTGCGTGCACCTTGGCCGCGTGCAGAACGTGACGGCCCAGTGCCGCAAGCAAGGGATCGAACAAGGTGTGAAGCTGCTCCACCCAGCCGGCCATCGTGCTGGGATCGATCTCGACGCCTTCGCGAGCGTAGATGCGGCTCTGGCGGTGCAGGGGTGAGTGATCGCAATACTTGGACACCGCCACATGGGCCAGCAGCGCCGGCCCTGCCAGGCCTCGCGCGATCGGTCGACTTGGTGCACTGGCCTGGAAGATGGCTTCGCACTTCGTGCACGCCAACTTGGGCCTGACGGTGCGGATGACCTTGAAGCGAGCCGGCACGTACTCCAGGTGCTCAGACACGTCGGCGCCGATGCTGCGCAGCCGGCCACCGCAGGCGGTGCAGCCGCAGGACTGGCCGGCAGCGTCGTGATGCGCAGCGCTGGTGTCAGGACGAATCTCGCGCTGTTCGCGAGGCAGGTGTTCCGGCAAGCTGCGGTCGACGCTGCCTGCATTGGCGGCCGGCGTGTTGGGCTTGCGCACGGGCAGCTGCTCCAACGCCACCGGCTCGATGAGGCTGGCCTGCAGATCGAATCGCTCGCTGGAGACGCCGAACTGCGCGCGCGTGCGGCGTGCCAGTTGCAGCTTGAGCTTGTCGACCATCAGCTTGAGCCGCTGCACCTCGTTGGCGCTGACGCGCAATTGCTGCTTGAGCAGCTGCGCGTCGTCGGGCAGTTGGCTGATCGGGTCGGTGTCTTGCGGCACGGACCTCAGTGTGCGACAGGGTCACCCGTGTTGGCATCGGGATCACTCCCGAGAAGGCATCACCTACGCAGCCAATTGGGGTGAGCTCGTGCGAGTAGGCATGCGCCAGTCGATGCCTTCCAGCAGCATCGACAGCTGGGCTGCGGACAGTGCAACGCGCCCGTCGACGGCCTGGGGCCAGACGAAGCGACCGCGCTCCAGGCGCTTGGCCAGCAGCATCAATCCCTGGCCGTCGAACCACAGCACCTTGATGATGTCGCCGCGCCGCCCCCTGAACACGAACACATGGCCGTCGAACGGGTTCTCCGCCAATGCCGTCTGCACCACGGCGGCCAGACCGTCGAAGCCCTTCCTCATGTCGGTATGGCCGGCGACGAGCCACACACGCGTGCCCGATGGCAGGCCGATCATGCGAGGCTGCGCAACGCAGAGAGCAGCGCCACAAGACTCTCCTGGTCGACGGCGCCTCGCAGTCGCAGCCGGGCACCAGCGAAGTCAAGTTCTATGCTGCCGGCGGTGGTGCGGGTCGCGCACGATGTGGGCACGGGAGGTGCCGACACCGGGTCGCTCGGCGTGGCCGAGGCGAGCGTGATCGGCAGCAGCTGCGGCGCCGACGCTTGCGCAGGTCCTAAGCCAGTGGCCTCGACAGCGCGATGTTCACGGCGCCACTTGAACACCAGGTTGGCGTTGATGCCGTGGGCCATCGCGATGCTGGAGACCGAAGCACCGGGCAGCAGGCATTGCCGGACCAACTCGCGCTTGAGCTCGGGGCTGTGGTCGCGCCTGCGGCGCTTGGAGGGTGTGTCTTGATCGGCCATGGTGTGCGTTAGCGATGCCTGATGCACACCATCTCGGCGTGCGCAGGATCAGCCGATCTTGCTCACGACACCACCGCCACGGTAGAGGGCCGTGAGGCCACGCTTACTGCGATGCCCACCGCCGTGGGTGGCGTTACCACGCTAGCTCAACCACCGTTGGGCAATGATCTGAGGTCGCAAGCAGGGGCTCCGGGAAGCTGGGCGGGTTGGGCGACTTCGATCCGCCCAGCGCGCCGATAGACACTTTGGAGATGGAGCCCACGGCGCGAGCCAGGCTCTCCGACACCAGCACGTGGTCGAGGCCAACGGGGTTTCGACAGCCAAGCCCCGTTGCCTTCGTCAGGAGTCCGGACTCAGCTGACGTGAGGACGGCAGTCTTGGACTTCTCACACGCTGCCTGAACTGCAGCGTCGCCCGGGCAGTGCGCTGCAAGCAGCACTGCCTTCGAACCCGCCGGCTTGCCGTCGTTCACCTCGAGTAGGAGGTTGCGCGCCCGCACATTGGCAGGTCGCGGACTTTGCAGATCGGTCGACTGGTCGCTCCGCGCCGCCTCGGCGCCGACGACCTTGTTCGCCTCGTGCCAGAGGTTTCGGTTGAAGTCGCCCAGCACGACGAAGTTGTCAACGCCATCGGCGAGATGCTCAAAGACGTCCTCCAGCGGCTGCACCTGCTGTTGAAGAACCTTGCAGTCCTTAGATGCCTCGTCGTCATCCATGCTCTTCTTATCCCTGTCCAGCGGTGACACGCAGCTGGATTTCAGGTGGACCGTCAGGAACCGGATCGCCTTGCCGCCGATCTTTAACGTGACCGCAAACCCCGGTCGCACCTGCTCCTGAGGTGGAAGCGTGGGGATGGTGAACGCAGCAATGTCCGAGCAAGCCTCCACGGCTGGGCCGAAGCTCTTGCGCCAAGCAAAGGCCAAGCGCTGAATCTTGAACTTGGGCTCGAAGGAACAGACGTTGTAGTCATCTGCCGCCGTCCCCAGCGCCTCGCGCACCGCGGCGACGCCGGAGACTTCCTGGAAGGCAATGACATCTGCCTTGACATCGCGGGAGAGGATTTCCGCGATCTGCCGATTTCGCTTCTCGTAGGCCGGCGGCGTGACCGCGATGCCCTTGCGCGCTGCATCCTGGTACGTGTTGCAGGGCGGCATGACGGACAGGTCGTTGCCGACAATCACGGCCCGCGACTCGCTGATGAGCCACCCAAGGGTCGCGCCAGCGGTGCCGTCGGGAACGGGATCCCAGGCTTTGGTCGTCGCGTTCTTCACGTACATCTTCGAGCAGGTGGCGATCCACGGATCGAGCTCGGCCTTCGCCACTTGCCACCCGAGGTTCCAGGTGGCGACTCGCAGAGTCACCTCCGTCATCGACTGCACCAAACCATCCTTGGCTCTCGCCTTGATGAGGCGGCATGCAGTACGCGCGGCGAACTGGGCCTCAGCACTTGAATCCATGGCCTTCGGACAGGTCTCATTCGCGGCGCTGGCCAAGTAGCGCTCCCAGGAACCGTAGGTGGGATTGGGCACGACGAACCACTTGCGCCCCCACTGCTCACCGACGTGCACCAAGTCGGCCTTTTTCTCGTCCGTTTTCTTGCCCGCGCGGAGGTCTCCGCGAAGCTTCGAACCGACGAAGTCGCCCAGGTCGTCGCCGACGAGCATGACGATCCGCCTGGGGAGGTTGGCCACACTCTCCCTGCGGATGGTCTTGTCCGTCACACCGCCGGTCGAGAAGAGGAAGGCCTTCTCGTCCGTCGCCCGGGCAAAGCCTTCCCGCTCCATCAGGGCCATCGTCTGCTTGAGCGCGGGGCACTTGTCCCGCGTGGCCTCGCCGGCGCATTCACGGTTGGTGATGTAGAACACGTCGACGTCGAGCTCTTGGGCTCTGCGTGTGAACTCGGCAGCGCCAGGTAGCGAAAGTCGATGGAATCGCGCCTTGGCGTCCTTTTCCGCAGAAAGCTCGACCCACTGCGCCCACTTGCCGGCATTGAAGTCGTCGCCTGTGCGTTGAAGTTCACCTTGGAAGGGCGAGTTGTCGAGTGCTGTCTCGTCCAGATCCAGGATCACGGCAGCCTTCATCCGTGATAGTTCAGCCGGGCGGAGCTTGAGCTGCTCCATCGCGACTGGCACACATCCCTTGAGACGGTTCTTCTTGCGATCACATGTCCGAACTGCCTCCTCAAGGGCCAGCGTCGCCTGCCGGTACACCTGAAGGGTGGAGGCAGCGTACTCGACGCTTCGCTGCTGCCACAGCACTGCGTTCACCTGATCCAGCGGCTCCGCAGCCAGGCAAGCTGTTGAGCCCATGCCGAGCAGCGCCCATGTGAACCACTGGCGAAAAGATGCCTTCATCGTGTTCTCCCCTGTGGTCACGAAGACCAGCCTAGACGGCAAGCGTGACGTTCTGGCAGATCTCTACCCCTGGCATCATCAATCTTTGGGACGACCGGGCTGCACTTAGAGCAGCTAGCGTCGAATCGAGCGGAGGGGATCTCCACTAGCAAACTAGGGGCGGCGCCCGATCCGATGCCCCGCAAGCAGTTGTGAGATCGCCATGCGCGACGCGGTCGACCAAAAAGTCGCCCCGCAAAGCTAAGCTGTCGACGAGTTGGCAGCCTCGACGGCCTTCGCCCCGGTCTTCTTCGCAGGCGTGGCTCGCGCCGCTTTCTTGACCGATATAGCCTTTGCATTCTTCGCCACGGGCGCTTTGCCCGCAGGCTTCGCTGCCTTGGCAGTGTTGGCAGTCTTCTTGGCGACTACGGCTTTGCCATTGGTTTTCGGCGCCATCTTCTTCCAAGCGGCCGCCCTGCGGGCCGCGGGCGCAGTCCTGTTGGCGCCAACCAGGAAATCGTCAAGCGAACGCCCACCTTCAAGTGCATCCTTGAGCCACTGAGGGCGCTTGCCGACGCCGTGCCATCCGTTGCCTTGATCGTCAGCGTACTTGTCCGGTTTGCCGGCCCCTACAGCACCACTCTTCTTCGACTGCACCTTCCTGCCGCCGCCGGCGGACGCAGCGCTCGACGAGCCGAACAGCTGCTCGACTGTCAGGCCATGCTGGTCGATCTCTCGCCTGATTCGCCCAACAACAGTCGCCTGCACGGCGTCGGCCTGTTTCTGAAGCTTCTCAATCTGCTGTTTCAGCTTGACGAGTGAAGATGCCATTCGAGACTCCGAGTTGTGGGTGCGGGAGTCTATCTAAACGTGCGCCTGTTCCGCCCAAAAGCGATCGGCCTCAACAATGCTTGAACTGAGGCTGATGGAAGGTTTCGTTAGCCACTCATAGTTCACGTCTCGGCTGATGCTTCGCCTAAGCCAGGCCCGTCGCTGAAAATCCCAGGCCGCGCCGTCTGGCGCCTACCTTTGCCGCGGCGAAACATGAACATCGACGAATACACCCACGGTGGCCATCTTCTCTATCAAGAGCTGTCTGAGACCGTCGCGGCCATCCTGAAAGCGGCGCTGTCACGCAGCGCGCCGCATCTGCGTATCCAGGAGATCCAGCGCCGTGCCAAGGGACCTGACTCCCTGCGCACCAAGCTGGCGAAGCAGGACGATCTGCTCAAAGATGTGACACAGGCCATCAAGGATCTTGCCGGTTGCCGAATCATTTTCTACAGCAACTCCCATCTCAGCGAGTTCCTGAAGAGCAATCTCATCGATGAGAACTTCGAGATCATCTGGGTTAGGACGAAGTTCCATCACCCGAAGACCGATGACGCGGAATCGGCGGACCTGTTTAGGTCGCACAACTACGTCGTCAAACTGAAGTCTCCCCTGGTCGACCTTCCAGAGCACGCGCTCCTAAGGGATTTAGTTTGTGAGATCCAGGTGCAGACCTCGCTCAACCACGCCTGGTCCGAGATGGGCCACGACATCATCTACAAACGCCCCGGGCTGAAAGGATTCGGCACGCACCAGATGCAGAGCATCGACGACCGCATGACAAAGATCATGCGCGAGTACCTGCTGCCGGCGGGCCACGAATTCGACAAGGTCGCCCGCGACTTCGAGCAGCTCACCAAGGGGAAGGCCTTGCTCGAGAGCGACCCTCTTGGGGCGCTCGCCGCCAGCACCGACAACAACAGGCGCCACGACATCCTGAATCGGTATCTCGACCTGGTTCTGCCGCTCTACGACGAGCTGGAGCTCGTGCACGCGGAAATCCGCGAAGCCGTTGTCCAGGCGATCAAGGTTGGCCGACACACTGCGGTACTGGATATCGAGACGCCCTACGGCCGGATCCCTGGCAAGACGAGCGAGGCTGTGACCAAGCTGGCACTCAGCGTGTTGGACGTGGTTCGGTATCAGGATGAGAAAGGGACGCGCGACGCCTGGCTTGCGCTAGTCGACCTATATCCAGGGGCGGTCACCGATCAGGAAAGACAACTGATCCTGGAATCAGTGCATCGGCTGGCCGAGAACAACCTGGAAGTCTGGATGCAGGTGGATCGGCCGGTGGTGCAGGCCATCGTGATTGGCGAACTGGTCTCGCTCGACGAGGCTAAGCTGGTGGCCTTGCGGCCGCTCGTGCTGCGGGCGCTGCAGTCGATGCTGAACCCCATCGCCGAATCCGTGCGGCGCGTCGCTGAAGGCGCGGAGATCCGCCGCGGGCACATCCCATATTCCGAAGAGCTGGAAGCCATCCGCGGCCAGGCCATCGGGCTGCTGAAGACGCTGCTCGCCAAGAGCACGACTGACGCCGAGCGCGAAGAGGTGATCCGCCACCTGTCGCCCGCGTCGGCAATGACGCATCTGGGAGCGTCACCCGATGGGATGGCGCTGATCGTCAGGGAGACGGCGACGATCTACGACATCTACACCGAGTTTGCGGACATCTTGTCGATGGCCCTGCGACAGCACCTAGAACACAACGCGCTGATCGACCACGGGCACTACGTCGTTCCAGCCGGCGGCACGTTTCCTTGCGAGGACGTCGGCGCGCGCGGCCTGCTCGAAGCGGCCTTGGTGCGCTTCCGGGAAACGCTGAACCGCGACACGGACTTCGTGGCGTTCAAGGTGCTGATGGGCTATGAATCGGTGTTTCCACCGGCCTGGACCGATCGCGAATTCATGATCGAAGGTACCGACGAGTACCGGGCCGCCGAGCGCCGAACGTATGTCGATGGCATCACTGAAGCGAATGTGGCCTGGTGGCTCGGTTTCCTTGTGCGTTGCGCGACGGTGCCGACAAACGACGCGGCGATGTTTCCGCCGCTGCACGACTTCTTGCAGGAGCTCGGCACGGTAAAACCTTCCACCGCTTTGGGATATGTGCGCGACCTCCCTCCCGAGTTGGAGTTGTTCCTTCCATCATTGCTGATTGGCATCGAGAAAAGCGGTCGTCGCCAGGATCTTCAGACGCTGATCGATGGCTGGTTGGACAACGGTCGCTACATCGGCGCCATCGCCCGATACCTGGAACACGCTGATCCCTTGGACCCGACACTGCGGGCGCGCACCGTCCGGCGCGCTATGGCGCTCAAGGACAGAGACAGCGTCGTGAGGTCGATGCCCGCGTTGACGAACCTCGGCCCGGTTGGGGACGACCCGGACGAGCTGTGGGCGCTGTTCCTAGATGCGGTCCGCTTCCTCACCGTCGCCAGCGACACGCGCTGGGTGCAGTTCGTCTGGGCTCGCGCCAAGAAGCCGGGGATCTTCAAGGACCGGCCGAAGGCCGAAATTGAATTGGTCCTTGAAGCGCTGAGGCCGCTGCAACGGCTGGACTTCCGCTCAGAGCAAATCATCTCGGCGATGGCAGTCGACTGGCCGCGCCTTGTGATCGACCTGTTCGCCAATCGGTCGCGTGACGCGCGCGATGCGGACCGCAGCTACGAAGCCTTGCCTGGCTCGTTCGCCTTCCTGAAAGAGACCCTGCGCGGTGAGGCCGATTACCTGATCCAAACGGCCAAGACGCTGTATCGAGAAGACCCCAGGCAGCACTACTTCCGCCGGCAGAACCTGGTGTCCAACGTTTTTCCAGACTACCTGCCCGCGCTCGATTTGGCGTTGCGCAAACTTATGGCGTCTGGGGATGCACTCGACCAGCAGCTGGTGGCCGAGCTCCTGCGGCCCTATCGCGGGCATCCGGACACCCACGAGCTTTGTAGAGACATCATCGCCAGCACCAAGGACGAGGACGTCTTGAGGGAAGTGGAGGTGGCACTCAGTCCATCGGGCGTGTTTGGCGGCGCCTACGCGATTGCAGACGCGTACCAGCGGCTGCACGATTGGATGAAGGCATGGCAGGCGGATCCGCGCGATGAGGTACGTGTGTTCGCGGTGGCGCTGGCTCGGCGCGCGGATCTTCAGGTCGCCACGGAACGTCGTCGGGCAGAGGAGCGCGCTGCACGCTTTGCCGCAGGCGACTGAGGCATGCGACTGCTTGGCGCGACCCAAAGCCGAGATATCTCACGGCGGGTCAACTGGCCTGCCAGCCTTCGCCGTTCCAGTGGCGGCGGCGGTCCTCATAGGCCATAGTCGCCGTCGATGCGAACGTCAAGCGAGCGAGGTCTTCATCCAGGGTCGGCCGATCATCGGCGCGCGTGATGTGCTTCAGAACACCGTACTTCTCGATGTACTGCTTCAGGCCGACGCCCCACCCGGATGAGCAGTTCAGAATTACCAGCAATAGCTCGTCTCGCGACAGCAAGCCTCGCAGGATGTTTGCGTAGTCCACCTTCTCGTCGTCGGGCAGCTCTGACCTGTCGATGAGCTTGAGCGTGTGATACAGCGTGCGCAAATACGGTCCGAGCCGGCTCTCGTTGCGCGAATAGAAGGCGCTGTAGGTCTCGGACAGCTTGGCCAGTCCCTGCTCCTGCAATTTCTTGTCCACGGCCCGCTTCCAAGTTTCCTCCGCGCGGGTGCGCACCACCTCAAGCGCGGCTGGGAAGTGCATGGTGGAAGTCGCCTCTGTGTCCACCCTCAGTTGGATCTGGTCGGACTGGCTGCGCAGCAGTTCGACGAGCTGGAAAAACAGCGGCTCGAAGGCTTGGCGAGCCTGCGCTGCTGCGGCTCTCGCTGCGTCCTCCCTCGCGCGTGTCCTGGCTTCCTGTGCCTCAGCTTCGGCGCGTTGCATCTGGATGCGCTGCAGCTTGATGGTTTCACGCTGCAGGTAGGCGGCGGTGACCACACCGACGAACGCCAACGCAGAGAACAGGGCGCTGAAACCGCCGAACATGTCGCCGGCGAGCCCAAGGTCGGCCAGTGCCGGATCCCCGTCTGACTTCCAATGCCGCACCACGTAGGCGGCACCGAACCACCACCAGCACCACCATGCTGCCACAGCAGCGACGAGCGCCGCCATGGCGCCGATTGCTGCCGCGCCCGATTTCGTTTCCATGCCCCCTCCTTCCAGACTAGTTTTGCTCGGCGCAACTATGCCGCTTCCAGGTAGGGGGATGTTTGCGCGGGAGGGCAACCCGCGTCAGCGCGGTGCCTTGACAGTGCGTTATCGGCGCGCCTTTCCTTAACCATGGCTCGCGGCGTTGGGATCAACATCCTCCAGCGCACATCAGCGCAGGCTTCGCCACTTGCCAATTGTGATGAAGACCGAACTGCTCCTCGTGAATCGCCACTCGTGGTCCAGTCGTGCGGCAGTGCCGACCTGCAAAGCGCGCGCCTGTGCTGCTTGCGATCACCTCAACTGAGACATCAGCGCCTGTGGATAACTCCGCGTCCCCCTGTACCCCCTCAACTCTGGACAGACAAAATTTTTCAACCCTAAGCGGGAGCTCGTCCAGGAACAGCACCCCATGCTGGGACAAGGAGATTTCGCCCGGCCGGGGCGGCGAGCCACCACCCACCAGCGCGACGCTGGACGCCGAATGATGCGGTGCCCGAAACGGCCGCTGGCCCCAGCGCGCGAGGTCGAACTGGCCTGCCAGGCTGAGCACGGCGGCGGACTCCAGCGCCGCTTCGTCGTCCAACGCTGGCAACAGGCCGGGCAGACGCTGCGCCAGCATGGACTTGCCGGTGCCCGGCGGGCCGACCATCAGCAGGCTGTGCCCGCCGGCCGCCGCGATCTCCAGCGCCCGCTTGGGCGCAGCCTGGCCCTTGATGTCGGCCAGGTCGGGCAGGCCGCGCCGTACCTCGCGCGGCAGCGCCGCAGCGCGGGGCAAGGCCTCGCCGCCGGGCTGCAGCGCGGCGACCACGTCCAGCAGATGCCTGGCTTCACGCACGGTCAGGCCGTCCACCAGCGCGGCCTCGGCGGCGCTGGCCCACGGTTTGCACCATCCTGGCGCAGTGCCAGCGCCATCGCCAGGGCGCCGCGCACCGGTCGCAGCTCACCGGCCAGCGACAACTCCCCCGCGCACTCGAAGCGGGCGAGCGCGGCGATGTCCAGCTGGCCGTTGGCCGCCAGCAGGCCCAGCGCCATCGGCAGGTCGAAGCGGCCGCCTTCCTTGGGCAGGTCGGCGGGTGCGAGGTTGACGGTGATGCGCTTGTTGGCCGGGAAGCCCAGGCCGCTGTTCTGCAGCGCGGCGCGCACGCGCTCGCGGGCTTCCTTGACCTCGGTGTCCGCCAGGCCCACGACCGTGAAGCTCGGCAGACCGTTGGCGAGATGCACCTCCACCGTGACCGGCGCGGCGGCCAGGCCGTCGAGGGCCCGGGAGTGGACGGTGGCGAGGCTCATCGGGAGGCAGGGCAGCAGCGGGGCAGTCTAGCCGCCGATGCCAGCGACAGTCAGGGGGTGTATTTCCCTCGGATGCACTGTTGAGGTGCTTAAAGTGGCTCGAATGGATCGTATTTGGTGCGTGTGTGTGCGTTGCGGGCGCCTTCGGCCCAGATTTGTGCGGCCGCCCGAGGGCGGACGACTTGGCACGGAAGCTGCAATGAATCGCCGGACTGTCACCCCCTCATTTCAAACAGGAGCCCCCGCCATGAAGTTTTCCCCTTCGCTGATCGCACTGGCGCTGACCACGGCACTGCCGGCCTTCGCCCAGGAGGCCTCGCCGCTGACGTTCAATGCCAGCGTCGTCAGCGACTACCGCTATCGCGGCATCTCGCAGACGCGCCTGAAGCCCGCCGTGCAAGGCGGCCTGGACTACGCTGCGCCGGGTGGTTTCTACATTGGTGCCTGGGCGTCGTCGATCAAGTGGATCAAGGACGTCGGCGGTGACTCCGAGGTCGAGATCGACGTCTACGGCGGCTGGAAGGGCGAGGTCGCTCCGGGCCTGACGCTGGATGTCGGCGGCCTGCAGTACTACTACCCCAGCAACAAGCTCGCCGTCAGCGCCAATACCTTCGAGCTGTACGGCGCACTGAGCTTCGGCCCGGTCACCGTCAAGTACTCGCATGCGCTGACCGACACCTTCGGCAACCCCGACAGCAAGAGCAGCGGCTACCTGGACGTGTCCGCCAGCTTCGAGGTCGCCGATGGCTGGATGCTGGCGCCGCACGTGGGCCACCAGAAGATCAAGGGCCCGGTGGGCGGCCCGGCCACCTACACCGACTACTCGCTGACGCTGTCCAAGTCGTTTGGCGCGCTGACTCCGAGCCTCGCCGTCATCGGCACCGATGCCGACAAGGGCTTCTACACCGTGAAGGACAAGTTCCTGGGCAAATCCGGCGTCGTCGTCGGGCTCAAGTACGCCTTCTGATCCACCGCGCCAGGAGAACCCCATGAAACTGATCACTGCCGTCATCAAGCCGTTCAAGCTCGACGAGGTGCGTGAGGCCCTGAGCGCCATCGGCGTGCAGGGGCTGACGGTCACCGAGGTCAAGGGCTTCGGCCGCCAGAAGGGCCACACCGAGCTGTACCGCGGTGCGGAGTACGTCGTCGACTTCCTGCCCAAGGTCAAGATCGAAGCCGCCGTGAACGACGACGTCGTCGACCGTGTCATCGAGGCCATCGAGTCGTCGGCGCGTACCGGCAAGATCGGTGACGGGAAGATCTTCGTGTCGCCGCTGGACCAGGTCGTCCGCATCCGCACCGGCGAAACCGGCAACGACGCGCTCTGAAGCGCGCGTCCATAACAACCGTTTGGAGAACCCTCAAATGAAGAAACTCCTTGCCGGCCTCGCCCTCGCGGCGGGTCTGCTCGCGCCGGCCGCCTGGGCCCAGGACGCCGCCTCGGCGCCCGCCGCTGCCGTTGCGGCCACTGCCACTGCAGCGGTCGACGCGGCCTCCGCGCCTGCCGCCACGCCCCCGGCCGAGGCAGCGCCCGCTGCGGCTGCGGCCCCCGCGCCCGCACCCAACAAGGGTGATACCTCGTGGATGATGGTGTCCACGCTGCTCGTCATCATGATGACGGTGCCGGGTCTTGCGCTGTTCTACGGCGGCCTGGTGCGCAGCAAGAACATGCTGTCGGTGCTGATGCAGGTCATGGTCGGCTTCTCGCTGATGGTGGTGCTGTGGGTGCTGTACGGCTACAGCTTCGCGTTCACCGAGGGCAATGCCTTCATCGGCGGCACCGACAGGCTGTTCATGAAGGGCCTGTGGGACAACGCGGCCGGCACCTTCGCACTGGGCGCGACCTTCAGCAAGGGCACGCCGATGTACGAGATCGTGTTCGCGGGTTTCCAGGCGACCTTCGCCGGCATCACCGCCTGCCTGATCATCGGCGCCTTCGCCGAGCGCATGAAGTTCTCCGCCGTGCTCGCCTTCCTGACGCTGTGGTTCACGTTCAGCTACCTGCCCATCGCTCACATGGTCTGGTACTGGATGGGCCCGGATGCCTACAGCTCGGCTGAAGTCGCTGCAGAGATGACCAGCAAGGCCGGTTTGATCTGGCAGTGGGGCGCGCTGGACTTCGCGGGCGGCACGGTGGTGCACATCAACGCGGCCGTCGCTGGCCTGGTGGGCGCGTACATGGTCGGCAAGCGCGTCGGCTACGGCCGCGAGCAGTTCACGCCGCACAGCCTGACGCTGACCATGGTTGGTGCCTCGCTGCTGTGGGTGGGCTGGTTCGGCTTCAACGCCGGCTCCGCGCTGGAAGCCAACGGCTTCGCTGCCCTGGCCTTCTTCAACACCCTGGCTGCCACGGCTGCTGCGGTGCTGGCCTGGTGCGTGGGTGAGGCGCTGCTCAAGGGCAAGGCCTCGATGCTGGGTGCTGCCTCGGGTGCCGTCGCCGGCCTCGTCGCCATCACGCCGGCTGCCGGCAACGTCGGCATCGGCGGTGGCCTGGTCATCGGCCTGGTCGCTGGCTTCGCCTGCCTGTGGGGTGTGTCGGGCCTGAAGAAGATGCTGGGTGCGGACGACTCGCTGGACGTGTTCGGCGTCCACGGCATCGGCGGCATCGTCGGCGCGCTGCTGACGGGTGTCTTCAACAGCCCCAACCTGGGTGGCCCGAGCGCCGTCGCCGACTGGACGACGGTCGCCATGGTCGCGCCGGAGGCCTACTCCATCGCCGGCCAGGTGTGGATCCAGGCCAAGGCCGTGCTGCTGACCATCGTCTGGTCGGGCGTCGTCTCGGTGGTCGCGTACAAGCTGGTCGACCTGACCATCGGCCTGCGCGTGACCGAAGAGGAAGAGCGCGAAGGTCTGGACATCAGCTCGCACGGCGAGACGGCCTACCACAAGTGATACAGAGGACCGGCTCGCGCCGGGCCTTCGTCACACCGAGCCGCCCCACGGGGCGGCTTTTTCATGGGCGTCTGCAGACCGGTCGTTATGCTGGCCGGCATGGACGTGATCACCTTGCTCGCGGCGGTGCTGGTCAATGCGCTGCTGATGATGCTGGCGCTGTTCGTCGGTGTCGGCATCCGTTCGCGCAGCGGCCTGCAGGCCTGGCAGTTCATGCTGCTGGGCCAGGCGCTGGGGTTCGGCTTGCTGATCGTCGCGACCCGGGCGCAGCCGCAGCTGCTGGCGACGCTTGGCGTCATGGCGCTGAGCGGCTCGGCCGCCGCCATGGTGCTGTCCGTCGGGCGCTTCCTGAGCCTGCGGACGCCGGCCTGGGCGCTGCTGCTGCCGCCGCTGCTGCTGGGCGCCGTGCATGCGGTCATCTACGGCGACCAGAAGCTCGCCACCGGCATCACCAACCTGGTCATCGGCCTGCAGATCCTGTGGGGCAGCGGCCTGCTGCTGCGCGGCGCCGGGCGCGTGCGCTGGCGCTGGCTGTGCGGCGCGGCCGCCATGGCCAACGCGCTGTTCACGCTGGGCCGCGCCGCACTCGTGCTGGGTTGGCCCGAGGTCTACCCGCGCTTCATCGCGCCCCATCCGCTGAACTTCGCCTCGCTGATGCTGCTCAACGCCAGCCTGGTGCTGGGCACCATGGGCTTCCTGCTGGCCCATCGGGACGCCGCCGAGCAGGCGCTCGTGCGGCTGGCGTCGCTGGACCCGCTGACCGGCCTGCTGAACCGTCGCGAGTGGATGAACCGCGCCGGCCGCGCTCTGGGTGCGGCGGGTGGCACGGCGGACGACGCCACCGTGCTGCTGATGCTGGACCTGGACCACTTCAAGCTCATCAACGACGAGCGCGGCCACCCGGTCGGCGACGAGGTGCTGAAGCTGGCCGGCGAGGTGCTGCGCGGCGAACTGCGCGCCAGCGACCTGCTCGGCCGCTACGGCGGCGAGGAGTTCTGCCTGCTGCTGCGCCACTGCGACCCCGAGGCCTTCAGCCGGCTCGACGCGCGGCTGCACCAGGCGCTGCGGCGGCGCTGCGAGGCCAGCCTGGGTTTTGTCGTCGACTTCAGCGCCGGCGCGGTGCGCGTGCAGCCCGGCGAGACGCTGGCCGCCGCCATCAAGCGGGCCGACGACCAGCTCTACCGCGCCAAGCACGCCGGCCGCGGCCGCACGCTGTGCGCCGACGGTGTCTTGTGATCCGCGCGGCCGCCCCCAGTTGGCCCGGTCTGCGAGTTTGAGATCATCCGGCCATGGTTCCCCATCTGATCACCGCCCTGAACGGCCCCATCAACGAGCTGGAGGCCCGCGTGCTGGAGTCCATGCCGGCCACGGAACGCTGGTTCCGGCTCGAATGGATGGAGCACACGCCCACCTTCTACGCCTCGGTCGACCTGCGCAACGCCGGCTTCAAGCTCGCGCCGGTGGACACCAACCTCTTCCCCAGCGGCTTCAACCACCTCACCGCCCAGATGCTGCCGCAGGCCGTGCAGGCGGCCATGGCGGCCATCGAGAAGATCTGCCCCGAGGCGCGCAACCTGCTGCTCGTCCCCGAGCCCGGCGTGCGCTGCAGCTTCTACCTGGACCACCTCGCCACGCTGGTGCGCATCTTCACGCAGGCCGGCCTGAACGTGCGCCTGGGCGCGCTGGACCCGGCGCAGACCGAGCCCGAGGAGCTGGCCCTGGCCAGCGGCGGCAGCCTTGTCTTCGAGCCGCTGGTGCGCAAGCGCGGCCGGCTCATGCTCAAGGGCTTCGACCCCTGCACCATCCTGCTCAACAGCGACCTCGCCAACGGCACGCCGCCGCAGCTGATGGGCCTGCATGAGCAATACCTGCTGCCGCCGCTGCACGCCGGCTGGAGCGTGCGCCGCAAGAGCCAGCACTTCCGCGCTTACGAGGAAGTCGCCAAGCGCTTCGGCAAGCTGCTGGGCATGGACCCCTGGCTCATCACGCCGTCTTTCCAGAGCGTCGACCTGCACGGCAGCAAGGGCCTGGAGGCGCTGCAGACGGCGGCCGACGCGCAGCTGACCAAGGTGCGCCGCAAGTACAAGGAATACGGCATCAACGAGAAGCCCTTCGTCGTCATCAAGAGCGATGTCGGCAGCTTTGGCCGCAGCGTGCTGACGCTGCGCGATGCCAAGGACATCGAGGCGCTGGCCGGCAACCTGCCCGCCGACCTGGGTCAGGAAGTGATCGTCCAGGAGGGCGTGCCCACCCACGAGCGCGTGCACGAGGCCGTCGCCGAGCCGGTCGTCTACATGATGGACCGCTATGTGGTGGGCGGCTTCTACCGCGTGCACGCCCAGCGCGGCATCGACGAGAACCTCAACGCCCCCGGCGCCAGCTACGTGCCGCTGGCCTTTGCCGATTCGCCCCACCTGCCCCGTCCCGGCGAGAAGCCCGGCGCCAGCGCGCCCAACCGCTTCTACATGTATGGCGTCATCGGCAGGCTGGCGATGCTGGCAGCCAGCTACGAGCTGGAGGCGACTGACCCGCAGGCTGAAGCCGAAGCGGCATAAACAGGCTCACCCCCTACGCGCTTCGCGCGCCCCCTTCAAGGGGGCTGAGCCCGGACACAAGCAGTCCTGAGGACTGGTTGTGCCTGGCGAAGGACAAGGCCTCTGGCCTTGGCAACCGCCAGTGGCCTGGCAAAGCCAGTTCCACGGCGGTCGCTGAATGAGCAGCCGGCTGCGCGGCTGCGATTACGCCTGCAGGGCGGAAGCGTCAAGCACTGCAATTGCGGGTTTGCTGCGCTGCACAAATTGCCAAAACCGGGCGCAGAATCCCGACTTTCGAACAAACGCCACCCCAAGCCGGTGGCCCTCACGACGTGAGTTCTTCCCAAGCGGCCCGCAGCCCCTCGGCCATGGCGGGCCTGACCCTCGGCGCGTTGGGCGTCGTCTACGGCGACATCGGCACCAGCCCGCTGTACGCCCTCAAAGAAGTCTTCCACGGCGGCCATGTCGCCACCACGCCGGAGAACATCCTCGGCGTGCTGTCGCTGCTGTTCTGGACGATGACCGTCATCGTCTCCGTCAAGTACGTGCTGCTCATCCTGCGCGCCGACAACAACGGCGAAGGGGGACTGATCGCCATGCTGGCGCTGGCCACCAACGCGGTGAACGACAAACCCAGGCTGCGCCGTGTGCTGATGCTGGTGGGCTTGTTCGGCACGGCCATCTTCTTCGGCGACGCCGTCATCACGCCGGCCATGACGGTGCTGGGCGCCATCGAGGGCATCGAGGTCTACGCGCCGCAGTACCACGACGCCGTGCTGCCCATCACGCTGATCGTGCTGGCCGGCCTGTTCGGTGTGCAGCGCTTCGGCACCGCCGGCATCGGCAAGGCCTTCGGGCCGGTCATGCTGCTGTGGTTCACCAGCCTGGCCGCGCTGGGCCTGCCGCACATCGTCGACAACCCGCGCGTGCTGGCCGCCGTCAACCCCATCTACGCGCTGAATTTCTGCCTGGAGTACCGCTGGGTCGCCTTCGTCGCGCTGGGCGCCGTCGTGCTGGTTGTCACCGGCGGCGAGGCGCTGTATGCCGACCTGGGCCACTTCGGCAAGAAGCCCATCCGCATCGCCTGGTATGGCGTTGTCATGCCGGCGCTGGTCATCAACTACTTCGGCCAGGGCGCGATGCTGTTGAACGACCCGGCGGCCATCAAGAACCCGTTCTACCTGCTGGCGCCCGAGTGGGCCGAGATCCCGCTGTTCCTGCTCGCGATGGCGGCAGCCACCGTCGCGTCGCAGGCGCTCATCACGGCGGCCTTCTCGGTCACCAAGCAGGCCATCCAGCTGGGCATCATGCCGCGCCTGCGCATCGTGCACACCAGCGTGCGCGACACGGGCCAGATCTACGTGCCCTTCATCAACTGGAGCCTGTTCGCGTTGGTCGTCGTCGCGGTCGTGTTCTTCGGCTCGTCGAGCAAGCTGGCCGGCGCCTACGGCGTGGCCGTCACCATCGACATGACCATCACGACGGTGATGACCTTCTTCGTCATCCGCTACGGCTGGAAGTACCCGCTGGCGCTTTGCATCGCCGCCACCGGCATCTTCTTCGTCATTGACGTCACCTTCCTCGCGTCCAACCTGCTCAAGCTGCTGCACGGCGGCTGGTTCCCGCTGCTGATCGGCGTCTGCGTGTTCACGCTGATGCTGACCTGGAAGCAGGGCCGCAAGCTGCTGTCCGACAAGCTGCGCCAGGACGCCATCGAGCTGCCGGCCTTCCTGGAGGCGGTGTTCATCAACCCGCCCACGCGCGTTGCCGGCACGGCCGTGTTCCTGTCCTCCGAGAAGGGCAGCACGCCCAATGCGCTGCTGCACAACCTCAAGCACAACAAGGTGCTGCACGAGCAGAACATCTTCGTCACCGTCAAGCACCACGAGGTGCCCTGGGTGGGCTTCGAGAAGCGTTGCGAGGTTGAGGCGTTGGGCCACAACTGCTGGCAGGTGGCGCTGCACTTCGGCTTCAAGAACGAGCCCGACGTGCCCGAGGCGCTGGAGTTGCTGAAGAAGCACGGCGTGCAGCTGGAGGAGATGGAGACCAGCTACTTCCTGAGCCGCGACATCATCATCCCGACCATCGGCTCGGGCATGGCGCTGTGGCGCGAGAAGCTGTTCGCCAGCATGCACCGCAACGCGGCGGCGGCGGCGGATTTCCTGCACCTGCCGGCCAACCGCATCGTGGAGCTGGGCAGCAAGGTCGAGATTTAGCGGACACTGGCGCCCGTTTTTGAGGGCGCCCCCAGCGCTCGTCCCGCCATGATGAGTACGCCGCCCATGATCAGGAACTCGCCCAATCCGTCCGGCTTCAATACGGCACTTGAGCTGCCCTTTCAGCTCCGGCTGGACGACTTCAAGGCGGCCGTCCAGGACGTCTACGACTTCTTCTTCGACGTCAACTCGGCGCTATTGGCCAAGGGCCTGGATCGGCTCGACGACACCTTGCGCCCGGCCATCATGTCGGGCGTGCTGTCGGACATGCTGACCGCCAGTCTCGCCAAGCATTCGCGGGTGTTGACGGTGAACACCTATTTCAACGGCCATCCCGATCTGGTCGTGCGCGGGCACTATGCAAACAACGCGGTGAAGGCGGGTGACCAAGGCGTGGAGATCAAGACGACCCGCAAGGCCGGCGGGGCCGTCGACACGCATGGCGCGCGCGATCAATGGATGTGCGTGTTCGTCTATGCCGTCGACAACGAGACCGAGCCGGCGCGCGCCCGTCGACCGATGACCTTCACCGAGATCTACCTCGGGCAGGTTGGCCTGGATGACTTCAGGCGCAATGCCCGGGGTGAACTTGGCACCCGCACTGCGACGCTCCACGCGCAAGGTATCGCCAAGCTGCGCCGAAGCTGGATCTACCGGCAGGGCTGAGCAGACCTCAGGCTCCCACGTCAAGCGCCGCCAGTTTCGGGATGGCTCGCTTGGCGAGCTGGAAGTAGTCAGCATCGCGCTCGATGCCCTGCGCCCGATAGCCGACCGCCATCGCCGCAGCCAACGTGGAGCCGCCGCCCGCGAATGGATCGAGCACCACGCCTTCGCCAAGCGGTAGGACACCGCGAACGATGCGGCGCATGAAGTCCTGCGGCTTCAGGCTCGGATGATCGGCAATGGCGCGCTCCTTGGCCCGCGTGGGGGCCGACTCGATGACATCGCCGAACGGCCGTTCATCGCTGATGCGTCGGAACCCTCCCGTCTTCCAGCGCCGCAGATTGTCCTGAACGCGACCTTCCAGCGGCTTGCGGAACAGCAGCCAGGGCTCCCATTGCGACCTGGGCATGGCGCTTACGTCCTTGAACTCCTCGTGCGCACCTTTCGGGCGGTCGCCGCCCCGCATGGTCATGACCAGCCGGGCGATCTCGCCCCGCCGCTCCAGCCCCGCGCGAGCCAGCGCGCCAGCGACGATGTGCGACAGCAGCGGGTTGGACGCCATCACCACGTTGGCGCCCGGCACCAGCACGCGGAGGACGCGGCGCGCCCACTCGCAGAAGAACCGGTCCAGCTCGGCCAGCTCGCGCTCCTTGAGGACGGTGAAGCGCGGCAGCGGCGCGCGTGCGCTGCCGTCGAAGCTCGGCGGAATGCGCCAGACGCCCCCTCGTCCCGCACGCAGCTTTTCCTGCTCGGCGTCCGAGTACTCGATCAAGCCGTAGGGAGGGTCGGTGACGACGGCCTCCACGCTGTTCTCGGCCGCCTGGGCCAGCCAGTCCATGCAGTCCTGGCGGTGCAGCGTGATGCGACCGTCGTCGAACGCGGCGCTGTCTGCCGCCTTGGCCGCCAGTACGGGCCTGGCGGCTGCCCGCTCAAACCCTGCCAGCGCGTACTGGCCACGCTCCTGGCGCACAAACAGCTCGGGCGTGTTGATCTGCAGATACGAGCGCACGGAGGATGCGGGCACGGGGCCGATGCGTTGCTCGACGCCAAGCGCAATCTGGCTGACCGAGGCGGAGTCGGTGGCTTGCAGTACGTCGACAATGGCGTCGCGAACTTGGCCTGGGCGTAGCCTGGACATGGGGAACCTTGTGAAATGCGCTGCGAGTATAGACGTCCAGACGTCTTGATGGCTTGCCGTAGCATCGCCGGCCCATGGTCGATGCCACCCCGCCCCTCGCCGCGCCCGAGCGCCGCCTGGGCGCCCGGCATGCCGGCGCACTCTGCGTCGGCATGGTCATCGGCGCGGGCATCTTCAAGACCGCGCCGATGGTCGCGCAGTCGCTGCCCGACGCCGGCCAGCTCTACCTCGCCTGGGCGCTGGGTGGCCTGCTGAGCTTCATCGGCGCGCTGTGCTTTGCCGAGCTGGCCGCTGCCTTCCCGGATGCCGGTGGCGACTACCACTTCCTGCACCGCGCCTACGGCTCGCGCGTGGGCCTGCTGTTCGCCTGGTCGCGCTTCGCCGTCATCCACACCGGCTCGATGGCTTTGCTGGGCTTTGTCTTCGGCGATTACCTGGCCCAGGTCGTCGACCTCAGCCCCTGGCTGGGGTCGCATGCCAGCGCCGTGCTGGCCGCCGGCCTCATCGTCGGGCTGACGGCGCTGAACCTGCTCGGCGTGCGCGTGGGCCTGGGCACGCAGCTTGGGCTCACGGCGCTGGTGCTGGCCGGCCTGCTGCTGCTGGGCGGCGGCGCGGCCGCGCGCCAGCTCGCCGGCCAGCCCGCCGCGACGCAGGGTGCGGCCACCGCCACGGCCGACTGGGGCACGGCGATGGTGTTCGTCTTCCTGGCCTACGGCGGCTGGAGCGACGCGGCGACGCTGTCGGCCGAGATGCGTGACCCCAGGCGCGGCATCGTTCGCGCGCTGCTACTCGGCCTGGGTGTCGTGATGGCGCTTTACCTGCTGGCCAACTGGGCCTACGTCAGCCTGCTGGGCCTGCCCGGCCTGGCGCGCAGCGAGGCGCCGGCCGCCGAAGCCATGCGCCTGGCCTTCGGTCGCGAGGCGGAGCTGCTCATGGTGGGAGTCGTCACGCTGACGGCGCTATCGGTCATGAACGCCATCCTCATCGCCGGCCCGCGCACCACCTACGCCGCTGCACGCGACCTGCTGGCCAACTCGCGGCTGGCGCACTGGAACGCCCGGCGCGGCACGCCCAGCGCTGCCGTCGTCGCCACCTCGGCCGTGGCCCTGCTGCTGGTGGGCCTGGGCGACCTGACGCGCGGCGGCTTCGCGACGATGGTGGACTACCTGTCGCCCGTCTACTGGGCCTTCCTGACCCTCAGCGGCGCCGCCCTCATCGTGCTGCGGCGGCGCGAGCCTGACGCGCCACGCCCGTTCCGCGTGCCGCTGTATCCGTGGCTGCCGCTGCTGTTCTGCGCCTGCAGCGCGTATCTGTTGTGGTCCAGCCTGGTCTATGTGAAGGCCGGCGCGCTGGTGGGCGTGGGCGTGCTGGCGGTGGGCGGCCTGGCGCTGGCCGCGCTCAGGGCAAGGGCGGGAAGCTGAGGTTCTTCTTTTGACCTAGGCACAGCGGCTGTTCCGGCAGCACGTCCAGCGCCGGCCCCACGTAGATGAAGCCCTCGGGCAGCTTCAGCAGGCTGGCGGCTTCGGCGACGCTCACGGGTTGATAGTCCGGCACGTCCAGCCCCAGCTGCTTCAGGCCTTGGGCATCTGGCACCCACCACATGCACTGGTGCTTGTCTGCGCGGATGATGAAGCGGGTGTCCGCGCCAAAACGCTGGCTGACGGTCTTCCAGCTGTCGGTCGTGGCAGCCAGGAAGGCCTTGACCCGGGGCGGCAATGGCGCCTGCTGCGCCGCCAGGGCCCGCACGGCCAGCGACTGGTTGATGGGGCCCTCGTACTGCTTCAGGAAGCGGTCGCGCGAGGCCTCGCTCATGTCGTTGCCCTGGATGAACAAGTCCCCGGCGTCGATCTGGTCCTTGCGCCGCGCCATCGTTTCCGTCATGCCGCCGAAGGCGATCAGCGTGCCGGGCTCGATGCGCGTCACCTTGCCGCTCATCAGGATGGACTTGGCGCAGGCGCCCACGCAGCTGCCGCGCAGTTCCAGCGCCATTGCCGGCTGCCGTTCACGCAGCCACAGGCCGATCTTCATCAGCTCCTGCGGATGGCTCAGCGGGGCGATGTCCACCGTCAAGGGCCGCGTCAAGGGCTCGGCGAAGTCGCGCGCCACCTCCTCGGCGTCGCCGGCCTTCACGACGCCCATGATGTGCGGCGCCCGTCCGAACGGCCCCGTGCCGATGGAAGCCGCCTGCACGCCCAGGCCCGACAGCACCAGCCCCAGCCCGCAGGCCGCCCGCCAAGTCACGCGCATCCGCATCCGTCGTCTCCCTGATGGTTGGTGCGGCCGCATTCTGTCGATGGCTATGCTGCGCCGATGCGCATGCTGTTGAGTGATTTTTCCCCCTCCACCGTCGTCGCCGGCTTCGTCGCCGTGCTGGTGGGCTACACCAGCTCGGTGGCCATCATCTTTCAGGCCACGGTGGCGTTAGGGGCCACGCCGGCGCAGACCGCCTCGTGGCTGTGGGCGCTGGGCCTGGGCATGGGGGTCACCAGCCTCGCCCTGAGCCTGTGGACCCGCCAGCCGGTGCTGACGGCCTGGTCCACGCCCGGCGCGGCGCTGCTCGCGTCCACGTCGGGGCTGGACATGCCCGAGGCCATCGGTGCCTTCATCGTCTGCGGCCTGCTCATCACCTGGGCCGGCTGGAGTTGCTGGTTCGAGAAGCTGATGGACCGCATCCCCGTATCGATAGCGTCCGCGCTGCTGGCCGGCGTGCTGGCGCGCTTCGGGCTGGACGCCGTGGCCAGCGTGAAGACGGCGCCTGGCCTGGTGCTGGTCATGGCCGCCGCCTACCTGCTCGGCCGCCGCTGGTGGCCGCGCTATGCCGTGCCCGGCGTGCTGGCCGCTGGCATTGCCTATGCGCTGGGGGAAGGGCGGCTGAGCTTCGTCGGCCTGGACACGAGCCAGGTCTGGGCGCTGCCGATGTGGACGGCGCCCGTGTTCACCTGGCATGCGGCCATCGGCGTCGCGCTGCCGCTGTTCATCGTCACGATGGCCTCGCAGAACCTGCCCGGCGTGGCGGCTCAGCGCGCCAGCGGCTATCAGACGCCGGTGTCTGCCTCCATCGCCGTGACCGGCGCGGCGACCACCGTGCTGGCGCCCTTCGGCGGCTATGCCTTCAACCTCGCCGCCATCACGGCCGCCATCTGCATGGGCCGCGAGGCGCATGAGGACCCGGCGCGGCGCTACACCGCGGCCATGGCGGCCGGCCTGTTCTACGTGCTCATCGGCCTGGCCGGCGGCGCCGTCGCGATGCTGCTGGCGGCCTTCCCGCGCGAGCTGGTCGCGACCATCGCCGGCCTGGCGCTGCTGGGCACCATCGCCGGCGCCATGGGCGCCGCGCTGAAGGACGAGCACCACCGCGACGCGGCCATCCTGACCTTCCTCGTCTGCCTGTCCGGCGTCAGCGCCTTCGGCATCGGCGCGGCGTTCTGGGGTGTCGTGGCGGGCGGCATTGCCACGCTGGCGTCGAGCTGGCGGCGGCCTTAGTCACACGAGGTCGGGCGCGCTGTGCAAAACTGCCCCGATCCATCTGCAAGACCCGATCATGAAGCTGCTCTTCGTTGCCGACCCGCTCTCCACCTTCAAGACCTACAAGGACTCCACCTTCGCCATGATGCGCGAGGCCGCGAAGCGCGGCCACAGCATCCTGGTGTGCGAGCCGCAGCAGCTCGTCTGGCTGCGCGGCGGCCGCGTCACTGCGCGGGCTGCGGTGGAGATCACGCTGACCGGTGACGCACACGACTGGTACACGGTCACGTCCACCGCCGACCTGGCCCTCGCCGACGTCGACGCCGTGTTGATGCGCAAGGACCCGCCCTTCGACAGCGAGTTCTTCTACACGACCCACCTGCTCAGCCAGGCCGAGCGTGAGGGCGCCCGCGTCTTCAACCGCGCCAGCGCACTGCGCGAGCATCCCGAGAAGCTGGCCATCCTGGAGTTCCCCGAGTTCATCTCACCGACGCTGGTCACACGCGACCCCGCCGAGATCCGCGCCTTCCACGCCGAGCAGCGCGACATTATCCTGAAGCCGCTGGACGGCATGGGCGGCATGGGCATCTTCCGCGTCAAGGACGACGGCCTGAACCTCGGGTCAATCATCGAGACGCTGAACAAGGACGGCTCGCAGACGGTCATGGTGCAGCGCTTCATCCCGGCCATCGCCGAGGGCGACAAGCGCATCCTCATCATCGGCGGCAAGCCGGTGCCGCACTGCCTGGCGCGCATTCCGCAGGGCGGCGAGGTGCGCGGCAACCTCGCGGCCGGCGGCAAGGGCGTGGCCCGCCCGCTGACCGCGCGCGACCGCGAGATCGCCGAATACATCGGTCCCATCCTGGCCGCGCGCGGCCTGCTGCTGGTGGGCCTGGACGTCATCGGCGAGAACGTCACCGAGATCAACGTGACCAGCCCGACCTGCTTCCAGGAGATCACGGACCAGAGCGGCTTCGACGTGGCCAAGATGTTCGTCGACGCGCTGGAACAGGCGCTGTGAGACGGCGCGACCTTGCCGCTCTTGGCCTGGCCGCGCTCGGTCTGCCGGCTCGGGCGGCGCGGGGCGAGTTGGGCGCCTTGGTGGAGGAGTTCCTGGAGGCGCTCTGGCGCCTGGACCCGGACGCTGCCGTCGCAGCCGGCCGCTTCGACCAGTCCCAGCGGCTGACCCTGCCCAGCGCCGCCGAGCGCGCCAGGCGCCGCCAGTTCCTGCAGTCCTGGCTGAAGGCCTTCCAGGGCCTGGCTGCCGACAAGCTGTCGCCCACCGAGCGCATGGACCGCGACATGCTGGCCGCCAAGCTCCAGAGCGACCTGTGGCGCCTGGACGTGCTTCGCGAATGGGCCTGGAACCCATCCGAGCACAACCCGGCCGGCCCCATCGACCAGATCCTCAACACCGACTGGGACAGCGTGCAGCAGCGCGTGAAGGCACTGCACCAGCGCATCCGGCAACTGCCCGCCTTCTACGCCGCCGCCCGCGCCAGCCTGGCCGGCGTCACCCGCGAGCACACCGAGCTGGCGCTGCAGCAGGCGCCGGGCGTGCTGTCGGTGCTGGAGGACCTGGAGTCCCATGCGCAGCAACAAGGCCTGGGCGCGTTGATGCAGCCCGATCTGGCCAAGGCCCGCAACGCCGTGGCCGGCTGGCAGGCGCACCTGCAGAAGCAGCTGCCCACGGCCAAGCGGCCCTGGCGGCTGGGCGCGGCGCTGTACGAGACCAAGTTCGCGCACGACATCCAGTCCGCCCGCACGGCGCGCCAGACCTTCGACGCCGCGCTGGCCCGTCGCGAGGAGGTGCTGGCCAGCATGCAGGCCCAGGCCCTGGCGCTGTGGCCCACCGTCATCGGCAGCGAGGTGGCGCCGCTGGACCGCTTCGTGATGATCGGCCGCGTCATCGCCAAGCTCAGCGAGCGCCATGTCACCCGCGAGAAGTTCGTCGACGAGATCCGCGCGCAGATCCCGCAGCTCGAAGCCTGGGTGCGCGCCAAGGACCTGCTGACGCTGGACCCCGCCAAGCCGCTGGCCGTGCGCGAGACGCCCGCCTACCAACGCGGCGTGGCCGGCGCCAGCATCGAGGCCCCCGGCCCCTACCGGCCGCAGGACCGCACCTACTACAACGTCACGCCGCTGGACGAGCTTTCGCCCGCCGATGCCGAGAGCACGCTGCGAGAGTACAACCACTGGATCCTGCAGATCCTCAACATCCACGAGGCCATCCCGGGCCACTACACGCAGCTCGTCTATGCGAACAAGGCGCCGAGCAAGGTCAAGGCGCTGTTCGGCAGCGGTTCGATGATCGAAGGCTGGGCCGTCTACGGCGAGCGCGTGATGATCGAAAGCGGCTACGAGGCCTCGCCGGAGATGACGCTGATGTGGGGCAAGTGGCACCTGCGCTCGGTCACCAACACCATCCTCGACTACAGCGTGCACGTGCTGGGCATGGGCGAGAAGGACGCGCTGGACCTGCTCGTGCGCCAGGCCTTCCAGACGGAGCGCGAGGCCAAGGAGAAATGGCGCCGCGTGCAACTCACGTCAGTGCAGTTGACGAGCTATTTCTCGGGGTACAGCGAGATCTTTGCGTTACGGGAGAGGCTGCAGGCGAGGCCGGGGTTCGGCCTGAAGGCCTTCCACGAGAAGTTCCTGAGCTATGGAAGTGCGCCGGTGAGATTGATTGCGGCGGAGATGGGGATGCAGCAATAGCTATGAAGAATTCACGCAAGGACCTGCGGTCCAGTCCAGTTTTCCTGGCGGTGGAGCTGCGGCAGTTGGTTCAGGTGATCAAGCATCTGGATGCCGGTGCAGAGGTGGAGCAGCTCGACCTCGATGGCAACTCTCCGCTGGTCCGCGCCGCCTTCCTCGGCGAAGCCGCAATCGTCGGCGAGCTCATTGCGCGTGGTGCACAAGTGGACGTTCAAAACGATATCGGCTATTCGGCGCTTCACTTCACTGCGCAGGAAGGGCATGCAGAAGTGGCGAAGCTACTACTGGCCGCCGGAGCAAAGGTCGACTCCATCGATCTGCATGGAAACACGCCGCTGTTTCGCGCGGTTTACGAAGACAAGGCCGAGATGATTCGATTGTTCTTCGACGCAGGTGCCCGTGCAGATATCGCAAACAAGCATGGCGTCAGCGTTGAAGACTTGGCTGCCAATGTCGGCTTGAACCTCGACGACTATCGGCGCTGAATGAGTCTTGGTGGCCTGGTTCGCACGCTCCCGAATCAAAGGCCGAAGCGATCATGCACTCGGGGTGCTGATGCTTCATCGTCATCCGCCACCCACACCGGCCCCGCCCCCTCATTTCGTTTCCACCGCCTCGGCACCCGATCAAGCGCAATGAACCACGCCGTCAGCCCGCCGTCCTTGTCGATGCGAAACCGCAGGAACCCTTTGTGGTCCTGCCCATCCAGCGCCGAGTAGCCGTTGTTGGTCAGGTAGCCCAGCCGTGACATCAGCGCCAGATACGCGCCGAAGATGAAGGCGCCCACCAGACCGCCGATGCTGAACACGCCCAGGCCCACCAGGCAGGAGTGCATGATGAGCCCGGCGGGCGCGGTGCGGTCGCCGATCCAGCTCAGCTCGCCCACCAGCTGGTGGCCCCAGAACTCCAGGCTGTAGACGGCCAGCACGTGCACCGCCGCGTGCAGGGCACCGATGCCCCACATGATGATCCAGCGGCAGATGGCGCCCACGGTGGGCGGCAGCTCGTTGACGGTCTCACGGCCCATGACCATGCAGCCGAAGGCCATCAGCAGGTTGATCAAAAAGCCCAGCGGGCTGAACACCATGGCCTTGAGCCACAGCATGAAGACATGCCAGTACTCGTCCATGTCGAATCGCCACATCGCCGCGAATCCGTCGGGCTTGAAGGAGTCGACGAAGGGCATGGAGTTCAGGTAGGCGTTGAACCAGTACAGCGCGCCCAGCAGCACGGCGAACCACGCGTTGCCGCCACCACCGCTGGCGTCGCGCCGGAACAGCGCCAGCAGGTTGCCCTTGCAGCCCGCCTTTGACGTCTCGGCGTCCGGATACGCAGTGGCCTCCACGCGCTGGAACTCGCTGCCCGGCCCCTGCTTCTCGGTCAGGCCGATGGCCAGTGCGGGCAGCGACGTGAAGGGCTCGGGCGGGATGCAGTCCTTCGTGTCGAAGGCCTGCAGCCGCACCGGCCGCGTCGTCGGCTTGGTGTGCGTCGGGTGCGTGAACGCGCCGCCGGTGCCGCAGACCACCAGCCGCCCCCAGTTGACCGAATCCCAGCGCAGGTAGCTGTGCAGGTCACCCGCCAGACGCAGCTTCACGCGGGCTCGCAGCAGGCCTTCGAGCTTCTGGTAGCGCTTGGGGTGGCTCTCGTCGGCGCCGTCGCCGATGGGCCGGGTCCAGTAGGGCTCGGGGTAGATCAGCAGCACGCGATCTTGCGCGCCGATGTGGTACTCGTGCCCGTCCTCGGTGACGAGGCCGCGCTCGCTGAGCAGCGCCTCGAACTGCTCGTACTGATCGCGGTCGATGTCATGGTCCAGCGCAAAGTCCAGCCCCAGCGCCCACCAGCCGCCGGGCAGCTTGATGCAGAAGTAGGTCTGCCGCTGCGGGATCTTGGCGCCCAGCAGCGGCGACGAGTCGTTGCGGCGCGTGAAGTAGCGGCTGAAGGTGGAGGTGGAGTCCATCCAGTCGTGGTTCTGCGGGATGGCCGCCAGCGTCAGCCGCCGGCCGCGCACGAGCGTGGGCTCGTGGCTGTTGCGCACCGCCTCGAACATCTCGACGAAGCGGTAGCGGTAGTCGTGCGTGCTGGCGGCGGGGTAGGCCAGGTCGCCGCCGAACAGCAGCAACTGGCCGCGCGGCAAGGTCTCGCCGTCCAGCGTCAGTTCATCCGCCAGCGCTGCGCTCGCGACGGCATAGCAGGCGTTGCCGCCGTCGCCCGTGTCGGCGATGAAGTCGAACCAGCATTCGCCCGCAAAGTCGCCCGCCGCCTCGGGCTCGCTGCGGTCGATGACCTTCATCGGCAGCGGCTGGCTCTCGCGGCCGTCGCGGTTGCGCTGTTGGTCCAGCGAGGACAGCACCTGGCGCGCGGCCGTCCACAGCACGTCGGGCTGGTACCAGGCGACGGGATGGCGTTCGTGGGGCGGATTGGTGCGGCCAAGTTTGTGAGGGAGCATGGGCCGGGATGATCGTCGTCTGCGCAGTGGCGTCAATATCCACCAAGGCCATCGCTTGCCAGAGGGCGGTCCTGGGGGATCATCCGACGGCCTCGCACAACCTTCACATCGGCATGACCAACTCCGACACCCCCAAAGACGGCGACTTTGCGGCGTTCCTTGAGCGCCAAGCAGCCGCCCCGGCACTGCCGAAGGAACCGACGGAGGTCGCGCCGCGCCAGACCCTCGACGATGTCCTCGTGGGCGGCCAAGAGCCGACGTCCGAGTTCCTGGAGGCGATCGACGCCCTGAGGCGTGCGGAACCCCTGTCGGACGAAGAGCTGGCAAGACAGGCGCTGGAGCACCCCGGTGCGGACGGCGACCCCAGCACGCCGGAGTAGCGCGCGTCCGTCTACCGGCTGCCTTGCGTCCGGTGGCCTGCCGCCGCCTTGTAGCTGTTGATCTCGGCCGCCACCTCGGCCGGGTCGATGACATCGGCGAGGTTGGCGAAGCCGTCCGGCGCCAGCGCCTCCACGCGGTCGAGGATGGCATCCAGCCCCTCGCGGCGGTTCATCTCGACGATGCGGGCACACAGCGGCCGGCGCTCGTCCTCGTAGGCGGCCAGCGCGGTGTCGAGGTCGTCGTGATTCGACAGCGCATCCGCCAGCGCCTTGGCGTCCATGACCGCCTGCGTCGCGCCGTTGGAGCCGATGGGCACCATGGGGTGGGCCGCGTCACCCAGCAGCGTGGACGGCCCCAGCCGCCAGCGCGGCAGCGGGTCGCGGTCCACCATGGGCCACTCCAGCATCTGCTCGGCGCCGGTGATCAGGCCGGGCACGTCCAGCCAGTCGAAGCGCCAGCTGCCGAACGTGGGCAGCAGGTCGTCCAGCTGGCCGGCGCGGCTCCAGTCGGCGCGGTCGGGCGCGGTCAGGCCGGGTGTGGGCGGCTGCACGCGGCGGTCGGCGATCCAGTTGATCAGCTGCAGCCCGTCGGCACGCGGCGCGCCGATCGGGTAGACGACGAACTTGGCCTGGCTGTGGCCGGCCTGCACCATCGTGCGGCCATCGAGAAACGGCGGCGCCCAGGACGTGCCGCGCCACATCATGACGCCGCGCCAGCAGGGCGCACCCTCGTCGGGCGCCAGCCGCTTGCGCAGCGCGGAGTGAATGCCGTCGGCGCCGACGATGAGGTCGGCCGCCAGCTCGCGCGGGCCGTCGGCGGTCTCGATCTGCGCGACGTTGCCGTCCCGCACGCCCACGACACGCTGGCCGCCGAGCACGGTGAGCTTGGCGCTTGCCTCGCGCCACAACATCATCTGCAGCTCGCCGCGGTGGATGCTGAACTGCGGGTGGCTGTAGCCGCCCTCAAGCCCGCGCGAGTCGCGGTAGATGGCCTGGCCGTGCCGGTTGGCGAACACCAGTGCCGCCGTCTCGACCGCCATGCCGCGTAGCGCCGGCAGCAGGCCCAACTCGTCCATAACGCCGACCGCATGCGGCAACAGGTTGATACCGACGCCGAGCGGCTTTGGCTCCCGAACGGCTTCCAGAACGGTCACGTCGTGGCCACGCGTCTGCAGCGCGAGAGCCGTCGTCAATCCGCCAATGCCTCCGCCTGAAATAACGATCTTCATGAATTCAGGGTAAGCGACATGGTTGCACTGTGCAACTAAAACTAATCTGTAGATGTGAAGACCGACAGCCCCGATCCCGAAGGCCTGATGCTGCCCGTGCCCGGTGTGGACTACGGTCCGCTGGACGGCCTGCTCGGCTATGCGCTGCGCCGCGCGCAGAACGCGCTGTATCTCGACTTCTACCGCGCCACGGCCGAGTGGGACGTGAGCCCGCAGCGCTTCGCGGCGCTGGTGCTCATCGCCCGCAACCCCGGCCTGCGCCAGGGGCTGCTGGCCCA
The DNA here is from genome assembly GCF_043555835.1 of Pelomonas parva. Taxonomy (NCBI): domain Bacteria; kingdom Pseudomonadati; phylum Pseudomonadota; class Betaproteobacteria; order Burkholderiales; family Sphaerotilaceae; genus Roseateles; species Pelomonas parva. Next base: position 139,904 of record NZ_JBIGHV010000009.1, on the reverse strand, counting down.
GGCCATGGGCCTGCACCGCAGCGGCGCGCTGCGCCTGACGGACTGGCTCACAGCGCAAGGCTGGGCCGAGCGCCGCGACGCGCCGGACGACGCGCGCGCCTGGGGGCTGCACCTCACGCCCACCGGCAAGCGCCGCCTCGCGAAGCTGGAAGCCGCCGTCGCCGAACACGACCGCGCGCTGCTGGCAGCCCTCGGCGAGCAGGGCATCGCCCTCAAGGCCGGGCTGGACCGCCTCGCCTGGGTGGCCACCGCACAGAGCACCGCACCCGACAACAAGCACAGGAGACCCAAACCATGATCGACCGTCGCCACGTCCTCGCCTCACTCGCCGCCTTGCCGCTCGCCGCCCGGGCGCAGGGCCAGCCGCCGCGCATCCTCGTCGGCTTCCCCGCCGGTGGCTCGGTGGACACGACGGCGCGCCGCTTCGCCGAGTTCGCGCGCGGCAAGCTGGCCGAGACCATCCTCGTCGAGCAGAAGGTCGGCGCCGGTGGCCGCATCGCGATCGCCGGCCTGAAAGACGCCGCGCCCGATGGCCAGACGATGCTGCTCAGCCCGGCGTCCATGTTCACCATCTACCCGCACGCCTACCGCAAGCTGGCCTACAACCCGGCGACCGATGTCATCCCCGTCTCGCCGCTGGCGCTGTCCACCTGCGGCTTCGGCGTCGGGCCCATGGTGCCCGCCACCGTCAAGACGCTGGCCCAACTGGCCGACTGGCTGAAAGCCAACCCCGACAAGGCCGCTTATGCGTCGCCGGCGGCCGGCGCGATGCCGCACTTCCTGGGCAACCAGTTCGAGCACGCCGCCGGCCTCAAGCTCACGCACGCGGCCTACCGCGGCGCGGCGCCCGGCATGCAGGACTTGATGGGCGGTCAGATCGCCTCGGGCTGCTTCTCCATCGGCGACTTCCTTCCCCACCTCGCCTCTGGCCGCGTGCGGCTGCTGGGCGTGACGGACAAGGCCCGCTCGCGCTTCGCGCCCGACGTGCCGACCTTCGAGGAGCAGGGCTTCAAGGGCATCGTCGGCGTGGAGACCTATGGCTTGTTCCTGCCGGCGAAGACGCCGCAGGGGACGGTCGACAAGCTGGCTGACGTGGCCCGCGCGGCTGTGCGCGAGCCGGCGGTGGTGGAGGCGCTGGCCAAGCTGGGCTTCGAGCCGCTGTCGCTGTCGCCGGCTGACTACGCCAGGCGCCTGGCTGCAGAGCGGGAGTACTGGGGGCCGGTCGTCAAGGCGTCGGGGTTCTCGTCGGACGATTAGCATGCCGGCTCCACGGATGGAGCTGTTTGAATGCCCTGGCGCCGATTGGCCATTGGCTTTGCTGTCTGCCTTGCCCTGAATGCCGCCCACGCGGCCCCGGACACCACCCGCCTGCAGCGGCTGCTGACCGAGCAGCAGTACGCCGCTGCGCGCGCCGATGTCGCTGTGCTGCTGCGCGCGCCGAAGCCCAGCGCCGGCGAGCGCGCCGTCATCTACCAATGGCTGTTCGCCCGTGACGACGGCGCGGCGGTAGCCCGCCGCACCCGCCATGTGCTGACCGATGCGAAGGCCGACGCCGTCGACCTGCTCGCCGCCGGCCGCCTGGCCATGGACCGCCGCGATTTCGACCGTGCGCGCCTGTGCTTCGAGCGCGCGCTCGCCAAGGCCACCCGCCCCGTCGACCGGGCGCACGCGCTGCGCGGCCTGGGCCAGCGCCACTTTCACCTGCGCGAGTTCGACGCTTCGCTGCAGAAGCTGGAGCAAGGCCTGGCCGTCGAGCGCACCGCCGACGGCCTCGCGGCGCTGGCCGACACGCTGATCCGCCTGGGCCGCACCGAGGATGCCATCGCCGCCGCCGAAGCCGCCGTCGCGCTGAACCGCCACCACGAGGCCGCCCACTACCTGCTGGGCAATGGCTATGCGCGCGAGAACTACACGCAGCTCGCCGCCCGCCAGGGCGCCGCCTTCCCGCCGCTGCTGGCCGACGTGCGGCGCGCGTCCGACGCCTTCGAGCGCGGCGACTTCGACGCGGCGCTGGCCATCAGCCTGGCCGTGCTGGAGCGTTGCCCGCAGTTGGGCCGGGCGCATGCCATCGCCGCCAAGGCGCTGGAGTCGCAGCGGCTGCGCATCGACGTGCACCGCGCCGCCTACGAGAGCCGCTTCAAGGCCACGCCCATGCCCGTCGTGCCCGGCATCGAGCGCTACGTGCTGAACTGGCAAGACCTGTCGCCGCGCCACAAGAAGCGCGTGGCGCTGTCCGTCGCGCCCTGGAAGGCCTTCATCCCGGTGCTTGTCGAAGGCGGCGCCACGCACTTCATCAAGCCGATGTGGATGCGCCTGTCCGAGACGCCCCAGGCCCATGCGCTGAAGGACGCGCGCATCGACTACGACTCGCGGCTGTGGGACGACGTGCGTGGCATGGGCGGCCACTTCACGGTGACCGGCATCGAAGACGTGGAGCGCAGCATCTTCGACAAGTACAACACCGTGCTGCACGAGCTGACCCACCAGGTGCACGGCGTGCTGACGGCCGATGCGGCGCGCGAGATCGAGGCGCTGTACCAGCAGGCCAAGGCGCGCGACGCGAAGACGCGCGAGGGCTTTCTGTCGCGCTACGCCGGTGGCTCGGTGTGGGAGTACTTTGCCGAAGGGGCGAACGCCGAGGCGTCGCCCCGGCGCGACGCTTACGACGGCCGCGAGATCGTGCGTGAGCGCCTCATCCAGCGCGACCCGGCGCTGCGGGCGCTGGTGCAGCGCTTCTTCGCGCAGCGCGACACGAGCACCAGCCTTCCCATCGCGCTGGTCAATGCCGGCAACCAGAAGCTGGAGGATGGCAAGCTGGCCGATGCGACCGCGCTGTTCGAGCGGGCGTTGGGCCTGGCGCCCGACGACGAAAGCGCGCTGGGCGCGCGGCTGTATGCACTGGCGCTGGAAGGCAAGGCCGGCCGCGAGCTGGCGGCACGCGCACTGAAGCTGCACCCGCACAGCGGCGCGTTGCGGGTGGCGGCGGCCGATGCGCTCTGGCATGGCGGTGCGCCGTTGGCCGCCGACGTGGTGCCGGGTCTTGCCAAGGGCATCGAGGCGCTGACCGGCGAGGACCTCTTCCGTGTTGACTTGGCCCTGGCCGACCATCACCGCCGCCTTGGCGATGTGCCGCGAGCACTGGCCGCCTACGACGCCGTGCTGGCCTATCAAGGCGACCAGCCCGAGGCGCTGTGGGGCCGCGCGGCAACGCTCGCCCTGGATGGGCGCTGGGACGAGGCTTTCACCCAGTACGAGGCTGTGCTGCGCCTGCGCACCGGCCTGCTGGCGCTGCGCCGCGACTACGCGCTGGACCTGCTGCGCGCCGGCCGCACGGAGCCCGCCCGCGCCCAGCTCAAGGAGGCCCTCATCCTCGATCCGCGCGACCCCGACACGCTGGCCCTTCGTGCCTGGCTGACGCTGCTCGACGGCGACGCTGCCGCCGCGCTGCGGGGTGCCGACGAGGCGCTGGCGCTGGGCGCCTGGAGCGACCTCGCCGTGATCGTCCGTGCCGCCGCGCTGCAGGCGCTGGGGCAGGGCGACCAGGCCCAGGCCGCACTCGCGCCGCTGCGTCAACGCGTCGCTACCAACGCGCCGCCGCAGTACCTCTACCGGCCCGACAAGTCCGGCTGGTTCTCGGTGCATCAACTGCCTGCCGTCCAGCGCCGCGTGCTGGAGCTGCTCGTCAAGTGAAGGCCTTCCTGCAGCGGCTGGAGGCCGCCCACCTGAACGGCCTCAGCGTCGCGCTCGGCGTGGCGACCACGCACGTCGTCGTCGGCGCGCTGTTCGGCGAAACGGCCGGCCTCGCCGCCGTCGGCGGCGCCGTCTGCGCCAGCCTGCCCGACGTGCCCAACCCGCCGCAGCGTGTGTTGCCCCGCGTGCTGCCGGCCGCGTTCGCCGCCGCCGTCGTGACGCTGCTGGTGGGCCTCACGCATGGCTCGCTGGGCTGGACAGTGGCGCTCGTCGCCGTTGTCGGCTTCCTGTCGCTGATGACGCTGGCCTGGGGGCTGCGCGCCGGGCCCATGTCGTTCTCGCCCGTGCTGGCCATGGTGTTCGCGATGGCCTGGGACCGCACGGCCGGCGCCGTCGCGCCCTGGGAGCATGCGCTGTGGGTGGGCCTGGGCGGCTGCGTCTACGCCGGCTGGGCGCGCCTGGGTGCCGTCGTGCTGCGCCACCGGCTGCGCGAGCTGGCGCTGGTGACCGCGCTGCGCGCCACCGCGCAGCGCGTGCGCTCGCGGGCTCAGCGCATTGCGCTGGCCGTGGGCGCGGACGAAGCCCGCATCCGCGCGTCCATCGCCGACGACGTGGTGCTGGCCGACGCGCTGCAGGCCGCGCGCGACCAGGTTTTCGCTGCGCGCCGCTCGCCGCGCAGCCGCCGGCAGACCGACCTCGTGCTGGGCCTTGTCGAGCTGCGCGACCTGCTGCTGGCCAGCCGGCTGGACACCGAGCTGCTGGGCCAGGACTTCCCCGGCCGCCAATGGCGTGCCGCGCTGGCCGACACGCTGCGCCATCTGGCCGACGTGCTGGGCGCGCTGGCCGACACGCTGGCCTTCGGCACGCCGCTACCCGAGGTGTCGGCCGAGGCCTGGGCGAAGCAGCTGGCCGCGCGGCTGGCCGATGTCAGCGCGCCGGCGGGTGACTCGCGCAGCCATCTCGTGTCGGCGCTGCAGTCGCGCCTCGGCCACATGATGGACGACGTGTGCGCGATGGTCGCGCGCCAGGCCCGCACGGACGACGTCGACAGCCCGTGGACGCCCGAGAGGCTCGCGCCCTTCGTGTCGCCCGAGGGCTGGCCGCTGGCCGCGTTGAAGCCGCACCTGACGCTGCAGTCCAGCGTCATGCGCCATGCGCTGCGCTCGGCCATCGCGCTGTCGCTGGCCTACTGGCTGGGCGCCTTGCTGCCCTGGGCGGCCCACCCGTTCTGGCTGATGCTGAGCGTGGCCGTCGTGCTGCGCGGCAACCTGGAGCAGACGCTGGCGCGCCGCAACGAACGCATCATCGGCACGGTGCAGGGCTGCCTGCTGGTGCTGCTGCTGGCCCATGTGGAATGGGTGCCGGCGCTCAGCGTGATATTCATCGCCGCAGTCGGCACGGCCCACGCCTATGTGAACCGCCGCTACCGCGTCGCCGCCACGGCCGCCACGCTGATGGCGCTGCTGCAGCCGCTGATGCTGGACCCGACCAGCAGCCCCTTCATCGGCGAGCGGCTGGCGGACACCTTCATCGGCGCGGGCCTGGCCTGGCTGTTCAGCTTCGTGCTGCCGAGCTGGGAGCGCGCCGCCGTGCCTCGCCTGGGCAAGCAGCTGCGTGCGGCGCTCGCGCGGCATGCGACCCACATGCTGCGCTGGGCGCCCAGCGCGGAGGACAAGCTGGCCCAGCGTCTGTCGCGCCAGCAGGCCTACGCCGCGCTGGCGGCCCTGGCCGGCGCGGCCCAGCGCACGCGCGTGGAGCCCGAGAGCGTGCGCCTGCCGGACGCCGAGATCGAGGCCGCGCTGAGCCATGGCTACCGACTGATGGCGCTGCTGGGCGCCGTGCAGCAGCAGGTGCAGCGCCGTGCCGACCGGCTGGACGCCGCCAAGGCTGAGGCTGCGCTACCGTTGGCGCAGCAGGCCTGCGTCAGCGTGCTGAACGGTGAGCCCGCCACAGGAACGGACCCCGCAGACATCCCCGACGCCGATGCCGGCGCCTGGCCCGAGCACCTGGGCCAGCAAGACCTGACACCGTGGCTGCTGCGCCGCCTCAGGCTGTGCCGCATCGAAGCGCGCGAATTCGTCGCCGCGCTGAACCAACTTCAACCCCCCGCAGGAGAAACCTCATGAGCATCCAAACCCGCGCCGCCGTTGCCTGGAAGGCCGGCCAACCGCTGACCATCGAAACCCTGGACCTGCAAGGCCCCGCCGACGGCGAAGTCCTCGTCGAGGTCAAGGCCACCGGCATCTGCCACACCGACGACTTCACGCTATCGGGTGCCGACCCCGAAGGCCTGTTCCCCGCCGTGCTGGGCCATGAAGGCGCGGGCGTCGTGCTGGAGAGCAAGGTGCCGTGGCTGAAGGCGGGTGACCATGTCATTCCGCTCTACACGCCCGAGTGCCGCGAGTGCAAGTTCTGCCTGAGCCGCAAGACCAACCTGTGCCAGTCCATCCGCGCCACGCAGGGCCGGGGCCTGATGCCCAACGGCACGTCGCGCTTCTCGCTGAACGGCGATCCCGTCTTCCACTACATGGGCACCAGCACGTTCTCCAACCACATCGTCGTGCCGGGCATTGCGCTGGCCAAGATCCGGCCGGACGCGCCCTTCGACAAGGTCTGCTACATCGGCTGCGGCGTGACGACCGGCGTCGGTGCCGTGCTCTACACGGCCAAGGTGGAGGCGGGCGCGACGGTGGTCGTGTTCGGCCTGGGCGGCATCGGCCTGAACGTCATCCAGGGCGCCAAGCTGGTGGGTGCCGGCAAGATCATCGGCGTGGACATCAACCCGGCCCGCGAGGCGATGGCGCGGCGCTTCGGCATGACCGACTTCGTCAACCCCAAGGACGTGCCCAACGTCGTCGACGCCATCGTGCAGCTGACCGATGGCGGCGCGGACTATTCGTTCGAATGCGTCGGCAACGTGCAGCTGATGCGCCAGGCGCTGGAGTGCACGCACAAGGGTTGGGGCCGCAGCATCATCATCGGCGTGGCGCCGGCCGGCGCGGAGATTTCGACGCGGCCGTTCCAGTTGGTGACTGGGCGCAAGTGGGAGGGCTCTGCGTTTGGCGGCGCCCGCGGCCGCACCGATGTGCCCAAGATCGTCGACTGGTACATGGAGGGCAAGCTTCACATCGACGAGCTGATCACGCACAAGCTGAAGCTGGAGGACATCAACGAGGGGTTTGAGTTGATGCGGCGTGGAGAGTCGATTCGGTCGGTGGTGGAGTTCTGAGTTCAGCTCTTGGTTGCCTTTGCCGGGCGGGACTCCCGGCAATGCACCAATGAGGCAACCCGCCTCGCAAGCGCAACCAAGACCCAGCCCAGGTGGCATGCCGCACCCAAACGGCGGGTCGCGACCCGCCCTACGCCGCGCATGCCCCCGCCGGGCTCGGCACCGCCGTCTGCTTCCCCGTGAACTTCGGCGCCTCGGGTCGGCCCAGGTCGAAGTGGCTGAGCTGATCGCTGCGCTGGTTGCACACATACAGCTGGCTGCCGGCGATGCACGCGCTGCGCGGGTAGCTGCCGTGCACCCAGTGGTGGTCGATCACGCGGGGCTTGCGCGGTGCGTCCAGCGCGATGACGGCGAGGCTGTCGTGCAGGCGGTTGAAGGCATACAGATGCCGGCCACCGGGCGCGACCAACAGGTCGGAGGCGTAGCTGGTGCCCGCGAAGCCGGCCGGCAGCACGCTGACCTCGTCGATGAGGCGCGGGCCGCCTGAGCCCAGCTCGACGCTCGATAGCGTGGACGATTCCTCCTGCAGCACGTAGACGAGGTCACCCACGACCACGAAGTGGCGGGGACCTGAGCCCGGGCTGAGGGCCAGCTCTTGCGCGGGCGCTCTCGGCGTGGCGGCGCCGAGCGGCCAGACGAGCAGGCGGTCGCGGCCGAGGTCGGTGCCGAGCAGCCAGCGGCCGTCTGGGCTGACCTGGATCATGTGGGCATGCGGCGCGTCGTGGCCGCTGCTGGCCTGGCTGCCGGGTGGTGCCTTGGCGGCACGCGTCGGGCCGGGGCGGCAGTCGGTGGTGCAACTGGGCCAGCTCTCGGCGTCGCCGACGCGGCCGTCGGCGTGCAGCGGCAGCGCGGCGAAGCGGGCGTCGCCGTAGTGGGCCACCCAGACGCGGCCCGCGCCCAGCGACAGATGCACGGGCCCCTGGCCGCCGCTGGGCTCGCGTTGCAGCAGGGTCAGAGAGCCGGTGGCGTCCTGCGCGTAGACGGCGACATGGCTGCTGCCTTCCTCGGCGACGTAGACGCGCTGACCGTCCGTCGCCAGCCAGCTCGGGCTGCCGGCATTCGGCGTGACGCCCAGCGGCTTCAGCTCACCGCGGGCGCCGATGGCGAAGCTGTAGATCCCCTGGCCCAGCGGCGCATAGGTGCCGACATGCAGGAAGCGGGGTGATGGCGTGGCGGCGAGGGCGGGCATCAGGGGCAAGGCGGGCAGGGCGAGCAGGTGGCGGCGGAGCATCAGAGCTTGAGTCGTAAGCCTGTGCGCAGCAAAAGTCGCAGCAGCACAAGGACAACAGCGAGGAAGGCGGCGCCGCGCGCCACACCGGCCCAGCCGACGCTGAGTGCCGCCGGCCAGTGCCAGTGCAGCAGCGCCAGCACGGCGCCGATGACGTAGGGCAGCAGATAGGCCAGCAGCGGGTGGCGTGCTGCGTCGCCGAGGACATTCAGCGCCGCACGGCCCGGCGCGGTCTCGGCGAGCGGGCGCACGACGAGGTAGAGCAGCAGCGTGGCGCCCGCGCATACCAGGCCCCAGGTGGGCGTGGCCTGGATCTTGGAGAGTGGCCAGTGCTCGCGCAGGCTGAAGCCAACGGCCAGCAGCATGAAGGCCAGCAGCATCGCGAAACGCGTGGCGCGGTCGGGCGCGAGCATGTGGTGGGGGTCATGCAGCAGCACGGCGGCGACCAAGCCGGCCAGCACCAGCGCCGTGTGCGTGGCGTGGCCGCCACCGCCCACGTGTGGCGCGGCCCAGGCGAACCAGGCGACGCAGGCCGCCATGCCCGCCAGCGCCAGCGGCAGCCGTGCGTCGGGCTTGGCGAAGATGAACAGCAGCGCCGCCAGCCCGTAGGCCCAGCCGATGAGGCCCAGGATGCCCCACCAGTGCACGCCCATGCCGCCGGGGTAGACGGCAGCCAGCGCAAGCAGCCCGACGCCGCCCGCCGCGCGCCAGGGCCAGGCCAGCGGCGGCCCGCCGCGCACGCTGCCCCACAGCAGGAAGATGCCCACGAACGCGCCCAGCAGCCAGGCCGGGGCGTTGAAGCCGGCCGGCGCCATCTCGGCGTTGACCATGAACAGCCCGGTGACGATGAGCGCCACAGTGCGCTCGCCCACCGCCAGCAGCGCGCCCCGGCGGCCGGCCTGGGCGAGCCGGGCTTGCAGCGCGAACGGCAGCGACATGCCGACGATGAACAGGAAGGCCGGGAACACCATGTCCACGAAGGTCATCGCGTCCGCGTCCGCCGGCACGTGCTTCATCCATGCCGGCAGGCCCGCCACGCCGGCCCACTCGTTGACGAGGATCATCACCGCGACGGTGAGGCCGCGCAGCAGGTCGATGCCGGGCTGGCGGTTGGAAGTGGTGCTCGATGTCATGGGCGCAGATTGCACAACAAAAAAGGGCGACCCCCGGGAGGGTCGCCCAACGTGCGGCAGAAGCAGCTGCCACAACGAGGAACGTTGTCGACCCCGTATTGCGGGCCGAGCGCCGGGGCCGACGGCCAGAGGCCCTCGGCCTTCGCCAGGCAGAGGCAGTCCGCAGGGACTGCCTCTGTCCGGGCTCAGTTCCCAAGCCGGCCCGTCTGGCGATGTGCTTGCGGCTCTATGCCGCAAGCATCGCCGTCCCCTCGGGGGCTGAGGCCGGACACATGGCGCCCAGTGGGCGGCATGTGCCTGCCGAAGGGTTGCGGCGCGAGCCGCAGCGCGGTCTGCAAGACCGCCTGGGCGAGCCGCGTTCAGTGGGCTCGACTGGGCGAGGGGTCAATAGTTGTACCGCAGCACCGCCTGGTAGCGCTTGCCGGTGCGGTAGATGCCGCGGGTCAGCAACTCGGTGTTGGCGACGCCGGCCACGTCTGCGTAGTTGCGGTACTCGCTGTCCAGCAGGTTCATCGCGTCCAGGCCCAGGCTGAGCTGATCGGTCAGCTTCACGCTGGCGCTGGCTGCCAGGTCCTTGCTGCCGTCGGTGATCAGGAAGTTGCCGCGATCGGCCTGCGTGTAGTACTTGGAGCGGTAGGTGTACGTCACCCGGGCGCTGAAGCGGTCGCTTTCATAGAACGGGCTGACGCTGTACTGGTGCTTGGAGTTGAACGGCAGGTGCGAGCCGGCCTGGGCGGCCTTGGCGTCCGAGAACGTGTAGTTGGTCAGCGCGCCGAAGCCCCAGCCGATGTTGGCCTGCAAGGCCAGGCTCGCGCCCCTGATGGTGGCGCTGCCGGCGTTGTTCGGGCGCGAGACGGCGTAGGTGGCGTTCCTGCGTTCGAACTGGTTGTAGTGAACTTCCGGCGTCGTCGTGACGAGCACGTAGTCGGTGACCTTCTTGTTGAAGATCGTGCCGGCCAGGATGGCGTTCCTGGCGAAGTACCACTCCGCCGAGAAGTCCAGGTTGGTGGATTTGTAGGGCTTGAGGTTGGGGTTGCCGCCGCCGCCGGAGAGCGTCTGGTCGCCGATCCACAAGTAGCTGGACATGTCGCCGTAGTTCGGGCGCGACATGACCTTGGCCGCCGACGCGCGCAGCACCAGGTCGCTGCGCAGTTCGTAGACCACGTTCAGGTTGGGCAGGATGTTGCGGTAGTTCTTCGCCACATTGGTCTGCACATACTTGTCCGCCGGGCAGGCCTGCCCTGTGGACACGGTGCAGGCCCAGCCGCCGCTGTTGGAGGTGGTGTCCACGACGCGCACGCCGAAGTTGCCGCGCAGTGCGTCAAGGGCGTAGTCGGCCTGCACGTAGGCGGCATCGACGACTTCCTGGACCGACCAGGTGTTGGCGACGAAGGAGGGATCGTTGAACGTGGCGGGCTTTGGCATGGTCTGCCACGGGGCGAGCCATTTGCCACTGGTGATGAAGCCGGCCAGCGCTTCACCGTCGATGGTGTAGCGGTTGCTCAGGTCACCGACGTTGCCGAAGCCGCTGAGATAGTTGCCCGGCAGTGGCTTCGGAGAAAACTGGCTGGCCTTGGCATCGCCATAACCCCTCACCGCAGCCAGCGACACGCCGCCCATCGTCTGCGTGGTGTTGTGCTGGCGGTGCTTGACGCCGAAGCGCAGCTGGTAGATGGGGCCGTCGAACTTCAGGCCGCCGTCCACCTGCATGAACTCTTCCTTGTCCACCGTCGGCTTGAAGACGATGTTGCCGCCCCAGCCGGTGTTCCAGGTGGGCAGGGCCGGGTCCGCGCCCCAGCCGCCGTCGATCTGGAAGGCGGTCGGGTCCTTCAACGGGTTCGCGCCGGTGATGCTCAACTTGGGCGTGCCGCTGCTGATGTCGTAGTTGTAGTCGGTCCAGCTCAGGAACTCGCCGAAGACCTGCAGCTCGGTGCCGCCGGTGGCCTTGGAGGCGCCGACGTGGACGGAGGCGAACCAGCGGTCGTCCTTGTAGTTGCCCTTGAAGTCGTAGGACTTGGTGTCCACCGTGGCCTTGCGGTCGATCAGGTCGTACACCATCAGCGCGTTCTTGAACGTGCCCTTGGTGATGACGCCGCCATCCACGGTCAGGTCCGTCATCTTCATGAGGCCGTTGTAGGCATTGCCCTGGAAGGCAAACATCGAGTGGCTGCGGTTGTCGTAGCCGGCCTTCACGTCCAGCGCGTTGAACTCGAAGTCGAGCTTGTCGTTGGCGCGGGCCTGCAGCGACAGCGACAAAGTGTCGCGCTTGCGCAGCTGCTCGAAGTAGTGCGCGCTGATGGAGTTGGGGCCGACGGCGTTCGGGTTGGCCAGCAGCGTGGTGGCGCAGCTGCCAACGCAGGAGGCCGGCAACGTCGGTTGGCTGCCGTCCGGGTTGGGGGCGACGGCCCAGTTGGTCGGCAGGTTGTTGATGGAGCCGCCACCGCCGCTGCCGTTGATGTAGTTGCTGCCCCTGACGGTGCCGTAGGACTCAATGCCGTCACGGCGAATGCCTTCTTCCGAGCGCTGGGCCGAGAAGATGACCCCGAAGGTCTTGGCCTCGTTGCGCCAGCCGACCAGGCCGGCCAGCGTGGGCTCGCCCTTGCCGATGCGATCGTTGTAGAGGTAGCCGACCGAAGCAGCCAGCGTGAGCGGCTTTTGGTCCAGCGGCTTGCGGGTGGAGATGTTCACCGTGCCGCCGATGGAGCCTTCGTCGAGCCAGGCTTCGGGCGACTTGTAGACCTCGACCTTGTTGATCAGCTGCGGTGCCAGCAGCGAGTAGTTGAAGGTGCGGCCGGGCTGGTCGGCGATGAACCAGTCGGCCGAGGCGATCGTCTGGCCGTTGATCAGCGTGCGGTTGAGGGCGGGGTCGGTGCCCAGGATGGACACCTTCTCGCCCTGACCGAAGGCCTTGTCGATGGTGACGCCGGGGATGGTGGTCAGCGCCTCGGCGACGTTGGTGGCGGGCAGCTTGCCCACGTCTTCCGCGGTGATCACGTCGACGATGGCGTCGGCATTGCGCTTGGTCTGCAGGGACTTCTCCATGCTGGCGCGGATGCCGGTGACGACGACGGTGTCCAGCGACTCCTTCTTCTTCGGGGCCTCCTGCGCCAGCGCGGGGAGCGCGGTCAGCAGCATGGCGGCGGCTGCGATGGCCGTCGGGTGGGGGCTTGAATGCTTCCTCATGGTTCTCTTTCTCCGGTGTTATGGGGCAGGGGTAATGGCAGGGTCAGCACCCGAGCGGGTGCAGCAGGGGCACACCGAGCAAGTCGCTGGCGTGCTTGTAGAAGTCGGCGCGGCGCGCGTTCTTGCGCTTGGCATCGGGGTCGGTCGGCTTGTCGCACTCCAGCGGGCCGTTGATGGCGCGCGTCGTCGCGCCGAAGCCCGCGCCACTGCGGATGGCCGCGTGCGAGGTCTGCTTGGACTCGCCCGGCTGCGTCATCCAGTACCAGAGCGCCGTGCGCCAGGCGACGGTGGAGTCGCGCGCGACGCGGTCGGGGTCGCTCCACAGGTCGATGCCGAGGAAGTCGCCGGCCGCCTTGTATTGGTAGTTCCAGCTCAGCTGGATGGGCCCGCGGCCGTAGTACTGCTGGCCGGGCGCGCAGGCCAGGCGGGCGTCGGCGCGGCAGTACTTGTCCCAGTTCGCGCGCTTGTACTCGCGCTGGGCGCGCAGCTGGTCGGACTCGTGCGCGATCTGGCCCAGGAAGGCGGCCATCTCCTGGCGCCGCTCCACGTCGCTGCCGGCGTCGGCAAAGCCTGGCGTCTGGCGCACCGCCTCGACGAAACCCTCGTAGCTGTAGAAGGCGATGCGCTCGGGGAACAGCGCGTCGAACTGCGCGCGGCTGGGCAGGAAGGCCGAGCCAGCGGCATGCGCCAGCAGCGGCAGCAGGGACAGGAGGGCAGTCAGGAGGCGGACGCGGTTCATGCGCAGGTAACAAGTCGATTCAGGAATGGATGCGACTGTCTGCCCGGGTGCCTTTGCGCTGCTTCAATGGCTTGTTAAGACCGTCTTAACGCGGTTGTCACTAAAGTCCGGGTCATGCGCATCTGTCTCCTCGAAGACGACCTGGAACTGGGCCGCTCCCTGCAGGCCCTGCTGCAGAACGCCGACCACGACGTGATGTGGCTGCGGCGCATCGCCGACGCGCGGCTGTGGATCGCCGAGGGCGGGTTTGATGCCGTCGTCATGGACCTGGGCCTGCCCGACGGCGACGGCATGGAGCTGCTGCGCAGCGTGCGCCGCAACCACCGCAAGCTGCCGCTGCTCGTCATCACCGCGCGCGACGCCATCGAGGACCGCCTGGACGGCCTGGACGGCGGCGCCGACGACTACCTCGTCAAGCCCTTTGCCGGCTCCGAGCTGCTGGCGCGGCTGCGCGCCGTCGTGCGCCGCAGCCAGGGCGACGAGGCGGCCGACCAGCCGGCGGAATGGCAGCTGCGCGACCTGGTGCTGGACGAGCCGCGCATGGAGGTGCGCCGCGGCCAGGAGCGCGTGCCGCTGTCGCGCACCGAGTTCAGCCTGCTGTTGACGCTCATCAAGCTGCCCGACCGCGTCGTCACGCGCCGCCAGCTGGAGAACCGCGCGCCCTGCCAGATGGACGGCCGCAGCCTGGACGTGCACATCTCCAACCTGCGCCGCAAGATCGGCGAGGGCTATATCCGGACCGTGCGCGGCGTGGGTTATCTCGTAGAACGCCAGTGAGCGTGACGGCAGCGCCAAGATCGCTGTTCCGCCGCAGCCTCGGCGCGGTGTTTGCCGTGCTGTTCCTGTGCTGGCTCTTCCTCGTCGCCCGCGAGCTGATCGACATCCGCGTGCTGCAGGTCAACAACGGGCAGGCCGAGAACGTGCTGTGGGCCGAGCTGGCGCTGGAGCGCGCGCGCGACACGCACACTGACCCGGCGCAGCTCGGCCAGGCCCTGCTGGCGCTGGAAGGCATGCGCGAACGCGAATGGCGGCTCAAGGGCCACCGCACGCCGTTCCGCCTGCTGCAGGTGCTGCGGCGCGACGCCGTGCTGGCAGAGCTGAAGCCCGACCTGACCGGCCGCGAGCGCGTGCTGCCGCAGGAAGCCGTGCCCGGCCAGGACGACCGCTGGCTCTACACCGAGGTGCGCGACGCCACGCGCGAGCTGGTCGTGCGCCGCTGGCAGGAGCGCCCCGGCGACTGGCACTTCAGCCTCGCCGGCCTGAGCTACTACGCCCGCCCGCTGCTCTACGGCCTGCCGCTGCTGGCGCTGCCGCTGTGGCTGCTGTTCCGCCTCGGCTTTGCGCCGCTGCAGCGCATCGGCGCGCAGATCTCGCAGCGCTCGGCGCAAGACCTGACACCGCTGCCCGCCACGCGCTACGTGGAGCTGGCGCCGCTGGTCAACGCCGTCAACTCGCTGATGACGCGGCTGCAGCAGCGGCTGGACCGCGAGCACGAGTTCCTCGCCGACGCCGCCCACGAGCTGAAGACGCCGCTGGCCGTCATCCAGCTCAGCGCCGAGGGCCTGGACCAGCCCGACCCGCGCGCCCGCGACGAGGCGAGAGAGCGCCTGCGTCTGGGCGTGCAGCGCGCCACGCACACGGTGCACCAGCTGCTGGCCCTGGCCCGCTCGGGCGCCGACACGGTGGACCTGAGCAAGACCCGGCACGACCTCGTCGACCTCGTGCGCGAGCGCATCGCGCTGGCCAGCGGGCTGGCGGTGAAGCGGCGCATCGAGCTGGCGCTGGAGTCGCCCGAGGAACTGCCCATGTGGCTCAACCGCGAGTCCATGTGCAGCCTGGTGGACAACCTCGTCGACAACGCCATCAAGTACTCGCCAGCCGGCGGCCACGTCAGCGCGGCGCTGGTGGAAGAGGCTGATGCCGTGACGCTGACGATCAGCGACGAAGGTCCCGGCATTCCGGCCGAGCTGCGCGAGCGCGTGTTCGAGCGCTTCGTGCGGCTACAGAGCGACCAGCAATGCCACGGCAGCGGCCTGGGGCTCACCATCGTTGAGCGGGCGGCGGCGCAGCATGGGGCGACGGTTGAGCTGCTGGACGGTCTCGACGGCTGCGGGTTGACGGTGAAGGTCAGGTTTCCGCGGGCGGAGGCTTGAAAGGTGATGCTGCGCGGCAGCGATGACTGCGCTCGGCGGTGTTTGACAGATAGATGGACGGCTTCAGGCTGGGTGCAATAGTTCGCCACGGTTCGCTTTGCCGTGCTTGTAAGCTTGGCCGATAGCGCAAATGGTCAGCGGCGAGGAGCCCTACTATGTTTCCGATATCGCGCGATGGAGCCATGCCTCCGCGATCGCTGTCAGCTCATTCTTTAGGCACGGAGTTCCTCCGCAAAGCAACCCGATGGACGAAATACTCTCCAAGCAACATTACCGTAGAACCTTCTTCGGCGTAGTCGCGCTGGTACTGGCGCTCGCGCTCGTGACAAGGTTCTTCGTTCTGCCCTACTTCGCGCCAGCACATGCACTCACGAGCGCTGCTCTATTCGGGGCACTTCTGGACAACCTCGTGGTGTCGCTGTTCCTTGCTGTCTTCCTTGGGGGGTTTGTCTTCTGGCTTACCCCGTCGATCGTCAAGCGATCTGCGATCGATGTTGTCGCTCCCAAGCAAATCAATCCATTGCTGAAGTCCGCCGCGAGCGCGACCCGATCGTGGGTCTACAAGGGGGCGTGTGGACGGTACACGCGGGCAACAACAATCCCAAAACTTGCCGAGGCGGCACGCACAGAAGGCATCGGCAAGGACATAACCATCTGCATCTTGAACCCCAAGAACGACGACCTGTGCGCCGCCTATGCGACCTACAGAAGAAGTCTGAAGTCCGGCAACTCCGGCAAGCCATGGACTCGTCAGGTCGTGCAGGAGGAGGTTCTAGCAACGGCTGTTACAGCACTGAGGTTCCAGTTTTCAGAGCCACTTCTCCGCATTCGCGTCTTCTTCGTTGACCACTTCTCCGCGTTCCGCTTGGATATCTCAGATCAGTACGTCGTTGTAACGAAGGAAGACAAGGAGGCATCCGCGCTTCGCGCGGACAGCGGCACATATTTCTATGACTCCTACAAGGACGATGTGCGTCTGACCGAGCGTCAATCCAAAGAGATGGTGTGCTGCGGCAAACTGGAGTTCGCAGGCCCTCTGGACGAGGCAAAGCTGCGGGAAGCGCTCAAGTGTTCCGGCATCTTTGAGGATGCGAAGCTTGTTGAATTGGATATGGCGAGGCTCCTTGTCGCCATCAATACTCCAAGCGATCCCTACTGAAAATGTCGTCACTCATCGACCAAGTACAGCGACAGCTGATGGATGGCCGTCTTGGCCTGCCAGACCTGCTATCGCTTCGCCGCGAGCTTCGTGCACCATTCAGGCTGCACCCACTGGGATTCCTCGCGTGCACGCTCTTTTCCGAGGGTATACGTACGGTGCGATTGCACTACTGGCCTTTGGTGGGCGGAGCCCAGCAGTCTCCCGAGTGCCAAATTCATGACCACCTTTTCGAGTTCAGGAGCTGGGTTCTTGGCGGATCGGTCGAGAACGTCGAGTACTCGGCATCGTCTGAGGGGCAAGAGTTGTCTGTTTATCGGACGGAGTACAGCGGTGATCGTTCCACACTGACAAAGACGGACGCGACACTCAAGCTTTCTGTGCTTCGTCGCCGCACGTACAGCGCCGGCTCATCCTACGAAGTTCCGGCGGGTGTTCTTCATGAGACCGCGAGGGTTGGCATTAGATCGGCCTTTACCGTGCTCGTGACAAACCGCGCCTCCACCGCTGCACCTTTGGTCCTCGGTCCCAGGGACGGGCTGGACCGTTACGTGTACGAGCGAGAAATCCTTGACGACGTAGTTGTTGAGGCAATGATTGCTGAGTCATAGTCCATCGTGGCAACGCGGTCAGCGCGTAGGTTGGGGTGAACGAAGTGAACCCCAACGGGATCGTTGTTGAGACGCTGGGGTTCACAGACTCACCCCAGCCTACGAGCTGCCTCGGTCCGAATGAACGATCAGCCCATGCGCCGCATGCCGTTGCGCGATGGCCAGTTGCAGCGCCGCGCAGACCAATGCCGAGTGCATGCTCGGCGCCTTCGCCCAGCCCACGACTTTGCGCGCGTACAGGTTCAGAACCGTGCTGCGCGACAAGGGGCTACAGCCAGGGCGAGCGCAGTTGCCTGCTCAGTACGCGCCCATGTAGTCCTTCTTGCCGATCTGGATGCCGTTGTGGCGCAGGATGGCGTAGACGGTGGTGACGTGAAAGAAGAACTGCGGCAGTCCGTAGTGGGCCAGATAGGCTCGGCCGCTGAACTTCCTTTCCTTGGGCGTGCCAGGGCGCAAGACGATCTCGCGCTCGTCGGCGGCGTCGAACTGCGCCGGCTGCAGGCTGTCCAGGAAGCGCAGGCTTTCGTCCAGCAGGGCGGTCAGGTCGGCGAAGGTCTGCTCCTGTCCGTCATTGGCGGGAACGGCCACGCCCGCAAGACGTGCGCTGACGCCACGCGCAAAGTCCGCCGCGATCTGCACCTGCTTCAGCAAGGCAAACATGTCGGGGAAGAGCCGCGCCTGCAGGTAGGCCGCAGGCTCGATGGCGTGAGCGGTGGCGTGTGCGTCGGCCTTTGCCAGCACGTCCTTCATGGCGCTCAGCATCTGCTTGAAGACGGGAACCGATTGCATGTACATGGTCGAGGTCATGGCTGTTGTCCTGGTGGGGTGAGGAACTTGGCGCGGGTGAGGCGGCGGTGAGCGGCCAGTCCGCGCGGCTTGAATCGTGGCGAAGGGCCACGTTCGCAAGCGCGCATCATCGCCGCGCTGTTGCAGCGCTGTAGGTTGGGGTGAACGAAGTGAACCCCAACGATGCGCGCCCGATGGCGCGTTGGGGTTCGCAGGCTCACCCCAACCTGCAGGTTCGTTCACGGCGGCCAAGCACGCGGCCTGCGCGCGCTCTTGGCTCGCCGGCTTGCAGTGCCAGTTGTCCGTTGACCCACACGGCCGCGATGCCCGCAGCGGGCAGTGCCGGCGTGCCGTAGTCCGCCCGGTCCGCCAGCCGCTCGGCATCGAACAGCACCAGGTCCGCCGCCGCGCCCACCCGCAGCACGCCCCGGTCCCGCAACCCAAACCGCTGCGCCGTCAGCCCCGTCATCTTGTGCACCGCCTGCTCCAGCGTCAGCAACCCGCGCTCGCGCCCGTAGTGGGCCCACACGCGCGGGAAGGCGCCCCACAGCCGGGGGTGCGGGAAGTGGTCGTGCGGCAGGCCGTCCGAGCCGATCATGGCCAGCGGGTGAGTGAGGATGCGGTCCACGTCGTCGGCGTGCATCTGGAAGTAGCAGGCGCCGCCCGGCTGCAGCCGCGCCACGGCCTCGGGTTCGCTACACGCCCAGTCGAGCGCAATGTCGGCCAGCCAGCGGCCAGCGAGCTCGGGGTGGGCTTCGCTCCAGGTCAGGCGGATGGGCGTGATGCCATCGGCCAGGTCTTCGCGCAGCACGGTGGAGCCGGCCAGGTAGGGGTAGACGTCCAGCCCCAGCGCCTGCCTCTCGCTCAGCCGCTCGATCAGCGCCAGTGTCTGCAGGCTGCGCCCCCACTGCGCGCGGCCGGCGCATTTGTGGTGGGAGATGACCAGGGGCAGGCCGGCTTCGTGGGCGCTGTCGGCGGCCTCGGTGATGGCGGCCAGCACATCGGCCATCTCGTTGCGCAGGTGCACCGCGTAGACGCCGCCGTGCCGCGCGGCGACGCGGGCCAGGGCCAGCAGCTCGGTGGCGTCGGCTGCGGCGGCGGGTGCGTAGAAGGTGCCGGAGGACAGACCGGCCGCGCCCTGGCTCATGGCCTCGTCGAGCAGCGCGCACATCGCCTCGCGTTCGGCGGCGGTGGCGGGGCGGTTCGTGTCGCTCATGCAGCGCAGCCGCAGCGCCGTGTGGCCCACCAGGCCCACCGCGTTGACGGCCGGCCGGGCCGCGTCCACGGCGGCGCGCCAGTCGGCAAACGAGGCGTGCCGGAACTGCTCGCGCGCCAGCAGGTTCATCGGCGGTGGCGGGTCGGCCGTCACCAGCGGCGCCAGCGAGATGCCGCAGTTGCCGGTGACGACGGTGGTCACGCCTTGGGTCAGCTTGGGCAACATGCCCGGCGCCGCGATGAGGGCAGCGTCGTCGTGGCTGTGGGCGTCGATGAAGCCGGGTGCGAGGACCAGGCCGGTGCAGTCGCGGCGCGGAATGGCGAGGTCGACGTGCAGCGCCGTGCCCAACGCGGCAATGCGCTCTCCGGCTATCAGCAGATCGCCGACCCAGCCCGGCGCGCCGCTGCCGTCGACGATCAGCGCGCGTTGCAGAAGCTCCATCAGCTGAACTGCGTCGTAATCGCGTCCACCACGCGGTCGCGCTCATCGACGACCGCCAGCCACGCCCACTTGTCGAAGGTCGTGCACGGGTGCGACGGCCCCAGCGCGACGCGCTCGCCGACGGCCGGGCCATCGCACTCGGCCGGGTCCCAGCGCAGATAGGCGTGCTGGTCGTTCAGCCCCATCACCTGCCAGCCCTTGGGCACCACCCGCTCACCGCCGCGCAGATGCCAGACCGGCACCGGCCAGCCTTGGTCGAACGACACATCGCGCCGGCCCGCGTTCAGCAGCGCCAGGCCGGGCTCGGGGGCGGACAGCACCTGCGTCCACACCTCCAGCGCGGGCTGCAGGCTGGGCGCGCCGAACGGCGTGCCCATGCGCTCGTCCATCGTCCGCATGTAGCGGCCGTAGTGCGCGTGGTCGTGGCAGACGTAGCAGCCCGAACGCAGCAAACCGATCCGTCCTGGCTTGCCCGCCAGCACCGGCGCAACAAGGTCGAACAGCGCCGAGCCGCCACCGCTGAGCCACAGCGGCTGCACGGCGATGAGCCCTTCGGTTTCGATGTCTGCCAGCAACGCCTCGACACGCGCCTGCCACTGCTGCATCAGCGCCCGGTCGGGTTCGGTCTCGCCGACAACCTGCAGCCCTTCGTAGAAGCCGATGCCACGCAGCCGCAGCGCCGGGTGGTCTTTCAGCGCCCGCGCCAGAGCCAGCGCGGTGCCGTGCTCGCGCACGCCGCAGCGCGAGGTGCCCAGCTCGATCAGCACATCCACACGGTCTTCGCCCGCACCGAGCTGCGCCCAGTGCGCGGCTAGCAGGTCCAGCTGCGCCTGTGAGTCGACAAAGAAGGCCAGCTCCACGCCGGCGTGGCGGCGGCGCAGGTCCAGCAGCTCGGCGAGGTCGGCGGCGCTGACGAGCTGGTTGGCAATCAGCGCCCGCCGCGCGCCTGCTGCCAGGCCCAGGCGCAGCTGATGCACGTTGGCGAACGTCAGCCCCCAGGCGCCGGCGTCGAGCTGGCGGCGGAACAGCTGCGGGCTCATCGTCGTCTTGCCATGCGGTGCCAGCTGCACGCCGCGCTCGGTCGCGAAGCGCTGCATCCATTCGATGTTGTGCACCAGCGCGGCCTGTCGCACGACGGCCAGCGGCGTGGGCAGCGCATCGATCGTCCAGCCGCGCTGCGCCACGTCGGCCAGTGGCAGTGGCGCCTGCAGCGCGGGGAAGCCCTTCAGCCAGGGGCCCAGCCAGCCGGGGCGCGGGGTGTCGTCTTGCTCCATGCCGTCATCATCGCGCCGCTGTCTGAAGGCCATCTAAAGGGCACTCTTGCGCGCGGCGATTCGGGCCACCAGACTGCCGTGCCATGACTACCCAACTGATCTTTCTCGGCGCCGAGCCCACCGCCAGCGACCGCCAGCCCCGCCCCCTGTCCCCGGCCGTGCGCGCCGGCGACTTCGTCTACGTCTCCGGCCAGGTGCCGGTGGACGCCAGCGGCCAGATCGTCGACGGCGGCATCGAGGCGCAGACGCGCCAGGTCTTCGCCAACCTGGAGGCCGCGTTGGCGCTGGCCGGTGCGACGCTGGCCGACGTCTGCAAGACGACGGTCTGGCTCGAAGACGCCCGCGACTTCGGCGCCTTCAATCGTGTCTACATGGGCTACTTCCCGAGCGGCAAGCCAGCGCGCTCGACGGTGGAGTCGCGGCTGATGATTCCGGCGAAGGTGGAAATCGATGTGGTGGCGTATCGGCCGGTGGGGTGAGTCCGCCGGCTGCGGAGAGCGATCTCTACCTCAACCCCACCCACCACCGCCTGTTGCTGCGCGCCTGCCCCACCGTCAGCACTTCGCCGATCTCCGGCGTCGCCAGCGCGATGCCCTTCGCGGCCGCCAGGTCGGCCATCCGGTTCAGCGGGTCCTGCCAGGTGTGGAAGGCCAGGTCGAAGGTGCTGTTGTGCACCGAGTACAGCAGCTTGCCGCGCAGGTCGACGAAGGCCTGCACGCTTTGCTCCGGCGTCATGTGCACCGCCGGCCAGTAGGCGTCGTAGGCGCCGTTCTCCATCAGCGCGACATCGAAGCCGCCGAAGCGGTCGCCGATCTGCTTGAAGCCGGGGAAGTAGCCGGTGTCGCCGCTGTAGAAGATGCGCTGCCCGCCGCTCTCGATGACCCACGAGGCCCACAGCGTGCTGTTGCGGTCGCTGAGGCTGCGGCCCGAGAAATGCTGCGCCGGCGTGGCTGTGACCCGCACGCCGGCCTGCGTGGCGCCCTGCCACCAGTCGAACTCCTGCACGCGTTCGGCCGGCACGCCCATCTCCACGAGGCGCCGCTTGACGCCCAGCGGCACGAAGTAGCGCTGCACGCGCTGCGCCAGGTACTCGATGGTGGGCACGTCCAGGTGGTCGTAGTGGTCGTGCGACAGGATCAGGCCTTCGATGGCCGGCAGCTGCTGCAGCGTCAGCGGCGGCGCATGGAAGCGCTTGGGGCCGGCAAAGCCGACGGGCGACACGCGCTCGCCGAACACCGGGTCGATGAGCCAGAACCGGCCCTGCAGCTTCAGCAGGTGCGACGAATGACCCAGCCGCACGACATGATTGGCCTGCGGGTCCAGCGCCTCCAGCTGCGCCGTCGTCAGCGGCCGCACGGGAATGGCGTCGATGGGCACCGTGCCCACCTTGCTGGCGAAGATGAAGCGCGACCAGATCGACCAGGCGCCCGCGCTCGGCGGCGTGTCGGGGTTGGGCGGGTTGACGAAGGCGCAGTCCTTGAACTGCGGCGAGGCGGCGTAGGGGGCGCTGCAGTTGCCGCCAGTGCTGGCGCAGTGGGCCAGCAGTGGCAGGCAGGCCAGGAGCAGGAGTCGGTGCAGGAATCGCATGCGGCGAATTTGCGCTGGCGTCACTGCATGGAGTGCAGGCCCAGCTTGTTGCCCTCGGTGTCGATGAAGTGCGCGAAGAAGCCGAAGCCATTGCCGATGTCGGTCTTGGGCACGGCGACCGAGCCGCCGGCGCCTTCGACGCGGGCGAGCTTGTCCGCCAGGTCGTCGCCGCCGTTGAGGTAGACCACGGTGCCTTGCTGCGACGGTGTGCAGCCCTCGCCCTGCACGATGGCGCCGCCGATGGCCTCGGGGTCGGAGGACAGGAAGCCCATGGTCATGGGCCCCATTTCCATGGTCTGGATGCTCAGGCCCAGCACCGTCTCGTAGAAGGCCTTGGCGCGGGCAAAGTCAGTCACAGGGATCTCGAACCAGCTGATGGCGTGGGGATTCGCGGACATGGATAGCTCCTGAATGAAGGGTGTGGACTGCAGCCGCAGGCGGCGTGCCGGGAAAGCATACGCGTGCCCCATGACCGTCCCAGAAGGCATGGCGCGGCGTGGCAGCATGCGTGCAGCCTCAGGAGTCATGCCCATGCCTGGCCACCGCATCTTCACCACCGCATTCGCCAAGGTCTATCCGCTCTATGTCCGCAAGGCCGAGGCCAAGGGCCGCACGCCGGCGGAGGTGGACCAGGTGATCTGCTGGCTGACGGGGTATGACGAGGTCGGGCTGCGGCGGCAGCTGGACGTTGCGGCCGACTTCGAGACCTTCTTCGCCCAGGCGCCGGCGCTGCATCCCAACACGGCGCTCATCAAGGGCGTGGTCTGCGGCGTGCGCGTGGAAGCAGTCGACGACCCGCTGATGCAGCAGATCCGCTGGCTGGACAAGCTGGTCGATGAACTCGCCAAGGGCAGGGCGATGGAGAAGATCCTGCGGGGCTAGTCAGGCCCCGGCAGCGTCGCCATCAGCTCATCGACCCAGCCCATGAAGGCGCGCAGCCTGGCGCTGACGTGGCGGGTTGCCGGGTAGGCCAGGACCATCGGCATGGGCGCGATGCGCCAGTCCTCGAACAGGCGCAGAAGCTCCCCGCACGCCGCATGGGGCTCGGCCATGTAGCGCGGCAGCCAGAGCACGCCCATCCCGGCCAGGCCGGCCGCCAGATAGGCGTTGCCGTCGTCGGCCGAGACGACGTAGCGGCCATCGACCGCCACGGTCTCCTCGCCGCGTCGCATGACCATGGGCGCCACCGTGCCGCTGCTGGCGCGCAGGAAGCCGACGATGAGGTGCTGCGTGTCTTCAAGCTCGCTTGGGTGCGCGGGCGTGCCGGCGCTGCGCAGATAGTCGGGCGCGGCATACACGCCCATATGCAGCTCGCCGACCCGCCGCGCGATCAGTGACGGCACGGTCACTTCGCCGCCGCGCAGCACGCAGTCGACGTTGTCGCCGATCACGTCGACCACCCGGTCGCTGACGCCCATGTCCAGCTGGATGCCCGGGTAGCGGCGGTGGAAGTCGGGGAGGGCAGGCATCAGGACCAGGCGCGCGAACGGGCTGGGCACGTCCACGCGCAGGCAGCCGCTCGGCGCGCTGGCATCGCCGCTCAGGCCGGCGTCGGCCTCCTCCAGATCGGAGAGCACCCGCACGACGCGCTCGTAGTAGGCGGCGCCCTCGGTCGTCACCGTCACCTGGCGCGTCGTGCGGTGCAGCAGCTTCACGCGCAGGCGTGCCTCCAGCTGCTGCACCAGCTGCGTCACGGTCGTCTTGCTCATGTGCAGCGTCAGCGCTGCCTTGGTGAAGCTGCCGGCCTCCACCACGCGGACGAAGGCCTGCAGCGCGTCGAATCGGTCCATCGGAACTCCGTTGTTTGGGCTGGCCAAACAGTGTTTGTGCGCCTTGCCTGTTTATCGGCAGGCGCGGTGTTCCTAGAGTTTCGGTTCTCGATCACTCCGCATTTCAGGAACCCCCAATGCCCGCACGCGACGTCGTCTTCCCACCCGGCCGCCAGGCCCTCTACGAGCGCAACCGCTACTCGCCAGCCATCCGCTCCAACGGCTTTCTGTTCGTGTCGGGCCAGGTCGGCAGCCGGCCCGACGGCTCGCCAGAGCCCGAGCTGGAAGCGCAAGTGCGGCTGGCCTTCCAGAACCTCAACGCCGTCCTTGCGGCCGCTGGTTGCAGCTTCGACGACGTCGTCGACGTGACCGTCTTCATCGTCGACCCGGCTGAGAAGTTCGAGCGCATCTGGCCCATCGTCGGCGAGTTCTGGGGCGAGGCGCCGCACCCGACGTTGACGGGCGTCGGCGTGACCTGGCTGTATGGCTTTGACTTTGAGATCAAGGTGGTGGCGAAGCTGCCGGATGCCGGTATGCCGGATGTTGGTAGGTTGGGGTGAACGCAGTGAACCCCAACGAATCCGGCCCGGATAGCTCGTTGGGGTTCGCGTTGCTCACCCCAACCTGCGGGCTTCCCGACGCCATAGGATGCCGCCTCCATCGCTCACTGGGAGGAGGCCTCGTGTCACTGTCTGCATTCCTGCTCGTCACCGCACTGACTGCAACCGCAGTCGCTGCTCCGATCAACGCCAGCCCCAAGGACGACACCGCCACCCGCGCGGCTTGCCAGGCATTGGTGCATGTGCGAGGGATGCAGTTCGCCGCAACCCAGACGCTGTCGGAGGAGGCGGCGGCCTTCGACGCGCTGGCCGCTGAACTGGGCCGCATGGAGGCCGGCGGCGGCATCCCCGCCGCCGATCTGCATGCCCTGTCATCCAAGGCCCGGGCGCTGTTGGCGCGGCGGACCCCGGTGCTGCAGTTTCACGAAGCACGGCGGCGCATCTACGCCCGTGTCGATGACGTACAGGAGGCCGTGGACAACGTCTTCTCTGCGGAAGCGTCCGGCAAGCTGAGCGCGCCGCGCATGGCCGCCGTCAACCGGCTCAGCATGTTGGCGCAACGCATCCCACGCTCGGCGGGCAGCTTGATCGTTGCAGGTCGGGCGGACCCGGATGCAGTGTTCGTGCTGGCGCGCGATGTCAAGAGCTTCAAGGAGCTGCTGAAGGGCTTGCGCGAAGGCAACCCGAATTTCCGCCTCAGCGCATCCAAGAGCAAGGATGTGCTGGATGCACTGCAAACGCTGGAGTTGAGATTTGCGGCGACGGCGACACAGGTGGGGGCCGTGCTGGGCGACCTGAAGGGGCTCGTTGAAGCGCTCGAGTTGCAGGCTGCGGTTCAGAGCGAGGCGCGTGCCAGCGATCAGACGCTGGCGCCCCTTTGTTTTGGCGCCGGGAGTGCTCGGTAACGCCTCACCTTGGTGGCGGTGAGCGAGGCGGGCGATTCGCTCGCCGTGGCCTCCGCGATGCTGTCCTCCCCCCCCCCATCTTGAGACAACCTTCAGATGCGCTTGAGATAGGCCCAAGCCGACCGCGCAGAAGATGACCGCATGTCGTTTTCCTCGCTCGCCGCCGCGCTGCTGCCCCAGCCGCAAGCCCTGACCCTGCTGTCTGGCGCGGGGCCGGCGGTGGCTGGTTTGCGCGATCTGCCAGCCGAGTGGCGGGCGCTGTTGCCGGCAGACGAAACCACCACTGCGGCGCGGCTGGTACTGCCGACCCTGACGCCCAGACTGCCGCTGCTGGGCGACGACGAATCCTTCCGCCTGCGCCTGGGCGCCGATGTCGTGTGCCTGCAAGCAGCGACGCCGGCCGGCGTGCAGCACGGCCTGCATGCGCTGTCGCAGCTGTGGCATGCGGCGCGCGAGGCGGGCTTGGGCTCGCTGCCGGCGCTGCAGGTGGACGACGCGCCGCGCCACCCCTGGCGCGGCCTGCTGGTGGACGTGGCGCGCCGGCCGCTGCCGTTCGACGCGCTGCTGCACCTGCTCGACGGCATGGCCGCCGCGCGGCTCAACGTGCTGCACTGGCACCTGACCGACGACCAGGCCTGGCGGCTCGAATCCCCCCGCTACCCGCGCCTGCAGCAGTGCGCCAGCGGCGGCGTCTTCTACACGCTGGACCAGGCGCGCCGCCTCGTTGATGAGGCCGCCCAGCGCGGCATCCGCGTCGTGCCGGAGCTGGACCTGCCCGGCCATTGCTGGGCGCTGGGCCTGGCCTACCCGGAGCTGCTGTGCGCGCCCGCGCCCACCGAAGCGCAGCGCGGATTCGGTGTCTTCGGCGCGGCGGTGAACCCGGACAGCGACGCGCTGTATGCCTTTGTCGACGGCCTGCTGGTCGAATGGGCCGAGGTGTTCCCCGACCCCTTCATCCACCTCGGCGGCGACGAGATGGCGCCGGCCGCATGGACGCGGCTGGCCGAGCAGCGCGGCACCTGCCTGGCCGAGCTGCAGGGCGCCTACCTCGCCCGCCTCGGCGCGCTGCTGGATAGCCATGGCCGCAAGCTCGTCGCCTGGGACGAGATGGGCCAGTCCACCGCGCTGCCGCCGGGCAGCCTGCTGCAATGCTGGCGCGGCGAGGAAGCCTTGCGCCTGGCGCCGCCGGGCCTGTCCGGCCGGCTGCGCAGCGCGGGCTTCTACCTGGACCAGATCCACACCGCCGCCTACCACTGGCGCCGCCCACTGCGCCCGCCCACGCGGCCCAGTGCGCCCCTCGCGAGTGGCGAGGCCTGGGCGTTGCAGGCCACGGTTGGCGCATGGAGTGTCGAGGGCCGGCTGTGGCTGAACGCCGATGAAGCCCGGCTGCACCTGCGCAGCAGCGGCACGCTGGACGAATGGCTGGCGCCGCGCGTCATCATCGGCGCCGGCCCGTGGCGGCTGCAGGTCGACAGCGACCTGGGCGAGCTGGAGTTCTGGGGGCCGTCAGACGGCAGTGATGCAGGCTGGCTGCGCCTGGGCGCGCTGCGCCAGCCCTGCGTGTGGCGGCGCGATGAAGCGCCGGTGTGGCCCGCCGACGCTGCGGGTGAGGCCGTGCCCATGCTTGGCGGCGAGGCCGCGCTGTGGGCCGAACTGGTCGAGGCGCCTCAGCTCGCGCTGCGCACCTGGCCGCGCGCGCTGGCCGTGGCCGAGCGGCTGTGGAGCGATCCTGTAGACGACAAACGCCTAACTCAACGACTGCTTGCCGCGCAGCGCTGGCTCGTCGCCACCGGCCGCATCCCCGCCGACCCCGCCGCGCCGCTGTTCGAAGCGCTGTGCCCCGACCCCGCCGACCGCGCGCTGTTGCGGTCCGTGGCGCTGTGGCTAGAGCCCGGCTCCGGCTATGCCCGCCAGCACGCCAAGAAGCGCGCGCTGACCTACCACCAGGGCGAGGCGCTGGACCGCCTGGCCGACGCGCTGCCAGCCGAGAGCCCGCTGATGGCGTCGCTGCACGGCGCGCCCGCATGGCTCGCCGCATTGAGCGAAGCCCGCCAGCAGTTGCCTTCCTGGCGCGCGCTGCTGGCCGCCTCGCCACACCTTTTGCCGGCCCTGCCGCTGCTGGGCACGTTGGCCGATCTGATCGAGCTCGGCCATTCGCTCTGGTCGGGCCACAAGCCCGCCGACGCCCAGCAGCGCCTGCACCTCGCCGCCGCGCTGGTGGACGAGATGCTGCCCGCGCTGGTGCAGCCACTGCAGCAACGATTGGACGCGCTGTCGTGAAGCACGCCGCCCTCATCACGCTGCTGCTTGCCGCCAGCGCCCAAGCCGCCGACCTGGAGCTGCTGCATGGCTGGACCTCCGGCAGCGAGGCCGCCATGGTCACCGAGCTGAAGGCTGCCGCCCAGCGCGGCGGCGTGGACCTGAAGACAACGGCCGTGGCCGGCGCGTCCAACGCCAGCACGCTGCTGAAGGCGCGCTTCCTGTCCGGCCACCCGCCGACGTTGGCGCAGACCGACAAGCCGCTGCGCATCTGGGCCGAGGCCGTGCCGTTGGCCGACCTGGGGCCGGTCGTCAACGCGCAGTTCGCCGCGCTGCCGCATGCGGTGGCGACCGAGCTGCGCAGCGCCGGCAAGCCGGCCGCCGTGCCACTGAACGTGCACCGCCTCAACACGCTGTGGAGCAACCAGCGCCTGCTGCGCGCCCACGGCCTTGCCGTGCCGCAGAGCTGGGACGAGTTCCACCGCACCGCCGAGGCGCTGCGCCGCGCCGGCCTGCTGCCGCTGGCCATCGGCAGCTCGGCGGGGCAGAAGCTCAGCCTCTTCGTCGCCGTCGTGCTGGGCCGCGCGGGGCGCGACTTTTTCGAGCGCGCGCTGGTGCAGGCCGACCCGGCGCTGCTCGCCAGCGAGCGCATGACGGCGCTGCTGCAGGAGTTCCGCCGCCTGAAGACCTACACCGACGCCGGCCAGGTCAGCCGCGACTGGGCGGGTGCCACGGCGCTGCTGCTGCAGGGGCGCGCCGTGTTCCAGTTCACCGGCGACTGGGCCAATGGCGAGTTCCAGAAGGCCGGCTGGCAACCTGGCGTGGACTACGACTGCACGGCCGCGCCGGGCCATGCCGGCCTGCATTACTTCGAGTTCGACCGGCTGGTGTTCTTCGCCCAGCCCGCGCGGCTGGGGGCGCAGCAGCGTCTGGCCGGCCTGCTGCTGGCGCCGGAAACGTCGACACGGCTGGCGCGTTTGAAGGGCGGCATCCCGGTGCGTCGCGATGCGGACCTGTCCGGCTTCAACGCCTGCGCGCAGCGCTCGGCGGCGGACTTCCGCGCCGGCGAGGCGCGCGGTGAGCTGGTACTGGCGCTCAGCGCCAGCATGGGCGAGAGCGCCTATGGCGGCTTGAAGGACGTGCTCTCCGCCTACTGGGCCAGCGAGCGCATGACGGCCCAGCAGGCGCAGACGCGGCTGGCGCAGGCCTTGAGGCAAACCGACTGATGAGCGAACGCCGCACCGCACTCGCCTGCCTGATCCCGCTGCTGCTGGTCGGCGCCGTGTTCTTCTACGGCTTCCTGCTGTGGACAGGCTGGCTGTCGCTGACGCGCTCCAACCTGCTGCCCAGCCACGAGTTCGTCGGCCTCAAGCAGTATGAGCGCCTGCTGCTGGACCCGCGCTGGCAGGCCGCGCTGTGGAACCTGCTGTGCTTCGGCCTCGGCTTCGTGCTGCTGCCTTTGCTGATCGGCCTGGGCCTGGCGCTGCTGCTGGACCAGAAGCTGCGCGGCGAGGGCGCGCTGCGCTGGGTGTGGCTGCACCCGATGGCGCTGTCCATGGTCGTGACCGGCAGCGCCTGGCGCTGGCTGATGGACCCCGAGCAAGGCCTGGCCGAAGGCGTGCGCTCGCTGGGCTGGACGAGCTTCCGCTGGGACTGGCTGGCGCAGGAGGACATGGCCGTCTACGCGCTCGTCGTGGCTGCGGTGTGGCAGATCAGCGGCTTCGTCATGGCCATCTTCCTGGCCGGGCTGCGCGGCGTCGACGATTCCATGCTGCAGGCCGCGCGGCTGGACGGCGCGCAGGGCTGGAAGCTGCTGAAGCGCGTCATCCTGCCGCAGCTTGGGCCCAGCCTGTTCTCGGCGCTGCTGGTGCTGCTGCCGGCGGCCATCAAGACCTTCGACCTCGTCGTCGTGCTGACCGAGGGCGGCCCCGGCCAGGCGAGCGAGCTGCCGGCCTTCTACATGTTCCAGATGGCGTTCGAGCGCAGCCGCCTCGGCCTGGGCGCGGCCAGCGCGATGGTGCTGGTGATGATGGTGCTGTCCATCGCATTGCCCTATGCCGTGGTGCGCTCGCGAAAGAGCGTGGCATGAAAAGGCTGACGCTCTATCTGCTGGCCATGCTCGCCGCGCTGGTCATCGCGCTGCCGCTGTTGCTGATGCTGATGAACAGCTTCAAGGGCGTGGCCGAGGCGCAGCAGGGTTTCCTTTCGCTGCCGCGCGAGCCGAGCTTCGCGGCCTGGCGCCTGGCGTGGGAGAAGCTGCACGGCAGCTTCGGCATCAGCCTGATGCTGGCTGTGCCCGCAGTGCTGCTGTCGGCGCTGCTCGCAGCCGTCAACGGCTTTGTGCTGTGCAAGTACCGCTTCCGTGGCGAGCGCTGGGTCGGGCTGCTCTTGGTGCTGGCCTTCTTCCTGCCGATCAAGGTCTACCTGCTGCCGCTGGCCATCACGATGGCGCGGCTGGGGCTGGACCGGTCGCTCGGCCTGCTCATCGCTATCCACGTCATCTACAGCCTGCCGCTGGCGCTGTTCTTCCGCAATCACTTCCTCGCCTTCCCCGATGAGCTGCTGCAGGCCGCGCGGCTGGACGGCGCGGGCTTCTGGCGGCTGCTCTGGCGCGTCGTGCTGCCGCTGTCCAAACCCATCTTTGTCGTCGTGCTCATCCTGCAGTTCACGACGATCTGGAACGAATACCTGTTCGGCCTGGTGTTCGGGCCCGAGGACGCGCGACCCATCACGGCGGCGCTGGCGCAGCTGAGCGCGCAGACGGAAACCGGCGCGCGCGCCTACCCGCTGGAGATGGCGGCGGCGCTGCTGGCGGCGGCGCCGACGTTGATCGTCTATCTGCTGGCCGGGCGGCATTTCACGCGGGGCCTGGTGGCCGGCGCAGTCAAAGGCTAGAGATGACAGAAGAAGAAACCGGCCTGCGCATCAGCGGCCTCACGCGGCGTGTTGGCGCAAACACCATCCTGGACGACATCACGCTGAACCTCGATGCCGGCGAGATGCTCATCCTGGTCGGCCCCTCCGGCTGCGGCAAGTCGTCGCTGCTGGGCGTCGTGGCCGGCCTGCAGCCGCACTGCAGCGGCGAGATCCAGCTTGACGGCCGGCGCATCGAGGCCTTGAGCCCGCGCGAGCGCGACATCGCGATGGTGTTTCAGAACTACGCCCTCTACCCGCACATGAGCGTGGCCGAGAACATCGGCTTCGGCCTGGAGATGCAGGGCTGGCCGCGTGCCAGGCGCGAGGCGCGCGTGCTGGAGGTGGCCAAGCTGCTGCAGCTGCAGACGCTGCTGGCGCGCAAGCCCGCACAGCTCTCGGGCGGCCAGCGCCAGCGCGTGGCCATGGGCCGGGCGCTGGCACGCCAGCCGCGGCTCTTCCTGTTCGACGAGCCGCTGTCCAACCTCGACGCGCAGCTGCGCGCGGAGATGCGCAGCGAGATCAAGCTGCTGCACCAGCGCCTGGGCCGCAGCGCCATCTACGTGACGCACGACCAGACCGAGGCCATGACGCTGGGCCAGCGCATCGCGGTGATGAAGGACGGCCGCGTGCAGCAGCTGGGCACACCGCAGGACGTCTACCAGCGGCCGGCCAACCTGTTCGTCGCGCAGTTCCTCTCCAGCCCGGCGATGAACCTGCTGCCTGCGCGGCTTGAGCCGGAAGGCGAGTTCACGCTGATGCTGCGCGGCGCCGGGGCGCTGAGCTGGCGCCCCGAGGCGCTGTCGAATCGTGATCGTCTGCTCGGCCGGCCACTGCTGCTGGGCTGGCGGGCGGAGTCCGTTCGCACCGAGGCTGCTGGCGGGCCGGCGCTGTCGCTGCGCGCGCCGGTGCTGCTGGTCGAACCCACGGGGGTGGACAGCCTGGTGCAGTTGCAGCTCGGCGAGCACCGCCTGCACTGGCGCTGCGCGGGCTGGCCCACGCTGCGGCCGGGCGAGGCGGTGGACTTGAAGCTGCCGCTGGCGGACCTGCTGATCTTTGACGCCGAGACCGGCGAGCGGCTCGTTGCCGCGAGCGACGCCGGGCTAGCCTGCAGCGGCCTTTCGCAATGCCTCCCAGGGCCCTCGGATGGCGATGGTCATGCCGGGTTTCTTGTGGATATTGGCGAACAGGGTGTGCCCGTCAGGAGAAAAGCAGGCACCGCACCATTCCGCTCGTGAGTTGGCGGCAATCAAGTAGACCTTGCCTTCAGGGGTCAGACCTGCAAGACAGTTCTCGTCGTGCCCGCTGTCTTCGCAGAGCACCAAGTCCCCCCACGGCGCGATCGTGAGGTTGTCCGGTCTCGACAGGAAGGTGTCCGCGCCGGCGGTGAAGACCAGCTCGATATGACCACCGCCGTTGCGGGCATCCGGCCGGTATCTGAAGATCTGCCCCATGCCCGCGATGCCGCCGGTGCTGCACACGAAGTAGATGCCGTCCACGTGGGCCGCCATGCCTTCGCCGCGAACAAAGACCGCCGCACCTTTTGCCTTGGCCTGCAGGCGAACCGTGTCTTCCTCGGGATCGGGCTCGTCAATGGTCACCCATTCGCAGGCATAGGCGCGGCCCGTTTCGAGTCGGTCGAGGGTGGTGTGTCGAAGCGCTGAATCGACGAACTTCAAAGCCTGCAGTGCGCCGCCTCGGTCCAGCCGCCCACGCTCCTTCGGCACGAACCGGTAGAAGCAGCCGTCGGCGGCATCTTCGGTCTGGTAGGCCACACCGCTTTGCTGATCAATCGCGACGGCTTCATGGTTGAAGCGCCCCATGGCCAGCAAGGGGACAGCCGGGCGAAGCGGTTGTCGCGGGTCCACCTCGAAGTTGTAGCCATGGCGTTTCCCCATCAACCACCCCTCGTGAGCCGCTTCCTCACAGCTGATCCACGTCCCCCAAGGGGTCTTGCCGCCGCTGCAGTTGCGGATCGTGCCGGTCAGGCTCAAGTAGTGCCGCTCGACCTCCAGCCGCTCATTCAGCCAGACGGTGGTCGTACCGCCGCTCGACGCGGGATCGTAGGCATGAGCGGGTGCCGGAGAAGGCGGATCAGATGGGAAGTAGGTCGATACCTCGTGATTCCGGACCAGGATCGTTCGCCCTGCCGGGCCAGGGAAGCAACCCATGCCGTCGTGATAGTCGGGCACGGTGTGGCCATCGGACATGGTTTCCCCGTGTTGCGAGATCACCAGGTAGGTGAAGCCCTTCGGCAGATCGCAGATGCCTCGGGGATCGCTCACCAGCTCGGGAATCACGCGACGTGGCCCTCGCGAGCAGCCGGCCAGACCGTGCAACAGGCCAGCCAGTGAGAGCCCGACACCCGGTGCGGTGGCTGTCAGAAAGCCTCTGCGCCCCATGCGCTTCATCGTCCCGCTCCCGCCGTCATGCCACGGCCCAGGGCCTGCAGCACACGCCGTGTCAACTCCGCAACGGCCAGGGCCAGCAGCAAGGCCATGGGAATCAGCAGCGCGCCCAGCAGTTCGTGTTCGCCGGGCCGTGAGCGCGACACGATATCCACGACAACGCTGTTGCCATGAGCGCTCGTCCAGACACCGACCGTGTCGGGAGCCCACAGCTTGACCAAGGCCAGCAGCGCGCAGAGCGCCGCGACGGAGTAGCCGAAGGCCGCCATCGTCCAGTACAGGCCGCGCGTCACACCGCGCTTGACCGACTGCAGCGCCCGAAAGCCGCGTGGCGGTGGCGTGCCGGCCAGCACATGGACCACGTAGCTGGCGGCCAGTTCACGCGGATCGCCAAACCCGGCCAGCAAAGCCTCCACATCGACGGGCAGCCCGCTTCGCTGCTGCTGCTCGATCACGTCCAGCACATGGCCTTCGATCTCGCGGATCACCTCGTCCGCGTCGGCGGCGCGCAGCGGCGCAAGGAATCTGGCCAGTGCCTGGGTGTATTGCCGTACCGCTTCTTGGTGATTCATCTCAAGCTCCTCCTTGCGTTTGATTTCCCCGTGCCGCAGCGCGGCTGAGCAATTGGCCGATGTCCTCCGCCGACTGCAGCCAATAGGCGGTCAGCGTCGTCAGCTGCAGCAAGCCCTGCTCCGTCAGCCGGTAGTACTTTCGGGGGCGGGATTCACCCTCCTGCACCCAATCGGCCTGCAGCAGTCCCTCTCGTTTGAGCCGGTCCAGCAGCGGGTACAGCGTCCCTTCGGTGATCGCCGTGGTCGGGAATTCCTGCAAGCGGCGCAACAGGTCCAGCCCATAGACGCAATCACCTTTCAGCGCCGCCAGCACCACCAGTTCCAAGGTCCCCTTTCGTAGTTGAACCTGCCAACGGTCCGTTGGTCCCTGGTCTCCGTCCATCCCATGCTCCGCAAGATACTATGTTGTACACAGTATGCTGCATGACACTGTCTTGTCAACAGGCCCTAGACTGCCGCCCGTTTTGGCTGATCGCCGTCGACCTCCGTGAGAACCCTGCTGCCCCTGCTGTTCGCGCCGCTGACCGCGCTGGCCCAGTTGCCCACGCTGACGCTGGAGCAACTGCCCCGCCCGACGATGCCCCCGGGCGAGCGCGGCCCCGTGGTGCCCGCTCAGGTGGAGCGTTGGCGCCAGGAGGCCAAGGCGCTGGAGTACGGCGACGGTATGCCGCGCAACGAGGTGGCGGCCGCCAAGCTGTACTGCCGCGCCGCGCGCTATGGCGACGCCGAGGCCCAGTACAGCCTGGGCTGGATGCTGACCAATGCGCGCGGCATCCAGCGCAACGACGCCGAGGCCGCCCACATGTTCGCGGCTGCCGCCGAGCAGGGCATGGACCAGGCGCAGAACATGCTCGCCCGCATGGGCGGCACGCCGCTGGGCGACCCGCCGCCCTGCCTGCGCCCGCCCGAGACTGACCCGCCGGTGGCCGTGGCACCGCCGCCCGTGCGCGGTGCCAAGCCTGCGTCGCTGTGGGCCACGCTGCCGCTGCCCGAGCGCGCGCCGCCGGCCATCGTCAACTACGTGAAGCTGCTGGCGCCCGAGTACCAGCTCGCCCCAGCGCTGGTGCTGGCGGTGATCGCGCAGGAGTCCAACTTCGACCCGCTGGCCGAGTCGCCCAAGAAGGCGCAAGGCCTGATGCAGTTGATGCCCGGCACCGCCGCGCGCTTTCGCGTCACGCGCATCACCGACCCGTCGCAGAACATCCGCGGCGGCATGGCCTACCTGCGCTGGCTGCTGGCCTATTTCGAGGGCGACGTGATGCTGACGCTGGCCGCCTACAACGCTGGCGAGGGCGCGGTGGACCGCTACCTGGGCGTGCCGCCCTATGCCGAGACGCGCATGTATGTGCGCAAGATCATGGCGGCCGTCGGCGGCCAGCGCCTGCACCCGTTCGATGCCAGCGTGGCAGCGACATCGCCCATGCTGCAGCGGGTGAAGGCGGCGATGAAGGTCATCCAGTCGCGTTGACTTTCGGCAGGCTCATGGCAGCCCACCAGAATGCGGCGCCATGACCCAGCCCCTCGCCATCGCCCTCTCGCTCCTGGCACTCACAGCCCAGGCCCAGGCCAGCCCTGAGAGCCGGGCGCAAGCGCTGCTCGATGCGATGCGCGAGGCCGGCGGTGTGCCGGGCATGTCGGCCGCCGTGTGGCAGGACGGCAAGCTGCGCTGGCAGGGCTTCAGCGGCCTGCGCGACGTGGCGCAGAAGCTGCCGGTGCAGGCCGACACGCGCTTTCGGCTGGCCAGCGCATCCAAGCCGTTTGCGGCGGCGGCCGTGGCCCAGCTCAAGGCCCAGGGCAAGCTGGATGTCGACAAGCCCGTGGGCGCGCTGCTGCCCGAACTGGAGCCTGCGATGGCGGCCCTGACGCCGCGCCTGCTGGCCGCCCATCTGAGCGGCATGCCGCACTACGAAGCGCGTGACGCCAGCGTCGGCGGCGCCCGCCACGTGGCGGCCCGCGAATCGCTGGTCTATCTGAAGGGCCGTGAGCTGCGATCGGCGCCGGGCAGCCGCTATCTCTACTCGACCTGGGGCTACACCTTGCTGGCCGCCGCCGCCGAGGCCGCGGCCAGCCAGCCCTACCTGGACCTGCTGTCCAGCAAGGTTGCGCCGGGCCTGGCCATCGGCCCCGACCAGACGGGCCAGTCGCCGGCCATGTCGCAGGCCTATCACTTTGTCGGGCAGCGCCCGCAGCCGGCACCCGCCGCCGACTTCAGCTACAGCTGGGGCGGCGCCGGCCTGGCCGCCACGGCACCGGCGTTGGCGGAATGGGGTGGGCGCATGCTGCAGGGCCGCGTCGTCGACGCCGCCACGCGCGACTGGATGTGGCGGCCGGTGCTGGACAACGCCGGCCAGCCGGTCGGCGAGCGCAGCTTCAAGATGGGCTTTGGCTGGCGGCTGGACAGCGACGCCGAGGGCCGCCGGACCGTCCACCACGCCGGCTCGACGCTGGGCGCGCGCAGCGTGCTGTTGCTGTGGCCGCAGGAAGGCGCGGCCGGTGGCACCAGCGTCAGCCTGCTGTCCAACGCGATGTGGACCTCGTCCATCGAGCGCAGCGCCGAGCTGCTGAGCGCGCCGCTGCGCCCGCCGGTGCCAGGTCTTGCCGCACAGGCCTGCCCGCTCAAGGCCAGCCGCTTCGACGGTGAGCTGGACGGCGCCGCCGTGCAGGGCAGTGCCAGCTTCCGCCGCGACGCCGACGGTCTGTGCCGGGGCGAGCTGAGCCTGCCCGATGCGCTGGCCAAGGTCGTCAACCCGGGCCCGCAGCCGGCCGCAGACAAGCTGGTCGTCATCGGCCTGCAGGGCGACCTGGCGCGAGCGGCGCTGGTGACGCCCATCGGGCTGGCGGATTGGCGGGCGCAGGCGGATGGCAGCGTGCGGGTGGAGGGCGTTGCGGGGCGGCGCTTGATGCTGCGGCTGGCGGAATAGTTAGGTTTCAGCGAGCCAGTCCATGATCTCGCGCACCGGCAGCACGTCAACCGCGGCCTTCAGCGGATAGCGCCGCGCCACCGGCGCGACGACCGCCGCGCGTTCGGGCTGCAGGTCGGCCAACGCCTGCCAGAAGCCCTTGCCCACGGTGGGTGCGGCCGAGAACTTGATCTCCAGCCCCAGCCGCCGGCTGCCTTGCTCGATGACGACGTCCAGCTCCGTGCCGGCGGCCGTGCGGTAGTAGCCCAGTTGCGCATCCGGCATCACCTCGGCTACCGCAGCGGCCACCTGCTCGATGACGAAGCCTTCCCACGACATGCCAACGATGGGGTGGCCCTGCAGCGCGTCCAGGTCCTGCAGGCCCAGCAGCGCATGCACCAGGCCGCTGTCGCGCACATAGACCTTGGGCGACTTGATGAGCCGCTTGCCCAGGTTGGGCAGCACGGGCTCCAGGCGGCGCAGCATCAGCGCGTCCACCAGCGTGTCCAGGTAGCGCGCCACCGTCGTGTGCGCCAGCCCGCCGAGCGACGCGCCCAGTGCCGACGCGTTGAACTGCTGGCCCTGCAGATGGGCCTGCATGCGCCAGAAGCGGTGCAGGCTCTCGGCTGCCACCTTGACGCCCATTTGCGCCAGGTCGCGCAGCAGGAAGCTCTCGATGAAGTCCTGCCGCCAGCCGAACGACGCCGCTTCGTCGGCCGCCAACAGGCTGAGCGGAAAGCCGCCGCGCAACCACAGTTGCTGCAGCGCGCTCAAGTTGTCGGGCTGCTCCAGCGCCAGCACCGGCGGTAGCTCCAGGTAGCTGATGCGCCCGGCCAGGCTCTCGCTCTTCTGGCGCAGCAACTCGCCGGAGGCCGAGCCCAGCATCAGGAAGCGCCCGGGGCGGCGTTGCGCGTCGATCTCCGGCCGCAGCACGCTGAACAGCTCGGGCATCAGCTGCACCTCATCCAGCACGACGAGTTGCTCGCGGTGCCGCGCGAAGAACAGCTCGGGCTCGGCCAGCTGGGCGCGGTCCGACGCGCGCTCCAGATCCAGCATCACGGCGCCGGGCCGGCTGGCCGCCATGGCGTGCGCCAGCGTGCTCTTGCCCACCTGGCGCGGCCCGAGCAGCAGCACGGCCGGCGCGCGTGCCATGCGCTCAGCCAGACGTGCCTGGGTACGGCGATCAATCATCCTTGCATTTTGAGCGGCGACCGCTCAATTAGCAAGGAAGATATCTTGTTCACATGCTGCGCCGGTACTGCCCACCGACTTCGAACAGCGCGCCGGTGATCTGGCCCAGCGAGCAGACACGCACGGCGTCCATCAGCACGTCGAACACGTTCTTGTTCTCGATGACGGCCTGTTGAAGTCGGGCGAGCATCGCCGGTGCCTCGGTCGCATGCCGGCCCTGGAACTCGGCCAGCCGCGTCAGCTGCGACTGCTTCTCTTCATCCGTCGAGCGGGCCAGCTCGATGTGCTCTGGCACCGTCTCGCCCTTCGGGTTGCGGAAGGTGTTGACGCCGATGATGGGGTACTCGCCGGTGTGCTTGAGCATCTCGTAGTGCATGGACTCTTCCTGGATGCGGCCACGCTGGTAGCCGGTCTCCATGGCGCCCAGCACGCCGCCGCGTTCGCTGATGCGCTCGAACTCGGTCAGCACCGCCTCTTCGACCAGTTCGGTCAGCTCGTCGATGATGAAGGCGCCCTGGCTCGGGTTCTCGTTTTTGGCCAGGCCCCACTCGCGGTTGATGACGAGCTGGATGGCCATCGCGCGGCGCACGCTCTCGTCGGTGGGCGTCGTAATGGCCTCGTCATAGGCGTTGGTATGCAACGAGTTGCAGTTGTCGTAGACGGCGATCAGCGCCTGCAGCGTGGTGCGGATGTCGTTGAAGGCGATCTCCTGCGCGTGCAGGCTGCGGCCCGAGGTCTGCACGTGGTACTTCAGCTTTTGACTCCGCTCATTCGCGCCGTAACGGTCGCGCATCGCGACAGCCCAGATGCGGCGTGCCACGCGGCCGAGCACCGTGTACTCCGGGTCCATGCCGTTCGAGAAGAAGAACGACAGGTTGGGCGCGAAGTCGTCGATGTGCATGCCGCGCGCGAGATAGGCCTCCACGAAGGTGAAGCCGTTGGACAGCGTCAGCGCGAGCTGGCTGATCGGGTTCGCGCCGGCCTCGGCGATGTGATAACCCGAGATGCTCACCGAGTAGAAGTTGCGCACGTTGTGGTGCACGAAGAACTCGGCGATGTCGCCCATCACCTTCAGCGAGAACTCGGTCGAGAAGATGCAGGTGTTCTGGCCCTGGTCTTCCTTCAGGATGTCGGCCTGCACGGTGCCGCGCACATTGGCCAGCACCCAGTCCTTGATCTTGGCAGCCTCGTCGGCGGTCGGTTCGCGGCCGTTGTCAGCCTTGAACTTGGCCAGATTCTGGTCGATGGCCGTGTTCATAAACATGGCCAGGATGGACGGCGCCGGGCCGTTGATGGTCATCGACACGCTGGTGGTCGGGTTGCACAGGTCGAAGCCGTCGTACAACACCTTCATGTCGTCCAGCGTCGCGATACTCACGCCGCTGTTGCCGACCTTGCCGTAGATGTCGGGCCGGGGTGCGGGGTCGGCGCCGTAGAGCGTCACCGAGTCGAAGGCGGTGGACAGGCGCTTGGCGGGCATGCCTTCGCTGACCAGCTTGAAACGGCGGTTGGTGCGGAAGGCATCGCCTTCGCCGGCGAACATGCGCGTCGGGTCTTCGCCCTCGCGCTTGAACGCGAACACGCCGGCTGCGTACGGGAAGCTGCCGGGCACGTTCTCCAGCATCAGCCACTTCAGCAGCTCGCCATGGCACTCGTAGCCGGGCAGCACGACCTTGCGGATCTTGGTGCCCGACAGGCTTTGCGTGACCAGCGCGGTGCGGATTTCCTTGTCGCGGATCTTCACGACGTACTCGTCGCCCGCATAGGCCTTGACCATGTCGGGCCATTGCGCCAGCAACTGGCGCGCGTCGCCATCGAGCTTGGCTGCCCGCTGCTCGGCCAGCTCGGCGAGCGCGTCGCGGGCGCGGTGCTTGTCGGGGTTGGCGGCCTCCAGCATGGCGCGGCTGGCGTCCAGCTGCTGCACCTCGCGGGCCAGTGCGGCCTGCCTGCGCGCACGGGCCTTGTAGCTGCGCACGGCGTCGCTGATGTCTGCGAGGTAGCGCACGCGGGAGGCGGGGACG
Organism: Pelomonas parva; assembly: GCF_043555835.1. NCBI lineage: Bacteria > Pseudomonadati > Pseudomonadota > Betaproteobacteria > Burkholderiales > Sphaerotilaceae > Roseateles > Pelomonas parva. The sequence continues at coordinate 99,977 of NZ_JBIGHV010000009.1, read as the reverse complement.
ATGGGTGTCTGGTGGGTGCTGTGGCGGGTTCTCACCGCTGGCAGTCGCCCCGCGCCGAGACCGAGGCGCGCCTTCAGCGCCTGGTACAGCGCCGTCACGCCGTCGTCGTTGAAGCGGCTGGCCATGGTGCCGAACACGGGCATCGTGTCCGGCATCACATTGAACGCCTCGCGGTTGCGCTGCACCTGCTTGCTCACATCCCGCAGCGCGTCCAGCGAGCCCTTGCGGTCGAACTTGTTGATGGCGACGAACTCGGCGAAGTCCAGCATGTCGATCTTCTCGAGCTGGCTGGCGGCGCCGAACTCGGGCGTCATCACGTACATCGGCACGTCCACCAGCGGCACGATGGCCGCGTCGCCTTGGCCGATGCCGGAGGTCTCGACGATGACGAGGTCGAAGCCGGCGACCTTGGCGGCGGCGATGACGTCTGGCAGGGCGGGGGAGATCTCGGAGCCGAAGTCACGCGTGGCGAGCGAGCGCATAAACACTCGCTGGCCTTGCGACCACGGGCCGATGGCGTTCATGCGGATGCGGTCGCCCAGCAGCGCGCCCCCGCTCTTGCGGCGTGACGGATCGATGGAGATCAGCGCCACGCGCAGCGCGTCGCCTTGATCGAGGCGCAGCCGGCGGATCAGCTCGTCCGTCAGGCTGGACTTGCCGGCGCCGCCGGTGCCGGTGATGCCGAGGACGGGCGTCTTGATGTCTTTCGCTTGCGAACGCAGCGCATCCACGATGGCCGCGTCGGCCTTGCCGTTCTCCAGCGCCGTCAGCAACTGGGCAAGCGCACGCCAGGCCGACTCGGAATGCCCCGTGATGGCCGCCAGATCCTTCGGCGCATGCACGCTGAAGTCCTGATCCGCCTTCATGACCATCTCGCCGATCATCCCCTGCAGCCCCATGCGCTGGCCGTCTTCGGGGCTGAAGATGCGCACGCCATGCTCGGCCAGTTCGCGGATCTCGGCCGGCACGATGACGCCGCCGCCGCCGCCGAACACCTGGATGTGTGCGCCGCCGCGTTCCTTCAGCAACTGCACCATGTACTTGAAGTATTCGACGTGCCCGCCCTGGTAGGAGCTGATCGCGATGCCTTGCGCGTCTTCCTGCAGCGCCGCCGTGACGACCTCGTCCACCGAGCGGTTGTGCCCGAGGTGGATGACCTCCGCGCCCATGCCCTGCAGGATGCGCCGCATGATGTTGATGGCGGCGTCATGCCCGTCGAACAGGCTGGCGGCGGTGACGAAACGGACCTTGTGGGTCGGGCGGTACTCGGCCAGCGCCTTGTGGTCGGCGGCGAGATCGGTCATGGCTTGTCTCCTTGATCGGAGACAGATTCTAGGTCTGTCGATTGACGTTAACGTCAACTAAAAGGGCGCGCCTGCCGAAGCAGGGCGCGCCCTTTTGCGGGAGCGTCGAACGTCAGTCGTCCGAACCCATGAATCCGAACAGCTGCAGCAGGCTCGTGAACAGGTTGAAGATGGACACGAACAGGCTGACCGTGGCCAGCACGTAGTTCGTCTCGCCGCCGTTCACGATCTGCTGCGTCTCGTACAGGATCAGGCCGGCAGACAGCAGCGCGACGACGGCGGAGACCGTCAGCGCCAGCGCCGGGATCTGGAAGAAGATCGCAGCCAGGCCGGCCAGCAGCGCGACGATCATGCCGGCGAACAGGAAGCCGCCCATCCAGGACAGGTCACGCTTGGTGGTCGTCGCATAGGCCGACAGCGCCAGGAACACGGCGCCGGTGGCGCCCAGGGCCAGCATCACGGCTTCGCCGCCGGACGGCATGGCCAGCGTGCGCGTCAGCAAGGGGCCGAGCGTCCAGCCCATGAAGCCGGTCAGCACGAACACGAGGCCCACGGCGGCGCCGCTGTTCTTCAGCTTGTGGATGCCGAACAGCAGGCCGAAGTAGGCGATCAGCGTCAGGATGATGCCGGGCGCGGGCAGGCTGAAGGCGACCGCTGCCCAGGCGACGGCGGCGCTGAACAGCAGCGTCATCGACAGCAGCGCGTAGGTGTTGCGCAGCACACGGTGCGTGGTGCCGCGATCGAGCGTCGTGCCGTATGTCGTCACGGGCACGGCGATGGCGGTGGGGCGGGTTTGCATGGCAGACCTCCAGGTTGGAAAAACAACGCGAGAGTAGGCGCCGTGAACAGCAAATAAAAGCAGACAATCGCGAACCGTTTCTTCGTAATTTCTTGCTGTGGCGACGCTGAATAAGTCCCCGCGATGCAGTGCACCCTGGTTTGGGATGGGCTGCAAGGCGCAAACCGGAGCCATAGCGGGCTATGGCGAGGATTTGCAACGCCGCAGGCCGCCCAAAGCAGGGATGCGTTGCGCGCGAGGGACTTGTTCAGCGTTGCCCTGAGTCAGCACCATGAGCCTGAGCTTCAGCTACCGACACCTCTACTACTTCTGGGCCGTCGCCAAGGAGGGCGGGCTGACGCGCGCGGCCGAGCGGCTGGGCCTGTCCGTGCAGACGGTGTCGACGCAGGTGCGCGAGCTGGAGCAGTCGCTCGGCGCGTCGCTGCTGAAGCCGGCCGGCCGCGGGCTCGCCTTGACCGAGGCCGGCCAGGCGGCGCTGCAGATGGCCGAGCAGATTTTTGCGCTCGGCGAGGTGCTGCCCGAGCGCGTGCGCGACGCCGCCACGGCGCCGGCCGTGCGGCTGGCCGTGGGCATCTCCGACGGCCTGCCCAAGCTGGTCGTGCAGCGGCTGCTGGAGCCCATCATCGACACGCCCCACCTGCGCCTGCTGTGCCACGAGGACGAGTTCGACCGCCTGCTGGGCGACCTGGCCCTGCACCGGCTGGACGTCGTGCTGGCCGACCGACCCGCGCCGCCCAACCCCAACCTGCGCGTCTACAGCCATGCGCTGGGCAGCTCGCCCATGGCCTGGTTCGCCGCGCCGCGCTGGGCGGCGACCGCCATGCGCGACTTCCCGGCGTCGCTGGCCGACGTGCCGATGCTGCTGCCCACCGACCATGCCGCCGTGCGCCCGCGGCTGAACCAGTGGCTGGAGCGGCATGGCGTGCGCGCCCGCGTGGCCGGTGAGTTCGAGGACAGCGCGCTGCTGGCCACCTTCGGCGCGGCCGGCATGGGCGTGTTCCCGGCGGCGGCACTGATGACCGACCGGCTGGTGCAGCGTGATGGCGTCGTGCGCGTGGGCGACTGCGAGGGCGTCGAGGAGGCCTTCTTTGCCGTGGGCACGGACAAGAAGATCGTCCATCCGCTGGTGAGCCGGCTGCTGCCCGAACGAGGCTAGTTGCTACAGTTGACGTAAACGTCAATCAAGTGCCCTACCGGGCCGCACAGGAGACTCACCATGCATCTGCCCGGCCTCAACTTCCAGCTCGGCGAAGACATCGATGCACTGCGCGACGCGGTGCGCGCGTTCGCCGACGAGGAGATCGCTCCCCGTGCGGCGGAGATCGACCGCAGCGACCAGTTCCCCATGGACCTGTGGCGCAAGATGGGTGAACTGGGCGTGCTGGGCATCACGGTGCCGGAGCAGTACGGCGGAGCGGACATGGGCTACCTCGCCCACATGATCGCGATGGAGGAGATCAGCCGCGCCAGCGCATCGGTGGGCCTCAGCTACGGCGCGCACAGCAACCTGTGCGTGAACCAGATCAAGCGCAACGGCAACGACGCGCAGCGCGCCAAGTACCTGCCCAAGCTGATCAGCGGCGAGCATGTCGGCGCGCTGGCGATGAGCGAGCCCGGTGCGGGGTCGGACGTGCTGTCGATGAAGCTCAAGGCTGAAGACAAGGGCGGCTACTACCTGCTCAACGGCACCAAGATGTGGATCACCAACGGCCCCGATGCGGACACGTTGGTGGTCTACGCCAAGAGCGAGCCCGAGCTGGGCGCGCGCGGCGTGACGGCTTTCCTGATCGAGAAGGGCATGCCCGGCTTCAGCATCGCGCAGAAGCTCGACAAGCTCGGCATGCGCGGCTCGCACACCGGTGAGCTGGTGTTCAACAACGTCGAGGTGCCGGCCGAGAACGTGCTGGGCGCGGTGAACGGCGGCGCCAAGGTGCTGATGTCGGGGCTGGACTACGAGCGCGCCGTGCTGACCGGCGGGCCGCTGGGCATCATGCAGAGCGTCATGGACAACGTCGTGCCCTACATCCACGACCGCAAGCAGTTCGGCCAGAGCATCGGCGAGTTCCAGCTCATCCAGGGCAAGGTGGCCGACATGTACACCGTGCTGCAGGCCGCGCGCAGCTTCGCCTACACGGTGGCCAAGAACCTCGACCTGCTGGGCGCCGAGCATGTGCGCCAGGTGCGCAAGGACTGCGCGAGCGTCATCCTGTGGACCGCTGAGAAGGCGACCTGGATGGCCGGCGAGGGCGTGCAGATCTTCGGCGGCAACGGCTACATCAACGAGTACCCGCTGGGCCGGCTGTGGCGCGATGCCAAGCTGTACGAGATCGGCGCGGGCACATCGGAGATCCGCCGCATGCTGATCGGCCGCGAGCTCTTTGCGGAGACGATGTAACTCCTGGCTGAGAAAATGCCGGCATGACAACGCCCAACCACGAACTCCAGGACCTCCTCGACAACAACAAGCGCTGGGCGGCCGAGACCGAAGCCGGCGAGCCGGGCTTCTTCTCCCGGCTGCTCAAGCAGCAGACGCCGCAATACCTGTGGATAGGCTGCGCCGACAGCCGCGTGCCGGCCAATGAGCTGGTGGACCTGCTGCCGGGCGAGCTGTTCGTGCACCGCAACGTCGCCAACGTCGTCGTGCACTCGGACCTGAACTGCCTGTCCGTCATGCAGTTCGCCGTGGACCATTTGAAGGTGCGGCACATCATCGTCGTGGGCCACAGCAACTGCGGCGGCGTGAAGGCGGCGCTGTACGACCTGCGCGTGGGGCTGGTGGAGAACTGGATCCGCCATGTGCAGGACGTGCGGCACATGCACAGCGAGTGGCTGAACGGCGTGCCCGAGCCTCGGCGTGTCGATGCGCTGTGCGAGCTGAACGTGCTGGAGCAGGCACGCAACGCCTGCCACACGACGGTGGTGCAGGACGCTTGGCATCGTGGCCAGGAGGTCGTCGTGCACGGCTGGGTCTACGGCCTGCACAACGGCTTGCTGGAGGACCTTCAACTGACGGCGGGCAAGTCGGAGGATGTGGACCCGGCCTACCGCCGCGCACTGGCACGCGTCAAGGCGCGCTACGCAACGACGGGGTGAGGACTGGCGCGTTCAGTCGTACGAGTACTCGAACGCGAACGGCTGCTCGATCACATGGTCGCCCGGGCAGTCGTAGGCGCGGATGGCGCGCTCGATGTTGGCGATGAACTGCGGATGCAGTGCCTCGTTGACCGGTCCCGTCGCGGCCACGTCGACGCGCGTCACCGCGCCGTCGCGGACGATGACGAAGGCGCGGTAGTGCAGCCGGCCCGCCCATGCGGCCTTGGGCACCTCGGGAGGCAGCTTCTTGCGGCAGATGTCGGCGGGCGCGGTGTAGCGGTTCGCCGAGGCCAGCTTCTGAGGCAGCACGTAGCGTGGCGTCAGCTTCACGCGCAGTGCCATCGAGGCGGGGGCGGGCGAGCCATCGGCGTTCAGGAAGTTGCCCGACATCGTCGGTGACCCCACGGCGAACGGGCCCTCGTAGCTTGGCCCGCCGGGCTGCTGGATCTGCCCTTGCCCGGACGGGAGGCCGTGCATGAGCTGGCCCGTGTAGCGGCTGCCGTCCGCGAACCGATAGTCGCCCTGGCCGTGCAGGTCGCCGTCCTCGAAGCTGCCTTCGTAGACGTTGCCTACGGCCCAGGTGTAGCGCCCCTGGCCGGATGGCTGGCCGAGGTTGAACGCGCCAACGTAGCGGTCGCCGTTGCCGAACTGCACCTCGCCCTGGCCCTGCGGCCGCGCCGCCTTGCACTGCCCTTGATAGTGATGACCGTCGGGCCAGGCGATGGAGCAGGCGCCCTCCGCGCGGCCGGCGACGAACTCGCCCCGGTAGACCGTGCCGCGCGGGAAGGTCAGCAGCCCTGCGCCCTCGTAGCGGCCGTCCACGAAGCTGCCGTCATAGCGCTGGCCATAGGGCATCGTCAGCACGCCCTGGCCGGCCAGGCGACCGGTTTTCATCTCGCCGTCGTAGGTCGAGATCGTGACGCCGTCGACGCGGGTCTGCTTGCGGCCCGTGCCCTCGGCAAAGCCGTCTCGGCAGGCGCCGCTCCACGTCACCGACTGCAGCGGCAAGGGGCGTGGGTTCTCCAGCTTGCAGCCCTGTGCATCGGCCAGCCACTGGACATCCGCTGGGCTGGCCAGGGGCGTCAGCGTCGACAGTGCGCACAGCGCCTTCAGCAGGGTCGGTTTCATGCGCGTGGGGCTCGTATCACTTCGTGAACTGCAGCTTCAGCGTCTGCAGCTGCGGCAGCAACTGCGTGCCACCGGCGGCCGCGATGTCTCCCGCCCGTGTTTTCAGCGGGACGCGAGCCTAGCAGAGCACCTGCGGAAACGGCGCGGTTACGGCGCGCCGTTCGGGTTCAACCCGGCGCCGAAGCGGCTTCGTCCGACAGACGCGAGGCCCCCTGTCTACCAACAATCGCGGCAGCCATACCCTGTGATCCTGGAGAGCACCGCATGATCTTCGACGCCATCCGCGAAAGCCACGACCTGCAGCGCGACCTGTGCCGCAAGCTCACCGCGTCACGCGGCGACATGGCCGCGCGCCAGCTGCTGTTCCTGCAATTGAAGGTCGAGCTGATGGCGCACGCCGCTGCCGAGGAGCGCCACCTCTACGTGCCGCTGCTGATGGAAGACGGCGGCCTCGATGCGTCGCGGCATGCGCTGCATGAGCACCACCAGGTCGACGAGCTACTCGAGGACCTGTCGGTGCGAAACAAGCAGCAGGACGGCTGGATCGCCACGGCCAAGACGCTCAGCTTCAAGGTGCGCCACCACCTGAAGGAAGAAGAGTCCAAGTTCTTCCAGGTGGCCGGTCGCCTGCTGCCGGACGCGAAGAAGCAACTGCTCGCCGGCAAGTACAAGCGCGAGCTGGTGCGCATGCGCAAGCACTACGCGGCCGAGTTCCAGACGGTGGCCGTGTCCGAGGCCACCGGCCTGGTCAAGCCGGCCAAGCCGGCGGCCGACAAGCCGGCGACGCGCGGCAGTGCCAGCGCCGGTGCAACGCTGCGAGGCAAGAGCGCGCCCCGCCGCACGCGCTGATCACCCATCCGCCAGCCCGTTCACCCAGGTGGCAACTGCCGCCGCGCTGCGGAAGTCGTCGCAGGCGCGGGCGGGAATGGCCTGGAAACGCTGGTTCCACATGTGCGCCAGCGCCTGGCCGGGGCCGACCTCCAGCACGCAGGCCACCTGCCTTGCGGCCACGTGGTCCATGACCGCGTCCCAGCGCACCGTGTGGTCGATCTGGGCCGACAGCCCGACGCGCGCTGAAGCCGCATCCCGGATGCGATCACCGGCGCTGCCGAACAGCAGCGCGCGCGGCGGGTCGAAATGCACCGTCGCCAGCGTGTGCGAGAAGTCCTGCGCCGCCTCGCGCATCCACGGCGTGTGCGACGCGACGTTGACCCGCAGCCGGGTGCATTGCGCGCCGGCCAGCGTGGCGATGCGCTCTGCCTGGTCCAGCGACGCATGCGGGCCGCCGAGGATGCTGCTGTCCACGCCGCTGCGGATGGCGATGGCCAGGCCGGTGTCGGCCATCAGCCGCTCCAGGCGCTGCCCGCCCAGCCCGCTGACGGCCAGCAGGCCGCCGGGCGCGTGCTTGGCACAGCGATCCATTGCGGCGGCCCGCGCCGTCGCCAGCGCCGCAGCCGTCTCCGCCTCGAACACGCCGGCCGCGCTGAAGGCCGGCAGCTCGCCGACGCTGTAGCCGGCCACCGCAGCCGGCACGCCGACATGCGGTGCCAGTTGTTGCCAGGCGGCCAGCGACAGGCCCGTCAGCAGCGTCTGCGCCACGTCGTTGCGCTGCGCCCAGGCCGGGTCGGCCAGCGCGGCGCGCCAGTCGGTCACGCCCAGCCGGGCGCAGGTGGCGCGCACCAGGTCATCGTCGGCCAGCCACGGCAGCATGGCGGCGTGCTGCGTGCCCTGGCCGGAGAAGAGCAGCGCGAAGCTCATGCGAGTGCGCACACGCGGACGACCCAGCAGGCCGCCGACAGCGTGTCTGCCGCGCCACCGGGCGACAGCCGGCGCGCCACGAAGTCCCGCGCGACCGACTCGGCCCGCCGCAGCCCGCCGGGCGCCGCCGCGCCGCCGGCGTCCAGATAACGTTGTGCGCTGCGCTGCGCATGCCGCAGGCCGGCCATGCCGCCACGATGGGCGAGGTTGCTGTCGTCCAGCACGGCCATGATGTGGAACAAGGTGTCGAGCCGCGCCTGCTGCGGGGTCAGTCCGCGCGCCAGGGCCGAACTCAGTGCGGGCACTGCCGTTTCGAACACGACCGGAAAGGCCGCTGCGGCCTCCTGCGACGCGCTGCGCAGGCCGTGGCGTTGCGCGGCGATGCCGCCCGGCAGTGTCGACACGCGCTGGCTGCGCAGGGCGAGCGCCTCGCCCCAGTGCCGCTGCAGCGCGTCGCGCAGCTCGGCCGGCCGCGCGATGCCGTCGCGTTCGCGTGCCACCGCGCCGGCCGAGGCGCACAGCAGGCCCAGCATGAAGATCGCGCCGCGATGCGTGTTGACACCGCTGGTCGCGGCCAGCATGCGGGCCTCGGCCTCGATACCCAAGCGTTCCAGCTCGCCGAACTCTGCGCCCTCAAAACCGGCGGCGGCGATCAGCCCGAAGTAGCGGCGCAGCGCGAACAGGCTGCGCATGAAGGTCTGCGCATCCATGTCGTCGTGGCTGCCCTGGTCCACCAGCGTGACCAGCCCCGGTTTGGGCGACAGCGCCAGCTCGTCGTACAGCGCCAGCGTGGCCGCACGGCCAATGCCCACAGGCGCCGGCCCGTACGCGGCGACCGCCGTGGCAGCGGCGCGGCGCGTCATGCGGCCTGCGCGAACGTCGTCGCGCTCCACCGGGCCGGTGACTGCAGCAGGCTGTTGCCGTCGGTGGCCTTCACCAGCAGGGACTTGACCCGCCCGCTGCGCCAGTTCACCCACTCGCGCCAGGCCACCGCGCCGCCGTCGACGAACATCAGCTCACCGTCCAGCCGCAGGCCGCGATACGCAAAGCCCTGCAGGCAGGCGGCCGCCGCATCGGCCTGCTCCATGTCGGTGACCGACAGCCAGAGGTCGATGTCCGACCCCGGGCGCACATGGTCCAGCCCGCTCAGCAGCTCCCAGCCATAGCTGCCGTAGACGCGCGCGTTGGCGCCGACGGCCTGCAGGCCCTGGCACAGCGTTCGCCAGGCGGGCCTGGCCGGCGCGGGCAGGCGGCGGCCCGCGTGGTGGAGCAGCGGGAACTCGTCGAAGTAGGCGACCTCGCTGCGGGCAACGCTCAGTGCCAGGCGGCGCCGGCCCCAGCGGCCGGGTGCGGGCAGGCCGAGCGAGATGCGGTCTTCATCCTTCGGGTCCGCCTGCCGCGTCACGACCAGCGGCAGCCGCGCGGCCGCCCAGTGCGCGAGGCAGGCGCGTGCGACGGGGTCCCAGTCGCCTGCCAGCAGCGTGCGCCAGCCGGCATCGCGGAGCCGGGCGAGCTGGTGTCGGTGCAGCGGCGTCATGGCGCATCGAGCACGCGCTGCACCACCGGCGCGGCCATGCGCCGGCCGCCGCGCTGCTGGCCGTCGGCGGCGCGCTCATCCTGCACCGGCGCGTTCGCCAGCGCATCGCGCAGGGCGGCGGGCAGGTCGCCCTGCCACAGCCCGCGCACGCCGCCCATCGCCACGTAGTTGCCCACGCCCGGCGCGAACACGGGGTTGCTCTGCGACAGCTCGGCCAGCCGCGCCTCCGGCAGCTTGGTCACGCGCGCCATTGCCGGGATGCGCATGACGCGGATCTCGGCCTCGGGCAGGGCGTAGCAGGCGTCGGCGATCAGCCCCGAGGTGATGAAGCCGCCGGACAGCGCCTGGTCGTACACCAGCCCGATGACGCGGTGGCCGCGCCGACGGGCCAGGTCCAGCGTCATGCCGAGGTGGGCCATCGCGCGGTTGATGCCCAGCAGCTCGTCGCGCCGGCGCAGCTGCTGGCCCTGCGTGTCTATCAGCAGCAGGATGGCGCGGCCGGGGTGTTGCGTCATCGTGTCCAGCACCGCGCGAGCCTGGGCCAGCGCAAGCTGCACGCCGATGGGCGCGTGGTCGGTGGTGCCGATGACGGTGAGCGGTTCGCCGTCGAACTCGACCTCGCCGCGCAGCACATCGCCGTCGCGCTGGATGCCATGGTCGGTGCCAAAGAGTTGGCTTGCAAGCGTCTGCCAGGCCATCAATGCACTCCCAGTGATTGCAGGGCGGCCACGTCGAGGTCGGGCACACGCGCCGCCTCGGCGATACCCAACGCCGTCCACAGCGCGACGGCTTCGTTGCCGTCGAAGCGCAGCCGGCTCGCGAGCAGCGCGTGCTCTTCCTCAAGGCCGGCCAGCGTGACGGGGCGGGCCTTGTCCAGCGCCGCAATGGCCGCCGCGCGGAAGGCGGCCACGTCGTCGTCCACCAGCGCGTCGCAGTCGCCGCTCAGCCAGCGGTGCTTGCCGCCGGTCGTGCGCCAGACCAGCGCGCGGTCGCGCGAGTCGAACTCCTCGACGCCATGCGAGGCCTCGATCACCTCGGGGCCGGACATGGCCAGCCGGCCCAGGTCGCTCATGACGATGTGGTCGGCGCAGCGCGCGACGATGCCCATGCCGCCGAAGCAGCCGTTGGCGCCGCCGATCAGCACGACGACCGGGATGCCGGCCGCGCGCACGTCGAGCAGCGCGCGCATGACCTCGGACACGGCGATGAGGCCGGCATTGGCCTCGTGCAGCCGCACGCCGCCAGACTCGGCCAGCAGCAGCACGGCATCGGGCCGGTCGCGCGGCGCGCGCCGCAGCAGGCCCACCAGCTTGGCGCCATGCACCTCGCCGACGCCGCCGCCCATGAACTCGCCCTCCTGCGCGGCGACGAACACCGGCCGGCCAGCCAGCGTGGCGCGGCCGATGGCGACACCGTCGTCGAAGGCCGAGGGCACCCCCAGCTGGGCCAGGTGCGGGCTGGTGACCCGCTCGCTGGGCGGCAGCCACTCGTGGAAGGAGCCGGCGTCCAGCAGCAGCGCCAGCCGCTCGCGGGCCGAGCATTCGGCAAAGCTGGTGCTCATGGCTGGCCTCCCGGCAGTTCGGCGACGGCCTGGTCCAGCCGCAGGCTGACCACCGCCGGCGTGGCGCCCATGTCGTTGATGGAGATGCGCACGCCGGCCAGCGGGTGGCGGGCGTGGAAGTCGTCCATCACCGCCTGCCAGATGGGGCCGAAGCCGCGTGCGGAGGTCTCGACGCGGACGGTGCAGTCGGCGCCGGCAGCGGGCTCCAGCATGACCTCCAGATTGCCCGAGCCGACCACGCCAACCAGCACGGTCGCAAAGGCCCCGGCCGGCTGGCCGCCGGAGAAGGAGAAGTTGAGGGTTTCGAGCCCTGCGGGGACGTTGCTCATCGTGGGTTCTCCTTGGCTACCAGTTCCTGAAGCGCTTGGGCGGCTGGTACAGCCCGCCCGAGGCCGTCACCAGATCGCGCATGCTGCGCGCGGCCAGCAGGTTGCGCGTGGCCTGCCGAGGGTCGATGCCCAGATCCTGCGGCCGGCGGATGACGCCGCGGTCACGCAGGTTCTCTACCGCGCGCTTGTCTCTTGCCAGGCCCACCGCCGTGTAGCCGGCCACGCCCCGGATCGCCTGCTCGCGCTCGGCATCGCTGCGGCACAGCAGCAGGTTGGCAATGCCTTCTTCGGTCAGGACGTGCGACACGTCCTCGCCGTAGATCATGATGGGCGGCAGGGCCATGCCGGCCTGCTCCTGCAGCGTCCAGGCGTCGAGCCGGTCGACGAAGGCGGGCTGCATGTGCTCGCGGAAGGTCTCCACCATCTGCACCACCAGCTTCTGCCCGCGCGGCGTGCCGGCGGCGCCGCTGCGCCCCTGCCGCGCCTCGCGGCCGGCCTTCAGCCAGGCGGGGCTGGCGTGGCGGCGGCCGCGTGCGTCGGCGCCCATGTTGGGCGCGCCGCCGAAGCCGGCGATGCGGCCCAGCGTCGCCGTGGAGCTGTTGCCGTCGAGATCGATCTGCAGCGTGGAGCCGATGAACATGTCGCAGGCGTAGTGGCCGGCTGCCTGGCAGAAGGCGCGGTTGCTGCGCAGGCTGCCGTCAGCGCCGGTGAAGAAGACGTCGGAGCGGGCGCGGATGTAGTCCTCCATGCCCAGCTCGGAGCCGAAGGAGTGCACCGACTCGACCCAGCCGGCCTCGATGGCCGGGATCAGCGCCGGGTGCGGGTTCAACGCCCAGTGCTTGGCTATCTTGCCCTTCAGCCCCAGCGATTCGCCATAAGTCGGCAGCAGCAGCTCGATGGCCGCCGTGTCGAAGCCGATGCCGTGGTTCAGGCGCTGCACGCCGTATTCGCCGTAGATGCCCTTGATGGCCATCATGGCCATCAAGACCTGGATCTCGCTGATCTGCCCTGGGTCGCGTGTGAACAGCGGCTCGATGACGTTGGGGCGCGGCGCCTTGACGACGAAGCTGACCCAGTCGGCCGGGATGTCGATGCGCGGCAGGGCACTCCCCTCCGCCACGATCTCGTTGACCTGGGCGATGACGATGCCGCCCGAGAAGGCCGTCGCCTCGACGATGGCCGGCGTGTCCTCGGTGTTGGGGCCGGTGTAGAGGTTGCCCTGGGCGTCGGCCGCGTGCGCGGCCACCAGCGCCACCTTGGGCGTCAGGTCGACGAAGTAGCGAGCGAACAGCTCCAGGTAGGTGTGGATGGCGCCAATCTCGATCTGGTTGCGCGACACCAGCTGCGCCAGCCGCGCGCCCTGCGGGCCGCTGAAGCTGAAGTCCAGCCGCGAGGCGATGCCGTTCTCGAACACGTCCAGATGCTCGGGCAGCGCCAGCACCGACTGCACCATGTGCAGGTGGTGCACGCGCTGCGGGTCCACCTGCACCAGCGCCTTGGCCAGGAAGTCGGCCTGCTTCTGGTTGTTGCCCTCCAGGCAGACACGGTCGCCGGGCGCGATGACTGCTTCGAGCAATTGCCCGATGGCATCAGCCTGGACCCGCTTGCCGGCCAGCCGCGGGCCCAGTGCCTCGGCCGCTCGCGCCAACCGAGCGGCGCGGTCCTCGGCCTTGGTGTTCCATTGCTTGGCGTTCATGGGCATCCGATCCTTCACAGCACGACGAAGAGCAGCCAGACCAGCACCGGGGCCACCACCGTCACGATGGCGCCATAGGTCATCAGTTGCCGGAAGAACACATCGCGGTCGATGCCCTTGGCATTGGCCAGCACCAGCGCGCCGTTGGTGGAGAAGGGGCTGACGTCGACGATGGTCGACGACACCGCCATCGCCGCGATGAAGCCGATGGCGCTGACGCCCGTGTCGCCCTGCAGGAACGGCACCGCAAGCGGTATCAGCGAGCCCAGCACGGCCGTCGACGACGCAAAGGCCGACACGACGGCGCCGACGAAGCACAGCAGCAGCGCGGCCATCAGCGGCGAGGTCAGGCCCGCCACGCTGTGGCCGACGAAGTTGATCGTGCCCATCTTGTCCATCACGCCCACATAGGTGCTGACGCCGACGATCAGCATGATCTCGGGCCACGACACCTGGCCCAGTGCGCGCTTCTGCAGGTTGGGCGCCATCAGCGTCAGCAGCAGGCCGATGGTGATGGCCACGAAGCCGATGTCCAGCTTGTAGAACAGCGTCAGCACGGCCAGCGCGATCAGGCCGCCGACGGTGGCGAGCTGGTAGCCGCGCGACCCGGCCTGCGTGTTGCCGCCCGGCGCGGCATCCATCAGCGAATCGCCGTCCGGCGTGGCCGTGCGGCGTTCCTCGGACAGCGCCTCGCCCTCGGCATCGCCGTAGATCTGCGCGCCGCCCTGGCCATGCGCCACGCGGCCGACGGCCGGCATGGCGCCGCTGGCATCGGCCTTCTGGCGCAGCAGCTTCATGCCGCCCAGCAGGAAGAACAGCAGCAGCGACACCGACAGGTTGACGCCCAGGCTGGCCAGCATGGTCGTCATCTCGCTCAGCGGCAGGCCGGCCTTGGCGACGATCTTGTTGGTGATGCCGCCGTAGATGCTGATCGGCGAGAAGCCGCCGCCCTGCGCGCCGTGCACCACCATCAGGCCCATCAGCAGCGGGTTGATGCCGTACCTGGCCGCGAAGCCCAGCGCGATGGGCGCAATGATGGCCACCGCCGCCGGGCTGACCGCGCCGACCGAGGTCAGCAAGGCCGCGATGAAGAACATGATCCACGGGATGGCCGCAATGCGGCCGCGCACCGCCCGCACCGCCAGCCGCACCAGCCAGTCGATGGTGCCGTTGTTCTGCGCCAGCGCGAACAGGTAGGTGATGCCCACGAGCGTCAGGAACAGGTCGGCCGGAAAGCCGGCCATGATGGCCTTGGCGTTCATGCCGGCGGCCAGCGTGCCGACGAGGAAGGCGCCCACGAAGGCGATCACGCCCATGTTGATGGGCAGCACGGTGGCCACGACGAACATCGCGGCCAGTGCGTAGATGGATATCCAGTGAGCGCTCATTGATCTGTCTCCTGCCGTTGTGGCGGACGGCACGTGTTGCGCCGTTCTTGTGGGTGCGGAAGGTACGCAGCCCCTCAGGAGCGATCAATGCAGCGCGAGGCCCGACCTTTACGCTGGCCGGAACGATCGCGGGTAAACCTGTGGCTCAGCCCGCATCGGCCCGCGCCAGCCGGCACACGGCCAGCAGTGCCAGCAGGTTGGGGTCACGCTCACGCGTGCGCAGGAAGTGCAGGCCGATGGTCTGGCGCATCAGGTACTTCGGAGCCAGCGGGATGAACTGCACCGTCTGCGGCATCACGCTGCGCACACGGCCGGGCAGCAGCGTGCAGCCCAGCCCGCCACTGACCAGGTTCATCAGCGAAAAGATGTCGCCCGTCTTCATCACCACGTTGGGCGTGAAGCCGGCCACCTTGAAGGCCTCCATGAAGCCGCTGTAGGTGACGAAGCCTTCGGTCAGCGTGACGAAGCGCTCGTCGGCACAGCTGGCCAGGTCGATCTCGTCGAGCGCCGCGTAGCGCGAGCCGGCGGGCGCGGCGAAGAAGATGTCGTCGACGAACAGCGGCTCGGTCTCCAGGTCGGCCGTGCCCTCGGGCGAACCCATCAGCGCGGCATCGACGGCGCCGTCGCGCAGCTTCTGCAGCAGGTCGGCGTTGGAGCCCAGCACCAGCTCGGTCTGCACGTCGGGCTTGCGCAGCTTCATGGCCATCACCAGCGCCGGCACGGTGTGGTGGCTCAGCGAGTACAGCGAGCCGATGCGGATGCGGTCGGCCGAGTAGCCGGCCACCTCGCGCGTCGAGCGGATGCCCTCGTTCATCGTGCGCAGCACCTCGCGTGCCACCTCGGCCAGCGCCTGCGCGGCCTCGGTGGGGTGCAGGTTGCGGCCCTCGTGCCGAAACAGCGCGCAGCGCAGGCCCGCTTCCAGCGCATGCAGCGCGCGGTGCACGCTGACGGCGCTGGTGCCCAGCAAGTCGGCCGCGCGCGCCAGGTTGCCGGTCTCCATGAAGGCCAGCAGGATCTCCAGCCTGCGGAAGGTGATTTCTTCGTCGACGCGCACCGATGCCATGTCCCCGGGATAGGACTTCATCCTAGGGCACGACCCGGGCAGCGACTGCCCGGGCCCGCTCGGTCAACGGCTCAGGGCTTGACCGTCGTGAACTCGCCGAACGCCTTCAGCTGCTCGGCGATCTTGGCGGAGTCGCCCACCACCACCCAGCTCTGCTCGTCCGGGTTGAAGTACTTCTTGCCCACCGCCTGCACCTCGGCGGCCGTGACCTTCTGCAGCGCCGGCACGAACTTGCCGAGGAAGTCCGCCGGCAGGCCCACCAGCCAGTTGCCGGCGAGCTGGCGCGCCACCGAGCCCTGCAGTTGCGTGCTGACGAGGTAGCTGCCGGCCATGTAGCGCTTGTTCATCGCCAGCTCGTCCTCGGGCACGGGCTCGGCGCCGATGCGGCGGTACTCCTTGACGTACTCGGTCATGGCCGCCGCCGTCACCTCGTTGCGCACGTCGGCGCCGCCGGTGATGGCGCCGCCGACACGCCAGGACTGGCCGCCGGCACGGGCGCCGTAGGTGTAGCCCTTCTCCTCGCGCAGGTTCTGGTTCAAGCGACTCGAGAAGCCGGTGCCGATGACGGTGCTGGTCAGCCGCAGCGCGACCTGCTCGTCGCCGCTGGCCGGCATGCCGGGGCGGCCCAGGCGCAGCGTGGCCTGCACGCTGCCCGGGCGCTCCAGCAGCAGGCGCTGCACCGGCGCGGTCGCGGCGGGCGGCGCCACGTCGGGCACCGCATCGCCGCTGGCCTTCCAGTCGCCGAAGGCCTCGCGGGCCAGCTTCAGCGCGGCGGCCGAGTCGATGCGGCCCGTGATGACCAGCAGCGCCCGGTCCGGGCGGAAGCGCCGTGCATGCTCGGCGCGCAGGCCCTCGGCCGTCACCGCCTGGATGGCGGCCTCGGTCTCCTGCGTGCGGCCGTAGGCGTGGCTGCCGTAGATGGCGCCGTCCAGCGCCTTGGCGGCGCGGAAGGCCGGCTGCGTGCTGGCGGCCTTCAGGCCTTGCAGCGCATTGGTCTTGGCGAGTTGGACCTCGCTCTCGGGGAAGGCCGGCTGGCGGGCGACCTCGGCCAGCAGCCTGGCCATCGCGCCGGCGTGCGAGGCCAGCGCATTGCCGTAGACGCTGATGCCGTCGTTGCTGGCGCCCGCGCCCACGCCACCGCCCATGGCCTGGGCGGCCTCGGCGATCTGCCTGGAGCTGCGCTGCGCCGTGCCTTCGGACAGCAGGCCCGCCAGCAGCTTGGCGCGGCCCGGCGCGTCTGCCGCGTCGGCACTGAAGCCGGCGCCGCGCACGGCCAGTACGTAGTCCACGCGCGGGATGCCGTTGCGGGGCACCACCCAGACCTGCAGGCCGTTGGGCAGCGTCTGTTGGGTGATGTTGGGCACGGCCAGCGGCTTGTCCTTGCCGAACGGCGGCAGCTCGGCGGGCAGGGCAACGGTGGCGGCCTGCGCGGCGCCTGCCAGGGTCAGCGCGGCGGCGATGAAACCGAGGCGGAAGGAGGAGGGGATGATTTTCATGACGGCTCCGGCATCAAGGTTGGGAAGCCGGCTTGGCGGCAGAGGCGGCCGGGGCCGGCGCGGCCAGCATGGCGGCGGGCTTGCGGTCGATGACCGAGCGGTTGGCCTTCGTCAGGTAGGTGGCGGCCACACGCTGCACGTCGGCGGACGTGACGCCCTCGATCCAGCCCGGCACCTTGTTGATGACGGTGGCGTCGCCCCACAGCGCCTGCAGCTTGGCCAGGCGGTCGGCGCGGCTCAGGAACATCTCCACGCCGTTGTACCAATCGGCCAGCAGCGCGGTCTTCAGGTTCTTCAGCGTCGCGGCATCGACACCGTCCTTGACGATGCGGGCCACTTCCTCGTCGATGCCGACCAGCAGCGCGTCGGCCGTCGTGTTGGGCTTGTAGAGCGCGAACACGGTGAACAGGCTGGGGCCGTCGTACTCCCAGATGCTGGTCAGGCCGTACAGCGAGTTCACGTTCAGCGCCAGCTCGCGGCCCTTGACCAGGCCCTGGTAAAGGCGCGACGCGTCACCGCCGGCCAGCAGCTGGCCCAGCACGGCAAACGGGGCCTGGTCACGGCTGCCGCGGTCCGGCAGCTTCCAGGCGGCGGCGATGGCGGGCACCTGGGCCAGCTTGTCGGGCTGGGTCAGGCGGCGCTCGGCGGTGTTCAGGCCTTCGCGGAAGTCGCTGGGCTTGGGTGTCGGCCGCGCGGCGATCTTGCCGAAGTACTTCTCGGCCAGCGCAAAGCCCTGGGCCGGCGTCACGTCACCGGCAATGGACAGCACCGCGTTGTTCGGGCCGTAGAAGTCGCGGTGGAAGGCGCGCACGTCGTCCAGGTTGGCGTTCTCCAGGTCCACGAAGCTGCCGTAGCCGTCGTGCTTGTTCTCCCATTTGTCGAAGGCCAGGCCGCCGATGTCTATCCACATGAAGCCGCCGTAGGGCGCGTTCTGCACGTTGACGCGGATCTCCTCCTTCACGACGTCCTGCTGGTTCTTCAACGTCGTGGCGTTGAAGTCCAGCGTCGTCATGCGGTCGGCCTCCAGCCACAGCATGGTCTCCAGCGCCGAGGACGGCGCGGTCTCGATGTAGTTGGTGAAGTCGGGCCGGGTCGAGCCGTTGTTGTTGCCGCCGCCGGATGTGATGACCTGGTCGAATACGCCCTTGGGCGCCTTGGGCGTGCCCTGGAACATCAGGTGCTCGAACAGGTGGGCGAAGCCGGTGCGGTTCTTCGGCTCCAGCCGCATGCCCACCTTGTAGACCACGCTGATGCCCACGGTCGGGCTACTGGCGTCCGGCGAGATGACGACGGTCAGGCCGTTGGCCAGCTTCTTCGTGTGGACGGGAATCTGCCAGCGGTCGGCCTGGGGTGCTGCCGTGGCGGGGCTGGTGGCAAGCGCGAGCATGGCGGCGCTGATGGCGCCCAGCACCGCGCGGCGGGTGGTCTTCAACATGGGGTCTCCTGTGGGGGAACGGCGCGCAGTTTCCGCTCTTTTGCGCGGTGTGCCGCATGGCACACCGGGAAACCCCGGGGCGTACCTAACGCGCCTGCGACGCGGCGGGTGCTGCCGGGCTGACGGGCAGGTCGAAGTCGAAGCGCTGCTCGAACACATGTTCGCCAGGCTGGCAGGAGGCGCGTCGCAGGGCGGCGTCGATGGCTTGCGTCAGCCGGCGCTGCGCACGGCGATCGACACCACCCTTCAAGGACGTGATCTCCACCATGCCCACGATGCGACCGTCCTTCACTTGCGCCTTGGCCTGGTAGGCCGCGTGACCGCGCCACTCTACGTTTGAGACCTTGGGCTGCGGTACCTTGCAGATCGGGGCCGCCTCCTGCGCCTGCGCGGACATGGCCAGCAGCAGCGCCGCGAGGCCGGTGAGAACGTCCTTCATGTCTTGCCTCCCTGTTGAGCGGCGCAGCCTAACCGGCTTGCTGCGGTGAATAGTCACCTCGCTGATCTTTCCAGTGAGCGTTTCTCCGTCCTTGTTGACAAGCCCGGCATGTCGCCGCGCTTCAACCACCGGAGACCATCATGGCCGCATTGCCCGTCACCATCGCCCTGACCAAGATCAAGTGCAAGATCGAGACCGACGAGGTCGGCTCGGACGAGCCCTATGTGCTCGTCACCGCCGTCGACCTGAGCAACCCGCTGCTGCCCAACGCCGAGGTCACTCTCTACGGCCCCTGGGGCGACGTGGATGAGGGCGAGACCCGCACCACGCAACCCATCCCGCCGGGCGTGGACCCCAACGACCTGCCCTTCATCATCTGGCGCCGCAACGCCTGGGGCCCGTCGGGCCAGGCCAAGGTCATCGCCAACCCGGCCCATGCCGTCATCCTCGTGTCGATGATGGAGCACGATGACGGCAAGGCCGGCACCGCGCGCGGGCTGGCCAAGGCGGCGGCGGTCAGCTCGCTGGCGGCATCGATGGGCATGACGCGCGAGCAGCGCGTCAACAAGCTCAAGGCCGACATCCATGCCGCCTTGGGCATCCCCACCGGCGCGCCCAACTTCGACGACCGCGTGGGCGGCACGAAGGAGTTCGCGCTCAGCGCCAACCTGCTCAATGTGGCCGCCGGCCCGAAGAGCAAGATGCTGACCATCGTTGGCGACGGTGGCAAGTACGACGTGACCTTGCAGGTGAAGAAGGGGTGAAAGGACGGCGGCGGCTGAGATTCAGCCGCCGCGCCTGATTCACTTGCTGATGACCTTCTCGGCCGGGCAGACGCCGGTCGGGTCGGGGCACTTGGGCTTCTTGGGGCCGATCTGCTGGCCGCTGACGCCTTTGTTGCTGCCGATGCCGCCGCCAGAGCCGCCTGCCTTCGGCACGCTGCCGGTGCCCGTGGCGGTGCCGGCCGTCGTGGCGCTGGCGGCGGGCGTGACCTTGGCGGCCTTTGCTGCCGGCGTAGGGGTCGCCTGCACGGCGGTGTTCGCAACGGCGATGGCCGCGCAGAGGCTCAGCAGCAGTCCAAGCGGGCCTGTGATGAAGTGGCGCATATTGTTCCTTTCAGTAGCGCAGCAGCGCGATGTGAGCGGCCCGGGGCGGGCGTGGAGAAGAGGACAGAGACGTCAGCTCGGCGCGCACTCGGGCCGCGTCGGCCCGAGTGTCCAGCGCCTGGCCGTACAGCGCCAGCGCGGCCTGCGCGCGCGGCCGGGCGTCGGGATCGAGCGTCCAGGCGGCCACGGCGGCAAGGGCTTGGGTGCGCAGCCGGTCCGGGTGGCCAGGCGGCAGGCCGAGGTCGGCCGCCCTCGCTGCGTCGTCGAGGTGCCGCCGGGCCGTGTCGACCTGGCCCAGCTCCAGATGAGCCAGGCCCAGCAGGGCGAGTCCCAGCCAGCGGTCGGCCGGGTCCGCCGCACCGCTGTCGTGTGCGCCCTGCAGCCACGGCAGGGCCAGTTGCGGGCGGTGGCGGCGCAGCTCCGCTTCGCCCTGCAGCAGTTGCGCGCGCCAGGCCCAGGTCGAGCCGGCGGTCGGTGAAAAGTGGGCCCAGGCGGCGCGTAGCCGCGGTTCGGCTGCGGCCGGCAGGCCGGTGCGCAGTTCCAGCCGCGCCAGGATGAGGCCGAGCAGCGGCCGCGTGTCGGGATCGGCTGCTGCGCTGGCGTCCGCCAGGGCCTGACGTGCCTGCACCAGCGCGGCCTCTGGCTGGCCGTGGTGGAACAGCGCTGTCGCCCACCAGGCGCGAGCGTAGAGCGTGTGCGTGTGTTGGCTGCCCATCACGCGGGTGAGCGCCTGCACCGCGTCGCGCAACAGCGGCACCGCCTGCACGTAGCGGCCCAGCTCCACCTCCAGCGTGGCGGCCGATAGGCGCGCGATGGCAGCATCCACCGGCCGCGCAGACTCGGTCGCGGCCGCGACGGCGGCGAACCATTGCCGTGCCTCGCCCCATTGCCCTTGTGCGCGGGCCACCGTGGCCAGCAGGTCCGCTGCCTTGACGTAGGCGCGGTGCTGCGCCGAATGCCGGGTCTGCGCCTCGGTGACAGTCTGCGTCAGCAGTGCGCGCGCCTCATCCAGGCGGCCGGCATCCAGCGCGATCTCGCCCAGGCTGGCGCGCGCAAACAGTGCGAACTCATCGCTGCCCGAGCTGGTCACTTCTCGCAATAGCGGCTCGGCTCGGGTCGCCTCGCCCTGGTGGCGCAGCACGGTGGCCAGCTCAAAGGCCACCTCGCGTTGTTCCCTGCTTGCCGTGCGGCCTTGGCGCACGGCCTGATCCCTGCTGAGCTGCAGCGCCTCGTGCGCCAGCGCGGGGTCGCCGTTCTGCGCCAGCAGCAGCCCCAGCGGCCGCGCCACCTCGGCCAGCAACGTCGTGTCGTCGCCCAAGCGCCGCTTGGCCTCGGTCCAGCTGCGCCGCAGCAGCTCGATCATCGGCACGGTGGCGCTGCCCGACGCGTCGGGGCTAAGCCCGGCCAGCAGCTCGGTCAGCACGCTTTGCACGCGGCGCGTGCGCTCGGCCTCCAGGCGAGCCTGCTGCCATTGCCAGGTCGTCGTGGCGACGCCGGCCAGCAGGCTGGCGACCACCAGGCCCAGCGCGGCCAGCTGCAGCCGGTAGCGGCGCGCGAACTTGGCGCTGCGATAAGCGAGCGAGTCCGGCCGGGCGCTGATGGGCTGGTGGCCGAGATGCCGGCGCACGTCGTCGGCCAGCGCGCTGGTGCCGGCATAGCGCTCCTCGGGCCGGGCCTTCTGGGCCTTGGCGACGATCAGCGCCAGCTCGCCGCGCAGCGCCGGGCCAGGCTCTCGTTTGCCGGTCAGCAGCAGGCACAGCAGGCGGCCCAGCGCGTACACGTCGGTGGCGGTGCTGACCGGTTCGCCGCGCAGCTGCTCGGGCGCGGCGTACTCGGGCGTGAGGCCGGCGGCGGCCTGCGCGGTCAGCTCGTGATCGGTGTCGTCCGCGAGCAGCTTGGCGACGCCGAAGTCCAGCAGCTTCACCTGCCCCTCGGCCGTGACGAGGATGTTGCCGGGCTTCAGGTCGCGGTGCACCACCAGCCGCGCCTGCGCGTGGGCCACCGCGTCGCAGACCTGCAGGAACAGCCGCAGCCGCGCGGCCACGTCCAGGCTGCGTGCGTCGCACCAGCTGTCGATGCGCTCGCCCTCCACCAGCTCCAGCACCAGGTAGCGCGTGCGCGTGCCGCCCAGCAGCGCCTCGCCGACGTCCAGCAGCTGGGCGATGTGCGGGTGTGTCAGCCGCGCCAGCAGCTCGCCCTCGCGGTGGAAGCGCGCCCGCGCCGCCTCGCCGCGCCAGGGGCTGTGCAGCAGCTTGATGGCCGCCTCGCCCTGGTGGGCGCCGTCGCTGCGCCGCGCGCGCCACACCTCGCCCATGCCGCCGCTGCCGAGCGGGGCAACCAGTGTCCAGGCTCCGAGCACTTGACCGGCCAGTTCGGGGGCGGCAGGGAGCGCGGCCGGCTCGGCGAGGAAGTCCTGCGCTTCGGCGTCGCGGTCGGCTCTGATGAGCGCTTCGAGCCGCTCACGTTGCGCCGGTGGCAGCTCTGCCAGCAGGGCTTCGCGTTCGGCGGGGCTCGCGTCCTGCCAGGCGTCAAAGGCCGCCAGCACGCCGGCCCGATCAAGGGTGTTCACGTTTGCAGAGCATCGAACAGAAAGGCCCGCGCCTTGCGCCAATCGCGCTTGACCGTTGGCACCGACACCTCCAGCACCTCGGCGATCTCCTCCAGCTCCAGCCCGCCGAAGAAACGCATCTGCACGACCTGGTGCGCCCGGCCGTCGGCGCGCTCCAGGGTCTGCAGCACCTCGTCGAGCTTGAGCACGTCGGGGGGCGCGAGCTGGTCCATCGCGGTGGTCGACAGCGTCACGTTCAGGCCGCCGCCGCGCTTGTCGGCATAGCGCTCGCGCACATGGTCGACGATGACGCTGCGCATGACCTTGCTGGCATGCGCAAAGAACTGGCCGCGGTGCAGCGCCCCTTCGCGCCCCGCACTCTTCAGCCACACCTCATGGATCAGCGCCGCCGGTTCCAGCGTCATTGGCGCGTGGCCGGCGAGGTGGCTGCGCGCCAGGCGCTTCAGCTCGGGGTAGAGCAAGGTGTAAAGACGGTCACGTGCGTCGGCCTGGCCGCCGGCCAGGGCCGACAACAGCTGGGTGATCTCGCTGATCTCTTCGTTCATGGGCGCGATGCTCGGCCCCGGCGGCGCGAACCGGTATCCCCAGCTCAGGGACAATGCGCGCCCTGCCTCACCGCACCTGAACCTCCATGTCCGAAGCCACCCGCCCCGAACTCCCCGACCACCTCAGCGTCGACCCGCGCAGCCCCCACCACGTCGCCGCCGTCTTCGAGCACGACATCGGCATCCGCTTCAACGGCAAGGATCGCCAGGACGTGGAGGAATATTGCATCAGCGAAGGCTGGGTCAAGGTACCCGCCGGCAAGACGCTGGACCGCAAGGGCCGGCCGCTGTGCATCAAGCTCAAGGGCGTGGTGGAAGCCTTCTACCGCTGAGACATCAGCACCAGCGCTGCGGTCGCCAGCAGCGCGATCCAGGCCGGGTGACGGCTGCGGTTGCTCCACAACACCAGGCCGGCGCCGGCCGTGAGCGCCGCGGCGGCGATGCCTTCGACGACGCCGCCCGAGGCCGCCCGCGCCGCCGGTTGCGCCAGCCACAGCAGCAGCGCCGCGAAGGCCCAGGCCAGCACCGTCACGAGATGCCAACTGGCCCACAGGATGCGCGTCTGGAAGCCACGCAGGACCGGAGCGCCACCGCTGGGCACCACACCGCCGTCGCGCAACTGGCGAAAGACCATCAGCTCGCCCAGCCACGAGTGCGCGAGGCCGGTGACGAAGACGAGCGCGGCGGCAGCCACGAGCCAGGCGTTCAAGCGGGTCTCCTGGTCAGCCGCAGCGTCAGCCCGCCGTCGGGCCGCAGCGTGACGGCCATGCGCGGCCTTGGCGGCTCGGCGCTGGCGGGGCTCAGCTCAAAACGCTGCAGCAGCAGCGCGGCGATGAGCGTCATCTCCAGCGTGGCGAAATGCTGGCCCAGGCAGACCCGCGGGCCCAGCCCGAACGGGATGTAGGCGCCGCGCGGGATGGCGTGCGCGGGGTCGCCAAGGAAGCGCTCGGGCTTGAACTGCAGCGGTGCGTCCGGCCACCAGCGTGGGTCGCGGTGCAGCAGCCAGGGTGTCACGCGCACCAGGGTGCGGGCCGGCAGGTGCACGCCGCCGACGGTGATGTCGCGCGTCAGCCGCCGTGTCAGCATCGCGGCGATGGGTGGGTACAGCCGCATGGCCTCCTTCAGCGTGGCGGACAGGTAGGGCAGCGCGCTCGCGTCGTCGGCCGTCGGCGTGCGCCCGGACAGCACCGCGTCGACCTCGGCACGCGCCTGCGCCTGCGCCTCGGGGTGGGCGGCCAGCAGCCAGCTCCACCACAGCAGCGCCGTCGCGCTGGTCTCGTGGCCGGCCTGGAAGCTGACCATGCACTGGTCGTAGACCTCCTGCGGCGACAGCGCCTCGCCGCTCACCTCGTCGCGCAGCGCCATCAGCATGCCCAGCAGATCGGGCTTGATCTCCGAAGACGCGCGGCGCGCATCGATGTGCCCTGCGAGCAGGGCGTTCAGCAGCCGTGACGCGCGGCGCTTGGCGGCCTTGCCGGGCAGGGGCAACCAGTCGGGCAGCGTCGTCGGCCAGAACATCTCGCGCAGCGCCGTCTCGCTGAGCACCTGCACCGCGTTGGCCGCCGCCGCGGTGTCGCTGCCGATGGGTGTGCTGAACAGCGTGCGCGAGATGACGTCCATCGTCAGGCGGCTGAACAGCGGGTCCATCGCCACCTCACCTTCTGCCACACCGTCCAGCGCGGCGGTGGCGGCCTCGGTCATCAGTGCCGCGTAGCCGGCTACGCGCTTGGGCGTGAAAGCCTGCATCAGCATGCGGCGCTGGCGTTGCCAGGTCGCACCCTCGGTCACCAGCACGGACTGGCCCATCAGCTCGGCGAACACCTCGACACCGCGCTGCCAGCGCACCAGCGCGTCGGCGTGGTCCACCAGGATGGCGCGCAGCAGTTCGGGGTCGAAGACATCGACGCCGCGCTCGCCGAGGATCTGCTGGCGCACCAGGTCGCCCAGCGGCCGCTGGGCGGTGATGACGGCCAGATAGTCGCGCCGCATCGCGGCCAGCACGGGCAGGCCCCACCAGCGGTCTGGATGGCTGGGCAGGTCGTTCAGGGTCGTGGCTTTCATGGCCGCCATCCTGCACTGGGCACCGCAGGCCGTGTTGAACGAATGCGACAGCTGCGAAGAGGCGTTCCGGCCTGTCGTTTGTGGCGACGAACGCGCAGAAATGAACAGGCCCGCACCTAAACTTCTTGCATGAGATGGAGGCTTGGGCTGGCCGTGTGGGCGGGATGCGCGTGGACGATGGCCGCGGCCGCGCCGGCCTGCCCGCAGCCCCTGCGCATCGGCTTCAACGACAGCGCCACGCCGCCCGGGCTGATGGGTCAGGGAACGCGCTTCGCCGACCCGCCGGGCTGGGAGGTGGACGCCGTGCGCGACGCCCTCAAGCGCCTGGGCTGCAAGGGCGACCTGGTGCGCCTGCCCGGCCGGCGGCTGAGTGCGTCGCTGACGCAGGGCGGCCTGGACTTCGCGCTGCTGTACGGCGTCACGCCGGAGCGGCTGCGGGTGCTGCGCTTCCCGCTCGACATGCAGGGCCGGCCCGATCTGGCCTGGGCGCCGGTGTTCGGCAACCTGGCCTTGTTCGCCCGCGCCGGCACAACGCCCGATGCCGGCTGGACGGGGCAGCGCCTGTCGCCCCGCTGGCGCGTCGGCGTCGTCGTGGGGTCGGTGCAGGAGGCCATCGCCCGCGACCGGGGCTGGCGGGTCGAGCCGGTGCAGGCGATGGAGGCCGGCGTGGCCATGCTGAAAGTGGATCGCTTCGACCTGCTGTTGACGACGCGCGAGGCGTTGACGCCCGAGGAGCGCGCCGGCCTCGTCGAATGGTCGCCGGTCGTGGCTCGCCTGCCTTATTTCATGCCGGCGTCGCCCGCCTTCGAGCAGCGCCACCCGGGCTGGACGCGTGCCTTCTGGAACGAGTTCTGCCAGGCCGTGCGGCGCCTGGAGCCGGATGTCCGCCCCGCGGAGTGCGGCATCGTTCCGCCCGCGACGCTGCGCTGATCCAGCGCGCGAGAATGACGGCTTCGTCTACCAACGGAGTCCAAAACATGTCCGAGACAATCGTCATCGTGTCCGCCGCCCGCACCCCCATCGGCGGCCTGCTGGGTGATTTCGCCGGCCTGGCCGGCTGGGAGCTGGGCGCTGTCGCTATTCAAGCCGCCGTCGAACGTGCCGGCGTGCCGGGCGATGCCGTCGATGAAGTGCTGATGGGCAATTGCCTGATGGCCGGCCAGGGCCAGGCACCCGCCCGCCAGGCCGTGCGCAAGGCCGGCCTGCCCGATTCGGCAGGCGCCGTGACGCTGAGCAAGATGTGCGGCTCCGGCATGCGCGCCATGATGTTCGGCCACGACATGCTGGCCGCCGGCTCGGCCGAGGTCGTCGTGGCGGGCGGCATGGAAAGCATGACCAACGCGCCCCACCTGATGTTCGCGCGCAAGGGCGTCAAGTACGGCGCGGCGCAGATGTACGACCACATGGCCATCGACGGCCTGGAAGACGCCTACGAGCGCGGCAAGGCCATGGGCGTGTTCGCCGAGCAGTGCGTCGCCAAGTACGCTTTCAGCCGCGAGGCGATGGACCAGTTCGCCATCACGTCCACGCAGCGCGCTAAGGCCGCCAACGAGAGCGGCGCGTTCGACTGGGAGATCGCGCCGGTCACGCTCAGCTCGCCCAAGGGCGACACGGTGGTGAAGTTCGACGAGCAACCCTTCAAGGCCAAGCTCGACAAGATCCCGGCGCTCAAGCCCGCCTTCAAGAAGGACGGTGCGATCACCGCCGCTACGTCGTCCAGCATCTCCGACGGCGCCGCCGCGCTGGTGCTGATGCGAGAGAGCACGGCCAAGGCACGTGGCCTGACGCCCGTGGCCCGCATCGTCAGCCACTCGGTGCACGCCCAGGCGCCGGACTGGTTCACGACCGCGCCGGTCGGTGCCATCCAGAAGGCGCTGGCCAAGGCCGGCTGGGCGGCGTCCGACGTGGAACTGTGGGAAGTCAACGAGGCCTTCGCCGCCGTGACGATGGCCGCGATGGCCGAGTTCAAGCTGCCGCACGACATCGTCAACGTCAACGGCGGCGCGGTCGCGCTGGGCCACCCGATCGGCGCCAGCGGCGCGCGCATCGTCGTCACGCTGCTGGGTGCGTTGAAGGCGCGTGGCTTGAAGCGTGGGCTGGCGGCGCTGTGCATTGGCGGCGGCGAAGCGACGGCGATGGCGGTCGAACTGCTGTAGCCATGCTCGGCACCCACGACCTGCCGCTATTCGCCGTCACCGTGTTCGTGCTGAACGCGACGCCCGGCGTCGACATGGCCTACGCGGTGGCCGCCACCTTGCGTGGCGGCTGGCGCCAGGGCGTGGCGGCGGCGGTCGGCATCATGGGCGGCTGCGTGCTGCACACGCTGGCGGCGGCGTTCGGGCTGGCGGCGCTGCTGGCGACTTCGGCCGAGGCCTTCGCGGTTCTGAAGTACGTGGGTGCGGCGTATCTGCTCTACGTGGCGTGGGGAATGGCGCGCGCCGGGTTCAAGCCTTCAGTGGCGGGCGAAGTCAGCGCGCCCCCCTCGCTGTGGCGCACGGCGCGACAGGGCTTCTTCACGAATGCGCTGAACCCCAAGGTGGCGCTGTTCTTCCTGGCGCTGCTGCCGCAGTTCATCGACGCTGCCGCGCCGAACAAGACGCTGGCCTTCTTGTTCCTGGGGGGCTGGTTCATCGTCCAGGGCCTGCTGTTCATGCTGGCCTTGATCGCCCTCGTCGCGCCACTGCGCCGCACCAAACCGCACCCCTGGGTGGGGCGCGGCCTGAACCTCGGCGGCGCCGGACTTTTCACTCTGCTCGCGGCCAAGCTGGCGCTCACCAAACCATGAACGTCCTCATCATCGGCGCGTCGCGCGGCCTCGGCTTCGAGTTCGTCCGCCAGTACCGCGCGGCCGGGGCGCGCATCACGGCCACGGCGCGTGACGAGACGGCGCTGGGCCGGCTGCGCGAGCATGGCGCCCTGGCGCTGACGCTGGACGTGGCAGACACGGCCAGCGTGTCGGGCCTGGCCTGGCTGATCGACGGTGAGCGCTTCGATGTCGTCGTCATCAATGCCGGCGTCTACGGCCCCGAGACGGCAGGCCTGGAGACGCCCACGGTGGCCGACTTCGACGCCGTCATGCACACCAACGTGCTGGGCCCCATGCGGTTGCTGCCGCAGATCGCGGAGGCGCTGGCGCCCGGTGCGCGCGTGGCCATCATCTCGTCCAGGATGGGCTCCATCGGGCTGCGCACCAGCACGGCCGGCTGGCTCTACCGGGCCTCCAAGGCGGCGGTGAACTCGGTGATGAAGGACGCGTCGCTGGCGCTTGCCGGCAAGGCCACCGTCATCAGCTTCCACCCCGGCTGGGTGCGCACCGACATGGGCGGTGCGGGCGCCGACATCGACACCGCCACCAGCATCGCCGGCATGCGCACCGTGCTGGCGAGCGTGAAGCCGTCGGACACCGGCAGCTTCTTCAACTACGACGGCCAGAGGCTGGCCTGGTGAGGGCGCTGCGGGCGCTCCTCGGCGCCGCCGCACTGGCGCTGAGCCTGGCGGCGTCTGCAGCGCCCCCGTTGCACTTCAGTTTCGCGGCCACGCCCGCGCCCGGCGCGGTCAGCCTGCGCTGGAGCAGCGACGGCGGCGCGCCACGTTTCGACGCGGCCACCGGCTACGGCTTTGTCGAGCGCACGTCGGCGCTGCCGGCGCGCAGCGTGCACGTCGCGACGGTGCGCAGCGCGGCGGAGGGCGCCACCATCAGCGAGCCCGACCTCGAGACCGGCGACGACGCCAACCACCACGGCCTGGCCTTTCGCATCGCCGCGCCGCCGGGCGCCTATGCGGTGCGCGTGCGCACGACCGTGGGCGCGGACGAGGCGACCGTGTCCATCAGCGGGCTGCAGACCAGCCGGCTGCTGTCCACGTCGTTCTGGGATGCCGCCAGCCGGCTACCCAACCGCAATCGCATGAGGGTGCAGGGCCGTGACTGGCACTACCGCCACGTCAACGGCCGCGGCTTCATCGACATCGAGGTGGAGCCGCGCCGGCCCCGCGTGGCCGTGGGGCTGGAGGAGGTCGAGCTGCAGCCGCTGCCGCCCGAGCCGCGCGCGGCGGGCACGTTGCCGACGCTGTTCACGCTGGGCGACTCGACGATGAAGACCTACACCTTCGACGAGGCGCCCATGAGCGGCTGGGGCCAGGTGCTGGGGCGGCTGTTCGACACGGAGCAGGTCAGGCTGCAGAACTACGCCATGGGCGGGCGCTCCTGGCGCAGCGCCTACACCGAAGGGCGGCTGAACGGCCTGCTGCTGGCCGCACGGATGGGCGACGTGGTGCTGATCCAGTTCGGCCACAACGACGAGAGCACCGACGAGGCCCGCCGCTGGGGCCGGGGCGGCAGTGAGGCGATGGTGGAGGAGCTGATCCGCGAGGTCTATCTGCCCGCCATCCGGGCGCGCGGCCTGCGCCCGGTGCTGGTGACGCCGATGGCGCGCGTGCCCGGCGCGCTGAAACCGGGCGAGGCCTATGTGGACTCCTTCCAGACGCGGCGCTTCCCGGCGCTGCTGCGCCGCCTGGGGGCCGAGCTGGGCGTGCCGGTCGTCGACCTGAACGCGCGCAGCGTGCAGTTCTACAACCAGGCCGGTCCGGCGGCCGTCACGGCGATGGTCATGTCCATCGAGGCCGGCGAGACGCCAGGCAAGACCAACACCGGCAGCTATGCCAACGGCCACCCGGCGGACAAGATCGACGGCACGCATTTCAAGGAGGCGATGTCCCGGCAGTACGCGCGGTTGGTCGTCACCGAGCTGGCGCGGCTGGCCGGGCAGGGCGACGCTCTGGCGGGCAGTGTGACGGCCTGGCTGCGCCCCGACGTGAAGGCGGCGCTGGCGGCGGGCGACTGGTCGGCCGTCTACCCCGAGATCGCGCGCGACATCGTCGACGGCGAGGGCGCCTACTACCGCAACCAGATCGAGAAGTTGCTGCAGCTGGGTGTGCTGAGCGTGGATGCGCAGCGGCTGTTCAATCCTGGCCAGCCCATGGATTCAGGCGAGTTCGCCACCGCCCTGGCCCGGCTGCTGAAGCTGCCGCCAGAGGAGCTTGCAGGCACCGGGCCGCTGACCCGCGAGGCCATGGCGGTGCTGCTGTTGCGCGCCTACGAGGCGAAGTTCCGCAGCAAGCCGGCCTACATGACTGACTACAACGGCGCCGGTGCCGTTGCCGCCGCGGCGCGCGACCCCAACCTGGACGGCGGCGCACGCCATGCGCGCTACGACCCCTTGCTGCCCTGGGCGGCGCTGGTCGACAGCGCCCAGGTCACGCCCGCGCTGGGCCCCCAGGTGCGTCAGGCCTACGAGCTGGGGCTGATCCGTTCGGAGCGGGGCATCGCGCGCGGCCGCATGCTCAACGGCGATGCTCTGGAGCCGCAGACAATCGTCAGCCGTGCCAAGGCCGCCAAGGCGCTGTACTTCATGTGGGTGTTGGCCCAGCCGCCCAAGGCTCAGAACGAGCAGGGCTGGCCCTGAGGGGGTGAGCGGGTACGCCGGTTGCCACACGTCACCGGCGCAAGGATTTGTTACCTCCGAGCAGGTGGTGACCGCTGCTAACGTCATGCTCCGGGCATCTTGCTTGCTTATATTGAATCGGACCCCGCGAGTTGCTCGCCGGGTCGCTCCCAAACTGCAGTACCAGGAGAAATGATGGACGCCCCCGTCGCCGAATCCGGCACCAGCACCCTCGTCAGCGTCGGCGAGACCTGCGAGCGCGTCGTGCGTTTCACCCGCGAGGACATCGCCACCTTCGCCCGGCTGACGAACGACACCAACCCGCTGCACTTCGACACCCAGGCGGCCCAGCGCGCCCGCCATGGCGAGATCATCGCCAGCGGCCAGCAGACGACAGCCATGATGATCGGCCTGGCGGCCAGCCACTTCTCGCGCAGCGACGACGGCAACGACCGCGAACTGCTGTGCCTGAACTTCAACTTCGCCTTCAAGGCACCCGTGTTTGCCGAGCAGGAACTGGTGTTGCACTGGCGCGTGGCCACCGTGGAATGGAACGCCACGCTGGGCGGCTGGCTGGCCCACGTGGACGGCCGCGCGACGGTGCGGCATGCCCACCCCTGCGTCATCGGGCGGGGGACGTTGCTGGTGAAGGGCATCGCAGGCTGAGTTCCCCACGAGGCCCAGTTCCGCCGCGAGGTGATCAGCGACATGGTGGACCCGGTGCGCGGCTGCCACCAGGCGAAGGACGCCGAGGGGCAGCCGGTGGTGTCGTGGCTTGAGCGCCAGCAGTGCCGGTTCGCGCTGGGCGTCATGCCGGAGCAGAGCCGGCAAGACAGCGACGCGCGCTGGCTGCGGCATCTGGCGACGCTGCCGGCGACGGGGCCGGCCGCCTGCGAAGTGTTTCAGGCTGAGCCCTGGATAGAAACCACGCCCTGGCCCGCCTGGCGGAACACGGTGACACGCTGGCTGCTCGAAGTGCCGGGCGGTCACTTGGCGGGCTACGCCGCCCGGCATTCCGACCTGGAACTGCTGCGCCAGACGCTGCTGGCAACCTTGCAGGGTCAGCCGTTGCCGGCCGGAGTCCTCATCGAGCGCAAGGCCGAAGGCCAGATCTTTGCGGGCTGCCAGGCGCGCCTGGGGCCGAAGGTCTCGCGCGAGCCGATCAGGCTGCCGGCGCTGTAGAGGCGGCTCGCTTTGCGGTGATCCCGTGGCGCGCGGTTGGACAATGGCTCACCGCAACACCAGAGGTCGAGCTCACCATGCTCCTGTCCGAAGACCACCTCGCCGTGCAAGACGCTATCCGCGCCTTCGTGCAGGCCGAGATCGCTCCCCACGCCGCCGCCTGGGACAAGAGCCACCACTTCCCCGCCGAACAGCTGAAGGGCCTGGCCGGCCTGGGCTGCTACGGCGTCGCCGTGCCCACCGAGTGGGACGGCGCCGGCCTGGACTACCTGGCCCTGGCCGTCATCCTTGAAGAAATCGCCGCCGGTGACGGCGGCACCAGCACGGTCGTCAGCGTCAACAACTGCCCGGTCTGCTCCGTCCTGATGGGCTTCGGCAACGACGACCAGAAGGAGCGCTTCCTCAGACCCCTGGCGCGCGGCGACATGCTGGGTGCCTTCTGCCTGACCGAGCCGCACGTCGGCTCCGAGGCCGGCGGCCTGCGCACCACCGCTGTGAGAGATGGCGACGACTATGTGCTCAACGGCGTCAAGCAGTTCATCACCAGCGGCAAGCATGGCGACGTTGCCATCGTCATGGCCGTGACCGACAAGGCCGCCGGCAAGAAGGGCATCAGCGCCTTCCTCGTGCCCACCGCCACGCCCGGCTACACGGTCGCGCGCATCGAAGAGAAGATGGGCCAGCACAGCAGCGACACGGCGCAGATCCTGTTCGAGAACTGCCGCGTGCCCGCCGCCAACCGGCTGGGCGAGGAAGGCCAGGGACTGAAGATCGCGCTGTCGGGCCTGGAGGGCGGGCGCATCGGCATCGCGTCGCAGGCGGTGGGCATGGCCCGGGCCGCGTTCGAGGCGGCGCTGCGCTACAGCCGCGACCGCGTCACCTTCGGCCAGCCCATCTTTGAGCATCAGGCGGTGCAGTTCAAGCTGGCCGACATGGCCACGCAGATCGAGGCCGCCCGCCAGCTGATCTGGCATGCCGCCAGCCTGAAAGACGCCGGCCGGCCTTGTTTGAAAGAGGCCGCCATGGCCAAGCTCTTCGCCAGCGAGATGGCCGAGCGCGTCTGCTCCGATGCCATCCAGATCCACGGCGGCTACGGCTACCTCAGCGACTTCCCCGTCGAGCGCATCTACCGCGATGTGCGGGTGTGCCAGATCTACGAGGGGACGAGCGAGGTGCAGAAGATCCTGATCGGGCGGGCGTTGGCGGCGGGGTGAAAGGGTGCGCGCTGGCCAGGCGATGGCCGGTTTCATGCTGCAATGCAGCACGGCTAGAAGCTATCCCGTCGGCGCCCGCCGACACCCTAGAACCACCGCCCCGGAAGTTGCATGCGCCTGCCCGATTTCAGCCGTCTGATCGCGCGCCTCAGTGTCGGCCGCAAGCTGATGCTGATCTATCTGCTTGACCTGACCGCCGTGATCTTCGTCAGCGGCATCCTGATCAACGAAAAGTTCATCGCCATCGACTTCGCGCGCAAGGAGGTGCAGGGCAACGCCTATGTGAGCGGCGTGCGCGACGGGCTGATCGGTGCCGCGCGGTTTGGCGCCGGCGACCTTCAGGCCCAGGCCGGCTTGGGGCCGGCGGTCACCGCCGTGGCCCAGGCCGAACTCGCGCATGGGCCGGGCCTGGACAGTGCCGCGCTGGCCGCCGCTGCGCAGAGCGCGCTCGCTGCGGCGCGGGCCGTGCCCCCGGCCGATGCCGGCCCGGCCGTGGACCTGGTGCTGGTGCAGGGCCGGGACTTGCTGACGCGCGTGGCCAACCAGTCCAACCTGATCCTGGACCCCGACCTGGCCAGCTACTACACGATGTCGCTGCTCGTGTTGCGTTACCCCGAACTGCTGGAGCAGGTGCAGGCCCTGGGCCGCGAGATGGGCCAGACCGATGCGACGCAGCGCACGCGCTACCTGATCCTGGAAGGCCGGCTGGATGCCACGGCCCAAGGCATCCGATCCGACCACGCGGAGGGCTTCGCCGCCGGTGACCCGGCCCTGAGGGCGGCCCTGCAGCCCCACGAACAGGCGCTGGCCGGCGCCATCGCGGCTTTTCGCTCGGCGGCCAGCCGCTCGGCCGAGCGGCCGGGAGACACGGCGCTCTACGCCACCGCCCGCGCGGCGCAGCGCACGCTGGTCGACACCTTGCAAGGCAGCTGGGCCGCCGCCAACGCGGAGATGGACCGGCTGCTGGCGCAGCGCATCGACGGCCTGTATCAGCGCATGTGGCTGCACCTGGGCACGGCGCTGACGCTGCTGCTGGCCATCCTGGGCGTGGTGACCTTCGTCGCGCACCAGATCGCGCACCCGCTGCGCCACCTGTCGGGCGTGGCCGACACCGTGCGTCGCACCGGCGACCATCGCCTGCGTGCCAGTTGGCAAAGCAGCGACGAGATCGGTCGCCTGGTGGTGGCCTTCAACGACATGCTGGCCCAGCTGGACCACGAGCGCGAGGCGCAGAAGGAGCTGGCCGCCAGCGCGCGCGCGGCCGAGGTGGAGCGTGCGCTGGTGGAGGCCACGCCGATCCCACTGGTGGTCACCGCGATCCCTGGCCACGAGGTCTTGCACCTCAACCCGCCGGCCGAGGCCTGGCTGGCCGGGCGCCGCGACGACCCCTGGAAGGCCGGGCTCGAATCGCAGGTGCGGGCGCGTTTCTTCCAGCAGTTGTCGGACCGCGGCGGGGTGGACGAGTTCGAGGTGCGCTGGACCGGCGGCGCCGAACCCGCCTGGGCCGTGCTGTCGGCGCGCCGCCTGCAGTACCAGGGCCGCGAGGCGGTGGTCACGGCCTTTGCGCCCATCAACCACCTGAAGCTGATGGAGCGCCGGCTGCAGCTCTGGGCCAAGGTGTTCGAGGCGTCGAGCGAGGGCATCGTGATCCTCGACGCCGACCGCCGCACCCTGACCGTCAACCAGGCCTTCACGCGCCACACCGGGCTGGAGCTGCAGGACGTGGTGGGCGAGCGGCCCGAGGCGCTGCGCCTGCCCGAGGCCGCCTGGCCCACGGTGCAGCTGCGTGGCACCTGGCAGGGCGAAGCGGCGATGCGGCGCCGCAATGGCAGCGAATACCCGGCCTGGCTGATGGTGAGCGCCGTGCGCCACGGGTCGGCCGAGGTGTCGCACTACATCGTCACCTCCATCGACATCAGCGACCGCAAGCGCAGCGAGGAGCGCATCCGCTTCCTGGCTGAACACGACGTGCTGACCGAACTGCCCAATCGTGCGCTGTGCACCGAACGCCTGCGCATGGCGGTGCAACAGGCCAAGCGCACGGGCCGCCAGGTGGCGGTGCTGTTCATCGACCTGGACCGCTTCAAGGACATCAACGATTCGCTGGGTCACCACATCGGCGACGGCCTGCTGCGGTCGGTGGCGCAGCGGCTGCTGGCTGGCGTGCGCGAGGGCGACACCGTCAGCCGCCTGGGCGGCGACGAGTTCGTCATCGTGCTGGCGGGTGTGGACGGTGCCGACGAAGTGGCGCAGATCGTGCACGAGCGGCTGATCCCGCGCATCCGCGAAGTTCATCCGGTGGAAGGCAGCGAGCTGCATGTGTCCTGCAGCGTGGGCGTCGCGCTCTATCCCGACGACGCCACCGACCTCGATGAGCTGATGCGCCACGCCGACACCGCGATGTACCAGGCCAAGGCCAACGGCAAGGACAACGCGCAGTTCTTCACCGTGGGCATGACCGAACGCGCCCAGGCACGGCTGCAGATGCTTGGCCAGCTGCGCCACGCGGCGGAGCAGGGGCAGCTGCACCTGCACTGGCAGCCCCGGGTGCGGGCGCGTGATGGTTCGCTGGCTGGCGTGGAAGGCTTGTTGCGCTGGGTGCACCCGGAGATGGGGCAGGTGTCGCCGGCGCAGTTCATCCCGCTGGCCGAGGACTCCGGTCTCATCGTGCCCATGGGCGACTGGGTGGTGGAGCAGGCCTGCGCGCAGATCGCCCGCTGGCGCGATGCCGGCTGGCCGTCGCTGTCGGTGTCGATCAACCTGTCGGCGCGGCAGCTGCAGGGCGACGAGCTGATCGACGTGGTGCGCGACAGCATGGCTCGCCACGGCGTGCTGCCGGGTGAGCTGGAACTGGAGCTGACCGAATCGATGGTGATGGTGGATGCCGAGGCCAACCTGCAGCGCCTGCACGCGCTGCGCGCGCTCGGTGTGACGCTGGCCATCGACGATTTCGGCACCGGCTATTCCAGCCTAGCCTACCTGAACCGCTTCCCCATCGACAAGCTCAAGATCGACCGCAGCTTCGTGCACGACATGCTGGACGACCCGACCGACCGCGCCATCACGATGGCCATCATCGGCCTGGGCCACACGCTGGGGTTGAAGGTGGTGGCCGAAGGCGTGGAGCTGGCCAGCGAAGCCACCGTGCTGCGCGACGCCGGCTGTGACGAGCTGCAAGGGTTCCTGTATGCGCGGCCCATGGCGGCGGATGAACTGGCGGCATGGCGCGAGGCCCGTCAGCCGGCGCTGTCATGAGCCGGCTGCGCGGGCCGGTATCCGGGCTGGCACGTAGCCGTCATCCGTGATCGCCCTGGCCGCCGGCTTGGGCGCTCCCGTCGTGTCGAACAGCAGCGGCCGGTTCTCCCGCGAAATGGGAAATCCAGCCAGCCACGTGCCGTTGTCCGCAATGCCCCAGGCCGTGACGCTTTGCAGGCTGGGGTGCTGCTTGACCATCGGCTTGCCCATCCTTGAGCACCAGGCGGTCGGGTGGGCGTTGGCGGCGGGGTGAGGTGGGCGCCAGAGCCCTCGAATTTCGCCTGCGCTGAGGTGCCGGCTTCGCGAGCCGGCATCGGTTGCCTGTTTTCTTCTTCGCTCGCCTGGCTGGCAGCGCCCGGACCGGGCGGCACAGAATTCGCCACCCCACTCCCACTGCCGCGCATGATGTCGTCCCGCCTTGTTTTGACCCTGCTGCTGGCCTGCGCTGCGCTGCCGGCCCAGGCCCAGGCCCAGGCAGCCGCCACGCCGGCCGACCCGCCCGACACTGCCGGCAGCGGCGCATGGCCGGCGCTGAAGGAGGAGGTGGCGTCGCTGCCCGATCACGTCATCTACCGCCCGGCCAGCCTCGCAGGCGTCAAGCCGGGGCAACTCGGCCTCTATGTCTTCGGCAACGGCGCCTGCTCCGACGACGGCGCCAGCTCGCGCATGCACCTGCTGGAGATCGCCTCACACGGCTACGTCGCCGTGGCGCTCGGCCGCATCCGCTCGGGCCCGGGCGCCACCGCGCCGGCGCAGCCCCAGCCGCCGCGCCAGCTCGACGCCGAAGGCCGGCCGGTCTTCCCGCCGCCGCCCACCAGCTACACCGGCTTGCTCGCTGCCATCGACTGGGCGCTGGCGCAGAACGCCGACGCCAAGAGCCCCTATTTCGGCAAGTTCGACGCGAAGGCCATTGCCGTCTCGGGCTTCAGCTGCGGCGGCATCCAGGCGCTGCGCGTGGCACCCGATCCGCGCGTGAAGACGGTCGTCGTCATGAACAGCGGTCTCTTCATCCCCGGCACGGGCATCAAGCACGTGGAGATGGACCAGCCCAAGTCGCTGCTCGACCAGCTGCACACGCCGACCTTCTACGTGCTCGGCGGCCCGAGCGACATCGCCTACGCCAACGGCATGGACGACTTCGCCCGCATCGCTCATGTGCCGGTCGCCGTCGCCAACCTGCTCGGTGCGGGCCACGGCGGCACCTACATGCAGCCCCACGGCGGCAAGGCGGCCGCCGCCGTCGTGGCCTGGCTGGACTGGCAACTGCGCGGCGACATGCAGGCCGCGCGCGCCTTCGTCGGCCCGCAGTGTGGCCTGTGCACCGACGCGGCCTGGGAGCTGCGCAAGAAGAAGATCGACTGACACGAGCGCAGCCGGCACGGCTGCCGCGTCAGATCAAGAAGTGCGTCCGACCCCGCGACGCCGCCTCACGGCACGTAGCCGTCATCCGTGATCGCCCTGGCCGCAGGCTTCGGCGCCCCCGCCGTGTCGAACAGCAGCGGCCGGTTCCCCCGCGCAATCGGAAATCCCGACAGCCACGTGCTGTTGTCCGCAATGCCCCAGGTCGTGACGCTCTGCAGGCTGGCGTGCTGCTTGAAGACGTTGAACAGCGCGCGGTACTGCAAGGCCTGGGCCTTCAGCGCAGCGGCCAGCAGCGTGGGGTCGCCGGTGATGTCGGCCGCGCAGCCGGTCCTGCTGGAGAAGCAGGAGCCGGGGTCGCTGTAGAGCGAGACGTCCAGTTCGGTGACGTGGTTGATGAGGCCCTTGTTGGCGACGCTGCGCAGCGCGTTGTCGACATTGGCCATCGTCGGCGAGGTGATGCTGACGTGCAGCTGGTGGCCCACGCCGTCGAGCGGTGCGCCCCGGGCCTGGACGTCGGCCACGATGGTCATCAGGCGCGCGAGCTTGGCCGGGTCTTCGGTCCCGTAGTCGTTGATGAAGAGCTTGGCGTCCGGGTCTGCGGTGCGGGCGGCGCGCAGCGCGATCTCGATGTATTCGGGCCCGAGGATCTGCAACCAGCGGGAGTTGCGCCAGGCCGAGCTGCCGTCGTCGCTGGTGCATTCGTTGACGACGTCCCAGCAGGCCACCTTGCCCTTGAAGTGCGTCACGACATCGCGGACATAGGTCTCGAGCCTGGTGCGCACCTCGGCGGCCGTGCCGGTGAAGAACCAGTCGGGCGTCTGCGAATGCCAGCACAGCGTGTGGCCGCGCACGACCATGCCGTTGGCGGCGGCGAAGGCGACCAGCTCATCGGCCGTGGCCCAGTTGTAGGCACCGGGCGAGGCGCCGAGGCTGGCGGGCTTGAAGCAGTTCTCGCCGGTGATGGAGTTGGCGTGCTTGAGGATCACCGGGTTGGCGATGGCGTTCCTGTAGCCGTTGGGGTCGGCGGCCATGCCGATCTTGAAATGGGCGGCGAAATGGGTCTTGAGGGCCGGGATGTCGGCCAGCGGCGGCGCGGGTGCAG
Source organism: Pelomonas parva (assembly GCF_043555835.1). Classification (NCBI taxonomy): domain Bacteria; kingdom Pseudomonadati; phylum Pseudomonadota; class Betaproteobacteria; order Burkholderiales; family Sphaerotilaceae; genus Roseateles; species Pelomonas parva. The sequence goes on along the minus strand of NZ_JBIGHV010000009.1, from coordinate 61,114 downwards.
GGGCGGGCGCAGGGCTCGGCGCAGCGCCTCCACCGCCGCCGCAGGCGGTCAGCACGGGCAGGGCCAGGCCGCCCAGCAGCAGGCGGCGACGGTCAGGGTGATGGGCAGACATGCGCGCGCCCTCAGCCGGCGAGCGAGGCAAAGGCCCGCTCCAGCACGACGGCCGATGCCGCCAGCGCTTCGCGCTCGGCCGCGTCCATCGCCGGCTCCATGACCTGCACCGCGCCGCCCGCGCCCACCAGCGACGGCAGCGACAGCGCCATGCCGCGCAGCCCGCAGGCGCCCTGCTGCACGCGGCTGACCGGCAGCAGCCGGCGCTCGTCGTTGACGATGCAGCCGATCAGCTCGGCCGTCACCAGGCCGATGGCGTGGTTGGTGGCGCCCTTGCGCTGGATGACGTCGTAGGCCGCGCGGCGCACGTGGCCGGCCAGCGTGGGCTCCTCGTCCGCCGGCCAGCCGGGCCAGTCGCGCAGCGGCACGCCGCCCACGTTGGCGCCGCTCCACAGCATCACCGACGAGTCGCCATGCTCGCCCACCACCTGCGCATGCACCGACGTGGGCGACACCTTCAGGTGGCCGGCCAAGCGCTCGCGCAGCCGCGCCGTGTCCAGCATCGTGCCGGTGCCGATGACGCGCTCGGGCGGCAGGCCGGCGGCGGCCGCCACCACGCGTGTCAGCACGTCCACCGGGTTGGTGACGACGATGACGATGCCGCCAAAGCCGGCCAGCGCCCGGCCCATGCCGGCGGCGATGCGGGCGTTGTCGCGCAGCAGGTCCAGCCGGCTTTCGTCCGGCTTGCCGTTGCGGCCGGCGGCCAGCACGACGATGTCGGCCTCGCGCATCTGCGCCAGCGGCACGGCGCTGACCGTGCAGCGCGGGTAGAAGGCCGCGCCGTCGGACAAGTCCATGGCCTCGCCCTCGGCGACCGCGCCGCGCTGGTCGTACAGCCAGAGTTCACGTGCGTGCCCGGCGAGCAGCGTGGAAAACGCGACGCTGGTGCCGACCCAGCCCGTGCCGATGATGCCTATGCGTGCCTTCATGCCGCGAGTATTGCCCAGGAGGCCACAGGCTCCTCGCCGCGCGGGCTGTCGATTCGCGCACCCGGCTTGCCATTCGTCGCAGCCGTGGCGAGGCCGGTTCGGCGCCGCCATAGCATTCGCCCCAATTCGATGAATGAGGTGAGTCATGAACGACGAAGTGCTGACGGCCCGAGGCCTGCGCAAGGCTTACGGGGATCGAGTGGCGGTGCATGAGGTCAGCCTCGCGCTGCGGCCCGGCGAGGTGCTGGGACTGCTGGGCCCGAACGGCGCCGGCAAGTCGACGACGGTGGGCATCATCAGCGGCCTGACCGTGCCCGACGCGGGCACGGTGACGCTGTCCGGCGGCCTGAGCCTGGCGTCGGATGAAGCTGGCTACAAGCGCCGCATCGGCCTGGTGCCGCAGGACATCGCGCTGTACGAGGAACTGCCCGCGCGCATGAACCTCGAACTCTTCGGCGCCCTCTACGGCATGCCGGCGGACCTGCTGAAGCGCCGCACCGACGAGGTGCTGGCCATGGTGGGCCTGAGCGACCGCGCCAAGGACAAGCCGTCGACCTTCTCCGGCGGCATGAAGCGGCGGCTGAACATCGCCTGCGCGTTGATCCACGACCCCGACGTGCTGCTGCTCGACGAGCCCACCGCCGGCGTCGACCCACAGAGCCGCAATGCCATCTTCGACAACCTGGAGATGTTGAAGGCGGCCGGCAAGGCGCTGATCTACACGACGCACTACATGGAGGAGGCCGAACGCCTGGCCGACCGCATCGTCATCGTCGACCACGGCCGCGTGGTGGCCAGCGGCACGCAGGCCCAACTGTTCGCGCTGCTGCCGGCGGCGCAGACGCTGCAGGTCGAACTCGACGGCGAGCCGGACGACGCGGCGCTGGCGGGCTTGCCCGGCGTGCAGCGCGTGGGCCAGCGGCTGGACGCGCGCATGACCGACATCGGCCGCGACACCGGCCCGCTGCTCGCCGCGCTGGCCGAGCGCGGCGTCAAGGTGCGCGGCCTCGCCACGGCGCGGGCCACGCTTGAAGACGTCTTCCTGCAACTGACCGGCCGCGCCCTGCGCGATTGAGGACATCCGACATGCAAGCCTTGCTCGCCCTCGTCCGTGCAGAACTGAAGCTGCACTTCTCCAACCGCCGCGCCGTGCTGCTCAGCATCGTCGCGCCCATCCTCATTGCCGCGTTCTTCGGCAGCCTGTTCGGCAGCAACACCAAGATGGCCGGCATCGCCGTCGGCGTGGTCGACCTGGACGGCAGCGCGCTGTCGCAACGCGTCGTCGCGGCGCTGCAGGCCGAGGCCTCGCTGAAGACCACCGTCACCGACGAGGCCGACGCGCTGGCCCAGGTGCGCGCGGGCAAGCTGCGCGCCGTGGCCGTGCTGCCCAAGGGCCTGGGCGATCAGGCCGGTGGCGCGATGTTCGGCGGCGCCGCCAAGCCCGAGATCGTGCTGCACTACGACCCCTCGCAGGCCACGGTGCTGGCCGTCGTGCGCGGGCTGCTGGCGCAGACCCTGATGCAGGAGGTCAGCCGCTCGACGCTGAGCCCGGCCGGCCTGGCCGACATGCAGCGCCAGGTCAGCGGCGCGGCCAGCATGCCCGATGCGCAGCGTGCCGACCTGACGCGGATGTTCGACGCCATCGGCAGCGTGCAGCGCCATGAGCCCGCTGCAGCGGCTTCAGCGCCCGAGGGCGGCGGCCTGTCCATGCCCTACACGACGCGCGAGATCGAGGCCGTGCAGTCCACTGCCAACGCCGCGCCCGTGGCCTACAACAGCTACGCCCATTCCTTCGCCGGCATGGGCGTGCAGTTCATCCTGATGGCCAGTGTCGACATGGCCGCAGGCCTGCTGCTGATGCGCCGCCTGGGCCTGTGGAAGCGGCTGCGCGCGGCGCCGCTGTCGCGCGCCCAGCTGCTGGGCAGCCGCATCGTCGCCAGCACGCTGATCTCGCTGATCGTCTTCGCCGTCATCTACGCCGTGGCCATCGCCGCCTTCGGCGTGCGCGTGCTGGGCAGCTGGCCGGGCTTCGCACTCGTGCTGGTCTGCTTCTCGCTGCTAACGGCCAGCTTCGGCCTGCTGGTCGCCGCGTTAGGCCGCACCCCGGAAGCCACGCGCGGCCTGGCCATCCTGGCGACGCTCTTGATGGTCATGCTGGGCGGCGCCTGGGTGCCGGCCTTCATCTTCCCCGAGTGGCTGCAGACCGTGTCGCTGGCCGTGCCGACACGCTGGGCCATCGACGCGCTGGACGCGATGACCTGGCGCGGGCTGGGCTTCGCCGACGCGCTGCTGCCGAGCGCGGTGATGCTGGGCTTCAGCGCCGTGTTTGCGCTGGTGGCGGTGTGGCGGTTCCGCTGGGAGGAGTGAGAGCTTCAACGCCGAGGTCCGGCACTCCATGTCGTGCCCGGATGAGGACGCGGGTCGGTCCAGAAGAACGTTTGCGTGATGGAATCCGTTTGGTCGGGCCTGCTCTCGTCCTCGGTGACGACACAGCGCCAAAGCCCTTGCGGCGGCATACACAGCCAGATGGCGAATGCCAATGCTCCGAGGGCAGCCAAGATCGCACGCCTACCGGGGCGGAAGCGATGAAGTCCAGGCAACCAGTAACGGGACGCCCACGACCAGGACGATTGCTGAGCGGCCACCTGACTTGTGGGTGCGGACGGCGAAATGGCGAGCTGCGGATGCTTCAAGCCAATGGCCGGCTGTCGTCCAGCGCCTTCGACTGCGCATCGTGCAGCGCGACGAGGGCCAGCAGGTCGGGATCTTCCCGGCCATTGCCCAGCGTCTGCAAATACCGGCAGGCGGCATAGGCCTCGGCTTCCCGTTCGTAGCGCTGCATCCAGGCTTCGCGCTCCGGCAGGCGCTCCGGGCGAATGGGCCAGACGCCAGGGCGCGGTTTGAGACGGCCAGGGATGCCGATGCGCCAAGGCTTGGCGGTCAGGCGGGCGCGGAAGCAGTGCTGGTTCAGGCACATGCGGGCGTAGATCGGATCGGTGCCGACGGCATCGAAGAATTCGCGGGTCTGTGCCGCGTCGGCCGCCATGTGCGCATGCGTGGCGATGAGCCGCAGGCCTGCCGGTGTGCGGTAGATGCGCAGACGCCAGTCGGTGTGGCTGGCCATGAAATCCTTGATGCGTTGCTGCGCGCCCTTCTCGCTGGTGTGGCTCCGGCGCTTGGCAAGCCCATGAGTGAGCACGCTGCCCAGCAAGTAGCTGCCGATGGCGCCGATGATGCCCACCACCCCGACACCGAGCGCGAGGAGAACCGCCACGCTCACGCAGACGAGCAGCAGTTGCAGGCCTACCCGGAGTGCTGCGGGCAGCTTGGTCCCGAAGTCCACATCGGCGATCAGCAGGTTCGGCACGTTCAGGCAGCGCGCGCCGTAGGCATTGCGCGTGATGACGGCCTCGCCGTGGCGGGCCAGCACCTCTTCGCGGATGGGCAGGCCCTGGGCGCCGTTGTAGGGCAGCTTCAGGTCACGGCGCGGCACGGTCTCGCCGCTGGCCGCCCGCTGTGCCGCATCGGCCACGCGCAACTCGGCCTGGGCTTGCGCGTCCGCGGCGCTGGTGTCGGACCAGCCAAAGCGCCGCAGCGTGATGTCACGGCCTTTCGCTCGCGCGGTGGTGCGGGCCTCGGCCCAGTAGCTCGGAACAATCATCAGCCTCTCCCTGCCTCGCCACGACTTGGGTCGTGATCGGCCGGAAGGGTAGCAAGCGCAGCATGGCTGGGCGAAACGGTTGCTCAAACCGCACGAAAAGCTCGGCGACGGGTCGTGAATCGACGACCGGATGGGGGTGGCGGACGATGAGCATCCGTTCCGTCGATGCGCTGGACGCGATGACCTGGCAGGCGCTTGCCGCCGTCATCCGTCTGCAGGACGACTCGCAGACTTGGGGCTATGAATCCCGCGCGCCACCGCCTAGTGTCCTGAGTCCCAACATGGCCCGGCAAGGGCTCACGGAGACATCGCATGGCCACAAGTCGCTACCCCGAAGCCCAGCTCATGATCGCCCGCGAGGAGCTGGTCGAACACGCCCTCGTCGGCGTGCTGAAGAACGCCACCGCTGGCATTCCCGTGCTGCGGGACTGGACGGCCGGCACCGTCCGCAAGACGCCGCTGGTCATCCACGACATCAACGGACAGCCGCTGTTCTACGACTTCGAGGTCGGCAAGACGGGCGAGGTGTTCGGCAACGTGCGCGTGGCGGCCAGCCAGGTGCTGGGCGCCGGTGTCGTGTCGTCCGAGATTGGCGCGCGGCCCTGGAGCTTCGAGGCCGCAGTTAAGAAGCTCACGCCGCTGGTCAAGCGCGAGTTCAGGGGCGCCAAGATCGCCGAGCCCAAGCTGGTCTGCTACAGCTACCCCAAGCTGGGCGTGATGTTCGAGATGGACGGGCCGCAGGGAGCAGCCCGCGCCATCTACGACGTGGCCTCCTTCGCCCGCGTGCCCGAGCGCAAGGACGACGACCGCGAGGGCTTCTACGCCTGGTCGGTCTACGACGCCATTCCCGACGTGCAGCGCAAGCAGCGCGTCGCCCGCTTCAAGAAGATCGAGGCCGACCGCGTCAGCATCAAGCCCGCGCTGCGCAAGGAGATCACGGCGGCCCGCACGCTCACGCCGGTGCTCGCCAAGCTCAAGTGGACGCTGACGCAGAACACCACCCGCCTGCTGTCGTTCTGCGACCATTACAGCCACACGCATGCGCGCTCGCACCACTGCTTTGCGCTGCACGCGCAGCAGGTCAACGACTACTGCTCCGTGGCCACCGCCCAGATGATCCTGTGCTTCTACCGTTACTACTACACGCAGGACCAGATCGCCCCGGCCCTGGGCTACACCGCCGGTGACGGCTGCCCGCGCGATGTCAGTGCCGGCTACCGGGCGCTGACCTGCAACCACCTGGCGTCCAGCTACGACGAGGACGCCACCTGGGAGAAGGCCCGCGACCAGATCAACCTGCAGCGGCCGTTCAAGAGCGGCATCTCCGGCCATGCGCGCGCCTGCGCCGGCTACTCGCATGCGCGCTGGTCTCTGGCCGGCACCACCACCGACAAGAAGCTCTACATCTACGACCCCTGGCCCTGGAATGCCGACTACGCCCAGGGCGGCGCCATCACCTGGGAAGACTGGGACTCGGTGACGCACACCAACTATGTCTACGCCAACATCGACTGCTGAGCCCATCCGCCAGGCTGCCCTGCAGGCGGTGCAAGCGCCGCCCGTCATGGGCGACCCGGCCATGTCCGGCCTGCACGACGCGCAGGCCGGTGCGCCGCTGCTGGCCAGCGATGAGGGCGGCGCGCCCGCGTTCTGGCTGGTGCCCTTGCTGCAAGGCGAGCACGCCTGCGGCTATGTGCGTGTGGACCTGGGCGGGCGCGTGGCCCAGGTCAGCGCCTTCGGCGCCGGGCCGCGCGACCTGGCGGCGTGGCCGCAGGCAACGTACTTCAGCGCGCCGCCGCAGCGGCTGATCGACGGGGTGCGCGCCCGGCACCCGGGGGTGACCTTGGGCGCTGCGCGGTTCTCCTTCGACGCCAGCCCCGCAAGGTGGGCCTGGCGCATCGCCATCGGCGAGCAGCTCGTGGCCTACATCACACCCACGGGCTGGTACGAGCGGCCCTCCGGCCGGCGGTGATGGGGCGTCTTCCCCTGATGGCCTCCGCGGCGGCCGCCCAGCGCTCGAAGCAAGCGGATCGGCTCGGTGGTCGCGTGGGTAGGTGCCATGTCAGCCAGATAGTGCCGTCAGGCGGGTCCGTCAACAACGGGTAGTCCCGCGCCGCGCCCGGCCGGCGCTGCTTGGCATCGTGACGACACGGCCAACCCCGTTCTTCAGCGCGTTGCTCGCCCCTGGTGGCGCGAATCAACTTTGCATGGCTTGCCCACCATGCCCGCTCACTTCTGAGTGAGCGGCGCAGAGATCCATTGCCTCGCCGCCACATTCGGAATGGGCGTTGCGGTGTGCTGCGGACCTTTTTCACAACTGCCGCGACCACGTCGGAAGTGCGCCGAATGCCCATCCCTAGACTCGCCGGCGTTCTGCGGGGGGTGGCGTTCAACGCCGGGCTCCAGACCGCAGGAGCGTCCAAGAGAGGGAACACAACATGGCTTCGTCCAAGAACATTCGACTCCACGCGCTGGTCATCGCCAGCGCCATGGCATTGGCCGCCTGCGGCGGCGGTGGCGGCGATGGCGCCGCAACACCTGACCCCACGCCGGTCAAGCCGGCCTCCAACCCCATCACCGTGACGCCCTCGCTGGGCCAGTTCTCGGTCGGCACTGTGGTGGTGGCCTACCGGCTCGACGGCACGACCGAGGTCGCTCGCGGCACGGTTGACGCCAGCGGTGTGGCCAAGATCGACCTGGGCAGCCACACCGGCGCCGTGGTCGTCAGCGTGCTGGGCGGCGCAGGCGTCACCTATTACGACGAGCACACCAAGGCGAATGTGAACTTCCCGGCCGGCCAGACGCTGTCGGCCGTGGCGCCCGGCGGTACGGCGCTGGTCGGCGTCACGCCGCTGACCGAGGCCGCCAGGCAGCAGTTGGCCGCCGCCACGGGCGGCATCGCTGCCGCGACGGATGCCACCATCGGCGCCGCGAACAAGACCGTCGCCGCCGCCTTCGGCCTGGCCGACGCGCTGACCCCGCCGGTGCTGATCAAGGACGCCACGGCCAACACCGACAACAGCGAGGCCGGCCGCTACGCACTGGTGCTGGCCGTGCTCGCCGGCAGCGGCGACACCGGCGTGCCCGCGCACGAGGCCGCCGCCGCGCTGGCCAAGGACTTCGGCGCCGACGGCAAGCTCGACGGCAAGGGCACGGGCGGTACGGCCGTCGGCAAGGTCGACGTGGCCAAGCTGGCCACGAACTACGGCGACATGCTGGCCGCTGCGGCCAAGACCTTCGCCAAGCCCGATGTCGCCGCCGTCATCGAGGCCGAGGCCATCGCCAAGCTCGTTACCCTCAATACCACGCCCAAGGCGCCGGACGGCAACACCACGGGCATCAAGGCGGCGCGCGACGTCATCGCCGATGTGCGCGTGTCGGCCAGCATCGCCGACGGCCAGCTGCGCGCCACCGGCAAGGCGCTTGCCGACGCGGTGACCGCCATCAACGACAGCACCCGCCTGGCCATGGAGCACTACGAGTTGCTCAGCATGGGCGGCACCTTCATGTGGTCGCTCGTGCAGGGCGACACGGCCGGCATGGTGTCGCGCGCGCCCACGGCCGTCGGCTGGACCAAGCGCTACGTCGCCAAGGGCCACCGCCCCGGCATGGACTGCTTCAGCGACACCGCCGAGCCGGCGCAGACCACCCGCGTCGTCTGCAACTACGCCCGCACCCAGGGCCGCAATGCCGAGAAGCCGCAGGAGTGGAGCCGCTTCCGCGTCGTCTTCACGCGGGCGGCCAATGCCAATGACTTCAATTGGGACGCGCTCGCCCAGACCTCCACCAACGGCACTTTCGCCGAGGGCGACGTGACCAACCTGCCCTTCGGCAGCGAGCAGGACGGCGTCTTCCACTTCGAGATCACCGAGCCGGCCACGGCCCAGGCCGCGACCAAGGCCAAGGCCTCGTTCAAGGGCCTGATGCCCTATGGCATGCGCACGCTGGCAACCGACAAGCAGGACCTCGACCTGACCGTCACCGCCTCGCTCGCCGAACTGACCAGCGGCGTCATCGCCGATGCCACCATCGCCGGCGGCCTGGTGCGCACCATGGGCGGCAAGACGGCCAAGGTGGAGTTCCTGCCCGACGCCAGGATCGCCGTCGACGAGGCCAAGAACTCGGTCGTCGCCAACCTCGGCGTGAAGGCCACGGTGGGCGACTACACGTTGACCGGCGCGCTCAGCCTGAGTGACACCGCGACGCTGCTGGCTGCCACGCCGACGCCTGCCACGGCCAAGTTCACCGGCGCCGTGGCCGGCACGGGCGGCGACTCGGCCAACGTCGAGGCGACGCTCAAGGTCAACAAGCTCGACGCCGTCGGCGACCTGGATGCCGTCACGCTGTCGCTGGCCGGCAAGGTCACGACCAAGGGCGGCCTGGTCGTGCAGCTGGCCGTCGGCGCCGAGCGGGCCGAGGCGGGCAAGGACGTCACCAGCCTGACCCTCACCCAGCAGTTCACCAGTGGCACGACCGAGCGCAAGGTCAGCGTCGCCGCCAAGCTGACTGCTGGCGAGCTGGATGGACCGCTGACCATCACCGCCAGCCGCAACGGCCTGGCCGTCGCCGCGACCCTCACGCGCGGCAGCGACGGCAAGACCACCGGTTCGATCAAGGCCGGCGATGTCGAGGTCGGCACGGTGTCGGGAACGCAGGTCAACTTCAAGGACGGCTCGACCGAGAGCCTGGGCTGATCTCGGGGGCACCCACCCTGCCAGGCCCGCGGTGCAAGCCCGCGGGCCTTTTTTCGACGGGAAACCATGGCTTTCAACTTCCGCTCCCGCCGCCTGCGCCGGTGGCTTGTCGCCCTGTGCGGCGGCCTCGTGGCGCCCGCCATCGCCGGCACGCTCGGCGACGCGCTGGCCGACAACCCGGCGCGCATCGCCCCGGCCGGCATCCGCCTGCAGGCCCAGGCCAGCGTCGACGCCTTCAGCGACCCGGCCGCCTTGCTGCGCCTGGACGACCAAGACTGGGGCCGGCACGCGCGCAGCCGCCATGCCAGCAACCATGCGCAACTGGCCGGGAAGGCGGCGGTCGGCGTCGAGGCTGGTGGCTGGCGGCTGCAGGCGCTGACGCGCAGCGGCGGCATCGCCCGGGCCAGCGCCGATGCGGTGACGCTGCTCGGCCTGCTGAGTCGCGACGAGCCGCCGGGCAGCGGCGAGCACTTCGACCTGGACTACCGGCTGGACTTCTGGCGTGCCAGCGGCCTGAGCCTGGGCCGAGGCTGGCGCTGGGCGCCGGCTGCGGGGCAACTGGTGGAGGTCGGCGCGTCGCTGCAGGTCCTGACCCGCATCGAGCTGCTGCACGAGACCTTCAGCGGCACGGCCACGCCGGCCGGCGCCGACCGCATGCTGTTCGACGGCCAGCACCGGCGCGCGGGCAACCGCATGCGCACCGACGACCCGAGCCGCTTCAACCCCTTCGTGCGCGACGGCAACCCACGCGGTCACGGCCGCGCGCTGGACCTCGGCGCGCGCTGGACGCTGTCCGAGCGCTGGCAGCTGGAACTCGCCGGCTTCGACCTCGCCGCGCGGCTGGACGGCCGGGACATGCCCGAGTCGCTGCGCGTCGGCCGCTTCCTCTACGACGGCGAGGGCCGGCTGATCGGCAATGCCGACGGTGCCGCCGCCGTGCAGGGCCAGGACCGCCGTGGCGACCTGCGCCTGCGCCCGCAGCCGCGCTGGCTTGGCCGCTTGGGCTGGCAGCAGCAGGGCTGGCAGGTCGACCTGCTGGCCCAGTCGCAGGCCGGCGTGCGCCAGCTCGAACTGGCGGGCCGGCGCCAGCTGGGTGACGGCGGCTGGTGGATCGGCGCCTCCATGGCGGCGCGCAACACCGCCCTGGGCCTGAGTGCCGGCAACGCCTGGTTCAGCGTCGGGCTGGTGCTCAGCCACCTGCGCGCGGACCAGGCGCGGGCCCTCGGCGCGGCCTTGCGGCTGAACCTGCCGCTCTGAAGCGCAGGAGCCTAACGAATCGCCGTCACCCAGCGCCCGAATCGCGGCGCCATGCGCCAGCCGTCCTCGCCCAGCCAGTCCGCCGACACCAGCACGCGGTGCGCCCGGCCGATCAGCAGCTCGCGTGGCACGGTGCCGATGACGCGCGAGTCCTCGCTGTTGTCGCGGTTGTCGCCCAGCATGAAGTAGTGGCCCGGCGGCACGGTCGTCTCGGCGACATCGCGCCGAGCGCGCAGCGGCGGCAGGAACTGCACGGCGTGCGGGCGGCCCTCCAGGCGCTCGGTGGCGCGCACGGCGTCGACGACCCAGCCCGGCGCGACGGTCTCGCCACGTGTCTGCGGGCCGTCCAGGCCCACCGGCTGGCCGTTCAGCAGCAGCACGTCGCCCCGCATCGCGATGCGGTCGCCGGGCAAGCCGACGATGCGCTTGATCAGCCGCGTGCCGCCGGCCGGCGAGCTGAACGTGACCACATCGCCGCGCTGCGGTTCGCTCAAGCGGAGCAGCACGATGTCGGTCAGCGGCAGCTTGAGGGCGTAGGCCAGCCGGTTGACCAGCACCACGTCGCCCTCCAGCAGCGTGGGCCGCATGGAGGCGGAGGGAATGGGGTTCCAGTCGGCCACGGCCGTCCTGAACAGCGCCAGGCCCAGCAGGAAGAGGATGAAGCCGCGGTTGGCCCTGAGGGTGTGCTGCAGTGTGTTCATGCCGCCATGCTGGCGCGGGCGGCGCCGGGCAGGCGCGGGCGGTGGGCGAGCGGCAGCGCCGGCCGCGTCAACGGCAGGCTGGCGGCCTGAATGGCGGTAGGCCACTTCCTACCGGCGCGGCCGGCCTGCGCTTTCAAGCGGGGCTATTCCGCCCGCGCTATCGTTGCGGCTCATTCTGGAGACGATGCAAGTGGCGCAAGGCGGGCAAGGGACAGGCATGGTCAGGAATCGGACGGTGGCGCAGGGGCTGGGCCTGCTGGCGTGGCTGGCGCTGACCTTCGTGGCGGCGGCCGTGGGCGCCATCGCGTCGGTGGACGCGCAGGTGTTCTACGCCCAGCTCGACAAGCCCGGCTGGGCGCCCCCTGCCGGCGTGTTCGGGCCGGTGTGGTCGGTGCTCTACACGCTGATGGGCGTGGCCGCCTGGCTGGTGTGGCGGCAGCGGCCGTCGCAGCGGGTGGATGGCGCGCTGGGGCTGTATCTGCTGCAGCTGGTCGCGAATTCGCTGTGGTCCTGGCTGTTCTTCGGCTGGCGCCAGGGCGCCATGGCGGCCGGCGAGGTGCTGCTGCTGCTGGCCCTGGTCGCCATCACGACGGCCGCCTTCTGGCGCGTGCGGCCGCTGGCCGGCGTGCTGTTGCTGCCCTACCTGGCGTGGGTGAGCTTCGCGTCGGCGCTGACCTGGGCGATCTGGCAGCGCAACCCTGGCCTGTTGTAGGGCCCGTCGGGGCAACCCCCGACGGTAAACTGCCCTGATGCCAGGTCTCCCCGTTCTGCTCGCCCTCGACAGCTCCACCGACACGATGGCCCTGGCCCTCGTGACGCCGGGGCAGACGAAGGTCTTCGAGGCGGCGGGCGGCGCCCAGGCCTCGGCGCGCATGCTGCCCGAGGTCAAGGCCTTGCTGGCGGGCGCCGGCCTGGACATGGCGGCGCTGGACGCCATCGCCTTCGGCCAGGGCCCCGGCGCCTTCACCGGCCTGCGCACGGCCTGCGCCGTCACGCAAGGCCTGGCCCTCGGCCTGGACAAGCCGGTGCTGGCCATCGACAGCCTGATGCTGGTGGCCGAGGACGCGCGCACTGCCGGCGCGGGTGATGACATCTGGGTGGCGATGGACGCGCGCATCGGCGAGATCTACGCGGCGCATTACCGCTGGGTGGACGGCGCCTGGACCGTGGTCGAGGCGCCAGCGCTCTACCGCCCTGAAGTGCTGGCCGCCCACTGGGGCGAGCCCGCCGCCGTGGCCGGCACGGCACTGACCGAGTACGCCGCTGCCCTGGGCGAGCTGCCCCGCAGCTGGCCCCGGGCGCGCTGCCGCGCGGCGGCCCTGGGCGCGCTGGCGCTGGCGGCCTGGCAGCGCGGCGACACGTTGGACGCCGCCGAGGCGCTGCCGGTCTATGTGCGCGACAAGGTCGCGCTGACGACGGCCGAGCGGGCGCTCAAGGTATGAGCGCAGCGCCGGGCCGTCCCAAGCAAGCTCGCTCCCGCTCGGCGGGACAGGCCGTAGGCCGAAGGGTGATCCAGTGAGTGCGCTGCTGGAGCGCAGTCTGCCGCCCTTCGAGGCCGCCGCCATGCGCGTGCCCGACCTGACCGAGGTGATGGCCGTCGAGCGCAAGGCCTACCCGGTGCCTTGGACGCATGGCAACTTCGTCGACTCGCTGGCGGCCGGCTATCCGGCCGAGGTGCTTCGCGGGCCGCGTGCCGAGCTGCTGGGCTACTGGGTGGCCATGCCGGGCGTTGACGAACTGCACCTGCTGAACATCACCGTCGCAACGGCCTGGCAGCGGCGCGGCCTGGCCATCGTCATGCTGGACCGGCTGGTGGCCCATTGCCGGCGCCTGGGGTTGACCCAGCTGTGGCTGGAGGTGCGCCTGGGCAACGAGCGCGCGCGCGATGTCTACCTGCGCTACGGCTTCGCCGAGGTCGGCCGGCGCCGTGCCTACTACCCCGTGCCGCAGGGGCCGCGCGAGGACGCCTTGCTCATGAGTCTCGCGGTGGCGGTGGTCTGACGATGAGCTGGGACGAACGCCAGAGGGCCATGCTGGCCGAGATGGGTTTTCGGCTGCCGGCGCGGGCGGTCGAGGCCGTCGCGGCGGATGAGCCGGACGTTGCCGTCATAGAGCGCCCGCCGGTGGCCGCGCCGGCGCCGGTCATTTCACGGCCGACCGTGGCTGCACCCGCGCCTCGCATCGCGCCGGCCCTGCCCACCACCTTCACCGACCTGGACACGCCCGCGCTGCGCGAGGCCGTGGCCACCTGCCGCGCCTGCGGCCTGTGCGAGCAGCGCCGCAATGCCGTCTACGGCAACGGCGCCGTGCAGCGGGCGCAGTGGCTGGTGGTCACCGACCCGCCCGACGACGCCGATGATGCCGCCGGCCAGGCCATGGGCGGTGACGCTGGCCGGCTGCTCGACCGCATGCTGCTGGCCGCCGGCCAGCGCCGCACGGGTGACCAACCCACCGCCTTCGTGACGCCCATCGTCAAGTGCCGCCCGCCGCGCGGCCGGGCGCCGCAGCCCGCCGAGCTGGACGCCTGCGAGGCCGTGCTGGCCCGCCAGGTGGCGCTGTTGCAGCCTCGCCTCGTGTTGGCGCTGGGCATGCAGGCGGCGCGCCGCCTCACCGGCCTGGCCGAGCCGCTGGGCAAGCTGCGCGGCCGCGTGCACGCCTGGCGCGGGCTGCCGCTGGTCGTGACCTACCACCCTGCCTACCTGCTGCGCTCACCCGCCGACAAGGCCGGCGCCTGGGACGACCTGTGCCTGGCCCGCGCGAGCGCCGAGTCATGACCGGGCCCATAGTCGCTTCCACGCTGGCCACCGAAGCCGGCCGCTTCAAGCTGCTGGCCGCCTACCTGCCCGCGTGGATCGCCCTGTACGACGCCAAGACCCAGGTCTGCCTGTTCGCCAACCGCGGCTATGCCGAGGCCTTCGGCCAGACCGAAACCGGCATCCTCGGCAAGACCTTCGCCGAGATCATCGGCCCCGAGGCCGTGGCGCTCATCCAGCCGGCCGTCGACAAGGTGCTCAGCACCCGCTCGGCGGTCAGCTACGAGCGCGAGCTGCCGCAGGCCGATGGCACGCCGCGCTGGATCGAGGTGCACCTGATCCCGCAGCTCGGCGAGGACGGCGAGGCCGTTGCCAGCTGCGTGATGATCAACGACATCACCAAGCACCGCCTGGCCGAGCGCCAGGTGCGCGAGTCGCAGGAGCGGCTGGACAAGTTCATGCAGGCCACCGTGGAGGGCATCCTCTTCCACCGCGACGGCCTGCTGACCGACGTGAACCCGCCGCTGTGCGCGCTGATGGGCTACACGGCGGAGCAGCTGATCGGCCAGCATGTGATGAGCTTCGTCGCCGAGGACGAGCTGCCCAAGGTCAACGAGGTCATGCGCCTGGCCCGCGAGCTGCGCTACGAGACCGCCATCGTGCACCGCGACGGCACGCGCATCCCCGTCGAGCTGATCATGCGCACGATGGAGCGCGACGGCGAGCGGCTGCGCATGGCTGTCGTGCGCGACATCCGCGACCGCCTGGCCAGCGAGGCGCGCATCCAGCACCTGGCCCATCACGACGGCCTGACCGGCCTGCTCAACCGCAGCGCCTTCATGGAGCGCATGGCGCTGGCGCTCAAGCGCGCCGAGCACCGCGGCGAGATGCTGGCGCTGCTGTTCATTGACCTGGACAACTTCAAGCGGGTCAACGATTCGCTGGGCCACCTGGAGGGTGACCAGGTGCTGATGACGGTGTCCGAACGCCTGGTCGGCGCGCTGCGCGGCAGCGACATCGTGGGCCGCTTCGGCGGCGACGAGTTCATCGTGCTGCTCAGCGACCTGGACAGCCGCGCCGACATCGTCGTCGTGCTGGAGGCGCTGCTGTCCGTCGTCGAGGTGCCCGTGAAGGCGGACGGCCGCGCGCTGTCCGTCACACCGTCCATCGGCGTGGCCGTCTACCCTGACGACGGCCGCCATGCGGACGAACTCATCCAGCATGCCGACACGGCCATGTACCGCGCCAAGGCCCGTGGCCGCGCGACCTACCAGTTCTTCGAGGCGGCGCTGGCCGAGACGGCCTATGCCGACCTCGTGCTGGAGGCCGAGCTGGCGCAAGGCCTGACGCACGACGAGTTCGAGCTGTTCTTCCAGCCCCAGGTGGACGCCACGACGGGCCAGCTCTCCGGCGCCGAGGCGCTGCTGCGCTGGCGCCATCCGCAGCGCGGCCTGCTGAGCCCGGACGCCTTCATCTTCGTCGCCGAGCGACACCGCCTGATGTTGGCGTTGGGCGAATGGGTCATGCGCGAGGCCGCCGCCACCGCGCGGCGCTGGCGCGAGCAGGGGCTCACGGCGGGTCACGGGCCGATGCGCATCGCCATCAACCTGTCGCGCATGCAGTTCCACCTCGACGGCTTTGCCGACACGGTCAAGCGCGTGCTGGCCGAGTCGCAGGCCGAGGGCCAGTGGCTGGAGCTGGAGCTGACCGAGCGCATGCTCATGGAAGAGATCGAGCACGCGCCCACCACGCTGGCCCAACTGCGCGCCATGGGCCTGACCGTGTCGGTCGACGACTTCGGCACCGGCTACACCTCGCTGGCCCACCTGACCGAGTTGCCGCTGGACAAGCTCAAGATCGACCAGAGCTTCACCGCCCGCCTGCCCGACGATGCCGGCGCCCAGGCCATCACGCGCGCCATCGTGCAGATGGCCGTGGGCCTGGGCCTGACCGTCACGGCCGAGGGCGTGCGCACGGCCGCGCAATGGCAGCTGCTGTCGAGCTGGGGTTGCCAGCAGCTGCAGGGCGAGCTGGTGGGGCTGCCGATGCCGGCGAGCGAGTTTGAGGCTTGGGTGAAGGCAAGATGAATCTGGCCGAGCGCATCCATGCCGAGATCGCCTCTGCTGGCGGCTGGTTGCCGTTCGACCGCTTCATGGCCATGGCGCTGTACGAGCCGGGCCTGGGCTATTACGCCGGTGGCCGGCGCAAGTTTGGCCAGATGCCCAGCGAGGGCTCGGACTTCGTCACCGCGCCCGAGATGTCGCCGCTGTTCGGTCGCGCGCTGGCGCGGCAGATCGCGCAGGCGCTTGCGGCCAGCGGCTGCCGCGAGGTCATGGAGTTCGGCGCCGGCTCGGGCGCGCTGGCGGCGCAGCTGATCGCCGAGCTGGATGCGCTGGACGCGGGGCTGGTGCGCTACGCCATCGTCGAGCTGTCCGCCGAGCTGCGCGAGCGCCAGCGCGAACGGCTGGCGCACTGGGGCGAGCGCGTTGAATGGCTGGACGCCCTGCCCGAGCAGATCGAGGCCGTCGTCGTCGGCAACGAGGTGCTGGACGCGATGCCGGTGCAACTGGTCGCCTTCGACGGGCAGGTGTGGCGCGAGCGCGGTGTCGTGGTGGCGTGCCAGGGCTTTGCCTTCGAGGACCGCGACAGCCACCTGCGCCCGCCTCTGGAGACCGGCTTCGTGCCCGGCACCGTCACCGAGATCCACCCGCAGGCCGAGGCCTTCACGCGCACGCTGGCCCGCTCACTTAAGCGCGGCGCGGCCTTCTTCATCGACTACGGTTTCCCCGAGTCCGAGTACTACCACCCGCAGCGCCGTGGCGGCACGCTGATGTGCCACCAGGCCCACCTGGCGGACGCCGACCCGTTGGTGGCGGTTGGCGACAAGGACATCACGGCCCACGTCAACTTCACCGGCATCGCGCTGGCGGGGCAGGACGCCGGCCTGGTCGTGCTGGGCTACACCAGCCAGGCCAATTTCCTGCTCAACTGCGGCATCGCCGAGCTGTTGGCCGGCGCGTCCTTGGGCGAACGGGCGATGGCCCACCGCCTGCTGGCCGAGCACGAGATGGGCGAGCTGTTCAAGGTGGTCGGCTTCGCGCCGCTGAATGCGCCGTTCGATGCGCTGGGTTTTGAGCGCGGGGACCGGTCTCACAAACTCTGAACCACATCATGAATGCAACCACAGAGGCACGGAGACACAGAGGAACTTCTGTCTTTTCTCTGTGCCTCTGTGTCTCAGTGGTTGCATTTGGCTTTCCTGCCCTGGCGCAGGACATGACGAGGGCGCGCAGCCTCGCCGCCACCTGCGCCAGCTGCCACGGCACCCACGGCCGTCCGCGTGGCACGGTCATGCCGCCGCTGGCCGGGATGAAGGCCGAGACCATGCTGGAGGCGCTGGCCAACTACCGCAGCGGCCGCCAGCCGGGCACGGTCATGCCGCAGATCGTCAAGGGCTACACGGAGGAGCAGCTGCGTCTCATCGCTGGCTACTTCGCCGCCCAGGCCAAGCCATGATCGCGCGGCGGCAGCTCATCGCGGCGGGCGGCCTGGCGCTGGCCGGCTGCGCGACGATGGCCGCGGCGCTCGGCCGTGTCGTCGTCGTGGGCGGCGGCTTTGGCGGCGCGACGGCGGCGCGCTATCTCAAGCTGTGGGGCGGCGCAGATGTCGACGTGACGCTGGTGGAGCGCAACGAGGGCTTCATCTCCTGCCCCATGTCCAACCTCGTCATCGCCGGTGCGCGAGATGCCATCAGCATCGGGCAGGGCTATGCGGGCCTGGAGGCCGAGGGTGTGAGGCGCGTCCGCGGCGAGGTCGTGGCCATCGACCCGGCGGGCAAGTCCGTGCGGCTGGCCGATGGCACGGCGCTGCGCTGGGATCGACTCGTGCTCGCGCCGGGCGTCGACTTCATGCTCGACGACATCCCCGGCCTGGCCGCGGCCTATGACAACGGCCGCGCCGTCCACGCCTGGAAGGCCGGCCTGCAGACGCTGGCGCTGCGCCGCCAGCTGCAGGACCTGCCCGATGGCGGCGTCGTGCTGGTGAGCATCCCCAAGGCGCCCTACCGCTGCCCGCCCGGGCCCTACGAGCGCGCCTGCCTGATCGCGTCCTGGCTGCGTCGCGCCAAGCCGCGCGCCAAGCTGCTGGTGCTGGACGCCAACCCCGAGGTGCAGAGCAAGAAGTCGCTGTTCGAGCGCGCCTTTGCCCAGCACCACGCCGGCGTGCTGGAGTACCGGCCCAATGCCGAGCTGAAGGAGGTGGCTGGCGGCGTCGCGCGCTTCGAGTTCGAGGATGTCAAGGCCGATGTGCTCAACCTCATCCCGCCGCAGCGCGCCGGCGACCTGGCGAGGGACTTCGCCAACGTGAACCGCCGCTGGGTGGGCATCGACTGGTTGACGATGCAGGCCCAGGCCGCGCGCGGCGTGCACGTCGTCGGCGACGCCATCCTGTCGGCGCCCGGCATGCCCAAGTCGGCCCATCTCGCCAACCAGCAGGCCAAGGTCGCGGCGGCGGCCGTGCTGGCGTTGCTGAAGGGCGAGGCGGTCAACCCTGCGCCGGTGGTGATGAACACCTGCTACAGCTTCGTCACACCCGAAGAGGCCATGCACGTGGCCTCGGTCCACCAGTACGACGCGGCCGAAAAGACGATGAAGACGGTGCCCGGCTCGGGCGGCGTGTCGCCCGCCGCGAGCGCGGCGGAAGCGGCCTATGCGCAGGGCTGGGCCGACAACATCTGGGCCGACAGCCTCGGCCTTTGAGTTACCAGCTGCCCGTGTTGGGCATCGACGCCCACGGCTCGGCCGGGGCCAGCGCGGGGCCGTGCTGAAGCAGCTCGATGGAGATGCCGTCCGGCGAGCGCACGAAGGCCATGCGGCCGTCGCGCGGCGGGCGGTTGATGAGCACGCCGTGGTCCATCAGCTTCTGGCAGGCGGCGTAGATGTCGTCCACCGCATAGGCCAGGTGGCCGAAGTTGCGGCCGCCGGTGTAGCCGGACTCGTCCCAGTTGTGGGTCAGCTCGACTTGCGCCGCATCGTCGCCCGGCGCGGCCAGGAAGATCAGCGTGAATCGGCCGGCTTCATGCTCAGTGCGGCGCAGTTCCCGCAGGCCAAGTGCGTCGCAGTAGAACTTCAGCGAGGCGTCGAGGTCGCTGACGCGGACCATGGTGTGTAGGTAATGCATCGAATTGCAATCTGTCCGATTGGGCGCGCGACCCTTGCAATGAGGGGTGCGCGCGAATAAGGGTGTCAGTAGTATCGGCGCGTCTGTTGACAGGAGTTCTCCATGCGTCGATCCGTCTTGTCCGTTGGGGTGCTGGCTGTTGCTGCCCTGTTTTCCACGGCTGCTCAGGCGACAAGCTTCAGCTTCGAGGTCGACTACCTGGGCGCCAACAAGGCGGCCGCTGCGGCTGGCAGCCAAGCGCCGACCGGCGTGATGCTGGACCCGGGTGACTCCTTCACATACGCACTGCTTGCCCAGCCGGGCATGGCGTGGACGGTCACTGCAACGGATGACTACTTCGCCGTCTTCGCGCTTTCGGCCGACGAGAGTGCACGCCGGGTCGGCAACGTCACCGTGTTGCTGAGCCTGGCCGGGCAACAGGTGTACAGCTTCTCGGCAACGGATGATGAATCGAGCCATGTGCACGTCGGCGCGAACACGACACCGCTGACCGTCGGCTTGACGTTTGATCGGCTGGAGTTTTCGTATGCGCTGGCATCGGCGGCAGCCTGTACCTGGGACGACGAGCAGACGGAATGCACGGACACGGACATGATCAGCGACACGACGTTGGGCGGCCCGCTGCCGATCTTCGGTGCGCCGGACTATCACTATTCAGACGGGTTCACCTACGCCGCTGCGGTGCCTGAGCCGGGCTCGGTGGCCCTCATGCTGGCGGGGCTGCTGCCTGTCGGCCTGCTCGGGCTGCGCTCGCGGCGTCAGCGCGGAGCGCCTGCTTCGCGCTAGCAACGCTTTGCCGGTGAGTTCGCGCACCGGAGGTCAGTAGTCCAGCCATTCCATCGGCGCCACCAGCTTGGCGCCGCGAATGCGCTCCAGCGTGCCCGTCAGCACGTCGATGTTGCTGTCGAAGCTGCCGTGGCTGGCCCCGATCTGGTCGCCCATCTTGGTCGTGCGCACCTTGGGCGCCGTCACGGGGTGCAGCAGGTCGCCGGCCGGCCAGAGCTTGCGCCAGTCCTCGATGTCCTGGCGAGCCTGGCCGTCGGCCCACTGGTCGCCCAGCCACATCGGGTCCTCGGCGACGAGGGCGCGCTCCATGCCCAGCAGCGGCTGCTTGCGCACATCGTCCAGCGCGCGCGACACCAGGTAGAGCAGCGACTTGCCATAGATGTCGTGCTCGGCCGTGGGCAGGCCGTCGGCGCGTTCGTTGGCATCGGTCAGTACATGCAGGTGCAGGTTGTTCAGCGACAGCACGCCGGCCTGGTCGGCGGCGCCGTAGTGCCGGACGGCGAAGCCGCTGGAGCAGGCGGCGGCGTACAGCTCGCAGCTGGCGGCCGGCACGATGCCGGGCCCGCCGAGCGGGCTCAGCCGCCCGAGCAGGTGGCCCAGCAGGATGGAGCCGGCCGAGTGGCCGACGAGGTGCAGCTCCAGCGCCCTGCCGCGCTTGTCCAGCGCGGCCTGCAGTTCGCGCAGCAGGTCGGCGGTGAGGTCCAGCACATGGCCGTCCGTCTCGCCGCCGGCGGCGTTCTCGCGCATCTCGCTCCAGATGCCGCGCGCGAACTGGCGGCCCACGGCCTCGATGGCGCGATCCTTGGCCTCGGCGGCGGCATCGCGCAGGCGCTCCAGCCAGCCCTCGCTGCGCTTGTCGTCGACGATGCGGTGGGCCAGGTCCGCCAGCATGTGGTTCAAGGTCTCGATGGGCCCGGTCTTCCAGGTGAAGAACAGCGGGTAGATGCCGTTGGCGAGGAAGTAGGGCGCCAGCATGCGGATGCGCTGGATGGAGCCGGCCTCGGAGTTCAGGCCGCCGTGGGCATACAGGGCGAGCTTCAGGGTTTTGGCCTGGCTGCCCTTGAACCAGGCCAGCGGGCGTTCGACGACCAACTCGCGCGCCAGGCCCTCGCGGTCGGCGCGGTCGCGTGTGAAGTCTGTCGACATCAGCTGGCCGTCGTTGCCCGAGACCAGCGTGTGCGTGTAGGCCGCGTCGGTGCGCAGCGGCTGGTAGGGCTTGTGCGCGAACTCGTGGTTGACGGGCCAGGGGTCGTCCTGCGGGTTGTCGCCCTCGCACAGCGTCGCGGCGACATCGCCGAGGCCGCGCCCGGCCATGACGCGAAAGCCGCTGGCCGCGCGGGCGGTTGCCTTGGTGCCACTCTTCACGGTGGGCTGGCGTACCTTCACGTCCGACAGATCCTGCGGCACGCCCAGGGCGACGGCCCAGGCGTCGTTGCCGTTGGTGACCCAGTCTTCATACGGCAGCACGGCAAAGCCGGCGGCGCCCCAGCCCGTGCCCCAGCTGTTCTGCACGACGAAACCGCGCTCGTTGAAGCCCACCAGCGCGAAGGCGTGGCCGCCGGTCACGTTCTTCATGCGCGCGATGCGCGGCAGCTTGTCATGGCTGTCGGGCAGCGCGGCGCTCGCCACGCCCCAGCCGTCGTGCACGTCGGCCGACACATAGATGGCGCCGATCTCGTAGATGGCGGCCTGCAGGTCGACGATGCTGCGCTTGTCGACGCGGTAGTAGACGCCCAGAGGCCGGCGCGGGGCGTCGTCGTCCCAGCCGGCTGCGGGGCGCTCGAAGACGCCGCCGCCGTTGCTGTCGAGCGGGTAGGGCCACAGCGCCTCCGAGCAGACGCCGTGCTTGTGCCAGCCCTTCAGCGCGCCCCGGCAGGACGAGCCCTCATAGTCCTGGCCCGGCCATTCGTCGTAGAGCTTGGCCAGCTCGTAGTACATGCGCGGGCTGACGAGTTCAGGCAGCTTGCGGCCGCGCGCGGGCTGGTCGAGATGACGCAGCCAGTACAGGTAGTTCGTGACACAGGCCAGGCCGAAACCGGTGCAGGCGCCTTCGTTGCCCTGGTTGAGGATGCGGCCGGCGGCGACGTAGCTGGGCAGCAGCTTCTTCAGGTCGGCGTCGCGCGGCCAGCGGCCGGGCAGCGAGCGCAGCGGCGCGCGGTAGACGAGGTCGCGCAGGTCCAGCCGGTCGGGGCGGGCGTCGAGCTTGGGGGTCGGCGTGGCGTTGGCGGCTGCCTTCTTGGCTGTGACGGGCTTCTTGGTCTTGGTGGCCATGTCTGTCTCCTGAAGGGGTCGGCAGATGATGGCGGCCGGCCCGCGCCGGGACAAGCACGCATGCGAGACTGATCCTCATGTTTAAGGTCTGCATCGTCGGCCTCGGGGCCATCGGCGGCTGGCTGGCCGCGCATCTGCAACGCGTCGAGGGCCTGCGCGTCTGCGCGCTCGTCCGGGGCGACACATTGGCCGCCGTGCGCGAGCGCGGCCTGCGGCTGGACAGCGGCGAGGACAGCTGGTGCGCACCGCTGCGCGTGAGCGACGACCCGGCCGAGCTGGGCCTGCAGGATCTGGTCATCCTCGCCGTCAAGGGGCCGGCCATCGCCGGCGTGGCCGCGCAGGTCGCCCAGCTGCTGGGGCCCGGCACGCGCGTGCTGACGGCGCTGAACGGCCTGCCCTGGTGGTTCACTGCCGGCCTTCCGGTGCCGGGGCTGACGCTGACCTGCGTGGACCCCGACGGCCGCATCGCCGCCGCGATCCCGCCCGAGCGCGTCATCGGCTGTGTCGTGCATGCCAGCTGCGCGCTGCGCGGGCCGGGCTGGGTGCATCACGTGTTGGGCAACGGCCTGCTGATCGGCGAGGCGGTGGGCGGCACCAGCGAGTCAGTGACGGCGCTGGCCGCGCGGCTCGTTGGCGCCGGCTTCGGCGCCCGGGCCGTGGACAGCATCCAGCGCGAGGTGTTCTACAAGCTGTGGGGCAACATGACCACCAACCCCGTGTCTGCACTGACCCGCGCGACGACCGATCGCATCCTGGCCGACGACCTTGTGCGCGAGTTCACGGCGGCCATCATGCGCGAGGCCGCGCTGATCGGCGAGCGGGTGGGCTGCCCCATCGCGCAGACGCCGCAGGACCGGCATGTCATCACACGCTCGCTGGGCGCCTTCAAGACCTCGATGCTGCAGGACATCGAAGCCGGCCGTGCCATCGAGACTGACGCGCTGCTTGCCGCGCCGCGCGAGCTGGCGCAGCAGTTGGGGGTGGCGACGCCGATGCTGGATGCGCTGCTGGGGCTGACGAGGTTGATGGACGTTTGCCGGTCTCGGGCAGGCTAGACATGCCTTTCCGCAGAAGCGATATGCCCTACGAGAGGCTTGCCTACTGGTTTTGCGTTGTGGCGCTAGCGGCGATGGGCGGCATCTATTCGGTAGGCCTGGCATCCATGCTGGCGGAGGGGCAGATCAACTCCTTCGGGAAAGGGTCCCACCGCGTGATCGTATGGGCGACTGCACCGTACGCATTCATCAGCGCGTTGATACCGCACCTCATGTTGAACGGCTTCTTCTGGTATGGCGCCTATTGGGTCTGGTTCTCCTACATCCGCAAGGAGGATCGGTGACTTCGGGTTGATCTTGGCAGCGGCAATCGTCCCGCCGCCGCACGTGATCACCGCCCCAGCGGCGCGATGCCCAGCCAGGCCGCATGCGCCCAGAACGCGAAGAAGGCCCACAGCGCCACGCCGACCACGACGGTTGCCGCAGTGCCCGCGGCCGTCGGGGAAGCCACCGCCGGCCCTGGCCGCCGCCGAGCCGCGCGGAACACGAGCACGGCCCAGACGAGGAAGCTGCCGAACAGCATGACGTCGGCCAGCGTG
Organism: Pelomonas parva; assembly: GCF_043555835.1. Taxonomy (NCBI): domain Bacteria; kingdom Pseudomonadati; phylum Pseudomonadota; class Betaproteobacteria; order Burkholderiales; family Sphaerotilaceae; genus Roseateles; species Pelomonas parva. The sequence goes on along the minus strand of NZ_JBIGHV010000009.1, from coordinate 37,179 downwards.
TTGTTGGCCAGCAGGTGGGCCAGCGCCCAGACCTTGACCGACAGCGTCATCGGGTGCAGCAGCCGGGCCTTGATGTGGTTGCGCGGCACGTAGGCCGCAGCCAGCAGGATCAGCGCCACGAGCATGAACAGCGCCGCGAGGTGGTTCATGCCGCGGATCGGCTGCCAAAGCACGACAGGGGTCAGGCGTGCCTGTGCGTAGCCCCACAGGATGAGGCCAAAGCCGACGACGGACACCAGTGTGTACAGACCCTTCCAGCCCTTGTCGCCGAGGCGGGCGACCTGGGCGTCGCGCCATCGTGGCGCCAGCGCACGGGTCAGGTGAATGCCGAGGAAGAGGGTGAGGCCGAGGGCAAGCCAGATCATCGTGTTCTCCATCAAGTTTGTCTGTCGACACGCAGCGCAAGGACGACCGAACTGTTCGTGCGCAGCACGCCGTCGATGTCGCCGATCTCGTCGAGCAGCGCGTCGAGCCTGGCCGTAGTGTCGGCGCGCAGCAGCGCCATGTAGTCGAACTCACCGCTGACGGACGCGAGCTGGCGCAGCTCCGGCAGTTCGGTCAGCCGCTTGACGACCTCGCGCCCGGCCTTGGGGCTGACGGTGATGCCGACAAACGCCTGCACGCTGCGGCCCGCTTCGTCGCCACCCAGCCGCGCCGTGTAGCCGACGATGCGCCCGCTGGCCTCCAGCCGCGCCAGCCGGGCGACGACGGTGGTGCGCGCCACGCCCAGCTTGCGCGCCAGCGTGGCCGTGCTTTCGCGGGCGTTGGCCTGCAGCAGCAGGATCAGCCGGCGGTCCAGATCGTCAGTCGGCGCTGCAGGATTTACCCGTGAATCATCCATAACGGCGAATCATCGCGACGATTCGACGAATCATCAATCGCTTTCGTCGGAAGATCGCTTTCTTTCGTCAGTGACCCTGCCTAGAGTGCTGCCCAACGCAACACCTACGCCTGGAGTCCCCCATGAAGATCGCCCTGCTCGGCGCCGGCCACATCGGCCAGACCATCGCCCGCCTGCTGCACGCCACTGGCGACTACCAGGTCACCGTGCTCGACAAGAACGCCGGCTACCTGAAGGTACTGGCCGCCGAGGGCATCGCCACGGCGGAAGTCGACAGCGACAACCGCGCTGCGCTTGCCGCCCAGTTGCGCGGCAAGGACGCCGTCGTCAACGCGCTGCCCTATCACCTGGCCATCACCGCCGCCGAGCTGGCGCTGGAGTGCGGCTGCCACTACTTCGACCTGACCGAGGACGTGGCCGCCACCAAGGCCATCAAGGACATGGCCAAGGGCGCCCGTACCGCCTTCATGCCGCAGTGCGGCCTGGCGCCGGGCTTCATCGGCATCGTCGCCCACCACCTGGCCAGCGGCTTCGACTCGGTGCGCGACGTGCAGATGCGCGTCGGCGCGCTGCCGGCCTTCCCGACCAATGCGCTGAAGTACAACCTGACGTGGTCGGTCGACGGCCTCATCAACGAGTACTGCCACTCCTGCGAGGCCATCCACGAGGGCGAGACCATCGCCGCGCTGCCGCTGGAGGGCCTGGAGCACTTCAGCCTCGACGGCACCGAGTACGAGGCCTTCAACACCTCTGGCGGCCTGGGCACGCTGTGCGAGACCTGGGCGGGCAAGGTGCGCAACCTCGACTACAAGACCGTGCGCTACCCCGGCCACCGCGACCTGATGCAGTTCCTGCTTGGCGACCTGGGCCTGAAGAGCGACCAGGGCAACCTGAAGGACATCATGCGCAAGAGCATGCCCGCGACGATGCAGGACGTAGTGCTCGTCTTCGTCACCGTGTCGGGCATGAAGAACGGCGTGCTGCTGCAGGAGGTGTTCGCGCGCAAGATCTTCGCGACGCGTGACGGGGCGCAGCCGCTGAGCGCCATCCAGATCACCACCGCTGCGGGCATCTGCGCCGCTGTCGATCTGTTCCGTGAAGGCAAGCTCCCGCAGCAGGGCTTTGTGCGCCAGGAAGAGGTCGCGCTGCCGGACTTCCTTGCCAACCGTTTCGGCTCGGCCTATCAACAGTCGCGTCAGGTGGAGTCCATTTCCTGAGAATGCGGACCATGAAGCAACAAACCCTCTCCGTTCTGGACGCGCTGGGCGTCCACCTGCCGGGCGCCGGTGATCTGACTGTCCGCTCGCCCATTGATGGCAGCGTGCTGACCCAACTGCCCACCGCCAGCGCCGCCGACATGCAGGCCGCCGTGGGCCGCGCCCACGCGGCCTTCAAGGCCTGGCGCGTCGTGCCGGCGCCCAAGCGCGGCGAGCTGGTGCGTCTGTTCGGCGAGGAACTGCGCGCGCACAAGAGCCAGCTCGCGCAACTCGTGTCCATCGAAGCCGGCAAGGTGACCAGCGAAGGCCTGGGCGAAGTCCAGGAAATGATCGACATCTGCGAGTTCGCCGTCGGCCTGTCGCGCCAGTTGCACGGCCTGACCATCGCCAGCGAGCGCCCCGGCCATCGCATGATGGAACAGTGGTTGCCGCTGGGCGTCGTCGGCATCATCTCTGCCTTCAACTTCCCGGTCGCCGTGTGGGCCTGGAACTCGGCGCTGGCGCTGGTCTGCGGCGATGCCTGCGTCTGGAAGCCGAGCGAGAAGACGCCGCTGACGGCGCTCGCCACGCAGGCGCTGTTCGAGCGCGCGCTGAAGGCCTACCGGGCCGCCGGCCACACGGCGCCTGACGGCCTGTCCGAGCTGATCATCGGCCGCGCCGACGTGGGCGAGGTCATGGTCGATGACGCCCGTGTGGCGCTCGTCAGCGCCACTGGCTCCACCCGCATGGGCCGCGCCGTCGGCCCGCGCGTCGCGGCGCGCTTCGGCCGCTCGCTGCTGGAACTGGGTGGCAACAACGCCATCATCGTCACGCCCAGCGCCGACCTGGACCTGGCCGTGCGCGGCATCCTGTTCGGCGCCTACGGCACAGCCGGCCAGCGTTGCACGACAACGCGCCGCGTCATCGTCCACGAGAGCATCCATGACGCGCTGGTCGAGCGCCTGGACCGCGCCCGCGCTCAGCTGCCGATTGGCTCGCCCATTGAAGCCGGCACCTTGATCGGCCCGTTGATCGACGCGCAGGCCTTCGATGCGATGCAGTTCGCGCTGAACGCGGCGCGCGAGCAGGGCGGCATCGTGTCGGGCGGCGAGCGCGCGTTGAGCGACCGCTTTCCCGAGGCCTACTACGCCGTGCCGGCGCTGGTGCGCATGCCGGCGCAGACCGAAGTCGTCTGCCACGAGACTTTCGCGCCCATCCTCTACACGCTGAAGTATTCGACGCTCGAAGAGGCCATCGAGTTGCAGAACGGCGTGCCGCAAGGCCTGTCGTCGGCCATCTTCACGACCGACCTGCGGGAGGCCGAGCGTTTCATGAGCGCGGCCGGCAGCGACTGCGGCATTGCCAACGTCAACATCGGCACGTCGGGGGCGGAGATCGGCGGTGCGTTTGGTGGCGAGAAGGAAACGGGCGGTGGCCGCGAGAGTGGTTCGGACGCCTGGAAGGCCTACATGCGGCGCACGACCAACACCGTGAATTACTCAAGCGAGTTGCCTCTTGCTCAGGGCGTGAAGTTCGACATCTGAGTCGACTTTGTCGGGGAGGGTGAAAAACTGGGCTATAGTCCGGCCTCCCTGAAAGCCCAGGTGGCGGAATTGGTAGACGCACTAGTTTCAGGTACTAGCGGGTAACTCCGTGGAGGTTCGAGTCCTCTCCTGGGCACCAAACAAGAAAGGCCAGCACGCAAGTGCTGGCCTTTTGCGTTTGTGGCTCAGGATTTGCACGTCGAGGCAGGGAGCCAGCGCTCTTCAAATTCGGCAGCGGAAACGCCCTTCCCAAACCACCACCCCTGCCCCCAGTCGCAGCCCATGGTCTGCAAGGCCAGCATCTGCGCTTCGGTCTCGACGCCTTCGGCGACGACCTCCATGCCCAGTTCGTGCGCCATCGTCACGATGGCCCGGCACAGCGCCACCGCCTTGCCGCCGCTCTCCAGGCCAGCGACGAAGCTGCGGTCGATCTTGACCGTGTCGATCGCGTGGTGCTGCAGATAGCTCAGCGACGAATAACCCGTCCCGAAGTCGTCCAGCGAGACTGACAAGCCGCCATCGCGCAGTTCCCGCAGCCGCTCGCTCACGGCCTCGTCGCGTTCCAGCAGCAGCCCTTCGGTGATCTCGACGGCCAGTGCGTCGCCGGGCATGCCGAGGTCGCGCAGGTGGCCGACCCAGTCCGGCTGCACGCGGTGGCTGCGTTCGCCGAGGAACTGCACCGGCGACTTGTTGATGCTGATCTGGAAGCCAGCGTGCCCCGCCGCCCGCCACGCCTGCGCCTGGGCCGCTGCCGTTCGGAACACCCAGTCGCCGATGTCGACGATGAGGCCGGTGGCTTCGGCGATAGGGATGAAATGCGCCGGGCTCACGTCGCCCAACTGCGGGTGCCGCCAGCGCAGCAGCGCCTCAGCCTTGCGCGGCGCCGCTGTCACGTCGCGCAGCCACAGGATGGGCTGGTAGACGAGGCTGAGCTGCCCCAGCCGCAGCGCCTCGCGCAGCTCCGCCGCGAGCCTCACGCGCCGCTGCGCCGCCTCGTGCAGCGCTGGCGTGAACACGCTCACGCGGTTGCGGCCGGCGCCCTTGGCTTCGTACAAGGCCAGGTCGGCATGCTTGAACAGCGCCTCGATCTCGCTGCCGTCGCGCGGCGCCAGGCTGACACCGATGCTGGCCGACACGTAGACCCGCTCGCCCGCCACGTCAAAGGCCTCGGACAGCGACTGCAGCAAGTCGTGCCCGACCCGTTCGGCCTCGGGTGCGGCCCGCGCCGTCGCGAGCAGCACGGTGAACTCGTCACCGCCCATGCGTGCCACGACGGCGTCGGCGGGCATGCGCGCCTGCAGCCGCTCGGCCACCTGCACCAGCAGCGCGTCGCCCACGTCATGGCCCAGCGAGTCGTTGACCTCCTTGAAGTGGTCCAGGTCCACGAACATGACGGCCAGCTCGTCGCCGCGCATCTGGCGCAGCGCCAGCGCACGCTCGATGTGTTCGCGCAACGCCCGGCGGTTGGGCAGGCCGGTCAGCGTGTCCAGACGCGCCTGCTGCCACACCAGCGCCTCCTGGCGCTTGCGGTCGGTGATGTCGGTGTGTGTGCCCACCATGCGCAGCGGCTGGCCTGCGGCATCGCGCGCGATCACCATGCCGCGGCTCAGCACCCATTTCCACGAGCCGTCCCTGGCCAGCACGCGGTGCTCGTTGCGGTACAGCGGCGTGCGGCCAGCGAAATGGTCCTCGCGGTCGCAGGCCATCTGCGCCAGGTCGTCGGGGTGCGTGCGTGCATCGAAGGCGTCGGGCGTGGGCGGGATGTCACCGGGCTCAAAGCCGTACAGGCGCAGATAGCGGTCCGAGTAGTACTCGGTGCCGGCCTGCACATGCCAGTCCCAGACACCGTCGCCGCTGCATTCCAGTGCCAGCTTCCAGACGGCATCGGCCTCGTTGAGGCGGTTCTCTGCGGCTCGCCGTGCCGCGATGTCGGTGTGCGTGCCGAGCCACAGCGCCGAGCCCGGCAGGCGCTGGGCCTGGGCCAGCACCCAGGCGGTGCCGACGCGGTACTCCAGCTCGAAGCGGCCGACCTCCTGGGCAGCGCCCCAGGCCTGCGCGAAGGCGGCGCGGTCGTCTTCGTGCAGCCACAGCGACAGCGGCGTCGGCAGCGCCGGCCGGTTCAGCGCATCTGCCAGGCGCGCGTTCATCCAGAGCAGGCGGCCTTGGGCATCTGCCTTCCAGACCTGTTGGGGCAGGGCGTCGAGCGCCGAGGCAATGTGCACGAGTGGGACCGAATCTTCGATGGATACGGGACTGTATGCCTGCGGGTGAGTTGCGGCTTGGGCCACAATCCCGCCCGCCCGAGCCGTTCGGGCGAGTTTTGGACGAGATCCCCCGCATGAACAAGACCGATCTGATCGAACACCTGGCCGCCAAGCACGAGCTGAGCAAGGCCGAAGCCGGCCGCATCCTCGAGACCCTGCTGGACGCCGTCGTCACCACCGTGAAAAAGGGTGGTGCCGTGTCGATCCCGGGCTTCGGCTCCTTCAAGCAGCACGCACGCGCAGCGCGCAACGGCGTGAACCCCAGCACCGGCGCCAAGATCAAGATCGCTGCCGCCAAGCTGCCCAAGTTCACCGCCGGCGCTGGCTTCAAGGCCGCCGTGGACCCGAAGGCCGCTGCGAAGAAGGCTGCTGCCAAGCCCGCCGCCAAGGTTGCCGCCAAGCCGGCCGCCAAGGCCAAGAAGAAGTAATTCTTCAACTGTGAGCGCACGCGGCGGAAGCCCCACCATCGTCGACGTCGCCCGCGAAGCGGGCGTGTCGATCAAGACCGTATCGCGCGTGCTCAACCACGAGCCCGGCGTGCACGAGAGCACCCGGGACGCGGTGCTCAAGGTGGTGGAGGCGCTGCGCTACCGGCCCAAGCAGTCGGCACGCAGCCTCGCAGGCGGCCGCTCCTTCCTGATCGGCCTGCTCTACTACGACCCCAGCGCCGCCTTCGTCGGCAGCGTCCAGCAGGGCGCGACGGTGCGTTGTCGCGAACTGGGCTATCACCTGGTTGTCGAGTCACTTCACAACGACGCACCCGACCTGCGCCAGCAGATCGACCGCATGGTCCTCGCCCTGCGCCCTGACGGCATGATCCTGACGCCGCCGCTGTGCGACAACCCCGAGGTGCTTGCCGCGCTGCGCGAGAACGGCACGCCCTGCGTGCTGATGTCGCCGGAGCGGGACATCGTGGGCGTGCCCTCGGTGCGCATGGACGACGTCCATGCGGCCGAGGAAATCACCAACCTGCTCATCAGCCTCGGCCACCGCCGCATTGCGCTGATCAAGGGGCCGCCGGACCAGTCGGCCAGCGCCGCCCGCCAGCAGGGCTTCGTCAACGCGCTGCAGGCGCACGACATCGCGGTGGACCCCGAGCTGATGCAGCCCGGCTCCTTCACCTTCGACAGCGGCCGCGATGCGGCGCACCAGTTGCTCAGTCGCCGCCAGCGCCCCACGGCCGTGTTCGCCAGCAATGACGACATGGCGCTGGGCGTGCTGGCCGCAGCGCAGCGGCTCGGGCTGTCCGTGCCGGGCGAGCTGTCCGTGGCGGGCTTCGACGATTCGCCCACCGCGGCGCTCGTCTGGCCGGCGCTGACGACGGTGCGTCAGCCCGTTGCCGAGATGGCGCGCACGGCGGTCGAGATGCTCGTCTTCGGCCACAAGTCCGAGCTGGCTCCCGGCGACGACGGCGAACTGCACAAGGTGCTCGCCCACGAGCTCGTCGTGCGCGACTCCACCCGGGCCGGCTGAGCCCGACACCCACCCTTTCGGCGTGAACTCTTGATCTGATTGTGAAGACACCGCTGTCATTCGATGTTGACAGCGTTGTCATCGATCAGAGATGATCGTTTGGCTGGACGAGGTCCGGTGCATCGGCGGCTGAACTGCGCCGGTACTTCCCGTAGTCCCGACGCCGGGGTGGTCCGCGGCCCACCTCGATTTGCTTGACCCTTCTTCGTTCCCGGCGCAACGCCGGGCGCTCCTCCACCATGAATCTCTTCGATCCTTCCCGTCTCGACCCCGCCTCGCTCGCCCAGTCCTTCCCGCCCGACTTCCTGTGGGGTGTGGCCACCAGCGCCGCGCAGATCGAGGGCGCCGGCGCCGAGGACGGCAAGGGCCCGTCCATCTGGGACCACTTCTGCCGCCAGCCGGGCCGCATCAACGACGGCTCCAACATCGACATCGCCTGCGACCACTACCACCGCTATCGCGAAGACGTGGCGCTGATGAAGAGCCTGGGCCTGGACTGCTACCGCTTCAGCCTCTCCTGGCCGCGCGTGCAGGCCACGGGGCAAGGCGCCTGGAACGAAGCCGGCTTCGCCTTCTACGACCGTCTCATCGACGAACTGCTGCAGGCCGGCCTGCAGCCGCACGCGACGCTGTATCACTGGGATCTGCCGCAGGCACTGGATGAAGGCCTGGGTGGCTGGCTGTCGCGCGATGTTGTCGCCCGCTTTGCCGACTACGCCGCCGAGACCGCCCGCCGCTTCGGGGATCGCCTGGCCAGCATCGCCACGCACAACGAGCCCTGGTGCACGGCCACGCTCGGCTATGAGACCGCCCAGTTCGCGCCCGGCCACAAGAGCCGCGCCGAGAGCCTGCAGGTGGCCCACCACCTGATGCTGTCGCACGGCGACGCGGTCAAGGCGATGCGCGCCGAGACCACGACCAAGCTCGGCATCGTCTTGAACCACACGCCGTCGTTCCCTGCCACGCCCAACGAAGCCGACCGCCGCGCCGCCCGCATCGACGACGGCCTGAACGTGCGCTGGTACATGGACCCGATCTTCCGCGGCGCCTATCCGCAGGACGCCATCGACTTCGTCGGCGCCGACGCGCCCAAGGTCGAGGCCGGCGACCTGGCGCGCATCCGCCAGCCGCTGGACTTCCTCGGCATCAACTTCTACACGCGCGGCCTGTTCGGCGCCGACGGCAAGACCGTCAAGGGCCCTGGCAAGCTGGGCTTCACCGACATGGGTTGGGAGATCGTCCCCGAGGTCTTCGCCCAGCATCTGGTGCGCCTGGCCCGCGAGTACAACCCGCCGCCGATGTACATCACCGAGAACGGCATGGCCAATGCCGACCGCGTCGTCGACGGCCGCGTGCCCGACAAGGAGCGCATCGCCTACCTGTCGGCCCACCTGCAAGCGCTGTCCGTGGCCATGAGCCTGGGTGCCGACGTGCGCGGCTATTTCTACTGGAGCCTGCTCGACAACTTCGAGTGGAACTCCGGCTACGACAAGCGCTTCGGCCTCATCCACGTCGACTACGAAACCCTCGCGCGCCTGCCCAAGGACAGCGCGCACTGGTATCGCGACTTCATCGCCAAGCACCACGCGACACGCTGAGCGCCGCCCCGGGCCTCGCCTGGGGCGAAATCACGGTGTCGTCGGGACGATGACACCGTGCCGCCAGTCATGCATTCCTCCGCGTTTGCCCGGACAAAGGCAAGGAATTTCGGTCACGTTCAGGCGCTAAGCTCCGCCCTGCGTTCCAAGGGGATTTTTCCCGCATCGCTTGGAACGCGAATCGGCCGATTTGACATAGAGCAGGAGGCCGGCTTCAGGTTCCTCGGCAGTGGTGCCGAAACCGGGGCCGAGTCGAGGGGTGCCCGACGCGGGTTTGAGTGAATGCAGGATAGATCAAACGATCCGCTGATCGACGTCAGCCAATTGACCGTGGGGATGTTCATCCACCTGGATCTGGGCTGGATGTCGCACCCGTTTCCGCTGTCCAGCTTCAAGATTGCTTCCAGCGACCAGTTGCTGATCCTGCGTCGGCTCGGCCTGACACAGGTGCGCTGGAGCCCGGCCAAGAGCGACCTGTCGCTGCAGCCGTCTGCCGAGGCCGGCGCTGCGGCGGCCGCAGCCGTTGAGGCCCACGCCGAACCGCAAGCGCCCGCCCATCCCACACCCGAGGAATTTGCTCGCGAGGCCCATCGCCGCGCGCTCGCCGCCCAGCGTGAAGCGCTGCGCCTTTGCGAGCAGCAATACAGCGAAGCCAGCGATGGCTTCCGCGGCGTCATGGAGGTCGTCCAGACCCAGCCGCAGCAGGCGCGCACGCAGGCCGAGAGCCTCACCGCCGCGCTGCTCGACAAGATGCTTGTCGAGGGTGATCTCAATATGCGGCTGCTGAACGAAGCCGCCGGCGACCGCAGCACCGCGCACGCGCTGAACGTCTGCATCATTGCGCTGCTGCTGGGCCGTGCCTTCGGCCTTGGCCGCGAAGAGATGATGGACCTGGGCGTCGGCTCGCTGCTGCACGACGTCGGCAAGCTCGAAGTCGCCGCTCGCCTGCGCCACCGCGACGAGAGCTTCACTGCCGCCGAGACCCAGGCCTACCAGCAGCACGTCGCCAAGGGCGTGGCCATCGCCCAGGCCATGGGCCTGTCGCCGGCGCCCCTGCTCATCATTGCGCAGCACCACGAGCATGCCGACGGCAGCGGCTTCCCACAGCGCATCAACATGGATCGCATGAGCACCGGCGCACGCATCGTCGCGCTGGTCAACCGCTTCGACGGTCTGTGCAACCCGCTGATCACGTCCAAGGCGATGACGCCGCACGAGGCGCTCTCGCTGATGTTCGCGCAGGGCCGCAACCGCTTCGACGCGACCATGCTGAACGCCTTCATCCGCATGATGGGCGTGTATCCGCCGGGCTCGACCGTGCAACTGACCGACGACCGCTACGCCCTCGTCGTGTCCGTCAACTCGGCGCGGCCGCTGAAGCCCCGCGTCATGGTGCATGACCTCAAGGTCGCCAAGGAAGAAGCGCTCATCCTGAACCTCGAGGAGATGCCCGACCTCGGCATCCGGCGCAGCCTCAAGCCCCAGTTCCTGCCGCGCCCTGCGCTGGACTACCTCAGCCCGCGGGCACGCATCGCCTATTTCTTCGATGCCGTGAGCACCGGGCCCGGGGAGTTGGTCACGTGAGTGCGGGCCGCGAGGCACTCCCATCCCAGTCTCGCGTTCCCGAGGCGCCGCCGTTGATCGGCGCCCTGCTCGAAGGTCTGCCCGAACCTGCCTGGCTCGTCGATGGCAGCACGCTGACGGTCAGTGCCGTCAACCGCACCGCGCTGCGCCTGCTCGGCCTGAAGCCCGAGCGCGCGCTCGGCCAGGCGCCGACGGTGCTGTGCGACTCGCTGGAAGACGAAGCGTTCTGGCAGGGTGCCGCGCGCGACCCCTTTGCCCGCATCCGCTCCGACACCGTGCTGACGCACAGCGACGGCCAGCCGCGCTGGGTCAGCCGCGCCATCAGCCCCGTGCACACACCCGAAGGCGGCCGCTACTGGCTGGTGCTGCTGCACGACCAGACGCGCCGCCGCCGCGCCGAGGCCGAGCGCGAGACGCTGCTGGCCGAGCTGCGCGCCACGCTTGAGTCGACGGCCGACGGCATCCTTGTCGTCGACCTGTCCGGCCGCGTGCGCAGCTTCAACCGCCGCTTCGCCAAGCTCTGGGGCCTGCCTGGCGGCCTGCTGCACGAGCCCGGCGACGCCGGCCTGTGGCTGAGCCTGCAGCGCGTCATGCGCGACGGCGAGCAGTACCGCCTGCGCATCGAGGCGCTGCTGGATGCGCCTCTGATGCGCTCCAGCGACATGCTGCGCCTGGCCGACGGACGGGTGCTGGAGCAGGTCTCGCTGCCGCAGATGAGCCGGGGCGAACCGATCGGGCGGGTCTTTTCATTCCGCGATCTCAGCGAGAAGCTCGCCGCTCACCAGCGCATCGAGGAGCTGGGCCGCTCCGATGTGTTGACCGGCGCGCCCAACCGCCGCGCGCTGGCCGACCGCATCGTCCAGCAGATGGCTGCCGGCGTTTCGGGTGAGGCCCCCCCGGTCTTCGCGCTGCTGCACCTGGACCTGGATCGCTTCAAGCAGATCAACGACACGCTGGGCCACAGCTACGGCGACCGCGTGCTGCGCGAGGTCGTCGAGCGGCTGCGCGGCGCCGTCGGCGCCAATGACACGCTGGCCCGCCTCGGCGGCGACGAGTTCGCGCTGCTCGTCGACGGCGCCCAGATGTTCGAGGCCGAGGCCGCCGCGCGTCGCGTGCAACAGTTGCTTGCCCAGCCCTTCAGCTTCGACACGCTGAGCTTCACCGTCACGGCCAGCTGCGGCATTGCCCTCTACCCGGGCGACGGCAACAAGCCCGACGAACTGCTGGCCAGCGCCGAGCGCGCCATGCACTGGGTCAAGGAAAGCGGGCGCGCGGGATTTCGCTTCCATGTGCCGCGCAAGGAGGTCGACCTGCTCTCGCGCATGCGGCTGGACCACGCCATGCGCCAGGCCCTCGCCGAGGGGCGCTTCCGGCTGCACTACCAGCCCCAGGTCGAGCTCGGCAGCGACCGCGTCATCGGCGCCGAGGCGCTGATCCGCTGGCGCGACCCCGAGCGTGGCGACATCTCGCCGGCCGAGTTCATCCCGCTGGCCGAGGAGAGCGGCTTCGTCGTACCCATCGGCGAATGGGTGCTGCGTGAGGCGGTCGACCAGGCCGCCCACTGGCTCAGCCGCGGCCTGCGCATGCCGGTCGCCGTCAACGTGTCGGCGCTGCAGTTTCAGCAGGCCAACTTCGTCAACAGCGTCGCCGCCGCGCTGCGCGACGCGGCCCTGCCGCCCAGCATGCTGGAGCTGGAGCTGACCGAAGGCGTGCTGCTCGGCGACGCCGACGAGAACCTCAAGCGCATGCAAGCCCTGGCCTCTCTGGGCGTCACGCTGTCCATCGACGACTTCGGCACCGGCTATTCGTCGCTGGGTTATCTCAAACGCTTCCCCATCCAGCGGCTCAAGATCGACCGCAGCTTCGTGCAAGGCCTGCCGGGCGACCCCAGCGATGTCGGCATCGCCAACGCCATCGTGCAGATGGGGCGTGCGCTGGGACTGCAGGTCATCGCCGAGGGCGTCGAGACCGAGGCCCAGCGCGACTTCCTCGCCCAGGCCGGCTGCCACGAGTTCCAGGGCTATCTGTTCGCGCCGCCGCTGCGGCCGGAGGATTTCGAGCAGCGCGTGCGTCCGCGCCGCCATGTCGTCGACGCCGCCGTGTCCGGCTGGCTGGGCCTCGCCGGAAACGGCTGAGCGGGCGCGCCCGCGCCGGCCCACAATGCGGCCATGCTCTATTGCTTCAAATCCAAGGCCGGTGCCGACATCGTCATGCTGGCCGAGTCCGGCGATGCCGTGCTGCGCCTGATGGGCCGCGAGCCGGCCCCCCAAGGCATCCTGGAGGCTGCTGCACTGCCCGCGCTGCTCCAGGCGCTGGAGGCCGGCGTCGACGCCGACGATGCACGCTTCCAGCAGGCCGTGGATGCCGCCAAGGCCGCCGGCGAGCCGCCGCCCCGCCGTCAAGGCGTGTCGCTGCGCCAGCGCGCCTGGCCGCTGCGCGATCTGATGGCGCGCAGCCAGCGCGAGGGTGTCGACGTCGTCTGGGGTGTCTAGTGTTGGAGCAGGCCACCCGACTCGTCGTCATCCGCCACGGCGAGACCGCCTGGAACCGCGCGACACGTATCCAGGGCCACACCGACATCCCTCTCAGCGACCTGGGCGTGGCGCAGGCCCAGCGCCTGGCCGGCGCGCTGGCAGAGGAGCCGCTCGCAGCCATCTACGCCAGCGACCTGAGCCGCGCCCGCCAGACTGCCGAGGCGCTGGCCGTCACGCGTGGCCTGCCGGTGCGTTTCGACGCCGCGTTGCGCGAGCGCGCCTTCGGGCGCTTCGAGGGCTTGAGCTGGAACGAGATCGAGCAGACCTACCCCGATGAGGCCGCGCGCTGGCGTCGCCGCGAGCCCGACTTCGCCGTCGGGGGTGGCGAGAGCCTGAACGTCTTCAGCGCCCGCTGCCTACAGGCCGCCCGCCTAGCCGCCGCTGCGCATCCGGGGGAAAGCATCGCGCTGGTCGCCCATGGCGGCGTGCTCGACTGCCTTTACCGCGCGGCTACTCGGGTCGCGCTGGACGCACCGCGCAGCTGGCAACTGGGCAACGCCACGATCAACCGCCTGCTCGCCACGGTCGACGGTTTCACGCTGGTCGGCTGGAACGACGACCGCCATCTGGCCGGCCTCGGCACCGACGACATTGCCGCCTGAGCGCCCCAACTCCCTAGCTGCACTGTTGCATCGGCGCGTCGCCCACTCGGCTGCGGGCTAGTGCCACTCCTATACTGACTGTCATTGATTGTCATCTGACGGTTCGTCAACCCGTCGTAACCCATCCTCAAAGGCCAACGATGAAGAATGTCACGCTCGCCGCCGCCCTGGCCACCATCATGGTTGCCCCGGCATTTGCCCAAAGCTCCGTCACGCTGTGGGGCCGCATCAACACCACGGTCGAGAGCCAGAAGGTTGCCAACCAGGATCGCAAGGTCGCTGTTGAGAACAACAGCTCCCGCCTGGGCCTGCGTGGCACGGAAGACCTGGGTGGTGGCCTGAAGGCTGCCTTCAACCTGGAGCACGGCCTGAATTCGGACACCGGCGCTGCTTCCGGTGGCACGCAGTTCTGGAGCCGTCAGGCCAACGTCGAACTGAGCGGCTCGTTCGGTACGGTGCGCCTGGGTTCTTGGTTCCCGGATTCGTACTTCTCGACCGTGGACCGCGTCAGCAACCACAACCACGACACCGGCACGTCGTCGGACGCGCTGTTCTCGTCCTTCGCGTTCAGCCATCGCACCAACAAGCTCGGCTACTTCTCGCCGACGGTGGGCGGCTTCGGCTTCATCGCCACGGTCCACGCCGGTGAAGGCGCTGCAGGCGATGGCCGTGCGTTCGATCTGTCGGGCAACTACGAAGCGGGCGGCCTGCACATCGGCGCCACCTACTCGCAAGTTGACACCGCCGCCAAGCGCAAGAACTACACGATCGAGGCGGACTACGGTTTCGGCCCGTTCCTGGTTGCCGGCTACTACCAGCGTGAAGACATCGCCGGCGCCAAGTCGCGCGACATCGCCCGCGTGTCGGCCATGTACACGTCCGGCGCGTCGGAGTTCCATGTCAACGTCGGCGGCACCAAGTCCGGCGGCGACGGCATGTTCAAGAGCACCGGTGGCAAGCAGTGGACGCTGGGCTACAACTACAACCTGAGCAAGCGCACCAAGGTCTACGGTTTCTACACCGTCACCGACCTGAACAACGCCAACAAGGCGGGCGACTTCAACTCGCTGGCTGCCGGCGTGCGCCACAACTTCTGATCCTCCAGATCGGAAAAAGAAAAGCGCCCTGCGGGGCGCTTTTTTTATTCTCCGAACAGATCGCTTGACGTCTTGCTGCCCGGCGGCGTCAAGCCCAGGTGGCGGTAGGCCGCCAGCGTCGCGATGCGGCCACGCGGCGTGCGCTGCAGGAAGCCCTGCTGGATCAGATAGGGCTCGATGACGTCTTCAATCGTGCCGGCTTCCTCGCCGATGGCGGCGGCGACGTTCTCCAGGCCGACCGGCCCGCCGTCGAAGCGGTGCACGACCGCTTCCAGCAGCTTGCGGTCCATCAGGTCGAAGCCTTGCGAATCGACGTCCAGCATGGCCAGCGCCTTGTCGGCGATGCCGGCGACGATGCGGCCATCGGCCTTGACCTCGGCGTAGTCGCGCACGCGGCGCAGCAGGCGGTTGGCGATGCGTGGCGTGCCGCGTGAGCGGCGGGCGATTTCCAGCGCCCCATCGGCGTCGATGGGCGCGCCCAACAGGCCCGCCGATCGCGTCACGATGCGCTGCAACTCTGCCGGCGTGTAGAACTCCAGCCGCGCGACGATGCCGAAGCGGTCGCGAAGCGGGTTGGTCAGCATGCCGGCCCGCGTCGTCGCGCCCACCAGCGTGAACGGTTGCAGGTCCAGCTTGATCGAGCGCGCCGCCGGGCCCTCGCCGATCATGATGTCGATCTGGTAGTCCTCCAGCGCCGGGTAGAGGATTTCCTCGACGACGGGGCTGAGGCGGTGGATCTCGTCGATGAAGAGAACGTCGTTCTTTTCGAGGTTGGTCAGGATGGCGGCCAGGTCCTTGGGCTTCTCCAGCACCGGGCCCGAGGTCTGGCGGAGGTTCACGCCCAGTTCGGCGGCGATGATGTGCGAGAGCGTCGTCTTGCCCAGGCCCGGCGGGCCGAACAGCAGCACATGGTCCAGCGCCTCGCGGCGCTTCTTGGCGGCACCGATGAAGATTTCCAGCTGCTCGCGGGCCTTGGCCTGGCCGACGTACTCATCCAGATGCTTGGGCCGCAGCGCGCGCTCCATCGCCTCCTCGCGAGCGGACTCGGGCGCGGCGCTGATCAGCCGCGGCGCGGGGGCGAAGTCGTCGGTCTGGATGCTCACGACAGTCTCTTGAGCGCGAGCTTGATGCCGTCGCTGACGCCGACTTCAGGCGGCAAGACCTTGAGCGCCGCAGCGGCATCCTTCTCGCTGTAGCCCAGTGCGACCAGGGCCTGCAGGATGTCGGCTTGTGCGTCGTTGGCCACTGCAGCGGGCAATGCCAGGTCGGCGCCCAGCTTGCCCTTGAGTTCCAGCAGCAGGCGCTCGGCCGTCTTCTTGCCGATGCCTGGCACCTTGGTCAGGCGGCCGGTCTCTTGCAGCGACACCGCCTGTGCCAGTTCGGGTACGGACAGGCCTGACAGCAACCCCAGCGCCATCTTCGGGCCGACGCCGCTGATCTTGATGAGCATGCGGAAAGTGGCGCGTTCCTCGTGCGTGAGGAAGCCGAACAGCTGGTGCGCGTCCTCGCGCACGGTCAGGTGGGTCAGCAGCACAGCCCGCTCGCCCAGGCTGCCGAGGTTGTAGAAGGTGCTCATCGGCACATCCACCTCGTAGCCCACGCCCGCCACGTCGATGACGATTTGCGGCGGCGATTTCTCGGCGATGACGCCAGTCAGTCTTCCAATCATCTGCCCATTATCTGGGCCACCCTGGCCTCAGTTCCGGCCAAACAACCCTAGACGTTGGGCTTCCAGCGCCGCCTCCGCACGCGAGCTCACATTGAGCTTGCGGTAGATCTGCTTCACGTAGTCGGCAATCGTGTGGCGGGAGAGGCCCAGCTGCACGCCGATCTCCGGCAGCGTGTAGCCCTTGGCCACGCGCAGCAGCACCTCGGTTTCGCGTTCGGTCAGCGAGACCTCATGCAGCAGCGTCGAGGGCTTCTTCACTTGCGCGGCGAAATAGGCGATGACCTTGCGCGCGATGGACGGCGACAGTGGCGGTTCGCCGCCGCTCATGCGCTGCAGTTGCTCGACCAGCAGCTCGCGCGACTGTTCCTTCAGCAGATAGCCGAAGGCGCCGGCCTGCAGGGCGGGGAAGAGGTGCTCATCGTCGTCGTGGATGGTGACGATGACCGACTGCACTTCGGGCTGCTTCTCGCGCAGCGCGGCGATGACCTCGACGCCCGAGCCGTCCGGCAGACCCAGGTCCAGCAGCGCGAGCGTGAAGCGTTGGCCGTTGACCAGCGACAGCGCATCCTGCACGCGCGAGCATTCGGTGATCTGGGCGTTGGCGAACACCTGCTTGACCAGCGCCTTCAGCCAGGCGCGGATCTCCGGGATGTCTTCGAGCAGCAGGATGTGGTTCATGAAGGGCCTCGGAATCAGAGCGGGATGGTCAGACGGATGACAGTACCCCAGCCGGGGCCGGATTCAACCAGGCACTGGCCATGCATTTGCTTGGCGCGTGATTTCATGCTCGCCATGCCGTGGCCGCGGTCCAGGCGACCGTCCAGTTCGGTCGGGATGCCCTGGCCGTTGTCCTGGATGGTCAGCACGAAGTCGCCATCCTGGAAGGCGGCGGAAATCGTCGCGTTCGTCGCGCCGCTGTGCTTGATGATGTTGGACACCGACTCGCGCAGGATGCGCGTGGTCTGCACATAGGAACGGGCCTGGAAGGTGTGCTCGATGTCCTCGGCCGGGCTCTTCCACTCGGCCAGGATGTTGGCCTGGCCCAGCCGTGAAACGACCTCGGCACGCCAGTCGCCCAAGGCGTCGATGAGGTGCACCGGCTTGCCCGTCAGCCCGCGCACCGACAGCCGCATCTCCTCCAGTGCCTCGCGCGCCAGCGTCGAGATGCGGTCGGATTCGCTGGTGTGCACGATGGTCAGCAGCTTGGCGCCGAGGTCGTCGTGCAGGTCGGCGGCGATGCGCTTGCGCTCGCGCTCGGTGACCTGCTCCAGCTTCTGCTCGGCGAGCTGGCTGTGGCTGCGCTCGACCTCGGCGATGCGCTCGGCCATGCGCTGCTCGATGGCGGCGCTGCGTCGATCGGCATCGACACGCGCGTGGGCCACGTGGTTCACCAGCTGCAGCCCTAACGCCAGCATCAGCAGGGGCAGCATCAGCCCCAGCCAGGGCGAGGCCGACCGCCATAGGGGCTCGCTGACGGCGGCGAGCAGCATCTCGGCCAGCAAGGCCAGCATGGTGGGCAGCAGCAGCGCGGCCATCAGGCGGAACTCGCGGCCGTGGGCATCGTCCGGCGTGGCCTGCAGGCGCTGGCGGCGCAGCCACAGCGCCCAGCCCATCGCCGCGATCAGCTCCAGGCTCAGCACGGCATGCCAGACCGCGCCCAGCATGCCGATCTGGCCGCCGGTCAGCAGCAGGCTGGCCGGCACGATGAGGCACTGGATCAACAGCGCGTGGTCTATCCAGCTGCGTTTCCAGTTCATCTGGCGCAGCAGGTATTGCACGCCGCACAGCACCAGCAGCGTCATCAGCAGCGGCCTCAAGCCGGCGGCGCCTGGCGCGGCGGTGGCGCGCAGCACGACCCAGCTCAGCATCATGCCGACCAGGAAGTTGGCCGGCCGCTCGCGGTGGTGCAGGCTGGACAGCAGGCCGACGACAGTGGCCATCAGCGCCAGCATGGCCGCCAGCCAGCCGTTCAGCGTGACGGCCCAGTACATGCCGGCCGGGGTCTGGGCGTGGGCAGCAACGGGCCAAAGTGTGGCCAGCGCCGTCAACAGAAACAGGGGTGGGCGCCAGGCCGTTGCGGCCCTGGTCGCGGTCGGAAGAGTCATGGGGCGGCATTGTGAGGGAGGGTCGCCACCCCCGCGCCGGGGAATGCACCAGCGACAGCGACAATCGGCGCCTGCTTTCTTCAGACGCACCAAGTGATCCTGCGCTTCGTCCTCGACCCCGTCGACAACACCCGCCTGGCCCGCGTCTGCGGCAGCCTGGACGTCCACCTGCGCGAGATCGAGGCGGCGCTGGGCGTGAAGCTGAGCCGCCGCGATGCGGAGTTCCGCGTCGACGGCCCCAAGGCCTCGGCCGAGCGCACCAAGGCCTTGCTGGAGACGCTTTACGAGCGCGCCCGCCGGGCGCTGCCCGCCGAGACCATGCAGCTGGCCCTGATCGAGGCCAGGACGCCGGAGGCCAGCGCGGCGGCCGAGGGCCGGCCGGGCGACGACGGCGGTCTGGTGCTGCGCACGCGCCGCGCCGACCTGGCGGCCCGCACGCCGCGCCAGCATCAATACTTGCAGCAGATCCTGTCGCACGACATCACCTTCGGCCTCGGCCCGGCCGGCACCGGCAAGACCTTTCTGGCCGTGGCCTGCGCGGTGGACGCGCTGGAGCGCTCGACGGTGCAACGCATCATCCTGACCCGCCCGGCGGTCGAGGCCGGCGAGCGCCTGGGCTTCCTGCCCGGCGACCTGACGCAGAAGGTCGACCCCTATCTGCGGCCGCTCTACGACGCGCTCTACGACCTGCTCGGTTTCGACCGCGTGACCAAGGCCTTCGAGAAGGCCCAGCTCGAAGTCGCGCCGCTGGCCTTCATGCGCGGCCGCACGCTCAACCACGCCTTCGTCATCCTCGACGAGGCGCAGAACACCACGCCCGAGCAGATGAAGATGTTCCTGACCCGCATCGGCTTCGGCAGCAAATGCGTCGTCACCGGCGACACCAGCCAGATCGACCTGCCGCGCGGTACGCAGTCCGGCCTCATCGACGCCGAGCATGTGCTGGCCAAGGTGAAGGGCATTGCGATGACGCGCTTCACCAGCGCCGACGTCGTGCGCCACCCGCTGGTGGCCCGCATCGTCGAGGCCTACGAGGCGCGCGCCTTGCGCGAGGCGCGAGAAATATGAGCAAGCCCGAGCTGAGCCTGTCCCTGCAGTTTGCCGACCCGCGCCACCGCGTGCTGCTGCCGCGCCACAAGGTGCAACGCTTCATCCGCGCCGCGTTGGAGCTGCCGGGCGAGATCGCCGTGCGCATCGTCGATGCCGAGGAGGGCCGCGCGCTGAACCGCGAGTACCGCAGCAAGGACTACGCGACCAATGTGCTGACCTTCGACTACAGCCACGAGCCCGTCGTCGGTGCGGACCTCGTCATCTGCGCCGAGGTTGTCGAAAAGGAAGCTGCTGAGATGGGCATCCCGCTGCTCGACCACTATGCCCACATGCTCGTGCACGGCACGCTGCACGCGCAGGGCTTCGACCACGAGGTCGACGACGAGGCCGAGGCGATGGAGGCGCGCGAGACGGAGATCCTGCTGGGCCTGGGCTTTGCGGACCCCTATCGCCGCAACGGCTAGCTACTTGCCGGAAGCCAGGTAGCGCTTCCTGCGGAACAGCAGCCACAGCCCCAGCGCGACGACTCCGATCAGCAGCGCCGCCTCCCAGAAACCGTGGGGGTTCTTGATCAGCGGCATCCACTCGAAGTTCATGCCGAAGATGCCGGTGATCAGGTTCAGCGGCAGGAAGATCGCGGTCAGCACGGTCAGCGTGCGCATGATGCTGTTGGTGCGATGGCCCAGCGCGCTGAAGTGCATTTGCACGGCCGACTCGGCGGACGACTCCAGGCGGCGCACATGCGTCAGCACGCGCTCCACATGCTCCAGCACGTCGCGCGAGCGCACCCGCAGCAGCTCGCGCTCGCGGGCCGCCTGCGGGTCGCCGTCGGTCGGCCACTCGTCCAGCGCGTCTATCCATTCCTGGATGGCGGCGCGCTGGTCCTCGCAGGTGTCCTCCAGCCGGTGCAGCGCGTCACGGCTTTCCAGCAGCAGTGGCCAGTCGTTGAACTCGCTGTTCTGGTCCAGCAGCACGCGCTGCAGCGTGCCGAGCTGGCGCGTCAACAGCCGGCGCAGTTCCAGATAGCTGTCCACCATGTGGTTGACCATGCGCAGCATCAGGTCGGCCGGGCTCAGCGGCAGGCGGGCGCTGCCGCGCGCGGGCGCCTTGTCGCGCCCTTCGATCAGGCGGTCCAGCTTCTGCGCGAAGAACTCGCGCACCTGGCAGTCGGTCGGGTGCACCGTCACCAGCACGCGGTCGAATACTGCAAAGCCCACCGGGCTGGTGTCGATGGCGCGCATGGCCTTTTGCGCCGAGGCCAGCGTGCCGTGTTCGTCGTCGACGAACAGCTCGGCGCTGCCCGGCGCCGCCGCCAGGCGGCGGAACACCAGCATGTCGTACCAGGACGTGTAGTCGAAGTGCGAGGGCAGCTGGTTGTTGATCAGGTCGGCCACATGCAGGTCGACGATGTTGCCGCAGCCCCAGCGCGCCAGCGCCTGCTGCGCGGTTGCCTCGCCGACCTCGAACTCTCGCCGGCCATAGCCCAGCCACAGGAAGCCGCGTTCGGGCAGCGTATCGGGCAGGGCCGGCAGTTCGGTGAAGCGGTCCGGCTCGATGTGGAAGACCCGCATGGGCTCAAGGCCTCTTCAGCAGCCGTGCGGCGTCCAGCGCGAAGTAGCTCAGTACCCCGTCCGCGCCCGCGCGCTTGAAGGCCAGCAGCGACTCCATCATGACGGCGTCATGGTCCAGCCAGCCGTTGGCCGCTGCGGCCTTGACCATCGCGTACTCGCCGCTCACCTGGTAGGCGAAGGTTGGCACGCTGAACTCGTCCTTCACCCGGCGCACGATGTCGAGGTAAGGCATGCCGGGCTTGACCATCACCATGTCGGCGCCTTCGGCCAGGTCCAGCGCCACCTCGCGCAGCGCCTCGTCGCTGTTGCCGGGGTCCATCTGGTAGGTTTTCTTGTCGGCCTTGCCGAGGTTGGCTGCCGAGCCGACGGCGTCGCGGAAGGGGCCGTAGAAGGCACTCGCGTACTTGGCGCTGTAGGCCATGATGCGCGTGTGGATGTGGCCGGCGGCTTCCAGCGCCTGGCGGATCGCGCCAATCCTGCCGTCCATCATGTCGCTGGGCGCGACGATGTCGACACCGGCGTCGGCCTGCACGATGGCCTGCTTCGCGAGGATCTCCACGGTCGGGTCGTTGAGGATGTAGCCGCTCGCGTCGATGACGCCGTCCTGGCCGTGGCTGGTGAACGGGTCCAGCGCCACGTCGGTCAGCACGCCGAGCTGAGGAAAGTTCTGTTTGAGTGCCCGCACCGCGCGCGGCACCAGGCCGTCGAGGTTCAGCGCCTCGGCGCCATCGGGGGTCTTCAGTGCCGAGGCGATGACGGGGAACAGCGCGATGACCGGCACGCCCAGTTCGACGCACTGCTCGGCCGTGCGCAGCAAGTGGTCCAGGCTCTGGCGCACCACGCCCGGCATGGAGGCGACCGGCTGCAGCAGGTTCTCGCCCTCGTGGATGAAGACCGGCAGGATCAGGTCGCTGGCCTGCAGCGTGTGCTCGCGCACCAGGGCGCGGGTGAAGGCGTCGCGGCGCAGCCGGCGCGGGCGCGCGGCGGGAAAGGCGGCGGGAATGAGACGGGAGCGGGTCACGGGCGAAACCTCGACGGGACAGGCAGATGAGGGGGGCTGCGCGCCCGGCGCGTGATGGACGCCACATCCGGCGTCATATATGCGTGACGCACCCGCTCCAGCGCGCTAAACTTGCGCCCGGATGATAGCCGCAAGGTCGTTGTCCCCTGCTTTTCCTCCCTGAGCAGGAGCCTTGACGTGATGACAGCGAAAAGGCTTTCTCGCCCCGGTTTTTACCGGGGCTTTTTTTCATCTGTGCAAAAGTGCAGTGCCGCTTCGCGGCCCAGCCTGCGCAGACGCGCAGCGCACCTGGCGGCGCGACTTTTGCCCATCTGCAAGCCCGGCTGCAGCCTGCCCATAATGCCGCCATGCTCTGGGTCAAAGCGTTCCACATCGTCTTCGTCGCCGCCTGGTTTGCCGGGCTTTTCTACCTGCCGCGCATCTTCGTGAACCTGGCCATGGTGCCGACCGACAGCCATGCCGAGCGTGAGCGACTGCTGCTGATGGCGCACAAGCTGCACCGCTTCAGCAGCCTGCTGATGGGCGTGGCGCTGCTGCTGGGCATCTGGGTGCTGGTGGGTTGGGGCGCGACCCGCTTTTCCGGCAGCTACTGGCTGCACGCCAAGATGCTCTTGGTCGTCGGTGCCATCGGGCTGCACCACATGAACCGTCGCTTGCTGCGCAGCTTCGAGGAACTGTCCAACCGCCGCAGCCACCGCTGGTTCCGCGTCTACAACGAGAGCGCGGTGCTGCTGTTCGCCGCCACCGTGGTGCTGGTGACCGTCAAGCCCTTCTGAACATGCGGCGTCGCCAGAGTTCCGCCACCTGGCTGTTGCTGGCCCACATCGGCCTGGTCATCTACGCCAGCCTCTATCCGTTCTGGCCCTGGCGTTGGCCGCCCGGCATGGGCCTGCCCTGGCTGTTCGGCCTGCCGTGGCCGCCGCGCTTCTGGGCTTTCGATTTGGAGGCCAACCTGATCGGCTACATGCCGCTGGGCCTGCTCGGCTTTGCGGCGGCGGTCCGGTCCGGCTGGGGGCTGCGGGTCGCCTGGTTGATGGGCCTGCTGCTCGGCCCGGCGCTGTCATTCGTGATGGAGACGCTGCAGTTCTTCCTGCCCGGGCGCGTGCCGTCGTTGTCGGACTGGGCGTTGAACGTCGGCGGCAGCACGCTGGGCGCCTTGCTGGGCGTGGTGCTCAACGCCCTGGGCGGCCTGCAGCGCTGGGAGGATGTGCGCGACCACTGGTTCGGCGCCAGCAGCGCACCGGCCCTGGCCCTGCTGGCGCTGTGGCCGGTGGCGCTGCTCTACCCGACGCCGCTGCCCTTCGGCCTGGGCCAGTGGTTGCCCTGGTGGCGGGAGAGCCTGCTGGATGCGCTGGAAGGCACGCCCTGGGCTCTGAGCTGGGGCGATGCCGTCACCGTCGAGCATGCCTTGCCGCCCGGCTTGCAGGCGCTTGCCATCGCGCTCGGCCTGGTGGCGCCGGTGCTGATGATGATCGTGGTCGCCCGGCCCGGGCCGCGGCGCCTGGTGCTGGCTGGCGGCGCCGTGCTGCTGGGCCTGCTGGGTACCGCCACGGCGACCGCCATGGCCTTCGGGCCGGACCACGCCTGGGCCTGGCTCAGCGATGCGACGCGGCCCGGCGTCGGGCTGGGCGTGGTGCTGGCGCTGCTGGCCTGCCTGCTGCCGTCGCGCGTGGCGGCAGCCCTCGGGCTGCTCGGCATCTGCGCGTTGATCGCCCTGATCAGCGTCGCGCCCAGTGACCCCTATCTGACGCTGAACATGCAGGCCTGGGAGCATGGCCGCTTCGTCAACTTTTATGGCCTGACGCGCTGGGTGGCCTGGACCTGGCCCTTCATCGCGCTGTTCTGGCTGGCCGCGCGCCTGGTGCAAAAGCCCCGATGAGAGAATCCGCCGCGATGAGTTACTACCAGCGCCACCTCTTCGTCTGCCTGAACCAGCGCGCCAATGGCGAGGCCAGTTGTGCCGACCATGACGCCCAGGCCGCGTTCGACCACTGCAAGTCCCGCGTGAAGCAGCTCGGGCTCGCCGGCAAGGGCGGCGTGCGCGTCAACAAGGCGGGTTGCCTGGACCGCTGCGCCGGCGGGCCGGTGGCCGTGGTCTACCCGGAGGCCGTCTGGTACTCCTGGGTCGACAAGAGCGACATCGACGAGATCGTCGAAAGCCATCTGCGCGACGGCAAGGTCGTCGAGCGCCTGGTGCTGCCGGACGCCGTCGGCCGATGAATTCGCAGACTGAAAAGCGCCTCGTCCCCGGGCCGGCGGGCCAGATCGAGGTGGCCATCGACCTCCCCGCCGATGGCGTCGCGCCGGTCGGGACGGCGCTCATCTGCCACCCCAACCCGACCCAGGGCGGCACGATGGACAACAAGGTCGTGCAGACCTTGGCCCGCGCCTTCATGCAACTCGGCTGGCGAGCCGTGCGCTTCAACTTCCGCGGTATCGGCAAGTCCGAAGGCGCGTGGGACGAAGGGCGCGGCGAGGTGGATGACGCGCTCGCGGTGCTGGCCGCCGTCCGCGCGCCCGGCGAGGCGCTGGTCCTGTCCGGCTTCTCCTTTGGCGGCTATGTCGCCTCCCAGGCTGCGCTGCGGGTGACCGAACCCGCGCAACGCCTCGTCCTCGTCGGCCCCGCCACGAGCCGCTTCGACACCGCCCCCGTGCCGGCCGACACCGTGGTCATCCACGGCGAGGTCGACGACGTCGTGCCCCTCGCCGCCGTGCTCGACTGGGCCCGACCGCAGAGCCTGCCGGTGGTCGTCGTCCCCGGCGTGGGCCATTTCTTCCACGGGCAGCTGCCGCTGCTCAAGTCCCTTGTGGTGCGCGCCTTCGATCCCACCCGGATCTGACCACTGCACCTGAACAGAATCGATGAAAAGACTGCTTGCTTCCTTCCTTGCCGCCCTGGCGCTGACTGCTCAGGCCCAGGCCCCGCAACCGCCCGAGATCGCCGCACGCAACTACGTGTTGGTCGACCTCACGGCCAACAAGACCCTCGGTGAGCGCGATGCCGACACGCCGCAGGACCCGGCCTCCCTGACCAAGCTGATGACGGCCTACGTCGTCTTCGGCGCGCTGCGCGAAAAGAAGCTGTCACTGGAGCAGCCGCTGACCATCTCCAAGCGCGCCTGGGACGAGCGCAAGGGCGACCCGTCGCTGATGTTCATCGACACCACGATGACGCCCAAGGTCGACGAGCTGCTGCGCGGCCTCATCATCCAGAGCGGCAACGATGCCGCCGTGGCGCTGGCCGAGGGCGTCGGCGGCAGCGTCGAAGGCTTTGTGCAGCTGATGAACCGCCAGGTCCAGGCCTGGGGCCTGAAGAACACCGAGTTCAAGAACGTGACCGGCATGTCCGAGCCTGGTCACAGGGCCAGCGCGCGCGACATCGCGACCATCGCCGCCCACATCATCAAGGACTTCCCCGAGTACTACGGCTACTACTCGCAGCGCGACTACACCTTCAACAAGATCCGCCAGGACAACCGCAACCTGCTGCTGCGCCGCGACCCGTCGGTGGACGGTATGAAGACCGGCTACACCGAGGCCGCCGGCTACTGCCTGGTGTCCAGCGCGAACCGCGACTTCCCGAACGGCAAGCGCCGCCTGCTCAGCGTCGTCATGGGCACATCGTCGAAGGAAGCGCGTGCCAGCGAGAGCCAGAAGTTGCTGAACTGGGGCTACACGGCCTTCGACGCGGTCAAGATCTTCGACGCCGGCAAGGCGATCGCCACCGTGCCGGTCTGGAAGGGCGAGGCCAAGGAAGCCCGGCTGGGCGCTGCCGACGCGGTCTTTGTGGCCGTGCCGCGCGGCGACGCCGGCAAGCTGCAGACCCAGGTCGAGCGCACCGACCCGCTGGTCGCGCCGCTGAACAAGGGCCAGCGCGTCGGCACGCTGCGCGTGACGACGACGGCCGGCGCGCCGGTGGCCGAGGTGCCGCTGATCGTGCAGGAGGCCGTGCCGGTCGCCGGCATCTTCGGGCGGGCGTTCGATTCGATCCGCCTGTGGATCAAGTGAGCAGCGAGGTCCCCATGAATCTGCCGCCTGAATTGCCTGAGGTCCCGCCCGAGAAGTCGCTCATCGAATACCCGTCGCAGTTCCCCATCAAGGTTATGGGCGCCAAGGTCGACGGCTTCGTCGATGCCATCGCCCACGTCGCCAAGCAGTTCGACCCGGGCTTCGACGCGTCCACCATCGAGCAGCGTCCGAGCAAGGCCGGCAACTACCTGGGCCTGACGATCACCATCACGGCCACGAGCCGCGAGCAGCTCGACGAGATCTACCGGACGTTGACGACGCACCCGATGGTCAAGGTCGTCCTCTGATCAGCTGGCACTGTCCAGCACCTTGATCTTGGCCTTGGCCGCCACGTCGCCGTTCTTCGCGGCCACGTCGAACCAATAGCGCGCCAGCCGCTGGTCAGCTTCCACGCCCAACCCAGTCTCAAACATCGACGCGACCAGGTATTGCGCGCCGACGTCGCCGGCCTTGGCGGCTTCCAGGTACCAGCGGTGGGCCTGGATCATGTCCTGCGGCCGGCCGCGTCCGAGGTAGTAGCAGGTGGCGATGGCCAGTGCGCCGTCGCCGTTGCCGTGCTCGGCGGCGCGTTCGAACCAGCCGCACGCGGCTGCGGGGTCGGGCTTGCCGCGGCGGCCCTGCTCGACCATCTCGCCCAGCGCGTTCTCGGCCAGCGCGAACTTCTGCGCCGCGGCTCGCTCGAGCAGCGTCCAGGCTTTAGCGTCGCTCGCCCCGGGCAGCTCGCGGCGCAGATTCATCATGGCCAGGTTGAACTGGCCCAGCGGCTCGCCGCGTTGCGCGGATTCGGTAAAGCCCTTGGCGGCCGTCCTGAGATCGCCATCGTCATAGGCGGTCAGCGCGTCGGACAGCGAGGCGGCGAGAAGCAGGGCGGCAATCATTGGCATGGCAGTCGGCTTGAGATGGCGAGGGCTTACAGCGCCTGCCTATGATGCCCGCATGATCGTCAAGACCCTCGGGCGGGTCGACTACCTGCCCACGCTGGAGGCCATGCGCGCCTTCACGGCGGCGCGCGATGCAGAAACGCCGGACGAGCTCTGGCTCTGCGAGCACCCGCCCACCTTCACGCAAGGCATCGCCGGCAAACCGGAGCACCTGCTGCTGCCTGGCGACATTCCCGTCGTGCCGACCGAGCGCGGCGGTCAGGTCACGTACCACGGCCCCGGCCAGGTGACGGCCTACCCGCTCGTCGACCTGCGGCGCCAGGGCATCTTCGTCAAGGAGTACGTCTTCCGCCTGGAGACGGCCATCATCCAGACGCTGGACAGCTACGGCGTGACCGGCCTGCGGGTGGCCAGCGCACCGGGCATCTACGTGCGCCCGGCCGACCCCGGCAGCCACGCGGCGCTGGCCGGGCCGGTCGATCCGGCAAACGCCTTCAAGGGCCTGGCCAAAGTGGCAGCCCTGGGCATCAAGGTCAGCCGCCACTGCACGTATCACGGTCTCGCGCTCAATGTGGCGATGGATCTGGAACCCTTCCAACGCATCAACCCGTGCGGATACGAAGGGCTGGCAACCACATCCCTCGATAAACTCGGGGTTTTCACCGACTGGCCGATCGCGGCCGGGCGGCTCGCCGAGCGGCTCTCGGCACAGTTCACGTCATGACCATGTCCGACACGACCACCTACGACCCGACGATCAAGCAAAAGGCCGAGGCCAAGACTTCGCGCATCCCGATCAAGATCGTGCCGGCGGAGGTGCTGAAGAAGCCGGACTGGATCCGCGTCAAGGCCGGCTCGCCGTCGACCCGCTTCTACGAGATCAAGCAGATCCTGCGCGAGCACAAGCTGCACACTGTCTGCGAAGAAGCCTCGTGCCCCAACATCGGCGAGTGCTTCGGCAAGGGCACGGCCACCTTCATGATCATGGGCGACAAGTGCACGCGCCGCTGCCCGTTCTGCGACGTGGGCCACGGCCGGCCGGACCCGCTGGACGTGGACGAGCCTCTGAACCTGGCCAAGACGATCGCGGCGCTCAAGCTCAAGTACGTCGTCATCACCAGCGTGGACCGTGACGACCTGAAGGACGGCGGTGCCGGTCATTTCGCCGAGTGCATCACCAAGACGCGCGAGCTGTCGCCGGCGACGCAGATCGAGGTGCTGGTGCCCGACTTCCGCGGCCGCGCCGACCGCGCGCTGAACATCCTGAAGGCCGCGCCGCCGGACGTGATGAACCACAACCTGGAAACCGCGCCGCGCCTGTACAAGGAAGCGCGCCCGGGCTCGGACTACCAGTTCAGCCTCGACCTGCTGCGGCGCTTCAAGGAAGAAGTGCCGGGCGTGCCGACCAAGAGCGGCATCATGGTCGGCCTGGGCGAGACGGACGACGAGATCCGCCAGGTCATGCGCGACATGCGCGCGCACAACATCGACATGATCACCATCGGCCAGTACCTGGCGCCGTCGGGCCACCACCTGCCGGTGCGCCGCTACGTGACGCCGGATATGTTCAAGCAGTTCGAGAAGGAAGCCTACGAGCTGGGCTTCACGCACGCGGCCGTGGGTGCGATGGTGCGAAGCAGTTACCACGCGGACGAGCAGGCCCACGCCGCACTGAACCCCACGGCCGCCTGATCAGCCCGTCAACGCGGCCGGCCGTGCCGGTCGCGGCTGCGGTGCCATCGGCGGCACCTGTGGCGCGTCGTTCAGGCGCAGGAACTTGAAGCCCGCCAGCTGAGGCTTGTTCTGGCCGGCCTCGCGCGCGTCTCGCTCGTTCAGGCGGGTGATGAAGCCCTGCAGCGTCTCCTCGCGCACCTGCGGCTCGGCCGAATGCACGATGTGGCGCTGGCCATCGCTGCCAATGGCGATGAGACCGACGTGCGAAGCCCAGTAGCCACCGTCCCGCCCCGAGATCACGTTGACGAAGTCGCCCTCCAGTAGCTGTGCCTCGATGGCGGCCACGTCCTGCTTGGCGACGAAGACATCTTCGAACTGCTGCACCGGGATGTCGCGCGCGATCTTGAACCGCTTTTGCAGGAAGGCGCTGCGGTCGATGCGCTGGCGGTAGGCGCGTGTCGGTGCCCCGAGCGCGCCGGTGACGTCCTGGACCAGCCACTGGTTGGCCATGTTCCAGTCTGCCTCCGTGTAATGGTTGCGCGTGGCCACGCCGATGACGCCTTCGCGGTAGCGCAGGCGCTGCAGCATCCAGAAGAACTCCTCCCACGAGGCACTGAGCGCCATCGCGTAGATGTGTTCGACGAAGACGACGCAGTCGCTCCGGGTCAGGTCGAACAGCGGCTGGCGGTCGTAGGTCTCGTAGGGGAACTCGCCCAGCAGGTACAGCTCGTAGGGCTGGCCGATGTTCTTGCGCGCCAGTGTGGCGATGCGTTGGCGCAGATCGGGCTGGTTCAGTTGCTGCCAGGCGAGGAAGCGGCCGAGCTCGGCCGGCTGCATCTGGAACAACGGCTTGTTCAGCAGCGCGCCGAGCTGCACAGCATCCATGCCGACGCGGGTGGCGGCTTCCAATTGCGCGGAGGTGGGTTCGACCTTGGGCGGCGCGGGCGGTGGGTGGGCGCAGGCGGCCAGCAGCAGCGGGAGGACCAGGGCGGCGAAGGTCTTGTGCATCGCCGCAGTGTCGGCCCAGAGGTGCTGCGCCGTCTGCCGGGGGTCAGCCTTCGGCCAGCAGCTTTTCGATGAGCCCGTGCACTGCGGCGAAGTCCGGCTCGCCCACGTAGCGCTTGACGATCTCGCCGCGCTTGTTGATGAGGAAGGTCGTCGGCGTCATCTGCACCGGGCCGAAGGCCTGGGCGACGGCGCCGGTGTTGTCGATGGCCACGCCAAAGGGCAGCTGGCGCGACTCGGCGAAGCGGGCGACGAAGGCCGGCGGGTCGTAGCTCATGGCCACGGCCAGCGTGTCGAAGCCGCGCGCCTTGAACTTCTCGTGCGTGGCGGCGATCTGCGGCATCTCCTTCACGCAGGTCGCGCAGCTGGTGGCCCAGAAGTTCACCAGCATGACCTTGCCGGCCCACTGCTTGGAGCTGACCTTCTGGCCATTGAGCAACACGTAGTCGACGGCGGGCGCCGGCTCCTTGGCGCAGCCGGAGAGGGCGGCAATGCCGAGGGCAGCGGCGGAGGCGGCGAGGGTGCGACGGGTCAGCATGGCCGCCATTCTAGGAAGACCGTCAATTCCTGCGCGACAGCTCGAACATCAGCAGCGAGGGCAGGGCCTCCGTCAGGTGGCGGCGCGAGATGCGGGCAATGCCGTCGGAGGTGGCCGTCGACAACTGCGTGCGGTGCTCGCCGTCGAACATCTCGACGAAGGCGAAGTCCGGCGCATCGCGGCTGATGCCAGCGATCAGGTTCAGCAGCGGCTCGTTCATCAGCGCCGCATCGAACAGCAGCACGTGCGGCAAGCCCTCGCGGCAGAACTGCTCGGCCTCGGCCACGCTGCCCACCACGTCGACCAGCATGCCCATGTGGCGCACGGCAGCCTGGGCTTCGTTGCGCATGTCGCGGTGGGCGGTGAGGATGAGCAGTTGGCAGCCGGCCAGCGGGCGCGAGTTGCCACCCATGCGCTCGGCCTCGGCCTCCAGCCTGGCGTGGGTGCTGTCCGGCGGCGGCGCTTCCTCGGGCGCGAGCTGGTTGAACTCCAGCGTCAGCAGCGTGATGCCGGCCTCCTGCTCGCGCAGCGGCAGCACGCCCAAGGTGATGGCGGTCTGCTCCAGCAGCCGCCAGGCCAGCGAGTCCAGCCCTGGCGTCGCCGCAGGGTGGTGCGCGTCATCGGCGAGCAGCTCCAGCGAGCGGTGGGCGAAGCGGCAGCTCAGGCGCGCCTTCACCGGCCAGGGCGTCAGGTCCAGGCGCAGGTCGACGGAGGAATGCGTGTTAGTCAGCGCCCAGTCCATCAGCGCATTCAGCAGCGCGAACAGCAGGGCGCCGTCCGCCCAGATCTCGACCGGCTGCAGCGACTGGCGCACCTGCACGCCGCGCGCCTGGGTTTCGCGGCTGCGCTGGGCCAGCACGCTGCGCAGCATCTGTGTCAGGTGCTGCCGCTCGCGGTTCAGCTGAAGCCGACCGGAGGCCAGGCGGGCGAGCTGCTGGCCCAGCATGCCGGCGGTGCGGGCGTCGTCCACGCTGCGACGCAGCAGGCGCAGGCCGCGGCGGTCGATCTGGCCGGTGCTGGCCAGGTTCTGGATCTGTTCCAGCGCCGCGCTCAGCGGCTCGGCGATCTCGGCGCCCAACTGCTGGACGATGTCCGCCCACTGCACCGGGGTCGGCTCAGGCATGACATCGTTGGCGGCGCTGACGGGCGCTGAGGAAGGCGGTGTGGACATGACCCCGGAAGACGGATGCCGCGGCGGATGGTTCTAGGTTGTGGGCCCGGCGCGGTGCGAAAACGCATGCTGGGTGCAGGAGGTCACCGGCTCCATCCCTCGCCTGGGGGGAAACCCTTGGGTCAGGGGTGGGTTTGCCCGCAGCGCCAGGCATCCAGAGTTGCCCGAAGCTGATTTCAGCTGCGGGTTTCTACGAGGTTTTCCAGGTTTGCCCGTCAAGCGATGACGCCCGCAGCCAGCCACGCGTCGATGTCTTCGGCGCTGCAGCCCGCTTCCAGCAACAGTTCGCGGCTGTGCTGCCCCAGCAGCGGCGGCGCGTGGCGGTACTGCACCGGCGTGGCCGACAGCTTCATCGGGCTGGCGACGAGGCGCAGGTCTGGCGTCAACGCGTGGTCCAGGGCCACGACGGCGCCTCGCGCCTGCGCCTGCGGGTCCGCCAGCGCCTCGGCGATGGAGTTGATCGAGCCGCAGGGCACCTTGGCTGTCTCCAGCGAAGCCAGCCAATCCGCGCGCGTGCGCTCACGCATGACGGTCTCCAGCAGCGGCACGAGCAGGGCCCGGTGGCGCACGCGCTGGGCATTGGTGGCGAAGCGCGCATCCGCTGCCCATTCCGGCCGGCCGGCGATGTCGCAGAGCTTGGCGAACTGCCGGTCGTTGCCCACTGCGACGATGAGGTGGCCGTCGCTGGCCTCGAAGACCTGGTAGGGCACGATGTTCTGGTGTGCATTGCCCATTCGGCCGGGCGCCTGGCCGCTGCACAGGTAGTTGCTGCCCAGGTTGGCCAGCATGGCGAGCTGGGTGTCGAACAGCGCCATGTCGATCACCTGCCCCTGGCCCGTCGCGTCCCGGTGGCGCAGCGCGGCCAGGATGGCGACGGTCGCGTACATGCCGGTGAACAGGTCGGCCACTGCCACGCCTACCTTCTGCGGTCCGCCGCCCGGCAGGTCGTCGCGCTCGCCGGTCACGCTCATCAGCCCGCCCATGCCTTGCACGGCGTAGTCGTAGCCGGCGCGGTGGGCGTAGGGCCCCGTCTGGCCGAAGCCGGTGATGGAGCAGATGACGAGGCCTGGGTGCTCGGCCAGCAGGCTCTGTGCATCCAGCCCATACCTGGCCAGGTCGCCGACCTTGAAGTTCTCGACCAGCACGTCGACCTGGCCTGCGAGCTTGCGCACGATGGCCTGGCCTTCGGGCGTAGCCAGGTCCACAGCCAGCGAGCGCTTGTTGCGGTTGGCGCTGAGGAAATAGGCGGCTTCGGAGGTGTCCTGGCCGTCGGCGCCCCTCAGATAGGGCGGTCCCCAGGCGCGGGTGTCGTCGCCGCTGCCGGGGCGCTCGATCTTGATGACATCGGCGCCCAGGTCGGCCAGTGTCTGCGTGCACCAGGGGCCCGCGAGAACGCGGGACAGGTCCAGCACGCGCACGCCCGCGAGGGCCTGGGGTGGGGGGCTTTGCTGCATCGCGGAATTGTCACGGGGCTGCTGCCGATAATTCGGCCATGCCACGTCGCGCCAACGCCGGATTTGCCCTAATGCTCAGCCTGCTGGTGGCCTGCCAGCCGGTGCTGAACTGGCGCGAGGTCCGGCCGGTCGGCTCCGGCGCGGCCGCGCTGTTCCCCTGCAAGCCCGATGTCGAGCAGCGCGCCGGCATGGGGCTGGCGCACTGCCAGGCCGGCACCATGGAGTTCGCGCTGAGCTGGGCTGACCTGCCCGACCCCACGCAGGCGGGCGCAGCCTTGAGAGCCATGCCTCTGGCGTTGGCCACCAGACTGAAGCTGCCCTTGCTGCCTGGCCCGACGCTGCAGGTGCCTGGCATGACGCCGTTGCCGGACGCGGCCCAGCATTGGCTGTCCGGCAAGGATGGCGTGACGCACGTGGCGGTGTTCTCACACGGCGGGCGGGTCTACCAAGCCCTGATGAGGACGGGCCTGGACGATGGAGTCGCGTGGGACAGCTTCGTCAAGGGGCTGCGCGTCGAGCCCGCCCGCTAACATCCCGCCATGCCCAACCTGCTCGTGATCGCCCACGCGCCGCTCGCCTCTGCGCTGCGGCAGGTGGCCGAGCACACCTTCCCCGACTGCGCGCCGACGTTGACGGTGCTGGACGTGCATCCCGGCCAGTGCGCCGAGGATGTCGAGTCCGCTGCCCGCGCCTTGATGGCCGAGGCGAGCCAACCCGAATGGCTGGTGTTGACCGATGTTTTCGGCGCCACGCCCAGCAACGGCGCTCAGCGTCTGGCCGGGGAGGGGGTGCAGGTGCTCAGCGGCGTCAGCGTGCCCATGTTGTGGCGCACGCTCTGCTATGCCAGCCAGAAGCCTTTGACCGAACTGGCCCGGCGCGCCGCGCAAGGCGCGGTCGACGGCGTCGTCGCCACGCCCTCCTTGCCTACGGACGAATGATCACCTCCACCCTCACCATCAGCAACAAGCTGGGCCTCCACGCGCGTGCTTCCGCCAAGCTGACCAAGCTGGCCGGCAGCTTCAAGTGCGATGTCCACATGAGCCGCAACGGCCGTCGTGTGAACGCCAAGAGCATCATGGGCGTCATGATGCTCGCCGCCGGGCTGGGCGCCGCCGTCGAGCTGGAAACCGATGGCGAGGACGAGCAGGCCGCCCAGGATGCGATCACCGCCCTCGTCAACGACAAGTTCGGCGAAGGTCAATAAGACCTTGCGGGACAGACCGATCGAGCGAAGCGAGTAGCTCTGTCCCCAACTGGCTCAAAAGCTGACGCGGCGAAAGCGCGCCGGCAGGTCCGCCATGCGCACCAGCAGCGGCAGGTCGGCAGTGTTGAAGTCCGGGTCCCAGGCCGGCTCGCCCATCAGCTTGGCGCCGCAGCGCAGATAGCCGCGGATCAGCGCCGGCGCCTCGACCTGCAAGTCCTGGCGCAGATGGGCGATGGGCAGCGGCAGCCTCGGGCGCACCTGGCAGTCGATAGGTGCGAGATGTGTCGCCGCGATCTGCTTCCACAGGCTGGCCGCGAAGTGCCCGCCGTCCCGCATGCTGACGCTGGCGCAGCCGATGACGGTGTCCAGCCCGTTGCGCGTCATGAACTCGGCCATCGCGCCCCACAGTGCAAGGATGGCGCCGCCACTGCGGTGGTCGGCGTGCACGCAGGAGCGGCCGATCTCCGCCACCCGCGAGCGCATGCTGCGCAGCCGGGTCAGGTCGAACTCGGTGTCGCTGTAGAAGCCGCCAGCGCGCTTGGCGGCTGCCGGGGTCAGCACGCGATACGTGCCGACGACCGGGCCCAGCTCACCGTCATCGCCGCCGGCGCGTACCAGCACATGCTCGCAATAGGCGTCGAAGAGGTCGATATCCAGGTCGGCCGCCCTGCCCTTGCCGGGTGCCAGGCGCGCGCCCATCTCGACGGCGAAGACCTGGTAGCGCAGTGCCTGGGCCTCGCGGACTTCGGCCTCGCTGCTGGCCCAGCTGACGCTCAGGCGGACGGGCGTGGCGCGCTCCGGGCGCGGCAAGACGGGGGCATGCGACGGCGCATGCGTGACGATTTGGCTGCGGTTCATGCGGTCGAATGCTGAGCGGCCGGTTTGACGCAGCCATGAACGCACTATGAAAAAACCATGACGCGCGAGCCTCGCGCGAGCGGCTACATTGATCCCTCGGTCTGCGGAGTGCGCTGATGAGTTTCCAGGTGTTCGGCATTGCGGTATCGCGCGGCGTGGCCATCGGTCGCGCGGTGTTGGTGGCGTCCAGCCGCGTCGACGTGGCGCATTACTTTGTCGCGCCGAACGAGGTGCAACCCGAAATCGCACGGCTGCTGCGCGGGCGCGATGCCGTCGTGCGCGAGCTGGAAACGCTGCGCGACGAACTGCCCGCCGATGCGCCGCATGAACTGGCCGCACTGCTCGACGTGCACTTGATGCTGCTGCACGACGAGGCACTGACTGGCAGCGCCAGTCAGTGGATCATCGATCGTCACTACAACGCCGAGTGGGCGCTGTCTGCCCAGCTCGAAGTGCTGGCACGGCAGTTCGACGAGATGGAGGACGACTACCTGCGTGAGCGCAAGGCCGACCTCGAACAAGTGGTCGAGCGCGTCCTGCGCGCGCTGTCCCAGGCCCAGGGCGACTTGCCCACACCAGTGACCCCGCGCGACTTCGGCGGCGAGGACCCTTTGCTGCTTGTCGCCGCCGACATCGCGCCGGCCGACATGATGCAGTTCAAGCGCAGCGTCTTCCGCGGCTTCATCACCGACATCGGCGGCAAGACCTCGCATACCGCCATCGTCGCGCGCAGCCTGGACATCCCCGCTGTCGTCGGCACTCGTGAGGCCTCACGCCTCATCAGGCAGGACGACTGGGTCATCATCGACGGCGACGCCGGCACCGTCATCGTCAACCCCTCGCCCATCATCCTGGAGGAGTACCGTTTCCGCCAGCGCCAGAGCGAGCTGGAACGTGCCCGCCTCGCTCGTTTGCGCCACACGCCGGCCGTCACGCTGGACGGCGAACACATCGAGCTGCATGCCAACATCGAGCTGCCGGCCGACGCCGAAGTGGCGGTCGCCACCGGCGCGACGGGCGTGGGGCTGTTCCGCAGCGAGTTCCTCTTCATGAACCGGGAGGGGGAGTTGCCCAGCGAGGACGAACAGTTCGTCGCGTACAAGGCCGCCGTCGAGGCGATGAAGGGCATGCCGGTCACGATACGCACGGTCGACATTGGTGCCGACAAGCCGTTGGACCGCCTCACCGTCAACGAGCTGCGCCACGAGCACACCCTGAACCCGGCCATGGGCTTGCGCGCAATCCGATGGAGCCTGGCCGAACCCAGCATGTTCCGCCAGCAACTCCGCGCCATCTTCCGGGCAAGCGCATTCGGCAAGGTCAGATTGCTGATACCGATGGTGGCCCACCTCGGCGAGGTCCGCCAAATCATCGAGACCATCCGCCGCGTTGAGCAGCAGCTGACGGACGCAGGGCACGCCTACACGCACGTCGAGCTGGGCGTCATGATCGAGATCCCTGCGGCCGCCGTCATGCTGCCGCTGTTGCTGCGCCATGTCGACTTCGTCTCCATCGGCACCAACGACCTCATCCAGTACACGCTGGCCATCGATCGCGCCGACGAGGCGGTCGCCCACCTCTACGACCCTTGGCACCCGGCCGTGTTGCAGCTTATCTCCCAGTCCATCGCCCAGGCGCGCGCCGCCGGCAAGGGCGTCAGCGTGTGCGGCGAAATGGCCGGCGACCCCGATTTCACCGAGCTGCTGCTCGCCATGGGCTTGCGGAGCTTTTCCATGCACCCCTCGCAGATCCCGGCGGTCAAGCAGCGGGTGCTGCGCTCCGACGCACAACGCTTGGCCGGCGTGCTGCCCCGCCTCCTGCAGAGCGAGGATCCTCGCGCACTCGCCGAGAAAGAGCTTGCCGCCGCCAGGAGTGGCTCAACGGCAGTCCACTGATCTGCGCGCGGCGTCCGCCCCGCGTGCGAAGACATCGATCAGGCGGAGTTCACACACCGATCAAGGAAGAGGTTGCGAAGCGCGAAAAACCTGTGCTACAGTCGTGGGCTTCGCTGATGACAACAACGCGACCCGCAGGGGTTGAGTGATTGGAGTTGGCGGGGCTGAGCTGAAAAGCTTGGGGCGGGCTTTGGGTTCGTCGTGTGCTGAGAGGGGTTCGAAAAGAATTCAACAAAGTACTTGACGATGCTGCGAAAGCAGATCAAAATCTCGCCTCTTTGCTGCTGACAACTGATTGCGAAAGCGACGGGTTGAAAGCGG
>NZ_JBIGHV010000008.1:0-377904 GCF_043555835.1 Pelomonas parva | reverse complement strand
CGCGCTCACGACAAGCCACAGCACCGTCCACACATCGGAATCACATCCTCATCGCCACTGCGCCGATGGACCCACGAGCTCGCCACGATCGCTTGAACCGGAGATTCGGAATTTTGCAGGTCCGACTACAGAGCCTGAGCGGGAACCGCCGGCAGCAGATGTGGGACGCAGCCGGCCTGGGCGCGCAGCCCGAACTGCTGTCGGACGCGCCCATCCGCGAGGCGTTCCTGCAGTTCGTTGCTGCACCGGAAGCGCACGACGTCATCCACGACTACCGGTCGTTTGGCTTCACCCTGCGTAGCCACCCGCTCAAGCTGCTGAGGCCGCGGCTGGACGGACTCAACTTCGGCCTGCGGAGCTTCAGCCAACTGGAGGGCCTCCGTGACGGCAAGCTGGTGCGGACCTGTGGCCTGGTCAAGCGGCGTCAGCAGCCCGAGACCGCATCCGGCGTGACGTTCGTTTCGCTCGAGGATGAGGACGGCGACATCCAGGTCGTCGTGTGGAGGACGCTGCGGGATGCGCAAGAGAGCGTGCTGCTGACATCGCGGCTGATGGCGGTGGAAGGCGTTCGGCAATCGAGGGACGGTGTCACGGCTCTGGTGGCGCACAAGCTGCGGGACTGGACGCGGATGCTGGGGACGCTGGCCGATTCGGCGACGAGCCGGGACTTTCGATAGGCTCCCACGAAAGCGCAGCTCAACCCGACGAGCCGCGAGCAGCTCTCACATTGACCGCGACGAATGACGGAAGCTAGCGAGCGCCGGGCAGGAGTGTCGGCCGCTTCTCGCTGTCATCGTTGGTCGCAGTGACCTTCACGTTGACTTAGCCGCGGCCGACTGTTCGCGTCGGTTGCTGTCCGCTGTTGCCTTGAATTTTGGCTTCAAGGCGCTCTTCGATTCCAATTCGGACGGTCGCTGCGCGTGCCAATGGACATCGTAATAGTCATGGTTGCATGGGGCAGCCATGTGCCGTTCCAGGCCTCCCCGCCGCCGAGATTGCTTGCGATGATGTCAACGACCTCGGGGTCTCCGCATGCAATCTTAGACACGATATCCGACTCCTCATCGCGGAGAAGGTGTTCGTCCTCATACGAGTCTGGATTCAACCTTCCCTCGTGCGGGATGTGTTGCAGCAGGAACCACGACAACGGCATTGTTGAACGCATGACTTGGCTATGAACTTGCCCTAGGTTCGCCGGCGTGTGCTTGTGGTTCGCGACAAAGATGCCCGCACCAATGCTTGTCCCGCCGGCCGCGACTTCGTCGTACAGAGCCTGGCCGTAGGCGTAGTCGTAGATGTGACCGACCACGGCCTTGTTGCGGTGATATGCAAGCTCCTTGGCAACATCGGCGTCCAGGGTGTTAGGTCGAGGGCAGTACAAGAGGTATCGGAAGGAATCCAAGTTGATGAACTTGGCCAAGTCTTCAATTCGAATCTGCTGTTTAGGCGTCTTGGATTTGAACGTCGAAATCGTCGAGTACCTTAGCGGAGAAAGCGAGTCAGGAAACAGGCGCTTCGCTTGAAGAAGCCATGAGCGCTGGCCAGACTGCGACGGCTCGTAGTAGTTCTGATACCTGACGATGAGTCCAATGTCGGCCTGGGAAACTAGGTTCTCGTACTTCTTGGGATGCTTGTGTGTTTCCAGTGAGAAGCTCACGTCGAGCGGGTCGCCGGCATTGCTCAAGGTGGCTCTGAGTTCATGCAGCGGAAAGTCGAGTCGTACATCGACGCCGACCTCCTCATCGAGCAGGTCAATAAGCAGCTCGGTAAGGTACTCCTCATCTTTTGGACGCTTGCCGACCATCGGGGAGACTACGGCGCGGTCGATGGAATCGAAATAGCGAATCAGCTGCTTGATGGCAAAGGGCGAGAGCATTTTGAGGGCGTGGGGGGTGTTCGTCTTGGATGAGGCGCAGGAAGGAGAAGCTGCCTCAGCGGCGGCGCTTCGTCTTGATACGCCGCCATGGGGCATTGCGCACAGGACTGCGTTCGGCCGGCAGCATGTCCTTCACCACGACAGGTACACGGCGAAGAGCATGCACTTGACCATGCAATCGGATGACGCAGTCCATGTAGTGTTTGCCCGCGTAGGCCGTGTGCTCATCGGTTGAAAGTTGCCGCAAGCCGTAGGACCTGTGGCCTAGGTCACTTGCTTCGTCGGCCTCGCCGCCGGCATTGCGGACAGTCCATTCAACAGATGCAAACTGCGGGACGACATGTGGATTTGTGATGACAAACTTAAGGTCGCGGTCGCGCAAAACGCCCAGCACTTCATTCTGATGAGTGGCGAGACGCTCGGTCGTTCCGCGTTTGAAGATTTGAACCTCAATCTCCGGCAGCAACATGACTGCCCGGCCAGATTCCTCGTCGACGACTTCCAGTTCTTCGGCCTCAGGCAAGGGCATCAAGAAGGAGAAGGCCTCCGACCAAATAACTGCTGCTGCGGCCTCGTCCTCAGCAACGTCAGCGCGCTCTGCAATGTCAAGCAACTGATTCAATCTCGCCGCAAAGACGTCCCAAGCCTCGGCGTTCATTCGGTTGAGGTTCTCGTCTATATCTGAAGCAGGGTTCTGCACGTGCTTGTCTTCAAGAAGCCTGGCGTGCATGTTCCTGACGACCTCAATGAGGGCATCGTCGTCATCAATGCCGATAAATCGTGTGAGCGTGCCTATCTTCTTAAAGCTCTCGGTCACCAGGACGGTCAAGAAGATGGATGTCGGGCGTGCCTGCGGTACGTCGTCGAACGATACGGCCGCCCACGCCTTGAGATAGCGAACTAGGCGACGCACTTGGTCGCGTTCGCCCGAGTCGACGGCGTTCTTGAACCACTTGTAGAACGCCTTGGGGTCGCTGTCTTCCCACGTTCCGTCGAGACACGCGAGGCGCCTTTCATCGCTGTCACGGTTGAGGTGGTATACGGGAGTGTCAATGTGGAACTGACGCACGTAGTTCGCGCGGGAGCATCGCGGCTTGGGTGGTTCCGAGACGGACTTCAAATCTTCGCAAGTACCGGCGAATAGCTTGATTTCTTCCTGCACCCATGTGCGAAGCTGCTGTGCAGTCGGGGTGACATCCTCATCGCCTTCCCATTCGAAGTAGACCCCCAGGTCGACGTCGTACGCCTCATCCGGATGAACCGGCTTGATAAGCGTTCCATACTTGTAAGAGCCTTGGAGCCAGGTCGATATGGTGTAGCCATGCTTCGCTTTGAGGCTCGAACGCAAGTGGTCCGCCAACGTGTTCCAGCTACTCTGAAGGAATTCCCGTTGAGCAGCTGTGGGTGAAACGCGTGCGATGAGAGTCTGTTCAACGTTGCCGTTGAACAGAGTGCTTGCCTGCCCCATGTCAATCTCCTCGGACCAGCTTCAGTTGGGGCTGGTGCTTGGTGAACGGTTGAAGAACGTTGCCGACAAGGTCTGACGCACACTTCGAGGCAAGCCCGATGAGAGTCTTCCGCGCGGCTTCGCTGGCAACGTCGAGTCCGAGGTCAGACGCTTGCTCGTTGGAGGGTTCGGCATCGATTCGGAGATATCGGTCGCCCAACTTGTGCTTCATCAGCTGGTCGACCAGCTGTTGCTGGGAGGAGATGATGACGTTGAAAAGGCGCTGGTCCGACATCCAGTCGAACACGCCCATTTCCGCGTCAGCGCTATAGGAAAGCGAGTACTTCTTGGTTGTAGTGCCGACGCTGAGGATGCGAACAGCGTCTGCCGGGACGTCAAAGTAGTACTCAGCCTCGTGCAGCGCCAGCAGGTCGGGAGCGTTGGCGAACAACCCCCCGTCGGCGTAACGATTGCCTCCCACCTCGGCGAGGCCAAAGAACGTCGGCGCCGCCGCGGTGGCCAAAGCTACGTCCACTGCTTTGTAATTCCTATCGCGCGTCCACTCAGCTTTGTGGCGCGTTTTGAAGACCTGAGGCTCGCCCTTCGTGACGTTCACCGCTGGGATGGCGCACGGATGCGTTGCGTCGTTCAGGGTAAGGTCCTCGGGCAAGAGCTCGAGAATTACTTCCCGAAGGTCCGAGGACTGGTACCTTGGCTTGGACCGGTGGCAGAAGATGTCGGTGCCGATGCCCAACTTTGACGTAGGTTTAGCGTGCAGCGGAAAAATCTTGGTGCCGTGAGCGACGAACGTTTCGACGACCTTGCTCATTTTTACTTCGAAGGCGACTGCCAGCGCCACTATGCCGCCTATCGAGGTTCCGTAGGTTAGGTCAAACCTACGGCCAATCGGTTCGCCGACGTGCTCCTCAATCTCCTGCAGAACTCGGGCCGTAAATAGGCCCCGATATCCGCCGCCAGTTAGCGCCAGCGCCTGGAACGGCTGTTCCGTCGTCCAACCTGTCATCTCCGCTCCCTGAAATCTTGTAGGCTCAGGATACCAACAGTTGGCGTCATAGGTCGGCTGCCTAGACCTTCCAATCCGCTCGCCCAACTCCTACTTGTAGCCAGGAAATAGGCGCGACATCTTGGCGCCCATTTGCTCGCAAATGCCTTTGACATCCTCGGCGCTGTCGGCCCGATAGACTGGCCATTCGAAGCTGTCTCTCTTAAGGTGTCGGACCTGCGGCTGACCGTACTGTGGAAACAAGAGAACGCCAACGTCTCTCGTGTTCACGAGGGTGGCTGTGAGGGTTAGGCGGGCCTGAACTGCCGCGGCGGTGTGCAAATTCTTCAGCAGTTCGCCGAACTGGGTGAACGCATTCACGATGGCCGGATGCACTCCGGCCAAGTCTGCATACACCATCAACCTCACAGCGGCGAGAAAGTGCCCGTCTTGGTGGAGCTCAGTGACCCAGTTCGGTTCGCTCCGGCTGTCGACGGAAGACACGCCATCGAAGACCTTCGATGTCCGCCCAGCCATAAATCCGGACCACCATTCGGCACCGTTGTATCCGTTGCACCCTTTTAGCAGAGCTTGGTTGACCTCGCCGGAGTCCAGGTTGGCAACTTCGGTATCGTCGGCGGCGCACTGAATTACCAGCGTCGGGGTGTCTTCGAAGCCATGGTCCTCCAAGAGGCATCGAAGCTTCTTGATGAACGGCAGACGTTCCGGCGAATGGAGGAGGGGGTCTAGGCTCGGTAACATAGCTCTTCCTTAAAAATTTTGTCTGCGGAACCCGGCTTCGCCGGCAACTTACATGGCTCGCGTCTTCATCTCCTATTGCCACGCTGACCAGGCGCTTCGCGCTCAGCTCGACATTCATATGGCCATGCTCAAGAGGCAAGCCATCGTTGAGGTCTGGACCGACCACTGTATCCGTCCCGGGGAGCCTTTCGACGTCCACATTGCCGCGGCGCTGGAGGAAGCTGACGTTATCTTGTTGCTCGTCAGCCCCGACTTTCTTCACTCGGATTATTGCGTCACCATCGAGATGAAGAGGGCGCTGGAGCGCGCCGCAGCTGGTCTGGCTCAAGCTGTTGCGGTCATCCTCAGACCATGTGACTGGAAGTCTTCAGAAATTGGGAGGCTGAAGTGTCTGCCGACCGATGGAAAGCCGGTGGTCAAGTTCGCCAGCTTGGATGACGGCTTCGATGACGTGGTCGCACAGTTGCGCACCATGCTCACCAAGCCTGCGACCGGTCGACCATTTCCCAAGCATGCGGCGATTGCCGCAGACACGGAGACCGCGCGCGCAGTAAGTCAGAGCGTTTCCTCATCAGGGGGCGCACGTCGTTCGAGCAATCTGAATCTGCCCCGAAAGTTCTCCGACATCGACCGCGCGGAGTTTGTAGCGGAGGGCCTGGCTTACATCCGCGACTACTTCGCCAACTCGCTCAAGGAGCTGGAGGCTCGCAACCCTCACGTCAAGACGCGCTTTAGCCAGGAGACTGCCTCCTTCTTCGTCGCAAGTGTTTTTAGCGACGGAAAGAAGATGGTTGGGTGTGGCGTCCGCCAAGGTGGCTTCATGGGCGGAAACGGTATCAGCTTCGTCTTGAACGACGACCCTCAGCTCTCCAACAGCAGCAACGAGTCGTTGAGCCTGACCGATGACGAGTTCAATCTTGGCTGGCGCGCCATGTTCGGAGGATTCGGCGGTCGCGAGCGTGAGGTGATGCTGACGCACGAGGGCGCAGCAAGCCATCTGTGGGATATGTTCGTGCGTCCGCTGCTGCGGCAGTGAGGTCGCGGCGCGTAGCTCAGTGCGCCATCTGCTTTG
This sequence comes from Pelomonas parva, assembly GCF_043555835.1. Taxonomy (NCBI): domain Bacteria; kingdom Pseudomonadati; phylum Pseudomonadota; class Betaproteobacteria; order Burkholderiales; family Sphaerotilaceae; genus Roseateles; species Pelomonas parva. Next base: position 371,744 of record NZ_JBIGHV010000008.1, on the reverse strand, counting down.
GTTCTTCTTGAAATCAGAAGAAGTCGTCTTCCCCATCGGAGGGTCTTTTTAGCCCGATTTCGCTCATCAGACTCCTCGCAAGGATTTTTCGACTTGATGGCTTCCCTTCCCCTAGAAGAAGGTAAGTCAGGGTCGTGAAGTCACTGCGTGCACGGCGCAGGCGCCTGAAGACCTCAACCGCCGAAGACCAGGGAACTAACGCATCAGATTGCGAGTTCAACTCCCTAATGCTTTCTGCGAGTTATCGACTCAACAATTCTCAACTCGCGAATGAGTGAATCGAGGATTTCTTGGCTGCGCGTTCGGGGGCGTCTCATGACGTCGGACGCTACCAAAAAATCGGAAATACGGGGATAGACCACCAGTGTTGTCGAGAGACACCAGCAGTGCGCAACAGCTCCGCATCAAATCGTTTTGCCACGGTGCGGAGAATGCGCTTGCGAACTTTCGGAAGCCAATCTGGGGGCGGGCGCTACCTTGCAAGGCGTCTCGTGAACTTGCAGCGTGGATAGTGGGAGCAGCCCATGAAGGGGCCCCATTTCCCTTTTCTCGGCACAAGGAATCCGACTCGGCAACTGGAGCACAACTCCGCGTCGCTTTCATCGCCGTCGACGTTCAGCACCTTGATGCCGTGGTCGCGGATGAGCTCGGAGACGAACGTCGATTCCTTGCGCTCGATGGTAATGAGAGTGACGGTCTTGCGTGCCCGCGTCAGGCCGACGTAGAACAGCCGACGTTCCTCTGCGAACTCGTGGCTGTCTTCGCCAGGCATCGCTAGTGCGAGTACGGGGTCATCGACGATGCGGCAGGGGAAGCCCATGGTATCGGAGCTGAGGCCCGGGATGATGATGTGGTCGGCCTCAAGTCCTTTTGCCGAATGAACGGTCATGAACTGAAGGTCCACGCCATACATTGAATAGTGCGTTGGCATGTGTGTGCGGTCGCGCTTGTAGCGGCCGAGCACGTAGACCGACTGCTTCCCTCCGGCATGGCTCTCGATGAGACGGCTGATGACTGTCTCGATTGCGGACTTGGTCTGCTGCTCGTTGGCGACCCGGACGATGCGGATGGGGTCAACAACCTGCTCCATTGGTGAGCGCACGGCCTTTCGCAGCTGGCGTGCGTTCTGCTGGATGAATTTGCCGGTGATGTCGCACAGGGACTGAGGACAGCGGAAGGTGGTTTCGAGCTTGAGCGTGACGGCCTTGCCGAAGTGCTTTTCGAATTCCGACATGACGCCAAGGTCGGCACCGGCGAAGCGGTTAATGGACTGCCAGTCATCGCCGACTGCGAATAGGTAGCGGCCGGGTTTGCTGACCAGCGCCGCGACTAGGCGCGCGCGGGCCTGGCTCGCGTCTTGGAACTCGTCGACCATGACGAGCTCGTAGGGGTTCTGCCACTGGCCACGCTCCAGGCAGTCGGCGGCCATGTTGAGCATGTCTTCGAAGTCGATAACCCGTTCCGCGCGCAGCCGTGCCTCCCAGCGGTCCCAAAGCTTTTCGAACAAACCCAAGAACATCTGGTGGCGGAACCTGAAGGTGCCGGCGACCCCGGTATCCAGGCGGCTCCGAAGTTCCTCCATGGTCAGCCGGTTGTTCTTGACGTGGGTCAGGAATGCCCGAATGGTCCGAACCAGCCGAGGGCTCTCTATAGGCTGGCGACCAGGCGCCGGCCGGTCGGGGTTGGGGTCGAGCTTGACACCGAGGGCGGTGAGCTGACTCTCCAGCTTGCTGAAGAGCTGGCCCGACCAGAGGTCGGCCATCGTCGTCTCGAGAAGGCGCGTTCCGTTCTCGGCATGAACCTGCCGCTTCCAGGCCATGCCTCCCTTGTAGCCAGCGAACTCGGCCGGCGCCTCACCCTTTGCGTTGACGGCCCAATGCTCCAGGTAGGCATCCGCATCAGGGAGGTAGAAATCGGGCACGTACTGGCGGTGCTGCGGTGGCACAAGCTAGCCGTTGACGCATGCGGTTTTGTCGGTGCAACAAATTGCTACCATCCGCCGAAAAAGGGCTCGTATCGCCCAGCGGGAGGGAAATGCCAGCGCCAGTGTTCATCAGCGACGTGGAGGAGGTGCTCGCCTTGCGCGGGCTGGATACTCCTGACTTGGCGATGCTTCAAGCAACGCACCAGAGCTACCGCGCGCTGCTTCTTCAGCCGGCTGGGCCCATCTACGCAGACACCCATCGCATTGGTCCCCTAGACTTGGCCGCAGCGGCCGCCAGAGCAGACGGCTTCCTTTCGCTGGCTGCTCAGCGCGGCGACCAGCTCGTAGTCGCGCCTGAATACTTCCTTCCCGTGGATTCGCTGGCTAGGGCAGCGCAGGGTGGACCTTTCCCCGCAGAGGGCGCCATTTGGGTGCTTGGGTGCGAAAGCCTGACCCCAGTGCAACTCGAGGATTTCAAAACTGCCTGCGCGGGTCATTGCGACGTCATCTACGAGGATGACCCGTTTCCAGCGGTGCAGGGCAACTACTTCGACCCTGTAGCGTACTGCTTTGTCGCCCGTGACAAGGAGAAGAATCTCAAGCGCGTCGTGCTCTTTCAGTTCAAGACGGCGCCGTCACGCGACGACCACGGCTTTGAAAACAAGCAGTTGCGCTGTGGCCGCGCCATCTACCGGTTCCCCAACAAAGACGGCGCCATCAAGCTCTCGACCATCATCTGTTCCGATGCGCTGGACCTTGGCGAAGACCTTCCCGCAAATAAGAAGCTGTCGGATAGAGCCATCCTCATCCACATCCAGCTGAACCCTAAGCCCAAGCACACCGACTACCGGAGGTACCGGAACGAGGTCTTCCGGCGCAGCCCGGTCGCCACCGACTGCGACATCATCTGCTTGAACTGGGCTCACAACGTTGTCCAACACGAGGCAGGCGGCCACGCTCCACATGCTTGGAAGAATGAAAGCGGTTCAGCTTGGTACGTGCCGGAGCGTCGCTGCTCGGTCAAGGATGGCGAGGTCGCCAACAACGAGGCCAAGGGCCTGTACTACACCTGGCACGAAAAGAGGCGTCACGTCCTGCACTTCCACTACGACGAGGCCATCTTCGCGCTGACGGTTCCCAAAGTTTGGCAGGACGGCCCGGCGGTCCACGACGTGCTCATCGGACCGCAACTAGATACGCGTTTCGCCTGGGAGGACGGCGCCGGCGCATGGGCTGAGAACACGAGCTGCCCGGAGACCGGGTGGGCCGCAGTCATCAACGCGAACCCGGAAGTCACCGCAGCGTTCCAAAGCCTGCAGGACATCGCGAACCGGCTGCACATCGAGCGCGCCATCTCGCTTTCCTGCGGTCCTCACAGCATGAAGGACCAGTGGCATCTCGTGAACAACCTGGACGTGTGCCGCATCCCAGAGTCTGAAGTCGTTTCCCGCGCCACCCTTCAGCTCGACCGCGACGTCGCAGCCTCCGAGGAACGAAATAGACGCATCACCCGCGTCGCGACGCTGGGGCACATCCTTCAGACGGCGACATTGCCCGCGCAAATCAAGGACCTTGCTGGTGGCGATGCGTCGATAGCGTGGTCTCCGGACTCTCCCAACACCAATGTCATCAAGGCCGGCTCGCGGCCGGCGCTGGTGGCGTACCTCGGGGACAACCCGTCGATGGATATGGTTAAGAGGGTCGGCGAGAACGCCTTCGAACTCCTGCGCAAGGAGAACAAGGCGCACAAGGACCGCGTGGCCATCTGCTATCGCACGGTCACTGGCGTCACGAAGTTTGCCGATATCAAACAGCAGACTGACATTACATACGATGGAAGCAGCATGGCGTCCATCACAGGGGGACAGTGAGATGCCTGAGATGCAAGCCGCGCGTGACGCGCTGAACCATCTTCTCGTCGGGCTTCACGATGTCGACGACTCCGTCGTGCGCGGCGAGAAGAAGCTGGGCGAGCAGACCTACGCTGTTGCCTATGTGGATTTCGCTGATGACGTGGTGGAGCGCTCGCTACACCTGCGCGACTTCCAGGAACGAATCCTGGCTGACGACTTCTTCGACACGCCGGGAGACCTGCGCTGGAACAAGTACCTCTATTTCGTCGCTGGCCCCAACTCCAAGGCAGACCCTCAATTTGCTGCCGCGAAGGCTGCAATCGAGGCTGACAAGGACTACGCGCGCAAGCGTGTCATCTCGCAGGACGACCTCGAATCCCTGCTGGGTGGGCCGAAGCTGTTCGAGGCGGCAGAGCGCGGAAGCACCTATGACGTGCTGACGGACTGGCGGCAGCGGCTGTCGGCGGCTGGGCTTGAACTGCTGCTCGACGCGCCTAGCCCTCGCACCACCGTTGTCGAGAAGATTGCCCGTCGCGAAGCAGGGGCGGCCTCGAAGGGGAAGCAGCAGGTGAAGGAGCTGAATCCTGCCGACATGCCGCTGGCGACAGCGAAGCTGCTCAGCCTGAACATCGCTACGTTCCGGCCAATTCATAACGGCAAGACATACGACTTTGGCGACGTCACGCTGCTCGTTGGCGCCAACGGCAGCGGAAAAACCTCTCTGCTCGAGGCCGTCGAGTATTTCTACTGCGGGAACAACCGCAGAAGCAAAGCCGTCGGGCCGGTGCGACTTAAAGGCAAGCTGTTGTCCTCTGCGGGAGGCAGCGCCGTCGAGCTTCCATCCACCGCGGACGGCCCCCGCATCAAATCTCGAAATCTTGCTTGGTACAACCGTAGGGAGCACAGCGTCGATGACATCGTTGAAAGGTTCGCGCTCTACAACTTCCTCGACACCGATGCTGCCTATCGCTTGTCAGGCAACCTGAAGCCAGATGACATCACCAACGAGCTGAGTCGATTGCTGGTGGGCTCGTCAGCCGCGACGACATTCGACGACTTCAAGAAGTTTCGCGACGACGTTGACAAGGCTGCGGATAAGGCGCAGCGGCGCGGCGATGGAATCCAGGCGGAATTGACCGTGATGGAACGGCGGCTCAAGGAACTGGAGGGCAAACCATCCACGGCGAAGACGCTGACAGACGCGTATCGCGCCGCACTTGCAGGCCTCGGCTGGAAAAGGCCTTCTGAAGCCGGTGCTCCAACGCCTAGGGAAGGCCAGGAGCTTCTTGCCGCGCTCGCGCACGTGCAAGCGTTGGTCTCCCTGGGGAGCGCGGCTCGAACCATCAAGGATGTCGAGAACCGCGCCGCGCAACTGGAAGCAGTCGTCGTCAACGCTAGGCCCGTCGAGTCTCAATTGGTTGGGTGCCTCGAGCAGGAGAAGCGCCTCGCCTCGAAGATGGGCGGGCACGAGGCGAATGTCAACGACCTGGACCAATGGATTGCCTATGAGGCCGTGGGCTTTCATGACGTGCGCCGGCGATATAAGTTGGCCCGCGAGGTCTCGGAGCAGCTGGCCAGGCGCCTTGGAGGATTGGTGGCTGGCGACCTGCCCCAGGTTCCGCAACAGTACGCGGGCCTCGAGCTACAAGCTGCCGTGCAGATTGCGGTTGAAGCCGCGACTTCTGCTCACGCGAGGTTCACCCGCGCTCAACAAGCCCTGGACCTTCACGGCAGGGCTGCGTCGGCCCGCGCATCTGCGGCGGCGAAGCTGAAAGACGCGGCGAAGGAGGCGCTCAAGTCGGCCGAGAACCCGAACATGTGCCCAGTCTGCCGCACCGTACATGCCAGTGGCGCATTGATGCACCTCATAGAGGAGCTCAACTCAGGGCCGGAGACCACTCAGGAGGTCAAGGCGCTGGCAGAGTCGCTGCGCCTGGCGGGAGAAGAAGCGAGCGAAGCGCGGCGGTGGGCCGGCGCCGTGGAGCTCTGCCAGAAGTTTGCAACGCAGGTGCAGTTGAAGGGGACCACGCCGAAGGATGTCCTCGAAGAACTGGTCAGACTCCGTGAACAAGCGAACCAGGCGCAGTTTGAACTCCAGCGTGTCACCAAGGAAGGACAGGACCTGGGCAGCGCAGGCTTCTCAAGCACTGAAGCTGATTTGCTGTTGAGCCGAATCGCGGCATTGTTGGACGCCGAACCTGGCAGCCTCACGGCAGAGATTGCGTTGGGTGAACGGAGGCGTCAGTCGGACGCTGTGGATGAGACGCGAAACCTCTTGGGTGAGTGCCGCAGCACCATGGGCGGGTTTGTAGAGTCCATCCGAGGCTTCGCTCGGGATGCCTTCGTGGACAGCTGGGTCACGCGCGTCGAGCCAAACGGCACTTTCGCTTCGCTTGTGGCGCTGCAAGATGAGTTCCTGCCCGCTACAACCGATGCCGCTGGCCTTCGTTCTTATCTCGCAGTCGAGGACGATGTCCCGCTCGTCGAGGTCCAAGCGCGCGTCGCGGCCGTTGCCTCCGCGTTCAAGCAAGCTGACGAGGCATCGCGCAGCGACTCGGAGAGCTCGGCAGAGCAACGCGACCTACCGAGGAAGATTCAGGACTCGAAGCTCAGCCTCGGGAAGTATCGCGACGAGGAGAAGGCGCTCCTGGAAGCGGGCAGGACCTTGGAAGACCTCATCGAGAACGCTTCCCTGGAGAACGCCACTAGGGAGGCGCTTGATGCCATTGGCGGCCAAATCAACGAGGTTTTCTCGCGCATCCATTCGCCGCAGGAGTATGAGTACGTCGGCAGCCCCACTGTTCTTCTTCGGACCGCGGAAGGTCATGAGCCCCGCACGCTCGACCAGGTCAGCACCGGACAGCGAGCCGCGTTTGCCTTGTCCATCTTCCTGGCCAGAAATCGCACGGCAGGCGCAGCGCCCCCGATGCTGCTCATCGACGACCCAATCGCGCACATCGATGACCTCAACGCGCTGTCATTCCTGGACTACCTGCGCGACCTGGCTGTGGACTCGGGTCGGCAAATCTTCTTCGCCACCGCAGACACGCGCGTGGCATCTCTGTTCTCAAAGAAGTTCAGCTTCCTGGGCGAGAGGTTTAAGACCATCAGCTTGGTTCGCGAACCGCAACCCGAGCCCGCTGCGCAAGGGTGATATTCCTTGCCGCCGGTCACACCAGGAAATCTTGAAGCTTCACGACATCGAGCACGTCGTTTTGCCGAACGCTCGAGCCCAGCCACGCCTCCGAGTCCATTGGGTAGGCGTCAGGGTTGATGCGCCGGTGGTGGTAGTTCAGGGCGCACCAAGCCATGTCACAGTAGGTGCGGATGGCGTCGCCCGGCAACGCCACCTCCACGATTACGGGCTCGCCGAGCGTCTTCAGCTTCTCTATGACCGATGAGTCGTCGGCGAGGGGCATGTGAATGGCCTCGCCGCCATAGGCCCTGAAGAACGGTTTAGTCCCATGCGAAACAGCAAGGCTGCGCGTGAGGCACGCCCACACCTTTCCCTCCCGCGATTTGACCTGGCCAGCATCGAAGTACGCCGCCCATTGCTTGCGCATGTACGACTGCTCGTTGTCGGTGAAGTGGTGCCCCAGCGAGTGCAGAAATTCGTCCTGGTGGGCTCTGAGATTGGTTGCACGTAGGCCGTGACGCTTGAAGTAGCCCGGCTCCGGCTCTCGAGTGCAGTGGTAGCCGTGGATGCGCTGGGCGCACAGGTGCTCAGACAGTGCGTCGGCTATTGCATCGAGCGGGCCGCCGCGGATGAGGCTCTCGGTGTCTCGAGTTGCGCGCATCTCGCGGTCATGCGCGTTCAAGGCCTGACGCAGGGCCTTGGGAATCGAGTGCGGGTCTTCAAGCTTGACAGGGGCGGTGAGCATCGGTGGGTAGTCTGTAGTCGAAGGGACGCAGTAGCGAACGGTGAGTACCTCGGTCCAATGTGTACGCGGCGGCTGGCTTTCGACGCATCCTCAGCGGCGTCGCCGACCAATGCCGGTGGAACTTGCGCCCGTGACTACGTGGCAGCCGCCGGATACTACGCATAGACCAACGAAAGGGAGAGGACTTGATGCTCACCAGCACATTTACCGAGGCGCTTCAGCGTTTTCTTGGCACGAGGCAAACGTACGCGCCGCTGACCTCATTTGTGACGGACTTGAGCCAGAGGTATGAGCGGGTGCTCTCGCCCATCTCGAAGTTGCCCGAGGATTCAAGCAAATGGCAAAGCATTAACTCGGAGATGCACCAGGTGATGGCGGAAGCCGGCACGGCACTGCGCGGCAATCCTTCTTCCGCGATTTTTAAGGCTGCCGAGCATCTGGAGGAAGCGGTATCGCTCGTTCCCTTGCCGGCGCCGGTCGAGAAGGTGGAGGAAAGCCTGACGGCCTTTAAGCACAGCCTCGACACCTTCCTTGAGGGGCAGAACGCCCAGGCTGGTTTCAACCTCCTACTTGCGGCGCATACCCTTGGGCGTCGATACGACGCTCTCGTGGAGATTGCCGAGAGTGTGAGCCAAGCTCTTGAGCCGGAACCCCTTGCAGAGGGGGGACGCCTAGTGATTGCCATCGACGACGACCTGAGCCTCGAAGAGATGGCGGCGTTTCTGACGTTCTTTGCGACGCTGTACCGAAGGCTTGCGGAAATTGCTGAGCTGCAAGGCGGCGACCGACAGCTGCGTGCTCGAAGAATCGAGTCCGGAAGCTGGTGGATGGACTTGGCCGGGAATCCGACGGTCATCGGGCTGTTGGGAACGCTGGTTACTGCCTTCTTTGCATGGTCCTATCGCAGGTACACCAATGAAGGCCGCTCGAAAACGCTTCCGGAAAAGATGGAGTCAGTGCAGAAGGCGCTGGGCTTGCGGGAGAAGCTGAAAGACGCTGGCTTCAAGGTCGAGCATCTCGACGCCACCATCCAAGAGCTAGAGCATGAAGTTGCCCGCGAGCTGGTGGACCTGTTTGACTCCAGACGCCGCGTGCGGGTCGACAACGCCGTCTACACGCGGATAGAGCCCGTTTGGCCTGAGCTCGGAACAGTATCCCGGACGCTGATTTCGGCTCCTCCAAAGAGCCTATTTCTTCCTTCCAGCGGCGGGAACGACGACAAGGGTTGAATGCTCTCGCCTGCCGATGCTGATGATGACCATCGTGGCCCGGCGCAGCTAGAGAGCCTCCGTGAACGAGGGGCGCCAACAGACCGAACTGAGTCAACGGCGCTTGGCACAACTTTAGTCCGCACTGGCACGCTTGCCCGGCGGCTTTTTGCTTTGGCCAGCATCATCCCGGCCGGGAAACTATGCTCGCTGAGCTATGGATAGCGAAGAACTGTTGGTTGAATCTTGCTTGGACCGGTACGACGTCGGAGACGGTTCGTCGGCTAGGTCGTACCGGTACCGAGCGCGGCAGCTGCGGCTACAGACTTCTCCCAGATGCCGAATTGGGCTTTAGCGTAAAGCCTTTAGGTTGGACTTGCGGGTAATTGGCGCTTCAGTCTGTGGGGCTAGCAGTCCCACGTCGACGTCGCTTCTCTCACGATGTCGACTTTAATTTTGCAAAACGCTGTTTTGAGGGGCAAAAAAGTCAATGAAATCAAGGGGGCCTGATGTCGACTTTCGCCGGCACGAAAAAAGTCAATGAAATCAACACCCCTCGATGTCGACTTTAATTCTTCCGGTCAGAGCCCTAGGTGAACAACCCCGCGTACTGCTCCCTCAGCAGCTTCTTCTGCACCTTCCCCATCGCATTCCTCGGCAGCTCGTTCACCACGATGACCCGCTTGGGCACCTTGAACCCGGCGATGCGGCCCTTCAGCTCGCGGATCAGTGCCTCGGGGTCGGGCTGGCCTGACGGCGTGATCACCGCCACGACGGCCTCGCCGAAGTCTGGGTGGGGCACGCCGATGACGGCCGACTCGCCGACGCCCGGCAACTCGTTCAGGAATCCCTCCACCTCGGCCGGGTAAACGTTGAAACCGCCGCTGATGATGAGGTCCTTGCTGCGGCCGATCAGCGTCAGGTAGCCGTTCGCGTCGACGCGGCCCACGTCGCCGGTCCTGAACCAGCCGTCCGCCGTGAACTCCTCGGCCGTCTTCTCCGGCATCTGCCAGTAGCCGCTGAAGACGTTGGGGCCGCGCACCTGCACATGGCCGATTTCGTCCACCGCGCAAGCCTCGCCGTCATCGCGCAGCACACGCAGGCCGACGCCCGGAAGCGCCCGGCCGACCGTGCCACCGACGCGCTCGCCGTCCTCAGCGCGACAGGGGTTGGACGTCAGCATCAGCGTCTCGCTCATGCCGTAGCGCTCCAGGATCAGGTGGCCCGTGCGGGCCTGCCAGTCGCGCCAGGTCTCGATCAGCAGCGGCGCGGAGCCGCTGATGAAGAGGCGGATGTTCTTCGTGTCCAGCACCTTCTCCTGCAGCAGGCGCACGTAGAGCGTCGGCACGCCCATGAAGACGGTGGCCTCGGGCAGGCGGCGCGCAACGGCCGTGGCGTCGAACTTGTTGAACCACAGCATGCGGCTGCCGTTCAACAGCGCGCCGTGCGAGGCGACGAACAGGCCGTGCACGTGGAAGATGGGCAGCGCGTGGAGCAGTACGTCGCTCGGCTGCCAATCCCAGAACGTCTGCAACGTCTGGGCATTCGACAACAGGTTGCCGTGGCTCAGCATCGCGCCCTTGCTGCGCCCGGTCGTGCCACTGGTGTAGAGGATGGCGGCGAGGTCGCTCTCCGCCCGCGCCACGGGCTCGTGGGCCAGCGGCATCTGTGCGGCGCGGTCCAGCAGCGTGCCGCTGCGGTCGTCGTTCAGCGTGAACACCCAGCGCACGCCGCGCTGGAAGGCCTGCTTGCTGACCCAGCCGAAGTTGCGGCCCGCGCAGACGACGACGCCCGGCGCCGCGTCGGTGATGAAGTGCGCCAGCTCGCTGGCCTGGTAGGCCGGGTTCAGCGGCAGGTAGACGAAGCCGGCGCGCAGCACGGCCAGGTAGAGCATCAGGCCCTCGACGCTCTTGTCGGCATGCACGGCGACGCGACTGCCTGGGGCCAGGTCGAGCCTGCCCAGCCAGTTGGCCAGCATCGCGCTGCCGCTCTCCAGGTCGCGCCACGAGTAGAGCGCGCCGCCGCTGTCGATGGCGGTCGCGTCGAGGTCGGCGGGCCAGCCGGCGCGCAGGGCTGAGTACAGATTCATCGTGGATCAGTCCATCTTGGCGCCAGAGGCCTTGACGACGGCCGCCCAGCGCTTGATCTCAGAACTGACGAACTGCCCGAAGGCGTCGCCGTACAGGTTGGGCGTCTCGGCGCCCAGGCCGTTCCAGACGCTGCGGATCTCGTCGGTCGCGAACACCTTGCGCAGTTCGGCCTGCATGGCTGTGACGGCTTCCTTGGCCGTGCCTTTCGGCGCCCACAGGCCATACCAGGTCGACACCTCGTAGCCCGGCACGCCGGCTTCGGCGGTGGTAGGCACATTGGGGAAGCCGACCGCGCGCTTGGCTCCGGCGACGGCCAGTGCCTTGATGCGCCCGCCCTTGATGTGCGCCGCCGACGAGCCCAGGCCGTCGAACATCAAGTCCACCTGACCGGCGATCAAGTCCTGCAGCGCCGGGCCGGCACCGCGGTAGGGGATGTGGGTGATGAAGGTCTTGGTCTGCAGCTTGAACAGCTCGCCGGCCAGGTGGTGCGAGGTGCCATTGCCGGCCGAGCCGTAGTTGAGCTTGCCCGGCTTGGCACGCACCGTGGCCAGCAGGCCCTTGAGGTCGGTCACCGGCACCTGGCCGGGGTGCACGACGATGACCTGCGGCACGCTGGCCAGCAGCGCGACGGGGATGAAGTCCTCCTCCAGCCGGTAGTCCAGCTTCGGGTACATGGACGGCGCGATGGCGTGGTGCACCGCGCCCATGAAGAAGTTCGTGCCGTCCGGCGCCAGCCGCGCCGCCACGCTCGCGCCCACCGTGCCACCGGCGCCGCCCTTGTTGTCGATGAGCACCTGGCGGCCCAGCTGTCGGGTCAGCAGCGTGGTCAGCGGCCGCGCGAAGGCGTCGGTGCCGCCGCCGGCGGGGAAGGGCACGATCCACGTCATGGGCTTGAGCCCTTGAGCCTGCGCGAGCCAGGGGCTCAACATCACGGGCAGCAGCATGCGTCGCTTCATCGGTTTGTCTCCGGATGGTTTTTTGTGCGGGCGATTATGGGCGGCCCGCCGTGTGGTTACGCCGTCAGCAGCGCCGTCACGCGAGCCAGCAGCTCGGCCTTGGAGAACGGCTTGTTCAAGCGGTCGCAGCGCGCCTCGTCGAGGAACTGGCGGGCCGTGGGCGAGAGCGTGTCGCCGGTGACGAACAGCATGCGCCGCGCCAGCTGCGGGTGGCGGCGCTTGACCTCGCGCCACAGCCCGGCGCCGTCCAGCTCGGGCATGTGCAGGTCGCTGACGATGGCGTCAAAGCGCGCCTCTTCCAGCATCGCCAGCGCCACCGCGCCGGACTCGGCGGTCATGACCTCATAGCCCGCGCCCGCCAGCATCTCGCCGATCAGCTCGGCGATCTCGGGCTCGTCGTCGACGACCAGCAGGCGCGCGCTGACCTCGTCGGTCTCGGCCAGCGGCACGGGCTCGGTCTCGCTGGCCTCGCGCTCGCCACTGACGGGCAGTTGCAGGCAGAAGCAGGCGCCCGAGCCATCGTCCTGGATGGTCAGCTCGCCGCCGTGGTCGCGGGCGATGGAGCGCGACACGGCCAGGCCCAGGCCCGTGCCCACGCCTTCGCTCTTGGTCGTGAAGAAGGGTTCGAAGATGCGCTCGCGCAGCTCGGGCGCAATGCCCGGGCCGTTGTCGCGCACGCGCATCCACACGCGCGGCACGCGGCGGCGGTCGCCGTCGGTCATCGGCGCCAGACCGGTGGAGACGACCAGGCGCCGGCCCTGGTCGCGTGCGCCCAGCGCCTGCTGCGCGTTGACGATGAGGTTGAGCACGATCTGGCCGATCTGGTCGGCGTCGGCCTTCACCGGCGGCAGGCCGGGCAGCAGGTCCAGCGTGACGGCGATGCCATGGCTGCGCAGCACATAGGCCAGCATGTCGATGGCAGCCGTGGCGAGTTCGTTCAGCGCCACCTCGCTGCGGTTGGCGGGCCGGCTGCGCGCCATGTTCAGGAAGGTGCGGACGATGCGGCCGCAGCGCTCGGCGGCCTCGTGGATGCGCTGGGCGTCGCTGGCCAGCGGGCTGCCGCTCATCTTCTCGGCCAGCAGCGAGGCGCGGCCCATGACGATGGACAGCGGGTTGTTCAGCTCATGCGCCACGCCGGCCAGCAGGCTGCCCATGGCGGTCAGCTTCTCGCTCTGGCGCAGTGCCTCGCGTTGGCGCTCGATCTCGCCCTGCGCGGCTGCGCGCTCGGAGAGGTCGAACAGCGAAGCGGTGTAGAAGGTCTGGCTGCCGACGCCGGTGCGCCACAACACCATCTCGACGGGGAACTCGCTGCCGTCCGCACGCAGCGCCGGCATCTCGACGCGCCGGCCCATGACGCGTTGCTCGCCGCCGGCCGTCACACGCGCCATGCCGGCGTCGTGCATCGGCCGCAACCGGGGCGGGATCATCACCTCGGCCACCGAGCGGCCCAGCGCCTGCTCGCGCGTGAGGCCGAACATGGCCGCCGCTGCCGGGTTGAACTCGACGACATGGCCAGTCTCGTCCGTGGACACCAGCGCGGCCATCGCGTTGTCGAAGATGGAGGCCTTCAGCGCCTGCGTGGCCTCCAGCTCGGCGACCTTGGCGGAGAGTTCGGCATCGCGGCGCTTGAGCTCGGTCAGGTCCAGGCTCATGACGACGGTGGCCTGCGGCACGCCGCCCTGCACGTCGACCGGTACGAGGTGCTCGCGCATGTAGCGCCGGCCCGCGCCGGCCAGCTCCGTCCAGCCCTCCCAGGCCACGGTCTGGCCGCTGGCCAGGCGGGCGCGCACGCCGCCGTAGCTGGCGTAGGCGTTGTCGCCGACGATGCGGCCGATGGGCTGGCCGAGCACCTGCTTGGGATGCAGGCCGGTGAACTTGAAGAACTCGTGGTTGGCCCAGACGAAGCGTTCCTCCACGTCCAGCACGACGACCCGCGCGGGCACGGCTTCGAGCAGTTGCGACAGCAGCGGCAGCGTGGCTTGCAGCACCTGGCTGAGCTCGCCGACGCCGGCGTCCGGCGCGGGGTGAAAGTGAAGGGTCTCGGTCATCGGGCGCCTTTCCTCATGGCGCGGCCGATGATAAAGACGCTCAGGCTGCCATGGCCTGCGCTTCGGTCGCGCCCTGCTGCATGGTCTTCGCAACATGGCCGTACATCGTCGTCCAGGCCTCGCGCACTTCCGGCGTGAAGGCGTCGCCCAGGCCGGCAGACAGCGTGTCCAGCAGCGCGGCGCCGACGCTGGCGTAGTGCGCATCGACGACACCGTAGCCCGCGTGGCGCTGACCCAGCTTGAGCAGCACGGGCGTCAGCGAGGCCGGGCGGTCCAGCAGGTCGATGGCGGCGGCCAGCATCTGCATCAGCCGGGCGCCTTGCTCGCCCATGTCGCCGCCGCGGAACAGCGCGCGCAGGGCGGCGTCGCGGGTGAACAGCTGGGCGTAGAAGGACTGGGCCACCGTGGCGGCCAGGGGCTTCAACGGCTCGAAGCTGCTGCGGATGAGGTGGACTTGATGCGGGGTCATGGCGAGGTCCTTGGGCTTGGTGATCGGCCACCCGAAGCTGACGCACCCCTCGGGGGCAGCGAGCAACACGAGCGTTCTGCGGTTGAAGGTCAGCCGCGCAGGTAGGCGTCGGCGACGGGGGCGAAGATGCACAGCAGCGGCAGCGCAGCGACCAGGCGCTCCAGCGGATGGCTGCTGACGGTGGGCGCTTCGTCCCAGTCATCGAGGTCTTCGGCGAAGGCCTCGCTGCGGAAGGTCACGACCATCGTTTCGGGCCAGTCGGTGTGCGGGTTGTCGCTGCGGAAGTTCATGGCGTTGCTCCTGTTCGGTGACTGGACTGTCTGCGGCGGGCGTTTCAGCGCGGCTTCAGCACCGGCGGCCGCGTGTTGCGTTTGTTTCAGCACCACGCCGCCGTCGTTTGAGCCTGCCTATCATTCGCCGCCATGCCAGACACCCTGCCCACCGTCCTGCTCGTCGACGACGAGCCCGAACTGCGCGCCCTGCTGGCCGAGTACTTCGGCCGCAACGGCTTCGAGGTCCTGCAGGCCGAGGACGCCGCCGCTGCCCGCGCCCGGGTCGCCGAGCGCGTGCCCGACGTCGCCGTGCTCGACATCAACATGCCCGGCGAGAACGGCCTGTCGCTGGCCCGCGCGCTGCGCGAGGCCCACCCGCGACTGGGCGTGCTGATGCTGACGACGGCCGGCGAGGCCATCGACCGCATCGTTGGCCTGGAGGTGGGCGCGGATGACTACGTCGCCAAGCCCTTCGAGCTGCGCGAGCTGCTGGCCCGCGTGCGCGCCGTGCTGCGCCGGCTGCAGGTGACGGCCGCACCGGCGGCGGCCGAGGCCGAGCCGGCGTCCGAGGAGCGCGTGCCCTTCGGCCCCTGTCGGCTGCATCTGGGCGAACGCAAGCTCTTCGGTGCGGACGGTGCCGAGATCGACATCACCGCCGCCGAGTTCGACCTGCTCGCGCTGTTTGCCCGCCACCCCAACCGGCCACTGAACCGCGACCAGATCATGGAGCAGGCGCACAACCGCGGCTGGGATGTCTTCGACCGCAGCATCGACCTGCGCGTCATGCGCCTGCGCCGCAAGGTGGAGCGCAACCCGGACAAGCCGGAGGTCATCAAGACCGTGCGCAACGTGGGCTACGTCTACGTGCCGGCGGGCTGAACGGCATCTACGCGGCCGTCGTGAATTTGCGGGCCGAGCGCCGGGCCGCTCCGAAGCCGGCCCGTCTGGCGATGTGCGAGCGGGGCCTTCCCCGCGAGCATCGCCGTCCCCTCGGGGGACCGCTCAGGCTTGCCGCGTCCAGCAGGCTAGACTGAGCGAGGGGCTCAATGCGTCCCCGGCAGCTTCAGCCAGCGCTGCAACCGCGTGCGCAGCGCGACGAAGTCCAGCGGCTTGGTCAGGTGCTCGTCCATGCCCGCATCCATGCTGGCCGCCACGTCGGCGTCCAGTGCATGGGCGGTGAGGGCCAGGATGGGGAAGTTGACCATCTTGCCGTCGCGCTGCTGGGCGCGGATGCGGCGGGCGCATTCCAGGCCGTCCATGCCGGGCATCTGGATGTCCATCAGCACCAGATCCGGTGCGGCCTGTTCGCAGGCGGCCAGCGCCTCGATGCCATTCCTGGCCAGCGTGGCGTGCACGCCCATCAGCGCGAGGAATTCAAGGGCGACGACCTGGTTGATGTGGTTGTCTTCGACCAACAGCACCTGGGGCTGGCGTCGTTGCGCCTGGGTTTCGTCGGAGTCTGGCTGCGGCGCATCAAGGCCCGCACCGCCGGCGGCGGCGCTGAGCCAGAGTGAATGCGTGGGCACGTCAGCAGGCAGCCTTGAATAGTCCATCCCATTTCCTCGGTCGTTTTTATGGCCCCCGGTAAGGGGTAGGCCGATTGTTGCCGCAGGCAGCGCCGCGACGCAACCGGCGGCGTCGGAAATAGGAACAGCCTTGGCCGTTCACGTAGGCTGACGGAGGCGCTGCCGGGTGGCTTGTGCTGACGCGTTTCGCCTTGACGGCTCCCTACACTGCTCGCCTTTGCAGTTTTGGCCCCCATCCATGTCCGACGGTCTGATCCGAATCCGAGGCGCTCGCCAGCACAACCTCAAGAACCTCGACCTGGATCTGCGCACCGCAGAGCTGACCGTCGTCACCGGCCCCAGCGGCTCGGGCAAGTCCAGCCTGGTGTTCGACACCCTCTATGCCGAGGGCCAGCGGCGCTATGTGGAGACCTTCTCCGCCTACGCCCGCCAGTTCCTGGACCGCATGGACCGGCCGGCGGTGGACAAGGTGGACGGCGTGCCGCCGGCCATTGCCATCGACCAGACCAACCCGGTGCGCACCAGCCGCTCCACGGTCGGCACCATGACGGAGCTGAACGACCACCTGAAGCTGCTGTTTGCCCGCGCGGCGGAGCTTTATGACCGCAAGACGGCAGCGCCGGTCAGGCATGACACGGCGCAGAGCATTTATGTGGAGCTGATGGCGCGTGCGGCCGAAGGCGGCGACCCCAGGATGGTGCTTACCTTTCCGGTGGAGTTGCCGGCGAACACCAGTGCCGAGCAAGTCGCCCAGTGGCTGTCGGCCAGCGGCTTCACGCGGGTGCAGGCCGAGCGTGAATCGGACGGCAAGAAGCTGCTGGACGTCGTGGCGGATCGCTTCCGCATCCAGGGCGCTGGCAAACAGCGTGCGATGGAGGCCATCGAGCTGTCGCTGAAACGAGGCTCAGGCCGGCTCAGCGTCTACGTCGGCGACGAAGGCGCCACGTTGTGGCGCTTCTCTACCGGCCTGCATTGTCCCGAGAGCGACATCCGCTACGCCGACCCGCAGCCGGCGCTGTTCTCGTTCAACTCCGCGTTCGGCGCCTGCGACAACTGCCGGGGCTTCGGCCGCGTCATCGGCGTGGACCTGGGCCTCGTCATCCCCGATGACCGCAAGACGCTGCGCAACGGCGCCATCAAGACGCTGCAGACACCGGCCTGGAAGGACAGCCAGGACGACTTGCTGAAGTACGCCGGCGAGGCCGGCATACCGCGCGACACGCCGTGGAAGGACTTGTCGCCGGCCCACCGCGACTGGGTCATCAACGGCACGCCGAACTGGAACGGCAACTGGAACCGGCAGTGGTACGGGGTCAAGCGCTTCTTCGAGTACCTGGAGAGCAAGGCCTACAAGATGCATATCCGTGTGCTCTTGTCCAAGTACCGCAGCTACACCGAATGCCCGAGCTGCCGGGGTGCGCGGCTGAAGACCGAGGCGCTGCTGTGGCGTGTTGGCTCCAAGGCGCTGGCGGACGCTGCGCTGCCTGCAGCACAGCGTTTTCTGCCGGTGGGCGTCGACTGGAGCCGCGAGCAGCTCGAAGCGCTGCCAGGCCTCTCCCTGCACGACCTGATGCAGTTGCCTATCCAGCGCCTGCGCGATTTCGTCGACGGACTGCAACTGCCCAGCACCATGCTGGACGAAGCGTTGAAGCTGCTGCTGGACGAGATCCGCCACCGCAGCCGCTACCTCTGCGACGTGGGCCTGGGCTATCTGACGCTGGACCGCCAGAGCCGCACACTCTCCGGCGGCGAGGTGCAGCGCATCAACCTGACCACGGCGTTGGGGACTTCACTGGTCAACACCTTGTTCGTGCTGGACGAGCCCAGCATCGGCCTGCATCCGCGCGACATGGGCCGCATCGTGCAGGCCATGAAGCGGCTGCGCGATGCGGGCAACACGCTGGTCGTCGTCGAGCATGACCCGGCCGTCATGCTGGCGGCCGACCGGCTCATCGACATGGGCCCCGGCCCCGGCGAGCGCGGTGGGCAGATCGTCTTCGACGGCACACCCGAAGACATCCGCTCGGCGGACACGCTCACCGGCGCCTACCTGGGCGCGCGCAAGCATGTCGGCATGGGCCTGAAGCGCTTGGTGGACGAGTCCACGCCCAAGCTCATCCTCGAAGGCGTGCGCGAGCACAACCTGCGCAACGTGTCCGTCGCCTTCCCGTTGCAGCGCCTGGTCGTCGTCACCGGCGTGAGCGGCTCGGGCAAGAGCACGCTGATGCAGGACGTGCTCTACCCCGCGCTGGCCCGCCAGTTCGGCAAGGCGACCGAGACGCCCGGCGCGCACGACCGCCTGCTGGGCGGTGACTTCCTCGCCGACGCGGTGTTCGTCGACCAGTCGCCCATCGGCAAGACGGCGCGCTCCAACCCGGCCAGCTATGTCGGCGCCTTCGACGAGATCCGCAAGCTGTTCGCCGACGCGCCCATCGCCCGCGAGCGCAGCTACACGGCCGGCATGTTCAGCTTCAACGCCGGTGACGGCCGCTGCCCGACCTGCGGTGGCTCGGGCTTCGAGCATGTCGAGATGCAGTTCCTCAGCGACGTCTACCTGCGCTGCCCGGACTGTGACGGCAAGCGCTTCCGCGCCGAGATGCTGGATGCCAAGCTGACGCTGAAGGACCGCGACCTGAGTGTGGCCGACGTGCTGGAGCTGACGGTTGCCGAAGCGGTGCACCTGTTCAGCGAACACCGCGCCGTGCTCGCCAAGCTGCAGCCCATCGTCGACGTGGGCCTGGAGTACGTGCGCCTGGGCCAGCCGGTGCCGACGCTGTCCGGCGGCGAGGCGCAGCGCCTCAAGCTCGCCGGCTTCCTGGCCGAGGCGGCCGCGTCGCCGCGCTTTGGCGTGGCCAAGAAGGGCACGCTGTTCCTGTTCGACGAGCCGACGACCGGCCTGCATTTCGACGACATCGCCAAGCTGATGCGTGCGCTGCGCAAGCTGCTGAGCGCCGGCCATTCCCTGATCGTCATCGAGCACAACCTGGACGTCATCCGCGCGGCGGACTGGCTCATCGACCTGGGCCCCGAGGGCGGCGAGGCAGGCGGTGAGATCGTCTGCACCGGCACGCCCGAGGAGATCACCCAGCACGCCACCTCGCACACCGCCGCCGCGCTGCGCGACTACGCGCTGCACATGGATCGTCCAGCGATGGCGGTTGAAGAGGGCCGCCCCCTGCAGTCCATCATCCGTGGCCGCCGCCAGACCGACGAGGCCATCAAGATCGTCAATGCCCGCGAGCACAACCTCAAGGGCCTGAGCGTGGACATCCCGCGTGGCAAGTTCAACGTCGTCACCGGTGTGTCGGGTTCCGGCAAATCCACGCTGGCCTTCGACATCCTGTTCAATGAAGGCCAGCGCCGCTACCTTGAATCCCTGAATGCCTACGCGCGTTCCATCGTGCAGCCGGCCGGCCGGCCCGAGGTCGATGCCGTCTGGGGCATCCCGCCGACCGTCGCCATCGAGCAGCGGCTGTCGCGCGGCGGCCGCAAGAGCACGGTCGCGACGACGACCGAGGTCTGGCACTTCCTGCGCCTGCTCTACGTCAAGCTGGGCGTGCAGCACTGCACCAAGGACGGTGCGCCGGTGAAGCCGCAAAGCGTCGAGTCCATCGCCGCGCAGCTGATGCGCGACTACCGGGGCCAGCATGTCGGCCTGCTTGCGCCGCTGGTGGTGAACCGCAAGGGCGTCTACACCGACCTCGCCAAATGGGCCAAGGGCCGGGGCCATACGCATCTGCGCGTGGACGGCGAGTTCCTGCCCACCAGCCCCTGGCCGCGCATCGACCGCTTCAAGGAGCACACGCTGGAGCTGCCGGTCGGTGATCTCGTCATCGAACCCGAACGCGAGGCCGAACTGCGCGAGCTGCTGGCCAAGGCGCTGGACATCGGCAAGGGCGTGCTGCATCTGCTGGCGCCGCTGGACGGTCTCAGCGTGGAGGCCGGCGCGACCGGCGCCGGTGTCGGCACCGTCAAGGTGTTCTCCACCAAGCGCGCCTGCCCCATCTGCGGCACCAGCTACCCCGAGCTGGACCCACGGCTGTTCTCCTACAACTCCAAGCACGGCTGGTGCACCAGCTGCGTCGGCACCGGGTTGAGCCTGACACGCGAGCAGCGCAAGGCCCTGGACGACAGCGTGCAGGACGACGACAACCGCGGCCGCGAGCAGAGCTTCCCGTCCGAGGAAGCCGAGGTCGAAGGCCTGACCGACGCGGCCTGCCCGGACTGCCACGGCACGCGGCTGAACGCGACGGCGCGCTCGGTCGAGTTCGAGGACAAGGCCATCGGCGACGTGGCCGCCTGGAGCGTGGGCGAGGCGCAGGCCTGGGTGAAGGGCTTGCATCTGCATGGTCGTGACGCCGACATCGCGCGTGACGTGGTGAGCGAAATCCTCGGCCGCCTGGAGTTTCTGCAGGAGGTCGGCCTGGGCTACCTGACGCTGGACCGCGCGGCGCCCACGCTGTCGGGCGGTGAGGCGCAACGAATCCGCCTGGCCGCGCAGTTAGGCAGCAATCTGCAAGGCGTCTGCTATGTGCTGGACGAACCCACCATCGGCCTGCATCCGCGCGACAACCAGATCCTGCTGAAGGCGCTGGCGACGCTGGGCGACAAGGGCAACACGCTGGTGGTCGTCGAGCATGACGAGGACACGATCCGACGTGCTGACCACATCATCGACATCGGCCCCGGTGCCGGCAAACGTGGTGGCCGCGTGGTGGGCCAGGGCACGGCGGCGCAGCTGGCGCTGGAGCCGGATTCAGTCACCGGCCGCATGCTGGCCCACCCGCTCATTCATCCGCTGCAGGACCGCCGACCGATTGAATCGGATGCGCCCAAGTTGACGGTGCTCAACGCGGCTCTTCACAACCTCAAGGGCGTGACTGTGGATGTGCCGCTGCACCGCCTGGTGGCTGTCACGGGCGTATCCGGCTCCGGCAAGTCGACGCTGGCGCGCGACGTGCTGCTGGCCGGCATGGCCGTCGCCGTGCCGCTGCGCAAGGCGCCGGCCAAGTGGACCGGCTGCGACGGCATCGAAGGCCACGAGCAGGTCGACCGCGTGCTGGAGGTCGACCAGACCCCCATCGGCAAGACGCCGCGCTCCTGCCCGGCGACGTATATCGGCTTCTGGGACGCCATCCGCAAGCTGTTCGCCGAGACGCTGGAATCCAAGGCGCGCGGCTATGCGCCGGCCCGCTTCAGCTTCAACACCGGTGCGGGCCGCTGCCCCGGCTGCGAAGGCCAGGGCATGAAGACCATCGAGATGAGCTTCCTGCCCGACGTGAAGGTGCCCTGCGACCAGTGCCATGGCCAGCGCTTCAACCCGGAGACGCTGGGTGTTTCGTGGCGGGGGAAAAGCATTGGCGACGTGCTGGCGATGGAGGTCGACGAGGCCGTCGAGTTCTTCGCGGCCATGCCGTCGATTGCGCATCCGCTGCAGTTGTTGAAGGACGTGGGGCTGGGCTACCTGACGCTGGGGCAGCCGTCGCCGACCTTGTCGGGCGGCGAGGCCCAGCGCATCAAGCTCGTCAGTGAGCTGGTGAAGGTGCGCGACGACGTGGCCCGGCGCGGCCAGAAGGCGCCGCACACGCTCTACGTGCTGGACGAGCCCACCGTGGGCCTGCACATGGCGGATGTGGAAAAGCTGATCCGCGTGCTGCACCGCCTGGTGGCGGGCGGGCATTCGGTGGTGGTCATCGAGCATGACCTGGATGTCATCGCCGAGGCCGACTGGGTGCTGGACCTGGGCCCGGAGGGCGGCGATGCCGGCGGTCGCGTGGTGGTGGCCGGCACGCCGGAGCAGGTGGTGGCCAGCGGCAGCCACACCGGCGTGGCGCTGAAGCCGGTGCTGGCACGAGTGGGGTAGCACTTGAGGCCCAAGCCGGGAGTTCGCGCCGGCGGGCCTCGGCCAGCGTCGGTTTTGGTGAAACCTCCGGTTTTCCCGAACCGTCGCTGAGCCTCAGGCGCCTTCCTTGCCGCCGCGATGGCGAAGACACTCCGCCAGTTTTCTGACTGGAGTTCGTGCCATGTGGATCGTTGCGGGATGGGTGCTGGTGTTGCTGCTGCTGGCCATGTGGTCCGGGCTGGTGTGGGCCGGTGAGGCGCTGCTGGCGGCGGCGCTGTCCAAGGCCGGCACGCTGAGTACAGGGGACTGGAGCCTGCCCGAGGCGCTGACGGCCTGGCTGCCCGTGCCGGTGGCCGAGTGGCTGGCCGGCACGCTGGAAACGCTGACGCCGCAGTTGCAGGCACTGGTGGGCACGCTGCCCTGGCTGTCCGGCGGTGTCACCGTGCTGGCCTGGGTGGTGTGGAGCCTGGGCGCCCTGCTGCTGCTGGGCGTCGGCGTGGCCGTGCATGTGGCGGTGGCGCTGTGGCGCAAGTCCGCGCGGTCGTCGCTGCCGCCCAGCGTCACCGTGCTGCGGTAGGTCAGCCTGCCCACCCGCTTGGGTGGGTAGAACTTGGGCCTCAGCCCCGGCGGCGGCGGGCCATCAGGCCCACGCCGGCCAGGCCGGCCAGCATCAGCGCATAGGTGCCCGGCTCCGGCACCGGTGCCAGCGCGAACAGCGTCGTGCCGGCGTTCACGCCGTCGACGCCTTCGCTGGCGATGGCCAGGTAGTGCGTGCCATCCATCGTGAAGCCCTCCAGGCCTTCGGGGCGGGCCTGGCCCAGCGTCAGCATGCGCACGAAGCTGGTCTTGCCCGGGTCGGTCACGTCGATGTCGAACACCGCCACGGCGCCGCTGGTCGTGCGCTCCAGGCCGACGAAGGCGAAGGTCTTGCCGCCGATCTCCATCAGCTCCACGCCTTCGGGCTCCACGCCCTTGTCGCGGCTGCGGCCGTCGTCGTAGAGGCCGAGCTTGTGCGCCTCGACGTCCAGGATGTTGCCGCTGTCGTAGACGAGGTTGCCGTCCGCGTCGCGGATGGAGAAGGAACGGGCGCCGGCGGCGAACAGGTTGCCGGCGGACGAGTCGGTGTTGGACACGCGCAGGTTGGCCAGGTTGCCGGTGCCGCCCAGGCTGCCGGAGCTGGCGGCCGAGCGGTCGGCGTCGTCTTCGCGGAAGTCGCCTTCGTTGGCCATCACCACATAGGTCTTGGCGCCGGACTGGAAGGTTGCCATGCCGTCGGGCATGTAGAGGCCCTTGGCGGCCACGTTCTGGAAGCTGACGCCGCCGCCATTGAGGGTGTCGATGGCGTTGCCGGCTTGCGAGAAGTCCTTGGCGCCCAGGCCCACCACCTTGGTGAACTGGCCGCTCTGCAGGTTCAGCACACCCATGGCGTTGGCTTCCTGCAGGCTCACATAGGCCTCGGTGCCAGCCTTGTTGACGGCGATGTACTCGGGCTCGAAGTCCATGCCCGTGCCGGTGCGGATGTGGCTGCCGCTCTGGGCCACGCCGGCCAGCGTGGCGGTGGCCGTGACCGTGCGGCTGGCGACGTCGATGATGCTGACGCTGCCGATGGGGTCGTTGGCGTTGGTGCCGTAGACGCGCGGCACCGAGTCGCCGATGCGGGTGCCGTAGTCGCCGGTATTGGGCGTGGCCTCGTTGGCCACCAGCAGGCGGCTGCCATCCGGCGTGAAGGTCAGCATGTCGGGCAGCGAGCCCACGGCAATGGTGTTGGTGCCGGCCAGCAGCGAGCGGCTGCTCGTGTCGTAGAGCTGCACGACGCCCGGCAGCTTGCGGTCGCTGGCTTCGATGGCGAAGGCGGCGACGCCGTTGTGGATGGCCACGCTGTTGATCGAGCCCCAGGCGCTGGTGTCGATGAAGCTCAGCGACGCGCCGGTCTTGGCGTCCAGCACGTTGACGCCGCGCACGCCTGCCACCCACAGCGTCTTGCTCGTCGCGTCGAAGGCGGCGATCTCGGACAGGAAGCCAGTGGGTGTGCCCGCGTGGGCCGTGGCCCAGACCTGGCTGGCGCCGTCCAGCACGCTGGCGGCGTGGGCGGTGCTGCCCAGGGTCAGGGCGAAGGTGGCGGCGAGGGCCTGGATCAGTCGGGTGGGCTTCATGGGGTGGCGGGCGGTTGGACCAAAACCGCGCATGCTGTGCCGGCTGCGTGACAGGCCCGTGACCAAGGCGGGGTGCCCCCCGGTTTCGGTGGCGGGCTTGCCCTAAGCTGCCGCCATGGTGATTCCAGACCTGCCGCCCGACGAAGACCGCCGCCTGGCCCGCCTGGCCGCGCTGGCCGTGATGGACAGCGAGCCCGAGCCGCTGTTCGACCACCTCACCGCGCTGGCCGCGCAGGTCTGCGGCACGCCCGTGGCGTTGCTGGGCCTGCTGGACGAGAAGCGCCAGTGGTTCAAGGCCGCCGTGGGCTTCGGCCGCAGCGAGACACCGAGGGCGCAGACCTTCTGTGCCCACACGCTGCTGGCCGACGGGCTGTTCGAGGTGAACGACGCGAGCCTGGACGAGCGCTTCGCCAATCATCCGGACGTGCTGGCCGAGCCGCCGCTGCGCTTCTACGCCGGCGTGCCCATCCGCCTGGACGACGGCAGCCACCCGGGCACGCTTTGCGTGGTCGACTTCCGTCCGCGCCAGCTGACGGACGCGCAGCGCGAGGCCTTGATGCGCCTCGCCGATTCCGCCGCCGAGGCGCTGATGATGCGCGAGCGGGACCAGGGCAGCCGCGAGGCGCAGCGCAAGAGCGACCTGCGCTGGCAGGTGCTGGCCGAATCGTCGCCGCTGGGTATTTATCAGACGGATGCAGACGGCCTGTGCCAGTACGTGAACCCTGCCTGGGAGCGCATCTACGGCATCACGCTGGAGGACAGTCTGGGCGAGGGCTGGGGGGCCACGCTGCATCCGGAGGACGGGCCTGCCGTCGTGGCGCAGTGGCGGCAATCGGCGGCCCGGCGGCAGCCGTTCGAAATGAGCTACCGCATCCGCCGCCCGGCGGGCGCGGGTGGTGATGTGCGCCATGTCCATTCGCGTGCCCAGCCCCTTCTGACTGCGCAAGGCAGCCTGCGCGGCTTTGTCGGCATCGTCGAGGACGCGACCGACCGCCTTGCCGCCGAACGCCAGCTGCGCGACAGCAAGATCCTGCTGGATCGCACCGGCCGCGTCGCCGGCGTGGGCGGCTGGAGCCTGGACCTGCAGACGCAGGCGCTGGTCTGGAGCGACCAGACCTGCCGCATCCACGATCTCGCGCCCGGCCACCGGCCGACGTTGGAGGAGGCCATCGGCTACTACCGGCCCGAGGCGCGCCCCGTCATCGAGGCAGCGGTGCGGCGCGGTATCAGCCACGGCGATCCGTGGAGCCTGGAGCTGCCACTGGTCACCGCCCGGGGGCGCGAGATCTGGGTGCTGGCCCAGGGCCAGGTGGACTGGCAGGACGGCACGCCGGTGCGGCTGGTGGGCGCGCTGCAGGACGTTACCGAGCACCACCGCGCCACGGTGGAGCTGGAGCGCAGCCGCCAGCGCTTGCGCGCGCTGTACGAGACGACGCCGGCGCTGATGCATTCGGTCGACGCGGCGGGGCGGTTGCTCAGCGTGTCGGACCGCTGGCTGGAGCGGCTGGGCTATCGGCGCGACGAGGTGGTCGGCCGCATGCTGGACGACTTCCTGACGCCCGAGTCCAGCCGGCTGGTGCGCGAGGTCTACCGCCCGGCCGTGTGGCGCGACGGCCATGCCGATGACTGCCCCGTGCAGCTGATCTGCGCCGACGGCCTGCTGCGCGACGTGCTGGTGTCGGCCGTGGCCGAGTACGCCGACGACGGCCGCCCGCTGCGCGTGCATGCCCTGGTGGACGACATCACCGAGGACTTGAAGCGCCGCGCCGAGCTGGCGCAGGAGCAGCAGATGCGCCGCCAGACCGAGCGCCATGTGCAGGAGCTGGACCGCCTGCTGCGCGAGCGCTCCGAGATGCTGGACGTGCTGGCCCACGAGGTGCGACAGCCCCTCAACAACGCCAGCGCCGCGCTGCAGAGCGCCGCCGCCAGCCTGGCCGGCCGCGGTGAGCAACAGGCCCAGCAGCGGCTGATGCGTGCCCAGGCCGTGCTCGGGCAGGTGCTGGCCGGCGTGGACAACACGCTGGCGGCGGCCAGCCTGGTGGCGGGCGCGGGCCGCATCGCCCGGCTGGACACCGACATCGACACGCTGATCGCCGTCACCATCGCCGACCTGGCGCGCGACCAGCGCGAGCGTGTCGTCGTGCACCGCCACACCGCCACGCGCACCGCGCTGATGGACATGAGCCTGCTGCGCCTGGCGCTGCGCAACCTGCTGTCCAACGCGCTGAAGTACGCGCCCGGCGCCAGCCCGGTGACGCTGCATGTGATGGACTTCGACGAGCCACCGGCGCTGCAGTTCGAGGTGGTGGACACCGGCCCGGGCATCGCCCGCGAGCTGCTGCCGCGCCTGTTCAGCCGCGGCGCGCGCGGCGGCGGGGCGGAGTCCACGCATGGCCTGGGCCTGTACATCGTGCGCCGCGTGATGGACTTGCACGGTGGCAGTGCGGAGCTGGTGCGCACCGGCGCGGCGGGCACCGTCATGCGCTTGACACTGCCGCAGGCAGGCTGATGCCGAGAGCGCGCGCCTGCATGGATACTGAAACCCTCTTGACGCCCAACGCCCTCGCCAAACCCGCCCGCCGCCTGCCCAGCCTGCGCAGCCAGCTCAGCCTGGTGCTGGGCGGCCTGTCGCTGGCCATCCTGACGCTGGTGGGTGGCTACCTCGGCAGCGTGGCGACCGACGAGATCTACATCGCCCAGCAGGCCGCCGTGCGTGCCACGGCGCAGTCGGCCGCCGAGCTGCTGGCCACGCAGCTGCGCGACCGCGAGCGCGAGATCGAGCTGCTCAGCGTCGCGCCCTATCTCGTCAACGGGCCGCTGGACTCCGCCCTCGTGCGTGGAACGCTGGAGCGCCGCCAAGCGCTGCACGACGAGTTCGCCTGGCTGGGCGTGGCCGCGCCGGACGGCACCGTGCTGCAGGCCAGCGGCGGCATGCTGATGGGCCGTTCGGTGGCGCAGCGGGACTGGTTCATCGCCGCACGCGAGCATGTCTATGTGGGCGACGTTCACGAGGCCAAGTTGCTGGCCACCATGCTGCCGGCCCTGCCCAACGGCGAGCCGACGCGCTTCATCGACTTCGCCGCCCCCATCCGCGACGCCGAGGGCCGGCTGCGCGGCGTCGTCGGCGCGCATGCGCACTGGCGCTGGGTGACCAGCCTCGTCGAAGGCGTCACGCGGCGCCAGCACCCTGGCAGCGGCATCGACGCCCTCATCCTGGACCGCCAGGGCCGCGTTCTCTACCCCGAGGCGCTGAAGCTCGCCCAGGCCGCAGGCAAGGCCGTGTTGCCCAAGCCGGTGGGCGGGCGTTTCGAGGGGGAGCTGGTGTTCGACGGCAAGCCCTACCTGGCCAGCGAGGCCACGCTGCAGGCGCGCACCCACGCCGACCTGGGCTGGCGCATCGTCGCCCGCCAGCCGATGGAGCAGGCGCTGCGCCCGGTGCGCGACCTGCGTCGCGAACTGGTGCTGCTGGGCCTGCTGGCCGCCGCCGCGCTGACCTTGGCCGCACTGCTGCTGGCGCGGCGCATCAGCCGCCCGGTCGAACAGCTGGCGCGCGTGGCCCAGCGCGTGCAGTCCGAGCGCCGCATCCCCGACTTCCCTGAGCAGCCCGGTGCGCAGGAGCTGGCCCGCCTCAGCGAGGCCATGCATGCGATGGCCGGCTCGCTGCTGGCCACCGAGCAGGCGCTGCAGCAGACCAACACGACGCTGGAGGCCCAGGTGCAGCAGCGCACCGCCGAACTGGAGGCCGCCAACGCCGCGCTGGAGCACCTGGCCACGCGCGACCCGCTGACCGGCCTGCACAACCGACGCAGCCTGGACGCGCGCCTGGCCGAGGCCTACGCGCTGGACCGCCGCTACGGCGCCGTCAGCGGTCGCGTGCACGGGCTGTTGCTGATCGATGCGGACCACTTCAAGCACATCAACGACAAGTTCGGTCACCCGGTGGGCGACGCCGTGCTGCGCCTGCTCGCCGAGGTGTTGCAGGCCTCGGTGCGGGTGACGGACGTGGTGGCGCGCTTTGGCGGCGAGGAGTTCGCCGTGCTGCTGCCGGAGCTGGCCGGTGCCCAGGACGCCGTCATGGCGGCGGAGAAGATCCGCACTGCGGTCGAGGCGGCCTTCTTCCCCGAAGTGGGCAGGCTGACGGTCAGCATCGGCGTGAGTCTGGCTTCACCGGGCGATGAGGACCTGCGCCCGCTGGTTGCACGCGCCGATGCCGCGCTGTACGAGGCCAAGCGCGGCGGGCGCAACGCGGTGGTGCTGAAGACCGCTGACGCGCCGACGTAGGGCGGGTCGGGACCCGCCGTTTCGTTGCATGCCACCACAACGGCAGGTCTTGACCCGCCCTACCCGTGGATCAGATCAGCTGCAGCGGCGCGCGGAACACGTAGCCGACGCGCGACTTGCTCTGCAGCGGCACCAGCGTCGGCGTGGCCCGCTCGATGCGGCGGCGCAGCCGGTAGATGGTGGCTGAGAGCCCGTCGTCGGCATCGCCCTCGACCACCTCGCGACCCAGCCGGTTCAGCAACGCCTCGCGCGTGACCGGTTCGCCGCCGGCCTGGGCAAAGCATTCCAGCAGCTGCCGGTCGGCCTCGCTGAGCTGGATGCGCGTGCCGTCCGGCACCAGGAGTTCGCCGCTGACTCGGTCCAGCTTCCAGACGGCGTCGGCCGGCGACGGCTTGGCCACGCGGCGCTGCACAGCGGCGATCGCCAGCGCCACCTGCTCGAACTGCACCGGCTTGACGAGGTACATGTCCGCGCCCGCCGTGATGACCTCGCGGAACACCTCGGGCCCCAGGCGGCCGGACACGACGACGACACCCGCATCCGTGCGGCGGCGCAGGATCTTGATCAACTCCACGCCGTTCACGCCCGGCAGCATCAGGTCGACCAGATAGAAGTCGTAGGAGAACGCCTCGGAGGCGGCCAGCAAGGCGTTGCTGTCGTCAAACCGGCTGACCGCGATGCCTTGCTCCTGCAGGAACTGCGTCAGGAATTCCGAGTAGTCGGCGTCGTCGTCGATCAGGGCAAGGGTCTTGGGTTGCATGGCGGCGAGGGGCACGGGAGCAGCCGGGCAGTTTGCCGCATGACTGAGGCGTCAGGTCGCATTCAACCCCGGGCAATGTGCCGATTTGCGCGCTCTCGTTGGCGATAAATGATTGACGCCGGCCGCCAGGCGTGAGAAATCTCGGGGACCGAAGGAGACAAGCGATGAACGATGCCGCCGACGATGCAGGCACGGACGAACTGGGCTGGCTGTTGCCGGGGCACCGCGCGGCGCCTGCAGAGGCGCTCAGGCGCATCCAGGTGCTGTGCGTAGCCTGGCCCGACCTGCATGCCGCCATGTTCGCCGTGCTGGCCACGCACCAGGAGTTGCCGCGCGACATGCTGGCCGCGGCGATCAAGCAGTTCCGCCCTGACCTGGAGCCTTACACGCGCGAGGACGTGGTGGGCCTGCTGACGGCGCTGTGGAACGGCGGCAGGAGCGGCTTCGACGCCGTGCTGCGCACGCGGGCGAATGCGCCGAAGAAGGTCGGCGGTTTCTCGTGGGTCAAGGAGTGAACCCCTCGTCTGGGCTCGCTCCCGCTGCACGCGGGCGAGCCCAGCCGGTCTTGCAGACCGCACTGCGGCAGTGCCGCAGCTCTTCGGCAGGCACAAGACGCCCACTGGGCGTCTTGTGTCCGGCCTCAGCCCCCAAGGGGACGGCGATGCATGCGGCATTGAGCCGCAAGCACATCGCCAGAGCGGGCCGGCTTGGGAGCGGCCCGGCGCTCGGCCCGAACGCGCCATGCCCGAGAGGCTCCTCAGCGCTTGAGCCCCAGCGCCGCCCAGCCCTCGTGGCCCAGTTTTTCCAGCGTGTCGAGGTTGCCCTCGAAGATGGCCGCCGTGTCGGGCATGGACTCGACGGCGCGGGTGATGCTCTCCTCGCGCAGCAGGTGCAGCGTGGGGTAGGGCGAGCGGTTGCTGTAGTTGGCGATGTCGTCGGGCTCGCTGCCGTCGAACTGGTAGGCCGGATGGAAGTCGGCGATCTGCAGGATGCCGTCCAGCTTCAGCTCATCCACCAGCGCATCGGCCGCGTCCAGGAAGTCGTTGAAGTCCAGGAAGTCGGTCAGCGCGTTCGGGTGGATCACCAGCGTCGTGTCGACCTCTTCGGGGTCGGCCCGGTTCAGCGCCAGCAGCTCGCGGGCCAGATCCTTCAGCAGCGCCTCGGGGTCGGTCGCGTCGCTGACGACATAACGGATTCGTTCGTTGACATGCACCGCCTTGGCGAACGGGCAGAGGTTGAGGCCGATGACGGCCTTGACGACCCAGTCGCGGGTGTCGTTGATGACTTGATCGTGGTTCATTTCGGTTGGGCCAGCCATTGCTCCGCGAGACGGACCCACATCGATCCACCCAGCGGAATCAGTTCGTCGTTGAAGTCGTAGCTCGGGTTGTGCAGCATGCAGGGCCCCAGGCCGTGGCCGCCGACGCGGTGCTCACCGTCGCCATTGCCGATGAGGAAGTAGCAGCCGGGCTTGTTCAGCAGGTAGTAGCTGAAGTCCTCGGCGCCCATCGTCGGCTCGAACTCCTGCACGTTCTCAGAACCCACCATCCCGGTCAGGACGCCGCGCACGAACTCCGTCTCGGCGGGGTGATTGATGGTGGGCGGGTAGTTGCGGCGGAACTCGAACTCGGCCGTCAGCTCGAAGGCGCCGGCCAGTTGCTCGGTCATGTCCTTCATGCGGCGCTCCAGCAGGTCCAGCAGCTCCAGCGTGAAGGTGCGCACCGTGCCCTCCATGACGACCGTGTCGGGCACGACGTTGGTGGCCTCGCCGGCGTGGATCATCGTCACGGAGATGACGCCCGGGTCGATGGGCCGCTTGTTGCGGCTGATGATGGTCTGGAAGGCCGTGACGAGCTGGCAGGCCGCCGGCACCGGGTCGACGCCCAGATGTGGCATGGCCGCGTGCGAGCCCTTGCCCCTGAGCGTGATCTTGAAATCGTTGCTGCTGGCGAACACCGGGCCGGGCTTCAGCGCGAACTGGCCGGCCTTCAAGCCGGGCCAGTTGTGGGCGCCGAACATGGCCTCCATCGGGAACTTGTCGAACAGGCCGTCCTTGATCATCTCGCGCGCGCCGCCGCCGCCTTCCTCGGCGGGCTGGAAGACCAGGTAGACCGTGCCGTCGAAGTTGCGGTGGGTGGCCAGGTGCTTGGCCGCCGCCAGCAGCATGGCGGTGTGGCCGTCGTGGCCGCAGGCGTGCATGCGGCCCAGGTAGCTGCTGGCGTGCGAGAACTGGTTGCGCTCGGTCATGGGCAGCGCGTCGATGTCGGCGCGCAGGCCGACGGCGCGGGTCGAGGTGCCGTTCTTGACGATGCCGACGACGCCTGTCTTGCCCAGGCCGCGATGGATGGGAATGCCCCAGTCGGTCAAGGCCTTGGCGATGACGTCGGCGGTGCGCTCCTCGTGGAAGCAGAGTTCGGGGTGCTTGTGCAGGTCGCGGCGGATGGCCGTGATCTCGGCCGCGTCGGCCAGGATGGTGTCGATGAGCTTCATGAGCGGGTGACTTCAGGCTCTGTAAGAGGCCGAGTTTAGGATTGCGCCCGTGAACCTTCGTCGTTGGTCAAGAAACTGGCTGTTGTGGCTGGCCCTGCTGCTCCCCATCGCGCAAGCGATGGCGGGTGTGCACGCGCTTTCGCACGCCGGCCACGACCAGGACGATGCCATCGTTCACCTGGTCGATTGCGACCTCTGCCTGACCGCCGCCCACCTGGCGGGCGGCGCAGCGGCCGCCGAGCCCGCACCGCTGCCGGCCGGCGCCGCCGTCGACGCGCGCGTCACGCTGCGGCCAACGCCGGCCCTGCAGCGCGACGCCGCCTGGCGCCCGCCGGCCCGCGCGCCCCCCGCTTCCGCCTGAAACCCAAGCCTTTCCCGCGCCCGGTCATCCCGGGGCGCGGGCGTTTGTCTTTTCTCCCGGAAGTTCTCTCATGCGTTCCTTCGCCTTGGCGCCGCTCGCGGCCGCCTGCCTTTCCCTGTCCGTCTCCCTGGCCGCCCAAGCCCAAGCCACCGAAACTCTGGACAAGGTCGTCGTCACCGGCAACCCGCTGAAGAGCCAGGTGCTGGCCCAGCCCAGCGATTCCCTGTCCGGCGACCAGCTCGTGCTGACCCGCGCCGCGACCCTGGGCGACACGCTGCAAGGCCTGCCCGGCGTGGCGGCCACCAACTTCGGCCCCAACGCCAGCCGGCCCAGCATCCGCGGCCTGGACGGCGACCGGGTGCGCATCCTCAACAACTCGGGCGCGTCGGTGGATGCGTCCAACCTCAGCTTCGACCACGGCGTGGCCATCGATCCGCTGGTCATCGACAAGGT
Source organism: Pelomonas parva (assembly GCF_043555835.1). Lineage (NCBI taxonomy): Bacteria > Pseudomonadati > Pseudomonadota > Betaproteobacteria > Burkholderiales > Sphaerotilaceae > Roseateles > Pelomonas parva. Next base: position 339,177 of record NZ_JBIGHV010000008.1, on the reverse strand, counting down.
CGAGGTGTTGCGCGGCGCGGCGGCGCTGCTGTACGGCGGCAACGCGGTGGGCGGCGTCGTCAACACGCTGGACAACCGCATCCCGCGCTCGCTCGTCAAGGGTTTGAGCGGTGCGGCCGAGGTCAGGTTCGGCGGTGCGAACAAGGACAAGAGCGGCGCCGTCGTGCTGGACGGCGGCAGCGGCACGCCGCAGTCGGGCTTTGGCTGGCACGTCGACCTGGCTGGCCGCGATGCCGATGACCAGCGGGCACCGCGCTTTTCCAGCCCGGCCGAGGACGGCGTCGAGAGCCGCACGAGCGTGCGCAACTCCGCCGCGAGCAGCCACGGTGGCGCCGTCGGCGGCTCGGTGTTCTTTCAGGGCGGTTTTGCCGGCGTGTCGGTGGACGACTTCCACACCGACTACGGCACCACCGCCGAGGCCGACGTGACCATCAAGATGCAGCGCCAGCGCCTGGCCACGGCCGGTGAATGGGCCACCACCACCGGGCCCCTCCACCGCATCAGCTGGCAGCTCAGCCGCAACCGCTACGAGCACACCGAGATGGAGGGCGACGAGGTCGGCACCACGTTCAAGAGCCGGGGCACGGATGGCCGGTTGGAGGTGGAGCATGCGCCGTTCGGGCCGCTCAAGGGCATCGTCGGCCTGCAGACCGAGTCGCTGGACTTCTCGGCGCTGGGCGAGGAGGCCTTCGTGCCGAGCACGCGCACGCGCAGCACCGGCGTCTTCCTGTTGGAGCAGGCGAAGCTGGGCGGCGTGGACTGGTCGGCTGGTGCACGCACCGAGCGGGTGACCGTCGACTCCGAAGGCGGCGACCGTTTTGGTGCGGCGCAGTCGCGGCGCTTCAGCCCGCTGAGCCTGGCCCTCAGCGGCGTGCTGCCGTTGGACAGCGCCTGGAGCCTGAGTGCCAACCTGAACCGCACCCAGCGCGCGCCGGCCTATTACGAGCTGTTCGCCAACGGCCTGCATGTGGCCAGCGCCGCGTTCGAGCGCGGTGACCCGACGCTGGGCCTGGAGCGCTCCAAGGGCGCGGACATCGGCCTCAAGTGGGAGGGCGGCCAGAGCCATGTGCACGTCAACGTCTACGAGACGCGCTTCACGAACTACATCGCGCTGCAGGCCACCGGCGAGAGCGTCGAGGACGAAGGCGAGAGCCTGCCGGTCTACGCCTTCCAGGCCGTGCCGGCGCGGCTGCGCGGCGTGGAGCTGGAAGGCCGCTGGCAGGCCCACCCGGCCGTGGCGGTGCTGGCCCAGCTCGATGCCGTGCGCGGCAACAACCGGGCGACCGGCGAGCCGCTGCCCCGCCTGGCGCCGCTGCGCGCCATGTTGGGGCTGGAAGCCAAGCTGGGTGCCTGGTCGGGCAAGCTGGAATGGCGCGGTGCCGCCCGCCAGACCCGCGTCGCCGAGTTCGACACGCCCACGGCGGGCTACGGCACGGTGCGCCTGAGCGTCAGCCGCCAGCTCCGCTGGGGCCAGACCGACGCGCTCTGGTACCTCAAGCTGGACAACCTCGGCAACAAGCTGGCCTACAACGCCACGGCAGTGCCGACCATCCGCGCGCTGGCCCCTCAGGCAGGCCGGTCGGCCAGCACGGGGCTCCAACTCCGCTTCTGACTGTATAACCCTGGTGCCTTGGCGCCTCTGCGGCGGGCTCACTGCACCGTCGCAGTGCCCGTGCGCACCAGAAACCGCAGCCCGAGTGGGCGCGGTTTTTGCGTCGTTGGTTGTGAGAGGAGCAACGATGCAGACCGCCTTTGACGAGATGAACGCCGCGGGGCCAGTCACCCGCGCCCACTACGAGGCCTATGCCCGCTGGCTGGCGGAGCAGCCCGAATCGCTGATGCGCGAACGGCGCGAGCAGGCCGAGCTGATCTTCCGCCGCGTGGGCATCACCTTTGCCGTCTACGGCGACAAGGACAGCGGGGAGGGCACGGAGCGGTTGATCCCGTTCGATCTCATCCCCCGCGTCATCCCCGCCAGCGAATGGACGTCCATGCAGGCCGGCCTGGCCCAGCGGGTCACCGCGCTGAACCGCTTCATCCACGACGTCTATCACGACCAGGACATCCTCAAGGCCGGCCTCGTGCCGGCCGACGAGATCCTGAACAACGCCCAGTTCCGCAAGGAGATGATGGGCGTGGACGTGCCCGGCGGCGTCTACAGCCACATCGCCGGTGTCGACATCGTGCGCGCAGGCCACAGCGACGGCAGCGGTCAGTACTACGTGCTGGAAGACAACCTGCGCGTGCCCAGCGGTGTGAGCTACATGCTCGAGAACCGCAAGATGATGATGCGGCTCTTCCCCGAGCTGTTCACCGGGCACCGTGTCGCGCCGGTCGCGCACTATCCCGACCTGCTGCTGGACACGCTGCGCAGCGTCGCGCCGCAGGGCGTGTCGGACCCGACCGTCGTCGTGCTGACGCCGGGCATGTACAACTCGGCCTACTTCGAGCACGCCTTCCTGGCCCAGCAGATGGGCGTGGAGCTGGTCGAGGGTCAGGACTTGTTCGTCGACGGCGGCTTCGTGTACATGCGCACCACGCGTGGCCCGAAGCGCGTCGACGTCATCTACCGCCGGCTGGACGACGACTTCCTCGACCCCAAGGTGTTCCGCCCCGACTCGCAGCTCGGCTGCGCCGGCCTGGTGGATGCCTACAAGGCCGGCAAGGTGACGCTGTCCAACGCCATCGGCACGGGCATCGCGGACGACAAGTCCATCTACCCCTATGTGCCGAAGATGATCGAGTTCTACCTCGGCGAGAAACCCATCCTGCAGAACGTGCCCACCTACGTCTGCCGCGACAAGGACGACCTGGCCTACACGCTGGCCCACCTGTCCGAGCTGGTCGTCAAGGAGGTGCACGGCGCCGGCGGCTACGGCATGCTGGTCGGCCCGGCGGCGACGAAGGCGGAGGTCGAGGCCTTCCGCGCCCAGCTGGTTGCCAACCCGGGCAACTACATCGCCCAGCCGACGCTGTCGCTGTCCACCTGCCCGACCTTTGTCGAGAGCGGCATCGCGCCGCGTCACATTGATCTGCGACCCTTTGTGCTGTCCGGCGCCAGCGTGCGCATGGTGCCTGGCGGGCTGACGCGGGTGGCGCTGAAGGAGGGCTCCCTGGTGGTGAACAGCAGCCAGGGCGGCGGCACCAAGGACACCTGGGTGCTGGAAGACTGAAGGGAGACGACAAGATGCTTTCAAGAACCGCCGATCACCTCTTCTGGCTGAGTCGCTACATCGAGCGTGCAGAGAACACTGCACGCATGTTGGATATTGCGTATCAGACGTCCCTGCAGCCGCAGTCGGCCGAAGAGTCCGAGCAGTCCTGGCGCAGCCTGGTGTCCATCTCCGAGCTGAACAGCCTCTACAACGCCAAGTACGCGCGCATCGACAGCCGCAGCGTCATGGACTTCATGGTGGCCGACGAGAACAACCTGTCGTCCATCTACAACTGCCTGCGTGCCGCCCGCGAGAACGCTCGGGCCGTGCGCGGTGCGTTGACGACCGAGGTCTGGGAGACGATGAACCAGACCTGGCTGGAGTTCCGCCGCCTGCTGCGCGAAGGCCTGCTGGCGCGCGACCCGTCGGCGTTGTTCGAGTGGGTCAAGTACCGCAGTCACCTGTCGCGCGGCGTGACCGTGGGCACGATGCTGCAGGACGAGGCCTTCCACTTCATCCGCATCGGCTCCTTCCTGGAGCGGGCCGACAACACGGCCCGGCTGCTGGACGTGAAGTTCTATCGCCAGGAGCAATCCCAGGGTGGTGACGACGCGGCGCGCGATTTCTACTACTGGTCGGCCGTGCTGCGCTCGGTGTCGGGCTTCGAGATCTATCGCAAGGTCTACAGCAACGTCATCCAGCCGGAGAAGGTGGCCGAGCTGCTGATCCTGCGGCAGGACATGCCGCGCTCGATGTCGCACTGCATCACGCGCATGCTGGCCAATCTGAAGCGGGTGGCCAATCCGCAGTCCGGCGAGACGCTGCGGCGCGTCGGGCGGCTGGAAGCTGAGCTGGCCTTCGCGCGCATCGATGAGATCCAGGCGGGAGGGCTGCATCCTTTCCTGGATGGCTTCCTGGCGGAGGTGGCGGATCTGGGGGCGAGCATCAGTCGCGACTTCTTGGTGCCGTCGACTTGAGGGATTTGGACATGGCCAGTCTTTCGCGTTGTTTGTCGAAGGGGTGGTTTTATGGCTAGGCCCAGCGGGGATTTAGCGAAACCTTCGGTTTTCGCCCCCGCGGGCGAGTCACTTTCTTGGGCGCCCAAGAAAGTAACCAAAGAAACCGCCCCCGTTCCGTCGCCCCTCCGCTTCGCTGCGGGGTCCCCTGCGATGCTCGCAACCCGAGGCTCGCGCAGAACTCGCTTCGCTACGCGCCGCTCAAACAGCTGCGCGAAGTCAGTTGACGAAGTGCGCTTCGCGCACGCCTCGGGTTGCTGCGCTTCTCGGCTCCTCCAAGGGGGAGCCCCGAACAGTCAACAGCCAAACCCGAAAGCCGGTTGCCCGTCGGGGAGAACTCCCGGCATGGGCCTAGCCACACAACGAATCTTGGAATGAGCACCGCCCCAAAGGCACGGTGAACCACATGAGCATCCACGTCGCCCTCAAACACGTCACCCGCTACAAATACGACCGCCCGGTCAACCTGGCGCCGCAGGTCGTTCGGCTGCGCCCCGCGCCGCACTGCCGCACCCATGTGCTGAGCTATTCGCTGACGATCGAGCCGGTGAGCCACTTCCTGAACTGGCAGCAGGACCCGTTCGCGAACTACCTGGCGCGGCTGGTGTTCCCCGAGAAGACGACCGAGTTCACCGTCACCGTGGACCTGGTCGCCGAGATGGCGGTCTACAACCCGTTCGACTTCTTCCTGGAGCCGCACGCCGAGAACTTCCCGTTCACCTACGACGAGGCGCAGCGCGCCGAGCTGGCGCCCTACCTGATCGCCGAACCGCTGACGCCCCTCGTCGAGGCCTACCTGAAGGACATCGACGTCACCGAGCGCCGCACGATCGACTTCCTCGTCTACCTGAACCAGAAGGTCCAGCACAGCGTCTCGTACACGATCCGCATGGAGCCGGGCGTGCAAACGCCCGAGGAGACGCTGACCAAGGCGTCCGGCTCCTGCCGCGACTCCGGCTGGCTGTTGGTGGAACTGATGCGCCACCTGGGCCTGGCCGCGCGTTTCGTGTCGGGCTACCTGATCCAGCTGACGCCCGACGAGAAAGCACTCGACGGCCCGAGTGGCACCGAGGTCGACTTCACCGACCTGCACGCCTGGTGCGAGGTCTACCTGCCCGGCGCGGGCTGGATCGGGCTGGACCCGACCTCCGGTCTGCTGGCCGGCGAAGGCCACATCCCGCTGGCCGCCACGCCCACCCCCGGCAGCGCCGCGCCCATCAGCGGCGCGGTGGACGAGAGCGAGGTCGAGTTCGAGCATGAGATGGGCGTCACGCGCATCTACGAATCGCCGCGTGTCACCAAGCCCTACACCGACGAGCAGTGGGCGCAGGTGCTCAAGCTCGGCGAGCAGGTGGACCGCGAACTGATGGCAGGCGACGTGCGGCTGACCATGGGCGGCGAGCCGACCTTCGTCGCCATCGAGGACCGCGACGCGGCCGAATGGAACACCGACGCGCTGGGGCCCACGAAGCGGCTGTACGCCCAGCAGCTCACGCACCGCCTGCGCGACGAATACGGCCAGGGCGGCTTCCTGCACTTCGGCCAGGGCAAGTGGTACCCGGGCGAGCAGCTGCCGCGCTGGGCGCTGTCCATCTACTGGCGCGCGGACGGCCAGCCCTGCTGGCGCAACCCCGACTGGTTCGCCGACGAGCGTCAGGTCCACGCCTACACCAGCGAGCACGCCAAGACCTTCATGGCCGCGCTGACCAAGCGCCTGGGCGTGACGGACAGCCATGTGCAGCCGGGCTATGAGGACACCTTCTACTACCTGTGGCGCGAGCGCCGCCTGCCGGTCAACGTCGACCCCTTCGACTCGCGCCTGGACGACGAGATGGAGCGCGCCCGCCTGCGCCGCATCTACGAGCAAGGCCTGGCCCATGTCGTCGGCTACGCGCTGCCGCTGAGCCGCAGCGAGGACGCGCCGCCGCTGGGCGGCAACCGTTGGCAGACGGGGCCCTGGTACTTCCGCGGCGAACGCCTCTACCTGTTCCCGGGCGACTCGCCGATGGGCTGGCGCCTGCCGCTGGACTCGCTGCCCTGGGTCAGCAAGGGCGACTTCCCGCACCTGATCGAACAGGACCCGTTCGCGCCGCGCGGCATGCTGCCGGCAGCGGCGACGCTGCGGGCGCAGACCATGGGCATCACCACGACTGGCCCGGCGACCGGCTTCCTGCGCGCCGGCCAGGCTGCAGGGGGCGCCGGTTCGGTTGCCACTGGAGTGGCGACCGGCCCTGGGACAGCCTCAGGTACTGACGCAGCGCCTGGCGCCCCGGCCCGCTTTGAAAGCGCCGGTGGCCTCACGCGCACGGCGCTCTGCGTCGAGGCGCGCGACCCGCGCCGCGCCAACGGCCCCAAGGCCGAGCGCAAGGGCCAGGCCAGCAGCGTGCTCTACGTCTTCATGCCGCCGCTCGAAAAGTTGGAGCACTACCTGGAGTTGCTCGCCGCCATCGAGATCGCCTGCGAGGACACCGGCTTCAAGATCGTGCTGGAGGGCTACCCGCCGCCGCGCGACCCGCGCTTGAAGCTGCTGCAGGTCACGCCCGACCCCGGCGTCATCGAGGTCAACATCCACCCCGCGCACAACTGGGGCGAGCTGGTGGCGCACACCGAGTTCCTGTACGAGGCGGCGCGCCTGACGCGCCTGTCCAGCGAGAAGTTCATGCTCGACGGCCGCCACAGCGGCACCGGCGGCGGCAACCACTTCGTGCTGGGCGGCGCCACGCCGGCGGACTCGCCCTTCCTGCGCCGCCCCACGGTGCTCGCCTCTCTGCTGGCCTACTGGCACAACCATCCCTCGCTCAGCTACCTGTTCAGCGGCCTCTTCATCGGCCCCACCAGCCAGGCGCCGCGCGTGGACGAAGCGCGCAACGACCAGCTCCGCGAGCTGGAGATCGCGCTGGGCGAGATCTTCAAGGCCAGCGACGAGTACGGCGAGACGATGCCGCCCTGGGTCGTCGACCGCACGCTGCGCAATGTGCTGGTGGACGTGACCGGCAACACCCACCGCAGCGAGTTCTGCATCGACAAGCTCTACTCGCCCGACTCCGCCACCGGCCGCCTGGGCCTGCTGGAGTTGCGCGCCTTCGAGATGCCGCCGCATGCGCGCATGAGCATCGCGCAGCAACTGCTGCTGCGCGCCCTGGTGGCGCGTTTCTGGAAGACGCCGTACCGCGCGCCCCTGGTGCGCTGGGGCACCGAACTGCACGACCGCTGGCTGCTGCCGCACTTCGTGCAGGAGGACTTCGCCGACGTCGTCGAGGACATGAACGAGGTGGGCTACGCGCTGGATGCCGCCTGGTTCGCGCCGCATTTCGAGTTCCGCTTCCCCAAGTACGGCGAGTTCGCCGCGCGCGGTGTGCACGTGACGCTGCGCAGCGCGCTGGAGCCCTGGCATGTGATGGGCGAGGAAGGTTCGTCCGGTGGCACGGCGCGTTATGTCGACTCGTCGCTGGAGCGCATGGAGGTGTTGGTCACCGGCCTGGTCGACACCCGCCACCGTGTGACGGTGAACGGCGTGGCCCTGCCGCTGCAGCCCACTGGCCGCGTCGGCGAGTACGTGGCCGGCGTGCGCTACCGCGCCTGGCTGCCGCCGTCGGCGCTGCACCCGACCATCGGCATCCATGCGCCGCTGACCGTGGACCTGGTCGATACCTGGCAGAACAAGAGCCTGGGCGGCTGCCGCTATTTCGTCACCCACCCCGGCGGGCGCAGCCACGAGACGCTGCCCATCAACGCCTACGAGGCCGAAAGCCGCCGCCTCGCGCGCTTCGCGGCCATGGGCCACACGCCGGGCAAGATCGTCGTGGCCGAGCCGCAGCGCAGCCTGGAGTTCCCGTTCACGCTGGATCTGCGCAAGCTGGGGTGATGTAGCACAATTGCGCTACTCGTCTCTGATTTCAGGAGTAGCGCCATGTCGACCACCACCATCCGCCTCGAAGACGACCTGAAGGAGCGAGTGAGCGAGGCGGCCGCGCGGGCCGGTAAGACCTCGCATGCCTTCATCCGCGACGCCATCGCGGAGTCGGTCGCGCAGGCGGAGTTCGATGCGGAGATGGATCAGATCTGCGAGGAGCGCTGGGCGGAGTTTCTGAAGACGGGTGAGGCCATCAGCCTCGACGAGGTCGAGACCTACCTTGATGCCAAATTGGCGGGAAGACCGGCTCCCTTGCCGGTGCCACGCAAGATCCTTGAATGACGCGCGTCGAATTTCAGCGTGGCGCGCTGAATGATCTTGCTCGCATCACCGACTTCCTGATGGCACACGATCCAGACAACGCGTTGGATCGCAAGGACGAGTTGATCGCGGCACTTCGCGTGTTGACGCATGCGCCTGAAATCGGGCGTCGGGTGGACGTCGGAACGCGCGAACTGGTCGTGGGTCGTGGCGCGCGCGGATATGTCGTGCGCTATCGCTACATACCGCGAGCCGATGTCGCTGTCATCGTCGCCATCCGCCACCAGCGCGAATCGCCCCGCCGCCGTTGACATGCACATCGAAATCCAACCCGGCGTCCGCCTCTTCGTCGACATCGAAGGCCTCGGCCATCTGCCAGACGGCCGCGCGCTGAAGGAGAAGCCGACGCTGATCCTCATCCACGGCGGCCCTGGCTTCGACCACACGGCCTTCCGCCCCTTTTTCAGCCGCTTCACCGACCTCTGCCAGGTCGTCTACTTCGACCAGCGCGGCCATGGCCGCAGTGACGTGCGGCCGCTGGACGAGATGCGGCTGGATGTGTTCGCCGACGACGTGGTGCGGCTCTGCGATGCGCTTGGTATCACCAAGCCCATCGTGCTCGGCCAGAGCTTCGGCGGCTTCGTCGCCCAGCGCTACCTGGCCCGCCACCCGACCCACCCGCGCAAGGTGGTGCTGTCGAGCACCTCGCATCACTTCGGCCTGGCGCGCAAGGTCGAGCGCTTCGGCCGGCTGGGCGGGCCTGACGCCGCGCAGGCCACGCGCGACTTCTGGGAGCGGCCCGGCCCCGACACTTGGGGTGCCTACGAGCAGCATTGCCGCCACCTCTACAACACCCAGCCCAAGAACCCCGACGCCGGCGGCTGGATGATCTTCAAGTCGGAGATCCTCTTCGAGCACACCCGCACCGAACTGCCCGGCATGGACCTGCGGCCCGGCCTGGCGCAGGTGCAATGCCCGGTGCTGGTCATGGCGGGTGAAGACGACCCGGTCACGCCGCCCGAGGACGCCGAGGAGATCGTCGCTGCGCTGCCCGCCCACTGGGTGCAGTTCGCGCGCTTCCCCGGCGTCGGCCACGGCGCCTGGCGTGACGACCCCGAGGCCGCCGAGCGCGCGCTGCGCCGCTTTATCGGCGACTAGCCGCATCCCTTGCCCGGCGGGGCCTGGACATTGCTTGACAATCCGTTTCCACCTCAGCCTCCACCCCATGTCCCCGCTCACACCCAGCCAGTGGAGCCTGCTCCCCGATGAGCCGGACGAGCCCGCCGCGCCCGACCCGCTGGTCCAGGCCGCGTCGGCCACGCTGCGCAGCCGTGACGGCCACTTCTACGAGCTGACCGGCCAGGTCAACCGTGCCGGAGAACCGCAGGCCGGCCTGGCGGAGCGCTGGCAGCGCTTCTTCGAGGCCGGCGGCGCGGCCGGCTGGCAGGAATTGTCGGCCAAGGCGCTGCGCGTACAGCGCCGCGTGCTGGAGGACGGCGCCAGCTACAACGTGCACAGCGACGGCCCGCCGCTGCCCGGCGAGGAGAGCCAGCAGAGCGGGCCGCTGGCCCGGCACTGGCCGCTGGAGCTGCTGCCCATGCTCATCGCGCCCGACGAGTGGCGCGGCATCGAGGCCGGCATCGCCCAGCGGGCGCGGTTGCTGGACGCCGTCATGGCCGACACCTACGGCGAACGCAAGCTGCTCAACGACGGCCTGCTGCCCGCCTCCCTGGTTCTGGCCCACCCGCAATACCTGCGCGCCATGCACGGCGCCCGGCCGGCCGGCGGCGTGCACCTGCAGGTGCTGGCCTTCGACCTGACACGCTGCGCGGACGGCAAGTGGTGGGTGGTGGGGCAGCGCACGCAGGCAGCGTCGGGCCTGGGCTATGTGCTGGAAAACCGCCTCATCATTGCCCAGCAGTTCCCCGAGGCCTTCCGCCAGATGGCCGTGCAGCGCCTGGCCGCCAGCTACCGCGACTTCATCCGCACGCTGATGAAGCTCTCGCCCGCCGGCCAGCGCGGCCAGCACGTGCGCGTGGCACTGCTGACGCCGGGCCCGCGCAACGAGACCTATTTCGAGCAGGCCTTCCTGGCCCGCTACCTCGGCATCACGCTCGTCGAGGGCGCCGACCTGACCGTGCGCGCCGACAAGGTCTACCTGAAGACGCTGGGTGGCCTGGAGCGCGTGCACGTGCTGCTGCGCCGGGTCGATGACACCTGGCTGGACCCGCTGGAGCTGCGCCCGGACTCCATCCTCGGCGTGCCGGGCCTGCTGCAGGCGGCGCGCGCGGGCGAGGTCGTCATCGCCAACGCACCGGGCGCCGGCTGGCTGGAAAGCCCCGGCCTCACTGCCTTCTGGCCCGGCGTGGCCGAGAGCCTGCTGGGCGAGGAGCTGAAGCTGCCGGCCATCCAGTGCTGGTGGTGCGGCGAGGAGAGCGCCTGGCGGCGGCTGCGTGCGCGGCTGGCGGAGTTCGTCGTTGTGCCGACCTTCTCGGCGAGCAGCACGACCCAGCACTTCACGCCCATCGTTGCCGCCGAGCTGAGCGACGAGGACCTGCGCGTGCTGGCCGCCCGCATCGACGCCGACCCCACCGCCTACACGCTGCAGGCGCGCGTCAAGCCCACCAAACAGCCCGTCTGGGTGCGCGGCGCGCTGGAGCCGCGCGTGGCCGTGCTGCGCGTCTTCGCGATGACGGACGGCGAGGGCGGCTGGACCGTGCTGCCCGGCGGCCTCACCCGCGTGGCGCCGCGCCGCGACCCGCTGGCCGACGCCTGGCTGTCCATCCAGCGCGGGTCGCTCAGTGCCGACACCTGGGTCATGACCGACGGCGAGGTCGACCCCACCTCGCTGCTGTCCCAGCCGTTGCAGGCCGCCGACCTGCGCGACGTGCAATGGACCGTCACCAGCCGCGCCGCCGAGAACCTGTTCTGGCTGGGCCGCTACACCGAGCGGGCCGAGAACAGTGCGCGGCTGGCGCGTCATGTCATCGAGGCCAGCGTCATGGTGCAGCGTGGCGCCATGCCGGCGGCCATGCTGCCGCTGCTGGACGCGCTGGCGCGCCGCCACGGCCTCGTCGGTGCCAAGGCGCCCGCTGCCCAGGACGACCCGCGCGGCTTCGAGCGAGCGCTGCTGGCGTCGCTGCTGCCCGGCTCAGCGGCCCACAGCGTCGGCTGGAACCTGCGCGCGCTGCTGGGCTGTGCCCAGGCGCTGCGCGAACGCCTGTCGCCCGAGGCCTGGCGCCTCATCCACGAGGCCGCCGCCCAGTTCGAGCAGCACCTGCGCGCCGTGCTGGACCATCCCGGCCCGGCCGCGCCCGTGACCGACGTGCTCAACGTGCTGGCCCGCGCCGACACCCACCTGGCCGCCATCACCGGCGCGCAGACCGACCGCATGACGCGCGACGACGGCTGGCGCCTGCTGTCGATCGGCCGCCAGATCGAGCGGCTGTCCTTCCATGCCGAGGTGCTGGCCGAGGCCTTCTCGCAAGGCAGCGCCAGGCAGTCTCAGGTGGCCTTGGGCTCCCTGGGCGGCGCGCAGAGCCAGCAGCAGACCTCGGGGGACACCCAACCACTGGCCCTGACCGAGGACGGCTTCGCGCTGCTGCTGGGTGTGTTCGACTCCACCATCACCTACCGCGCCCAGTTCCAGACCCGCCGCGAGGCGCCGCCGCTGCTGCACCTGCTGGTGCACAACACCGACAACCCGCGCTCGTTGGCCTGGGTGGCGCGCACGCTGCGCGACCGCTTTGCCAAGCTGGCGCGGCACGACCCCGACTGGGCCGCCGCCATCGCCACCGAACTGCCCGTGCCGGAGGCCTGGTCGCTCGCCGAACTGGCGGCGCCCGGGCCGGCCCTGGTGACGCATCTGCACCGCGCCGTCGCCCAGGCGGGCGAGCTGTCCAGCCTGATCAGCCAGCGCTATTTCGCGCATGTCATCGGTGCGGAGCAACGCGTATGGCAATGAGCGCCGCGCAGGGCCGCCTGGCGAACGCCTGGCCCATCCGTCGGACAGGCAAGGCCGTAGGCCGAAGGGTGCACCCATGACAGTTCGGCTGGCCGTCCATCACATCACCGAGTACACCTACGACGATTCGGTGGAATGGGCGCACCACGCCGCCTGCCTGGCGCCGCAGGACACGCCCTGGCAGACCATCCACGGCTGGCGGCTGAACATCGACCCGCTGCCCGACGGCTGGGGCACCGGTTGGCATGACATGGGCCTGGAGCCCGACACCAGCGAGCTGACCCGCCGCCTGCGCCGCGACCCCTGGGGCAACCGCCACCTCAGCTTCGGCCATGCGCGCGTGCACGAGAAGCTTGTCGTCGACAGTCATTTCGTCGCCGAACTGCAGGAGCGCCGTGCGCCCGACCCGGGCTGCGGCCCGGCCTGGGAGCGGGTGGCCGCCAGCCTGCGCTACCGCGCCGGCCGCGCGCTGCACGAGGCCGACGAGTTCGCGCTCGCCTCCACCTACGCCGCGCCCGACGACACGCTGGCCGCCTACGCCCGCCGCGCCTTCTCGCCCGGTCGCACGCTCGCGGCCGGCGGCCTGGCACTGATGCACCAGATCCACACCGACCTGCGCTACCGGCCGCACAGCACGACCGTCGCCACCCGCGCGGCCGACGCGCTGGCGCAGCGCAGCGGCGTCTGCCAGGACTTCGCCCATGTCTTCATCGCCGCCTGCCGCGCGCTGGGGCTGGCTGCGCGTTACGTGTCCGGCTATCTGCTGACCCGGCCGCCGCCGGGCCAGACCAAGCTGGTCGGCGCCGACGCGTCGCATGCCTGGGCCGAGCTGTGGTGCCCGGAACAGGGCTGGCTGGCGCTGGACCCGACCAACGCCGTGCCCGCCGACCTGGACCACGTCACGCTGGCCTGGGGCCGTGACTACGGCGACGTGGCGCCGCTGCGCGGCGTGCTGCGCGGTGGCGGCGTGGCGACGTTGCGGGTCGGCGTCTCTGTGGAGCCCGTGGCCGGCTGAACAGCCACCGGGCGTGCGCGCACCTGGGCTGCCCGCCCGCGCTGGCGCCGCCACCACAGCCAGGCGCCGGTGGCCAGCAGCGCGGCGGGCAGCAAGCCGAACGCGGTCCACAACAGCCGCGCTGCCAGGCCGAGCGCTTCGCCGCTGTGCAGCGGGAACAGGCTGTCGACCAGCTGGTTGCCGGCCGGCGCGGCCAGTGGGTCGTAGCGCTCCAGCACGCGGCCCTGGCGGTCCAGGCGCACGCGCGTGTAGCCGGTGGTGGCGCGCAGCTCGCCCGGCTGCAGCAGGCGCACCTCGACCGCGCCCTTGGTCGGCAGCGTCAGCCGGGACCAGCGGGCCGCCGGAAACTCGCGTTGCGCGGCCGCGATCCAGGCGTCGGGGCCCGGGTTGGCGGGTGCGATCTGCGTCGCCTCGGGCGCGCGCAGGGCCGCCAGTTTGACCAGGCGCTGCAACGGCAGCACGGCGGCCACGCCGTCGCGGGTCGGGTTGGGGAAGACGAGGGCGGCGCCCGTCAGTGAAAGAACGAGCGCCACCGGCAGCAGCCACAGCCCGGCGGCTCGGTGCAGCTCGTACCAGCGCCGCGCCGGCGGGCCCTGCCAGCGCACCTTCAGTGCCTGGGCCCAGGCCTTCAGCCGCGGCCCGGTCGCGCGTGGCCAGGACAGCCACAGCCCGGTCAGCGTGAGCCCGGCGAAGAGCAGGGCCGCGATGCCGGCGACCACATGCCCGGTCTCGCCGCCGAGCAGGCGGCTGTGCAGCTCGTACAGCAGCGGCACGGCATGGACCGCATCCAGGCGCACGGCGCCGCGCTCGCGCGCGCCCAGGTAGCGGCCGCAGTCGGGGTCGATGAAATGCTCGGTGCGCCAGCCGCTGGCGGCATCACGGGCCTCCCACACCTGGTAGGCCGCGCCGAGTTCGCGCGGTGCGATCACCGTCTGCACCCGCGCACGCGGGGCGTGTTCGGCCAGCAGCGTCAGCGTGCGGGCCACCGGTGTGGCGGAGGCGGTGCAGGCCGAGGCTGGCGCGCGGAACCAGGCGGGGTTGAGCGCCGCGTCCAGCGACGCCTGCCAGACCATCAGGCTGCCCGTCAGCCCCAGCAGCGCCAGCACCAGGCCGGCCAAAAGGCCGACCCAGCGGTGCAGCCAGGTCAGGAGCTTGCGCATGTTCAGAAGTCCCGGCGCCAGCTCAGCGTGACGGTGCGGCCGCGGCCGGCGTAGTAGTCGTCGTTCGTGCCCGCGTAGTGGGCCTCGCTGTAGTAGGTGAAGTAGCGGCGGTCGAGCAGGTTCTCGATGCCCAGACCCCATTGGCCCGAGGCCGTCTGCCAGCGGGTGGACAGGTCCAGCACCGTGTAGCCCGAGAAGCGCTCCGCCAGCGACGTGGTGCCCGAGACTTGGCCGAGGTTGGCCTCGCGTGGCCGGTAGTGCGAGGCGTTGAGTTGGGCTTGCCAGTCGCTGCGCGGCGTCCACTGCGCGCCCAGCAGCAGCTTGTCCGGCCCCTGCGAGCGGGCGCCCAGCATCAGGGTCAGGGGTTGCCCGGCGGCACTGGCGGTGCGGCCCAGCGTGCGGGCGTAGGTGGCGTTGAGCTTGAGCTGCGCGTCGACGCGGTGCTCCGCCGTCACCTCCACGCCCTTGACCTCGATGGGCACGCGTTGCACCGTGCCGATGCCGTTGGACACGATGATCTGGCTGCCCAGTTCGGAGCGCGAGCGGTAGACCGAGGCCGACAGCGTGGAGGCGCCGCCGCGCCAGTTCACGCCGACCTCGTGGTTCTTCACGACGATGGGCTGCAGGTCCACGAGCTGGGTCACGGACTGGTTGGCGGTGCGCACGGCGCGCAGGATCAGCCCGGCATCCGGCGGCCCGAAGCCCTCGTTGTAGGCCGCGAAAGCCGACCAGCCGCTGCGCCCGAAGCGCCACACGCCGCCCAGGCTCTTGACGAGCTGGTTGGCGCGCCGCTCGCCGCCGGTTACCAGCGTGTTGTTGTAGAAGGCCAGCGTGCGATAGCTGTCCACCTGCAGCCGGGTGTGCTCGTCGCGCAGGCCGCCGCGCACGGTCAGCGGGCCGGCCTCGTACTCCAGCTGCACGAAGGGCGCGAGGCTGCGGTAGTGCAGCGGCGGCACCCAGGTGCGGCCGGTCTGCGTGAGGCGCTGCGAGGAGGTGTCGTCCAGCAGGTCGATGCCCGTCGTCAGCTCCAGCCCCGGCAGCGCGAGGTCGGGCCGCACCCAGCTGCTGCGCAGGCCCCATTTCTTGGCGACCACCTCGCTCTGGTCCACCAGCGTGCCGACGGGTGCGAGGCTGGCGTCCTGGAAGGTGGCGATCACACCGCCGCTGTAGCGGGCATGGAAGTCCTGCTTGAACAGCTGCACGCTGGCGCGGCCGCCGACGAGGTCGTCGTGCGTCCAGTCCAAGCTGGCGGAGCGCACGCGGTTGCGCGGCGGCTCCCAGGCGAGCGTGCCCTCGGCCGAGGTGGTGGGTTGGCCTGTGGCGCGGTTGCCGGGCACGTCGACCCGGTCGTCGAAGCCCTCGGCATTGAAGCCGTTGACCATGAGCTGCAGGCGCTGTGCACCGAACTCCGTGCCGGCCTTGAGGAAGAGGTCGGCCGAGCGGTGCAGCGACTCGGTGGCCAGTGGCCGGCCGGTGCCGTCGACGCCGGTGCCTTGCGACAGCGCGCCGGCGTAGAAGATCACATCCCAGGGCTGGCTCTGGGCGCTGGACTCGCTGCGATGCTGCAGCAGGTAGCCCGTCTTCCAGCTGCTGCTGTCGCTGTGGAACTGGCTGCCCAGCTTGACCTCGACCGACTGCTGCGTGCCCGCCTTCGTCGGGCGGCGGGTGATGGTGTTGATGATGCCCCCGGTCGCGCCCATGCCCTGGGCCGCCGAGGCGCCGCTGACCACCTCGATGCGCTCCACGATCATTGGGTCGGCGAAGTAGCCCTCGCGGCCACCGAAGCGCAGCGGGTTGGTCTGCGGAATGCCATCAAGCAGCAGCAGCGCGTTGCGGCCGCGCAGGCCCTCGCCGAAGTTGCTGAGCTTCTGGCGCGACGGCGCGTAGCCGGGCACCTGCAGGGCGAGCAGGGCGCTGGGGTCTTCGCTGACGAGGGTCTGGGCCTCGATGTCGGCCCGGGAGATGACGCCCACCGCGCCGGGAATGCGGTCCAGCGCCTTGCTGCCGCGTGTGGCGGTGACGAGGACGGCTTCGAGTTGCTGGGCGGACGGGCGGGCGTCGGCGCCCTGGGCTGCCGCGCCCTGGTGTGCCAGGGCGCAGGCGATCGTCAAGGCGGCCAGGCGCAGCGGTGAGGGGCGTGCCGGGCGGCGGCGCGCGACGGGGATGCGGGAAGCAAAGGACAAGGACAACATGGGCACCTGAGCTGGGGAGGCGCCGCTGATGGCCGTGGGGCACATCGCCCCGTCGGGGCCCGCGGTCGC
Organism: Pelomonas parva; assembly: GCF_043555835.1. Lineage (NCBI taxonomy): Bacteria > Pseudomonadati > Pseudomonadota > Betaproteobacteria > Burkholderiales > Sphaerotilaceae > Roseateles > Pelomonas parva. Next base: position 322,432 of record NZ_JBIGHV010000008.1, on the reverse strand, counting down.
CGTGAAACGCCGCAGTTTACTTTCTAAATGAGAACAAATCGCATTCGCATTCGTATTGATGTCGCTCCGCCTGATGTGAAGCCGCCGGCGCCAGCGCCTGACCCCGAGGCTGCTGCCAGCGTTGACCGTGGCAGCGATGCCGTGTCAGCGCGTGGCGGTTGTTGCCTAAGGCATCTGCGTCCGCACGGGGACGGTGCGTCGCGCCACGCCGGCGGCGGCCAGCAAGGCCAGCAGCCACAGCGCCGACACCGCGCCGCCGCCGCCGCCGGCCCCGCTGGTCGTGGCCGCCGCCGCCGCCGCCACGGTGACGGTCTGTGTCTGCACCGCCTGTGCGCCGGCGCTGTCGGTCAGCGTCAGCTGCACGGTGAACGTGCCGGCCGCGCTGGTGGCCACGGTGGCCGTGGCGCCCGTCGTGTTGCCGCTGAAGGCCGCGATGCCGCTGCCGCTGGTGAGGCTCCATTGGTAGCCGGTCAGCGTGCGGCCCGCAGGCGCGCTGGAGCCGGCGCTGTCCAGCGTGACGCTGTTGCCCGCCGTCACACCCGTTGCCGACGGGCTGATGCTTGCCGTGGGCCCCAGCGCGGTCACCGTGACCGTCGTGTTCGCACTGCCGGTCTGGCCCAGCGAGTCGGTCACCGTCAGCGTGACGACGAACGTGCCGCTGCCGCTGCCCAGCGTGGCCACCGCCGCCGTCGCGGCATTCGTCGCGCTCGTGAAGCTGGCGAGGTGGGCCGGGCTGGCGCTGACCGTCCACTGGTAGCTGACGATGCTGAAGCCGGTGGCCGCGCTGGCGCTGCCGCCGTCAAAACTGACCGGCGTGCCGGCGGCCACGGCGCTGGCCGAGGCGACGATGCCGACCGTGGGCGCGGCCGGTGCGGTCACGGTGATGGCCTGCGTGCTCGTGGCCTGCTGGCCCAGGCTGTCAGTCACCGTCAGCTGCACGGTCACGGCGCCGATGCCGATGGTCTTCAGGCTGGCCGTGGCCGCGTTGCTCGCGCCGCTGAAGCTGGCCAAGGCCGCGCCGCTGGTGATGGCCCATTGCCAGCCGGTGATGGTGCGCGTGCCCGGCGCGGTGGAGGCGCTTCCGTCCAGTGCGACGGTCGTGCCGGCGACCACCGTCGTCGCGCTGGCGGTGATGCCGGCCGTCGGCGTGGCCGTGTTGGCGGCGGCGGCCACGGCGGCGCCCACGTCCAGCAGGCCGGCGCCGCAGGTGGACGTGGTGCAGTGGCACTCGTCCTGCGCCACCGCGGTGGGCGCGCGGCAGACGGGCACGCTGCTGCCTGCGGGTTGAGCCGGGAAGCTGCGCGCCGTCGACTGCAGCAGCGACTTGACCTGCGCCGGCTTCAGCGACGGGTTGGCCGACAGCATCAGCGCCGCCGCGCCGGCCACCATGGGCGCGGCGAAGCTGGTGCCCACCGAGTAGTTGCTGCTGTTGCTGTAGGTGTGCGTGCCGGCCGTCGTCGTGCCCGCGTTGGTGGCGGTCAGGATGGGGTAGAGGCAGGCGCCCGTGCTGTTGACGCAGTTGCCGCCGGGCGCGGCGATGGCCACCTGCGGGCCGATGCTGGAGAAGCCGACCTTGGTGCCCGCATGGCGCACGCCGGCCACGGCGATGACCCCGCTGCAGTTGGCCGGCACGCCCACGGCCAGGCCTTCCTCGTTGCCGGCCGCAGCAATGACGGTGACGCCGGCCGCGACGAGCTGGTTGATCGCATCCTGGTAGGCCGCGCTGCAGCTGCCGCTGCCGCCCAGGCTCAGGTTGATGACCTTGGCCGGGTTGGCGTTGCTGGTCGGCACGCTCGTCAGGCCCGCGGCCCAGAGCATGCCGGCAATGATGTCCGAGTCGCTGCCACCGCACTTGCCCAGCACGCGCACCGGCAGGACCTTGACGTTGTAGCCCACCGAGGCCATGCCGACGCCGTTGTTCGTCTGCGCGCCGATGAGGCTGGAGGTCTCGGTGCCATGCCAGCTGCTGTTGGTGGCCGCCACGCCGCTGCCGCACTGGCCGGCGGTCGTCCAGTCGCCGGGGTCGGTGGCGTCGCCGTCGCGGCCGCCGCCGTCGCCAGACGTTGTGGTCGAGCTGACGAAGTCGTAGCCGGGCACGAGCTTGGCCGCAAGGTCGGGGTGGGTCAGCAGCACGCCGGTGTCGACGTCGGCGACGACGAGGCTGGCGGAGCCGGTCGTGATCGCCCAGGCGCCGACGGCGTTGATGGCCGACACCAGCGTCGCGTCCGCCGGCTGCAGGTACCACTGGCCGGCGGCCAGGGCCGAGCCCGAGGCGGCGGGCAGCAGCGGGTCGTTCGGCAAGGCCAGCGCGTGGCGGCGCTCGTCGGGCACGGCGTATTCCACGTCGGCGTCCTGGGCCAGCCGGGCGGCCAGTGCGGCGGAGGTGAGCGTGCGGTCGCCCCAGACCACTTGGCTGCGCGCGTCGATCATGCGGCCGTCGCGCAGACTCATGCCGTGACGGCCGGCCAGCGTGGCGGCCTGCTGCGGGCCGCGGTCGCCGCGCTGGCGGGCCTCGCGCATCAGCGGCCCCAGGGCCTTGAACTTGACGATGACGCGGGCAGCGTCGGCGTCGTCGCTGGCAGCCTGGGCGGGCAGGGAGGCAAGCACCAGCGCAAGCAGCGCGATCGCGGCGATCAGCACGAGCAGGACGGGCACGAAAAAACGGGGGGTGAATCGGGCGAGAAAGCGGCGCACGCAAAGCTCCGTTGGCGGACCGCGCCGATGTTCACGCAGGCCCGTAACTGCCTTGCTGCGGCTTTGTGTCGATGCCGACACATCGCCTTCGCACAGCCGCTTCGCTAGCGCGACAGCGCCTTCGGCCGGCCGGCCCGCTTGTTCGCGAACATCGCCTCGTCCGCATGGCGCATCAGCGCGTCGGCCGTGCGGCCGTCCAGCGGGTAGTGGGCCAGGCCCAGGCTGCTGCCCACGGCGACCTGCGCACCGCTGGCCAGCGTGATCGGCCGGGCCAGCGCGTCCAGCAGCCGGTTCAGCACCGCCCCGGCCTCGCCGGGCACCTGGGCCAGCGTCAGCAGCACGACGAACTCGTCGCCGCCCAGGCGGGCCACCGTGTCGCCGGCGCGCAGGCCGCCCTGCAGCCGCGCGGCCACGGCCTTCAGCACCTCGTCGCCGGCGTCGTGGCCGTGGGTGTCGTTGATCTGCTTGAAGCCGTTCAGGTCCAGGTAGGCCAGTGCGAACACATGGCCGCTGCGTTCCGAGCCCTGGATGGCCTGCTTGAGGCGGTCCGCCAGCAGCAGTCGGTTGGGCAGGCCGGTGAGGGCGTCGTGCAGCGCGGCATGCTCCATGCGGGCCTCGTGGGCCTTGCTCTGCGTGATGTCCACCATCATCCACAGCGACTCGCCGCCCGGCTCGCCGGGCAGGGCGGGCAGCTCGACGCCGGCCAGGTCCACCCAGATCAGCGAGCCGTCCCTGCGGCGCATCTGCAGCTGCGTGCGGAAGCGCCCGCCGGCGCGCAGCTGCGGGTAGGCCAGCGCGCCCAAAGTCTCGTAGGACGTGTCGTCGACATAGAGGCGGCGCGCGTCGGTGCCCAGCAGCTCGCCCTCGGCGTAGCCGAACATGCGCTCCAGCGCCGCATTGCGCCAGACGATCTTGCGTTCCTGCATCTTGGCGATGCCGATGAGGTCGCTCTCCAGCATGGCCTCCTGGTTCAGCGTGAGCTGGTGCAACTGCTGGCGGATGCGGTGGGTCTCGGTGATGTCGAACATCACCGAGCGGCTGCGCAGGTAGCTGCCGTCGGCGGCGTAGATGGCGGTGGCCGACAGGCTGACGCGGCGCACCTCGCCGTGGCGGCCCTTGAGGTCGAACTCCAGCTCCGACACGCGGCCGTCGCGCTTGAAGCGCGGGAAGGCGTCGTCGAACAGCGCCTGGCTCTCGGGGCTGAAGAAGTCGCGCGGGCTGGCGCGGCCTATCAGCTCCTCGGCCGTGCAGCCCAGCCACTTCTGGCCCAGCGCATTGATCTGCAGGAAGCGGCCGTGGCTGTCCAGCGCGTAGTAGGCGCAGGGTGCGTTGTCGTAGAGGTCCAGCAGGCTCTGGCGCGCCTCGTCGGCCTGGGCCTGCAGCGTCTTGCGCGCGGTGATGTCGGAGGCGATGAACAGGAAGCCGCTCAGCGCACCGTCGTCGCCATGCAGCGGCTGGATTTCGAAGTCCACCCAGTAGTCGCGGCCGCTCTTGGCGCGGTGCATCAACTCGACCTGGCAGCCCAGGCCCACGCTCATGGCCTCACGCATGCCGTGCACGGTGTTCTCGTCCGTCAGCTCGGAATGCAGCAGGTCGCTCGGCAACACGCCCAGCGCCTCGGCCGGCGTATAGCCGCTGATGCGCGTGAAGCCCTCGTTGACCCAGGTGATGCGGCGCGCGGGGTCGGTGATCATCACCGCGTTGGTGGTGTGGCTGGCCACCATGGCCAGCCGCGCGAGGTCGGCCGTCATCGCCCGGGCCATCCGCTCGGCGCGCGCCCGGCCGGCGGCCAGCAGGTAGACCGTCACGGCCAGCAGCAGGCTCAGCAGCACGCCGCCCACCACCAGCCCGAGGCCGGCCAGGCCCAGCAGCCGCGCGGCGGAGGCCTGCGTCAGCGCGACATCGAGCTGGAACTCGCGGCCCGAGACCGTGAAGCGGTGCGACTCGGCCATGGGCGCGTCGGCCAGCGTGTAGTCGGCCATGTCCTCCGGCGGCAGCAGGCCGCCCTCGCGCATCGCCAGCAGCGGCTGGAACTGGCCGTCCAGCAACTGCGCCGAGAGCTTGAGGTTCAGCAGCGACGCGGCCGGCTCGGCCACGCCTTGCAGCAGTTCGTTGGCCACCAGCGGTGCGTACAGCAGGCCGGTCAGGGCCTCGCGCCGCTTGGCCGGCGTGCCGGGGTCGTGGCCCTCGCGGTAGATGGGCACGAAGAGCAGCAAGCCCGGCCCCTTCAACGGGTCCTGCACCAGCCGCACGGGTGCCGACAGCGTCGCCTCGCCGGTGGCGATGGCCTGCTCGATGGCCTGGCGCCGTGTCGGGTCGCCACCCGCATCCAGCCCCCAGGCCGCGAAGTTGCGTGAGAACGGCGAGATCTGCGTGACGACGTAGAGCGTCGGGTCCTGGCCGGAACCGTGCACGCGAAAGCCCGTCCCGCCCTTGCGCTGGCGGGCGGCGATGAAGGCGCTCAGGTCGCTGCGTGCCACCCGCTCGATGAAGCCGAAGCCGCGCGCGCCGGGGAACTCGCTGGCCAGCTCGCGCGACTCGACATAAGCCTCGAAGCTGGCTCGGGTGAAGCTGCCATCCAGCGCCGCCAGCGTGCCGCGCGCGCCGCGCAGGCCGTAGGCGGGCATCGTCAGCCGCTCGGCGAGATCACCCCGCAGCCGCTCCACCTGGCGCTCCTGCAGGCTCCGCGCGTCGGCGCTGGCCCGCTGCTGCTGCCAGATGGCGGCGACGCCGGTCAGCGCCAGGCCGATGGACAGCACGATGGCCGCCGCGATCCACGCGGTCGTGCTGGCCGGCTCCTGCCCGGTGTAGCCGTCTCCTGTGCGCAAGCTTGTCTCTCTTGTCGTCGTCATGCACGGCGCCAATGCCGTCCGGCGATTGAAGCATTTCCGGTGGGCGGCGTCAGCCCCGCGCCGCAGGCCTCCGCGCACAATCGCCGGCCATGACGCTGTTTCTCACCCAGGCCCGCGCCAACCGCCTGGCCAACCGCCGCCTGCTGGGTGCAATCGGCCAGTTGCCGAGCGCCGACTTTCACGCGCCGCGCACCAGCTTCTTCCCCAGCCTGGCGCTGACGTTGAACCACATCCTGGCCGTGGACGGCTACTACCTCGCCGCCCTGCACGGCGATGTGGACATGGTGAAGTGCTGGTCCGCCTATGTGCCTGCGGCCACAGCCGCCGAACTGGCCGTGCGGCAGGATGAGAGCGACCTGCGCCTCATCGCCTTCTGCGCCGGCCTCACGAGGGCCGACGACGAACGGGTCGTCGCCTTCGACCGTGGCGCGGGCCTCGATGCCGGGCCGCGGGAGCCGCTGTGGCGGGTGCTGGCCCACCTCTTCATGCACCAGACCCACCACCGCGGCCAGGCGCACGCGATGCTGGCCGGCACGTCGGTGAAGCCGCCGCAACTGGATGACTTCATCCTGTTGGGGGACTCGCTGCACCGCGGGGGTGACATGGTGGCGTTGGGGTGGGTCGAGCCCGTCTGATCGGACTCAGAGTTCGGCAACGCCCTTGGCCCGCGCTGGCATCGCCACCGGCTGAGCCATCACCTCCGCCGCGCGGCCGTGGAAGCGGTCCAGCAGCGCTTGCCACTGCTTCTTCACGGCCACGACGTTGGCGTGCTTCACGTGGCCGTAGCCGCGAATCTTCTCCGGCAGTCGGGCGAGGTCGACGGCCGTGCTCAGGTTGTCGGCCGTCAGTGACGCCAGGATCTCGTCGACGAGATTTTCATAGTCGACGATCAGCTGCCGCTCCATGCGGCGCTCGGCGGTCTTGCCGAAGATGTCCAGCGCCGTGCCGCGCAGGCCCTTCAGCTTTGCCAGCCACTTGAAGGCGGTGAAGGTCCACGAGCCCAGTTCGATCTTCTTCGCGCGGCCGTCGGCGCCGGGCCGCGAGATCAGCGGCGGGGCGAGGTGGAAGGAGAGGCGCCCCCAGTTCTCGAACTGGTCCTTCATGGCGGCTTCGAAGCGACCGTCGGTGTAGAGGCGGGCGACTTCGTACTCGTCCTTGATGGCCAGCAGCTTGGCGTAGTAGCGGGCCACGGCTTGGGTCAGACGCTGGCCCTTGCCGAGCGCGGATTCGGCGGTGCGCACGCGGTCGACGAGGCTGCGGTAGCGCGCGCCATAGGCCGCGTTCTGGTAGTCGGTCAGGAACTTCACGCGCCGCTCGATCAGGCCGTCAGGGCCGTCGAGCTGGTCGAAGTTGAAGAGCTTGACGACGTTGACATCGCCCGCCAGCCTGGCGATTGCGTCCGGCGCGGCGATGGCCAGGCGGCCCAGCGTGAAGGCGGTCTTGTTGGCGTCGACGGCGACGCCGTTCAGCTCGATGGCGCGCATCAGCGCCGCCTCGCTGACGGGGATGAGCCCGCGCTGCCAGCAGGCGCCCAGCATGACGATGTTGCTGGGCAGCGTGTCGCCCATCAGGCGCTGCGCGATGTCCTGCGCGTCGAGGGTGGCCAGCTCGCCCTGCTCGCCCACGGCGAACTTCATCTTGGCCAGCAGCGAGTCGCCCTGCAGCGACGCATCCGGGTTGCGCACGAAGCTGGCGGTGGGCAACTCGTGCGTGTTGGCGAGGATGACGGTGCGGCCGGCCTTGACCGTGCCCAGCGCGTCGGGCGACGCGCCGACCACCATGTCGCAGGCCAGCAGCACGTCGGCCTGCTGTGTGTCGATGCGCACCTGGTTGAGCAGGTCCAGCGTCGGCGCCACGCGCACGAAGCTCAGCACCGCGCCGCCCTTCTGCGCAAAGCCCATGAAGTCCAGCACCGAGGCCTGCTTGCCTTCGAGGTGGGCGGCCATGGTCACCAGCGCGCCGACCGTGACGACGCCGGTACCACCGACGCCGGTGACCAGCATGTCGAACGGTCCCGTCCAGTCCCATGCGGCGGGCGGCGTGATGGCCGCGAGTTCGCGTGCCAGGTCTTGCGCCGTGTAGCTGGCGCCGGCCTTTTTCTTCAGCACCGGCCCGTGTACCGACACGAAGCTCGGGCAGAAGCCGCTCACGCAGCTGAAGTCCTTGTTGCAGCTGCTCTGCTCGATGGCGCGCTTGCGGCCCCAGTCGGTCTCCACGGGCACGACGCTCAGGCAGTTGCTGGCCACGCCGCAGTCGCCGCAGCCCTCGCACACCGCCTCGTTGATGAAGATGCGCTTCGGCGGGTCGGGGAACTCGCCCTTCTTGCGCCGGCGGCGCTTCTCGGCGGCGCAGGTCTGGTCGTAGATCAAGACGGTGACGCCTTCAATCTCGCGCAGTTCGCGCTGCACAGCGTCCATCTCGCTGCGGTCGTGGAAGGTCGTGCCGGTGGGGAACAGGCCGTGATGGCCGTCGTACTTGCCGATCTCGTCGGACACGACGACAAGGCGCTTCACGCCCTCAGCCTCCACCTGCCGCGCAATCTGCGGCACGCTGGTCTGGCCGTCCACCGGCTGTCCGCCGGTCATCGCCACCGCGTCGTTGTAGAGGATCTTGTAGGTGATGTTCGTCTTCGCCGCGATGGCCTGGCGTATGGCGAGGTAGCCCGAGTGGTAGTAGGTGCCGTCGCCCAGGTTCTGGAAGACGTGCTTCTCGGTCGTGAAGCGCGAATGCGCCGCCCAGTCCACGCCCTCGGCGCCCATCTGGATGAGGCCGGACGTGCCGCGCTCCATCCAACTCGCCATGAAGTGGCAGCCGATGCCGGCCAGCGCACGCGAACCTTCGGGCAGCCTGGTGGACGTGTTGTGCGGGCAGCCCGAGCAGAAATAGGGCTGGCGGCGCACGCCGTCGGCGGCGTTGCTCAGCAGGCAGGGCGTCAGGAAGTCGACGACGAGGTGGCGGCGGTCCAGCGCCGGGTTGAGCCGCGCCAGCCAGTCGGCCACCGTGCCCATGATGCGGCTGGGGCGCAGCTCGCCTAAAGCGCTCAACACGGCGGCACCGTGCTCATCGGTCTTGCCGACCACGCGCGGGCGCTGGAAGTCGGGCAAGTGGTAGAGCAGCTCCTTGATCTGCCGCTCCACCACCGGGCCCTTCTCCTCGATGACCAGCACGTCGGTCAGGTTGCTGCAGAACTCGACGATGCGCGTCGGCTCCAGCGGGAAGACCAGGCCCACCTTGTAGACCCGCACGCCGGCGGCGGCCAGCGCGTTGGGGTCCAGGTCGAGGCGGCGCAGCACCTCCATGAAGTCGTAGTGCGCCTTGCCGACCGTGACGATGCCCAGCGTGGCGGCCGGGCTGGTGACGATGTGCTTGTCGATGCTGTTGACCTTGGCGAAGGCCTTCGCCGCGTCCAGCTTGTGCGCCAGGCGCGACTCCAGCTCCAGCGACGGCAGATCGACCGCGCGGATGTGCAGGTCGGTCGGCGCCTGGTGGTCGACCGCGTGCTCGAAGTCCAGCGGCACCGCGTCCAGGTCCACCGTCATGCCGCTCTCGACCACCTCCGAGATCGCCTTGAAGCCGACCCACGCGCCGCTGAAGCGGGAGAGCGCCCAGCCGTACAGGCCGAACTCCAGGTACTCGGCCACGTTGGCGGGGTGGACCAGCGGCATGCTCCAGGCCTGCAGTGCCTGGTCGCTCTGGTGCGGTGTGCTGCTGGACACGCAGCCGTGGTCGTCGCCGCACACCACCAGCACGCCGCCCTGCTTGCTGGTGCCGTAGACGTTGCCATGCTTCAGCGCATCGCCCGAGCGGTCAACACCTGGCCCCTTGCCGTACCACATCGCAAACACGCCATCGACGGTGCGCTGCGGGTCCAGCGCCACGCGCTGCACGCCCAGGCAGGCGGTGGCGGCCAGGTCCTCGTTGATGGCGGGCAGGAACTCGACGTGGGCGGCGGCCAGGAACTTCTTCGCCTTCCACAGTTGCTGGTCCACCATGCCCAGCGGCGAGCCGCGGTAGCCTGAGACGAAGCCGGCCGTGTTCAGCCCCGCGCGTTCGTCCTGCTTCTTTTGCGCCAGCAGCAGCCGCACCAGCGCCTGCGTGCCGGTCAGGAAGACGGCGCCGCCGTCGGCCGCGAGGTTGTCGCTTAGCTGGTAGGGGCGCAGGGCGTCGGTCATCGGGGGCTCCTCGTGGGGAGGAAATTCTTTCTCCGTAGATGCGGAAGAGCTTGCCTCAATGCCGGGTCCGAACGAGTCGAATGGGATGATTCTTCTCCAAAGAGGCAAATCATGGAAACAAACGACTTCGACCGCGCCAGCCTGCTGATCCTTCAGGAACTGCAGGCCGACGCGCGGCTGTCCACCCAGGCGCTGGCCGAGAAGGTGGGCCTGTCGGCCACGCCGGTGTGGCGGCGCGTGAAGGAGCTGGAGGAGCGCGGCGTCATCCGGGGTCAGGTCGTGTTGGTGGACCGCGAGAAGCTGGGCCTCTCGATCCTCGTGCTGGCCCATGTCAGCCTGGTGCGGCACAGCGAGGGCGCCGTGGAGCAGTTCGAGCGACTGGTCGGCACGCGGCGCGAGATCATCGAATGCCACGCCATCACCGGCGAGGCGGACTACGTCATCAAGGTGGTCGCGGCCGACATGAAGGCCTATGACCTGTTCCTGCAGCAGCACATCTTCAAGCTGCCCGGTGTGAGCAGCGTGCGCAGCAACGTGGTGTTGCGCGAGGTCAAGTACGAGACGGCGTTGCCGGTGGGCTGAGGCAGCCTCAGCGCAAGCGGTGCACCGTCGAGCCCGCCGCCGGCTCGCGCACGGCCTGCGACGCGGCATCGAAGGCGGCCTGGGCGGCGAGCACGGCGTCCATGTGGTGCTCGGCCCAGTGCGTGAACGACGCGATGCTCGCCGTCAGCGTGTCGCCCAGCGGCGTCAGCGCGTATTCCACCGCCACGGGCACGCTGTCCGCAAACACCGTCCTCGACACCAGCCCATCGCGCTCCAGCTTGCGCAGCGTCTGCGTGAGCACCTTCTGCGTGATGCGCTGGATCTCGCGCTTCAACACGCTGAAGCGCATCGGGCCGCCCTGCAGGCGGTCCAGGATGAGCAGCGCCCACTTGTCCGCCAGGCGCCCGAGCACCTGTCGGGTGGGGCAGTCCTCGGCATAGATGTCGTAGGCGTATGGGGGTGCGGTCATGGTGAGGGTTACCTGCAGGAAACCTGGTGATGTGCCGGTGCCTGCTTGGCAGGGCTTTGCGGAGTGGCTCCAATGTACTGGTTTCCAATTGATACCAAGGAGTGATGATGAGCGGAACGATTCTGGTGTTCGGTGCGGGCGGCCATGTGGGCCGGCCACTGGTGAAGGCGCTGCTGGCGCGCGGCGAGACGGTCAGGGCGGCGACACGCTCGGGCGCAGCCGTGGAGGGCGCGGAGGGCGTGGCCTTCGACTTCGCGTACCCGGCCGGGCTGGATGCTGCGCTGGACGGCGTCGACCGCGCCTACCTGCTGCTGCCCGCAGGCCATGTGCAGGCGCTGGCGCTGCTGCTGCCGGTCGTGCAGCGGCTGGCTGAGCGGCGCATCAAGGTCGTGTTCCAGAGCGCCATCGGCGTCAACGCCGACGACAGCATTCCGTACCGGCAGGTCGAGCTGGCAATCGAGCGTTCGGGAACGCCGTTCGTCATCCTGCGGCCCAACTGGTTCGCCGACAACTTCCACAGCTACTGGAAAGCGGGTGTCGACCAGGGCGTCATCGCCGTGCCCGCTGGCCAGGGCGGCACCAGCTTCATCGACGTGCGCGACATCGCGGCCAGCGCCGCCGCCGCGTTGACGCGCAGCGACTTCGACGGCCAGGCCTTCGACCTCACCGGGCCGCAGGCGCTGGGCTACGCGGAGGCGGCGCAGCTACTGTCCGAGGTGCTGGGCAGGCCGGTGCGCTACGAGGCCGTCAGCGACGCGACCTTCGTCGACCAGGCGGCTGGCGCCGGCGTGCCGCGCGACTATGCGGAGTTCCTGGCCGCCATCTTCCACCCGGTCCGCGAGGGCTGGACGGCGGGCGTGACCGATGCCGTGCAGCGGCTGACGGGGGCGCCGCCGCGCACGCTGCGCGCCTATGCCGAGGACCACCGGCAGGCGCTGTCCGCCTGAGCGGGCGAGCGCACGCGTCGCCTGTTTGTGGATGCGTTGCGGCCCGCGCAGAGGCGATGATGTCGCCAGCCTGCGGGAGGCAAGCCGGACCGACCGCACAGACACGCGCCGCAGCCCATGGACTCCTTCTTCGCCCAGCTCTCCGATTCCGTCAACGGTGCCCGCACGCTGGAGGAGCTGACCCGGCCGCTGCTGGAAATGCTGGAAGCGGTGACGGGCCTGGAGTCCACCTACCTGACCACCATCGACCTCGCCGGCGGCCTGCAGCACATCGTCTACGCGCGCAACTCGCACGACTTGCAGATCCCCGAGGGCTTGTCCGTGCCCTGGGGCGACACGCTGTGCAAGCGTGCCCTGGAAGAAGGCCGGCCCTATACCGACAACGTCAGTGACGTCTGGGGCGACTCCGAAGCGGCCCGGCTGCTCGGCATCCAGACCTATGTCAGCACGCCGGTGCGCACCGACGACGGAGCCCTCTACGGCACGCTCTGCGCGGCCAGCTCGCGGTGCCAGCCGATGACGCCGGAGGCCCAGCATGCGCTGAAGCTGTTTGCCGGTCTCATCGAGCATCAAGTGGCCCGCGAGCGGCTGGTCGATCAGTTGAAGCAGGCCAATGTCGAGTTGCGCACGCAGGCGCTGACCGACGCGCTGACCGGGCTGCCCAACCGGCGCGCGCTGATGCAGGAGTTGGTGCGCCTCGCATCACTCGCGCAGCGCACGGGCAGCTGGCTGCTGGCCGGCGCCATCGACCTGGATGACTTCAAGCAGGTCAACGACAGCCACGGCCATGATGCCGGTGACGACTTCCTGCGCGGGGTGGCCCGCAAGCTGCACGCGGCGCTGCGCGGCGGCGACGTGCTGGCGCGCATGGGCGGCGACGAGTTCGTCGTCATCGGCCTGGGGCCCAAGCTCGCCGAGGACGGTGCGAAGGCGGCCCAGCTGATGCGCCAGCGCCTGGAGGAGGCCACCGCCGGGCGCTACACGGCCGGGCCGGCCACCATCGAGTACGACGGCGCCAGCGTCGGCGTGGCCTGCCTGGACCCGCAACAGGCGAGCATCGAGGACATCTTGCGCCAGTCGGACTCGGCGATGTACCGCGTCAAACTGCAACGTAGGGAGGCCGCTCGTCCGGTCCTGCCTCGCTGAACGCGGCGGTACTGCTGAGGCCTACAGCTCGCCGTAGCTGTGCAGCCCGCTCAGGAACATGTTGACGCCCAGGAAGGCGAAGGTCGTCACCAGCAGACCCACCAGCGCCCACCAGGCCGCGACGGTGCCGCGCAGGCCCTTCATCAGTCGCATGTGCAGCCAGGCCGCGTAGTTGAGCCAGACGATCAGCGCCCAGGTTTCCTTCGGGTCCCAGCTCCAGTAGCCGCCCCAGGCCTCGGCGGCCCAGAAGGCGCCCAGGATGGTGGCGATGGTGAAGAAGGCAAAGCCCAGCGCGATGGCCTTGTACATGAGGTCGTCGAGCTGCGGCAGGTCGGGCAGGCGGGCCGTCAGGCGCGGGCGCAGCGCCACGGCGATGGCCAGGAACACGGCGACGCCGGCGATCTTGCGTGCCCAGCCGTCCAGGCCGGTGATCGTGGCGGCGGTCACGTCGCCGCCGAAGCGCACGGCCAGGATGATGGCGATGATGGCGACCGGCATCGCCACCAGGCCAATCCACAGCGAGCGTGTCGTGGCTGTCTTCAGCAGATAGGCCAGCGCCACCATGGCCGCCAGCGCGAAGGCGCCGTAGCCGACGAAGTTGGCGGGCACGTGGATCTTCATCCACCAGCTCTGCAGCGCCGGCACCAGCGGCTGGATTTCCTGCGCGCCGCGCTCCAGCGTGTACCAGAGCAGGAAGGCGACGGCCGCGCTGACGACCAGCATCACGTAGGCGCCCAGCGAGCGCGTCGCGAAGCGCTGCTCGTAGTAGAGGTAGAACAGCGTCGTCATCCAGCAGAACAGCACGAAGACTTCGTAGAGGTTGCTGACGGGGATGTGGCCGATGTCGGCGCCGATCTGGTGGCTCTCGTACCAGCGCACCAGCGTGCCGACCAGCGCCATGAAGACGCCGCCCCAGGCCAGCTTGGAACCGATGCTCTCGGCCACGCTGCTGTTGCCGGCGCGCGTGAAGAAGCCGCCCCAGTAGAAGAGCATGCTCATCGTGAACAGCAGGCTCATCCACAGGATGGCGCTCTGGCTGGACAGCATGTACTTCAGGAAGAAGGTGTTCTCGCCGGCGGCCAGGTCGGCGCCGAAGCCGTCGGTCTGCTGCCCGTACAGGCCGATGGCCAGCAGCGTGGCGGCGCCCACGGCGATGCTCAGCGTGCGCAGTGGTTTCCAGAACCAGCCCAGCGCGATCAGCGTCGGCAGCGTGCCAGCGAGGATGCCTTGCTCGTAGACGTCCATGCTGGCGTGGTAGCGGCTGAAGGCGTAGCCGCCGCCCAGCAGGACGAGGGCGGCGAAGAGCCAGTCCAGCGCGTCGCGGCGCTGCAGCGCGTGGCGGCGCGGCAGGTCGAAGGTGGTGGTGTTCATGAGTGATCCTTCAGCACAGCGGCTTTCAACTGGGCGAACAGCGTCGCGTTGTCGGGCGACTCGCGGGTGCTGGACATGGCCATGCGCACCTGCGAACTGGCCGGGTCGGCGCTGGGGGCAATCCAGACCCACAGCCTACGCTCCTTGATGTAGAGCATGGCGAAGACGCCGACGATCAGCAAGACGGCGCCCAGATAGACCAACGTCTGACCCGGCGCTCGCGCGACCTGGAAGACGCTGGCCTGCACCTGCTCGAAGCCTTCCAGCTGCAGCAGCATGGGCGCGGGGTAGTAGAGGCTGTCGGACAGCGACAGCACGGACTGCGTCATGAAGGCCTGGGTCTGCGTGCCGACGTCCGCGCGCTTCAGGCCGGCGCGCTCGCGGGCAAGCTGGTGCAGCTCGAACAGGCTGCCGTTGAGGATGCGCAGCAGCACCTCGGACACGCGCGGGCGCTCGGGCTCGGGCACGTCGCGCTCGATGAACTGCGACAGCGCCGGCAGGCCACCCTTGGCCTCGTCGCCCGGCTTGGCGGCGGCGCCCGAGAACAGCGTCAGCGCACGCTGGGCCGTGAGCTGCAGCTGCGGTGTCAGCTGCGGCTGCCCCGGCGGCGTGGCCGACACCGCATAGGCGCGCGCAGCGGCGTCGCGCAGGGCCGGGTCGTTCAACGCCTGGCGAAGGCGCAGCCAGCCGGCCAGCTCGCCGTTCTCGTCCGCCGGCATGCGCAGGTAGCGGAAGTTCTCGGCCGGCGTGTCGCGCACGCCGGCGAGGAAGGAGCGCTGGCCTTCGAGCTCGACCGGCACCATGTAGTTGTTGAACTCGCGCGCCTGGCCGGCCGCGTCGCGCAGCTTGTAGCTGAAGCTGGGGCCGACGTTCTGCAGCTCCTTGGACTTGTCGCCCTTGGCGCCGCTGCCCAGGTGCTGGCTCAGGCGCTCGCCGAGGTCGACCTTGCGCACGTCGGCGCCGCTGGCATTGGCCCCACTGCCGTCGTTCGCCATGTTCTCGACGTTGATGACGCGCAGGCCATCCAGCTCCAGCGTCTGCTCGCCCAGCGTCAGCTTGCTGCCGACGCGGCCGTCGAAGCTGACCGCCTTGCCGCCGGCCAGCGGCAGCATCTTTAGCTGCAGCTTGCTGCCGCCGTCCTCGAAGCTGCTTTGGAAGATCGCCAGGCCCTTGTGGATGACGGGCTCGTTGACCTTCACCGTCGCCTCGCGCCGCGTGCCGCCGTCGTGGATGACGATGTCGCTGGCGAAGCTCTTGGGCATGCCGGTGGGGTAGTAGTCGACCTTGAACTGTTTCAGCTCGATGTCGAAGGGCAGGTCCTGCAGCACGACGCCGTCGGGCAGGCTCAGCACGGCAATGCCTTGCCGCTGCCGCTCGGGCACCGACACATTGCCCCGGAAGCTCGGGTTGCCGGCGCCCAGGCGGTGCTCGGGGCGGATCTCGGCGACCATGCCGGAGCCGGTGTAGAGCTCCTTGCCCTGCAGCCACATCGCCAGCTTGACCATCGCGTTGCCGTCCAGCACGCCGCCGATCAGGATGAGCACGATGGACGAGTGCGCCGCCAGGTAGCCGATCTTGTTGGCCGCGCCGCGGCGGGCCGCAATCATGATGCCGTTGTCGCGCCGCTGCACGCGGGCCTTCCAGCCATGCTGCGTCAGCGTCGCGCCGATCTCGGCCAGCGCCATCGACGGGTTGCTGGGCAGCTCGCCGATGGCCTTGTGGTGGTGGGCCTGCAGCGACTGCTCGCGCACGCCTTCCTTGTAGCTCTTCAGGTCAGCGAAGATCTTGGGCGCGTTGCGGGCGATGCACAGGCTGGTCGACACCACCAGGAAGGCCAGGATGACCAGGAACCAGGTCGTGCTGTAGACCGTGTACAGCCCGAGCTTGCCAAACACCTCGGCCCAGAACGGGCCGAACTGGTTGATGTAGTTGCCCATCGGCTCGCTCTGGCGCAGCACCGTGCCGATGACCGAGGCGATGCAGATCACGCTGAGCAGCGTGATCGCGAAGCGCATGGACGCCAGCAGGTCCAGCAGTTCGCGGGCGGCGGAGGGACGGGGGGCAGTGGAGGACATCAGGGCTTTGAACAAAAAAGGCCGGTGAGCACCGGCCTTCGTTCCTGGGCTTTCGTGGCGATCAGCGCAGGCCCGCAGCGTAGTCGGACACGGCCTTGATTTCCTTGTCGTTCATCTTCGCTGCCACGCCGATCATGACGGCATTGTTGGCGCGGGCGCCACTGCGGAAGGCCACCATCTGCGCCTCGACATAGTCGCCGTGCTGGCCGCCGATGCGCGGGTACTGGGACGGCATGCCGGCGCCGGTCGGGCTGTGGCAGCCGGCGCAGGCCGGCACGTTGCGCTCGGCAATGCCGCCGCGCCAGATCTTCTCGCCCAGGGCGACGGTGTCCTTGTTCTTGGCGAAGCCGGGCTTGGCCGTCTTGCTGGCGTAGAAGGCCGACACGTTGCGGATGTCTTCCTCCGACAACGTGGCGGCCATGCCTTGCATGACGGCGTTCTTGCGCTTGCCGGCCTTGAACTCGGCCAGCTGCTTGGCCAGGTATTCGGGATGCTGGCCGGCAATGATGGGGTTGGCCGGGCTGCCGCGCGAGCCGTCGGCGGTGTGGCAGGCGGCGCACACCTGCGTGGCGATCGCGCCACCCTTGGCGAGGTCGGGCTTCGGCGGCGCGGCAGCCGGCTCCTTCGCGGAAGCCGTGGCGGCCAGCAGCAGACTCG
This sequence comes from Pelomonas parva, assembly GCF_043555835.1. Lineage (NCBI taxonomy): Bacteria > Pseudomonadati > Pseudomonadota > Betaproteobacteria > Burkholderiales > Sphaerotilaceae > Roseateles > Pelomonas parva. The sequence continues at coordinate 305,506 of NZ_JBIGHV010000008.1, read as the reverse complement.
ACAGGAGGATGGCGACAGTCTTCATGGATTTATTGGGTTTCGTTGGGCGCAACTTTCGAATTTTACAATGCTCGACCACAGCGTCTGAGCCTCCCATGACCAACGAAATCCCTGAGGCAGCGACTGCCGAGCCGATCACCGAGAAGATCGCCCTGGCCTGGACGCACACCACGCGCTTCCTGACGACCGCCAGCCAGCTCATTCACCTGCCCGCCACCGAGCTGCCGGAGATCGCCTTCGTCGGCCGCTCCAACGCCGGCAAGTCCACTGCCATCAACACGCTGGCGCAGCAGAAGCGGCTCGCGTTCGCGTCCAAGACGCCGGGCCGCACGCAGCACATCAACCTGTTCGAGCTGGGTCCCAAGGACGCCGCCGATGCGCTGTTCGCCGACCTGCCTGGCTACGGCTACGCGGCCGTCGCCAAGGCCGCCAAGGTGCGCTGGCAGAAGGTGATGGCCGACTACCTGGAGGTGCGCCGCAGCCTGTCGGGCGTCGTGCTGATGGTGGACTCGCGCCTGGGCCTGACCGACCTGGACAAGCAGCTGCTGGATTTCGTCGCCGCCCGCGTCGCCACCGGCGAGATCAAGCTGCTGGTGCTGCTGACCAAGTCAGACAAGCTCAACCGCAAGGAGGCGGATGCCATCCTGCGTTCGACCACCGACTACCTCGCCGGCCTGTCGACCGAGAACTCGGACGTGGCGGTGACGCTGTTCTCGGCGCTGAAGAAGAGCGGCGTCGGTGACGTGGCGCTGGCGCTGCGCGAATGGGTGCTGGCGCATCGGGCGGCCGACGCGGTGCCTGACTCGGCCTTGGCGGCCCAGCCCGCACAGCCGGCTGACTGATCAGCCGCCATCGAGGTCGCTCATCAGCGTGTCGACGGCGCGCTGCACGACGCTGTCGTCTTCCAGCGCGGTGATGAGGCCGTTGGCCAGCAGCGCCTCCAGCGCGCGGCGCGTCAGCGGCAGGCGCTCGTCGGCCTCGCGGCCGACGAAGAGCATGAACTGGCGGCCCTCGCTGATCCAGGCGACCTGGGTGGTGTGCCAGTCACCCTGGATGAACATGTGGAACCAGCGGCCGATCTGCAGGCCGTCTATCCAGCGCTGCAGCGCGGCGCGGGCGTCCGGCGAGTCGTGCTCGTTGTAGAGCGCCACCGGCACCGTCGGCAGCTCGCCGCGGTCGACATCGGCGCTCAGCCAGTGCGAGGGGATCTGGGAGTCGCGCTCCTCCATCAGCCGCTTGACGATCTCGTCGGCCGAAGCCGGCGCGGCGCTGGCGGCCGTGTCGGGCTTCGGCGCGGTCGGGCGGCGCGCATGGGCCTCCAGCGCCGGCAGGCCGCGCAGCAGGCGGGCATGCTGGCCCATCAGTTCGGTCAGGGGCGGCTCGCGCTTGGCCTCGGGCAGCTGGATGCTGTCGCAGCCCGTCATGAGGCGCTCGCCGAGCACCGGCAGGCGCATTTGCAGCGCCTCGCGGTCGGCGCTGTCGCGCGGCGTCGTGAGGCTGTCGATGACGGCGTCCACCAGCTCCATCGCCGCCAGTGCCTCCTGCGAGTCACGGCCGTGGCGCACCATGGCCGTGACGATGACCTCCACCCAGGCGGTCTGCAGGAAGCGGTGCATGCGCGGGCCCAGCGGCGCGTCGGCGACCTGGTGGTCGATCTGCTCGCGGATCAGCTCGCGCCACTCGGTGCGTTGCTGTTCGCGCTCCAGCGCGGCCAGCGCGACGGCGTTGCGCTCGCTGCTCTGGCGCGCCTGCTGGTCGATCTGCGCGTCCACCCGGGCCAGCACCTGCTGGAAGAGGGTGGCGGTGGGCGTCGGCGCGTCCACCAGCAGCTGGGCTTCGGCCTCCATGAAGCGCAGGAACTCGACGAAGCGCCGGTCATCGACGCGCTCGAAAGCCATGCCGTGGGCGGCCACGCGGTTCAGCAGCGACCAGGTCGGGTGGTCCTGCCGGCGCAGCAGCGTCGCGTCGCTGCGCGCAAGGCGCACGACGGCGATCTGCAGGCGGGCCAGCAAGGCCTTCAGCGGCGGCAGCAGGCGGGGGTCGGCCAGGATCTGGTCGTAGAGCCGGCTCAACATGTCCGGCCCGGTCGAGCGGACGAAGGGCGCGGGGGCGAGCGGGTCGCGCTGCGTCAGGCCGCCCAGCGCGCTGAGGCTCTGCGGTCGTGAGTTGACGGCATCGACGCGGCGTGAGAGCCCGTCCAGCGTGCCCGGCGGGGCCTGCCGCACGCCGATGCCGCGCGCGGCGGCCAGGCGCTGGTGGGCCAGCGGGTCGGTCTGGGCATGTCCGTGCGAGGCCACCATGTCGCCGATGTCTGCGGCATGCAACGCGGCGCAGGCCTGCACGTACTGGCGCTGCAAGGCCCTGGCCAGCGGCGTGGCGGCCGCGCGCATCAGCTCGTACTGGACCTGCGCGCCAAGCGGGCTGGCGGCCAGCGCATGGTGCAGCGCGTGGGCATAGAGGGCGGGGCGCAGCGGGTTGTCGCGCTCGCGCGCCCGGGCAGTACCGCGCAGCGCGGCGTAGAAGTTGCCGATCTGGTGCAGCTCGGCGCGGCTCAGCTCCTCGGCGGTGTGGGCGACGTGGGCAATCGCGACGTCCTGCAGCGCCTGGTGTTCGTCGACGAGGCTCAGGCCCTCCATGCCGCCGAACTGCAGCGGTGCGCGCTGCAGCGGGTCCTCGCCGCGCCGGCCGGCCTGCAGCAGATCGATGAGCTTGCCCTCGAAGTCGGCGGCGAAGTGGGCCCGCACCTTGCGCCAGGCATCTCGCAAAGGGAAATGCTGGGGATGCTTGTCGAGCTCGTCCTGCACGACGTGCAACAGCTCGCGGGCCAGCGGACCGGCTTCGGTCAACGCATGGTCGAGCAGGTGGTGGGGATGCAGGCTGGAGGACATGGACGCGGCGGGACAGGGAGCTGCGATTATCCGGCGCCACCCTGGTGCGTCCTGCCCTGTCGCAGGCGTTTTCAGCCCCCTCAGCCACATGGCAAAAGCGGTGCTTCAAGACCTATTCACGCTTTTTGGGGATGGTGCAGCGGGCTTGCGCGGCCGGCGGCGTGCGCGCAGCGTTGTCAGGGCGGCGCGCAGATGGCGGCATGATGGGCGTGGTCCAGCTTGGCTCATCACCATGAAATCTCTTCTTTTGCTCGCCGGCCTGTTCAGCGCCTCAGCCCAGGCCGACGAGGCCGCACCTCGCCGCCCGGACCTGCCGCTGTGGGAGCTGGGCGTCGGCGCCGCTGCTGTTTCCCAGCAGGCCTATCCCGGGTCCGATCAGCAGGCGCGCCGGGCGCTGGTGCTGCCCTACCTGGTCTACCGCGGCAAGCTGCTGCGCGCCGACGGCAACGGCGCCGGGTTGCGCGCGGTGCGCACGGAGAGCTTCGAGCTGGACGTGTCCTTCGGCGGCTCGCTGAGCTCGGGCTCCGAGACGCTGCGGGCGCGCGAGGGCATGGCGCGGCTGGGCACGCTGCTGGAGGCGGGGCCGGTGGCGCGCTGGTTCCCGAATGGCCGTAGCGCCCGTGACCGCATCACCGTGGAACTGCCGCTGCGCGCCGTCTTCGAGGCCCGCAACCCGGGCCGGCACCGCGGCTTCAGTTTCGAGCCGGAGGTGGGCATCCAGCGGCGCGCCGACTCGGGCCGCTGGGGCTATGGCGCCAGCGTGGGCGCGGTGTTCGGCGACCGGCGGCTGGGCGCGACCTTCTACGAGGTCGCACCGGGTGACGTGCGGCCGGACCGGCCGGCCTTCGAAGGGCGCGCCGGGCTGATCGCCTGGCGGCTGGGCGCCAACGTGGGCATGAACGTCACGCCGGACCTGCGTCTCTACGCCTTTGGGCGCCTGGACAGCGTGGCCGGCGCCGCCAACCGGGCCAGCCCGCTGGTGCGGCAGACGACGGGCGCCAGCTACGGCATCGGCCTGGCCTACACGCTGAAGCGCTCGGCGGCGCGAGCAAGCGACTGAGAACGGCAGACGCAAAGAAAAAGGGCTGCTTGCGCAGCCCCTTCTTGAATGCTTGATCAGTTGGGGACAGAGCTGCCGGACGGGTACGCCCGTCAGGTCTGTCCCGCAATGTCTTACATATCCATACCGCCCATGCCACCCATGCCGCCCATGCCACCAGGCATGCCGCCGCCGGCAGCTTCTTCCTTCGGCGACTCGGCGACCATGGCTTCGGTCGTCAGCATCAGCGACGCGACGGAAGCGGCGTTCTGCAGGGCAGTGCGCGTCACCTTGGTCGGGTCCAGGATGCCCATTTCGATCATGTCGCCATAGGTGTCGTTGGCGGCGTTGAAGCCGTAGTTGCCCGAACCGGCCAGCACGGCGTTGACGACGACGGAGGCTTCGCCACCGGCGTTGTAGACGATCTCGCGCAGCGGCGCTTCGATGGCGCGCAGGACCAGCTTGATGCCGGCGTCTTGATCAGCGTTGTCGCCCTTGATGGCGCCAGCAGCTTGCTTGGCGCGCAGCAGCGCGACGCCACCACCGGCCACGATGCCTTCTTCAACGGCTGCGCGCGTGGCGTGCAGTGCGTCTTCGACGCGGGCCTTCTTTTCCTTCATCTCGACTTCGGTGGCGGCACCGACCTTGATGACGGCAACACCGCCGGCCAGCTTGGCCACGCGTTCTTGCAGCTTCTCGCGGTCGTAGTCGCTGGTGGCTTCCTCGATCTGGATGCGCACTTGCTTGACGCGGGCTTCGATGTCAGCGGCAGCGCCGGCGCCGTCGATGATGGTGGTGTTTTCCTTGCCCACTTCGACGCGCTTGGCCTGGCCCAGGTCGGCCAGCGTGACCTTCTCAAGCGTCAGGCCGACTTCTTCGGCGATGACCTTGCCGCCCGTCAGGATGGCGATGTCTTCCAGCATGGCCTTGCGGCGGTCACCGAAGCCAGGCGCCTTGACGGCGACGACCTTCAGGATGCCGCGGATGGTGTTGACCACCAGCGTCGCCAGCGCTTCGCCTTCGACTTCTTCGGCAATGATCAGCAGCGGGCGGCCGGCCTTGGCCACTTGCTCCAGCGTGGGCAGCAGGTCGCGGATGTTCGAGATCTTCTTGTCGAACAGCAGGACGAAGGGGTTGTCCAGCAGCGCGGCTTGCTTCTCGGGGTTGTTGATGAAGTAGGGCGACAGGTAGCCGCGGTCGAACTGCATGCCTTCGACGACGTCCAGCTCGCTGTCCAGGCTCTTGCCGTCTTCGACGGTGATGACGCCTTCCTTGCCGACCTTGTCCATCGCTTCGGCAATGATGCGGCCCACTTCCACGTCGCTGTTGGCCGAGATCGTGCCGACTTGAGCGATTTCCTTGGAGGTGGTGGTGGCCTTGGAGGCCTTCTTCAGCTCGGCGACCAGGGCGGTGACCGCCTTGTCGATGCCGCGCTTCAGGTCCATCGGGTTCATGCCGGCGGCCACGTACTTCATGCCTTCGCGGACGATGGCTTGCGCCAGCACCGTGGCGGTGGTGGTGCCGTCACCGGCGTTGTCGCTGGTCTTGGAAGCGACTTCCTTGACCATCTGCGCGCCCATGTTCTGGAGCTTGTCCTTCAGCTCGATTTCCTTGGCCACGGACACACCGTCCTTGGTCACGGTGGGGGCGCCGAAGGAGCGCTCGAGCACGACATTGCGGCCCTTGGGGCCAAGGGTCACCTTGACCGCGTTGGCCAGGATGTTCACGCCTTCGACCATGCGGGCACGGGCCTCGCCGCCAAAGATCACGTCTTTTGCTGCCATTTGATTCTCCGAATTCTTAAAGTGGGGTCAGAGTCGATTTATCGACGCGACGGATTAGCGCTGAACGACGGCGAAGAGGTCTTCCTCGCGCATGACCAGCAGTTCCTCGCCGTCGACCTTGACGGTCTGGCCGGAGTACTTGCCGAACAGGACGCGGTCGCCGACGGCGACGTTCAGGGCGATGAAGTCGCCCTTGTCATTGCGCTTGCCCGGGCCGACGGCCAGGACTTCGCCCTGATCGGGCTTCTCGGCGGCGTTGTCGGGGATGACGATGCCGGAGGCGGTCTTGGTTTCTTGTTCCAGGCGGCGAACGATCACGCGATCGTGCAGGGGGCGCAGCTTCATGGGGTCTCCTTCAGAGAGTTTCGAACCGCAGCGGCCGCGGGCTCATCGAGCTGCGGCGCGCCGAGAAAACGGGGCCGATTGCTCGACCCGATTCGTTAGCACTCATATGTGGCGAGTGCTAGCAGCTCAGCATTATAGGGACGCAATGTGGCGATTCAAGAGGCTTGGGCTGATCGGAAAGCGAGCGGCCCAGACACCACCAGAAACACAACAGATTCCACGCAGAAGCTAAAGCGTCACTTCGCAATATCTGAGCAAGTGCTTATTTATGAACGGTTTTTTCTGCGAAGCTGGATATTTAAACAGTCCATGCTAAGTGCTTGATTTCATTGAAAAAAACCGTGCCGAACCTTGACCCTGTTCATCCGAGGGCTTAAAGTGGGGAGAAGTGTCCTTTCGTGGTGAAAAGTGTCGGAAATCGTCTTTCAGGGGGCCTCCAACTTGGCGTTAGACGCCAAGGGGCGCCTGGGCGTGCCTACTCGACACCGTGAGGTGCTGCAGCTGCTCTGCCAGGGGCGGCTGACCGTCACCAAGCATCCGGATGGCTGCCTGATGCTGTTCCCGCGCCCGACATGGGAGACCTTTCGCGACAAGGTCGCTGCGCTGCCGATGTCGGCCGCCGGCTGGAAGCGCGTCTTCCTGGGCAATGCGATGGATGTCGAGATCGACTCGGCGGCGCGCGTGTTGATCTCGCCCGAGCTGCGCAAGAGTGCCGGCCTCAAGAACGACGTGATGCTGATCGGCATGGGCAGCCACTTCGAGCTGTGGGACACCGAAGCCCATGCCGCCCACGAGGCCGAGGTGATGTCGGGGCCGCTGCCGGACGCGCTCAAGGACTTCAGCTTCTGATGGCCGCTGACGTGACAGAACCCGCCGAGTTCCGCCACACGACCGTGCTGCTGGACGAGGCGGTAGACGGCGTGCTGGCGCGGCCGGACGGTGTCTACGTGGATGGCACCTTCGGTCGCGGCGGGCACTCGCGTGCGCTGCTGGCCAGGCTGGCGCCCGAGGGCCGCCTGATCGGCATCGACCGCGACCCCGAGGCCATCGCCGCCGCAGCGGCCATCACAGACCCGCGCTTCTCCATCGTCCACGCCGGCTTTGCCGACATGGTGGAGGAGCTGGCGGACATCGGTGTGCATCAGGTGGATGGTGTGCTGCTGGACCTGGGTGTGTCCAGCCCGCAGATCGACAACCCGGAGCGCGGCTTCAGCTTTCGCTTCGTCGGGCCGCTGGACATGCGCATGGACACGACGCGTGGCCAGAGCGCGGCGGATTTCCTCGCGCGGGCCGACGAGCGCGAGATTGCACGGGTGATCAAGGACTATGGCGAAGAACGGTTTGCTGGCCAGATTGCAAAGGCGGTTGTTGCTCGCCGAGAAGCCGGTACGCCGCTCACGCGCACCGACGAGCTGCGCGAACTCGTGGCTCGCACGGTCAAGACCCGCGAGCCCGGCCAGGACCCGGCCACGCGCACCTTTCAAGCTCTTCGGATTCATGTCAATGGAGAGCTGGAGCAGCTTGATCAAGGACTGAAGTCCGCGCTGCGGCTGCTGGCGCCGGGCGGGCGGTTGAGCATCATCAGCTTCCACTCGCTGGAGGACCGGCGCGTCAAGCAGTTCATCGCCGCCCACAGCAAGGCCGAGTTCGACCGCCGCGCGCCGTTTGCACCGCCGCCGGAACTGGCGCTGGTGGCACTGGGCCGCGTGAAGCCGAGCGAGACCGAGGTGCGGGCCAACCCACGTTCGCGCTCCGCCGTGCTGCGCGTTGCCGAGCGCACGGACGCGCCGCTGGCATCCGCAAAGGGCGGCTGAAGCCGTGGCCAAGCTCAACCTCGTCCTCATCCTCGCGGTGCTGGCCAGCGGCCTGGCGCTGGTGCACAACGCCTACGAGTCGCGCCGCCTGTTCGCCGAGCGCGAGCGCACCAAGGCCGAGGGCCAGCGCCTGGCGGCGGACGCCGAGCGGCTGAAGGCCGAGCGCCATGCGCAGGCGACCAACCTGCGCGTCGAGCAGGTGGCACGTGAGCGCCTGGGCATGCGTTTGATCTCGCCGGCCGTCGTCGCCTCTGGGGTGGCGCCATGAGCCGGCAGAACAAGTCCGGCGCACGCGCCCTCGGCTCGGGCCGTGGCGTCAGTTACTCCACCAGCCCGCTGCTGGCGTCCAAGACGCCGCCGTGGCGCTCGCGCTTTCTCGTTGCCCTCGTCGGCCTGGCCTTTGCCGGTCTGCTGGGTCGCGCCGTGTACGTGCAGGTGCTGCACAGCGAGTTCTTCCAGAAGCAGGGCGAGGCGCGCTACGCGCACACGCTGGAGCTGCCCGCCAGCCGTGGCCGCATCAACGACCGCGCCGGCCAGACGCTGGCCGCCAGCGTGGCCGTGCCGTCGATCTGGGCCATCCCGAAGGAAGTCGATGCCGATGCCGACAAGCGCCGCGCGCTGGCCCAGGCGCTGGGCCTGTCCAACAAGGAGCTGGCCGCCAAGCTCAACCCCGAGGCGCGCTTCGTCTGGCTCAAGCGCCTGGCCGACGACGAGACGGCCGCCAAGGTCAAGGCCATCGGCCTGAAGGGCATCTTCCAGGACCGCGAGTACCGCCGCAAGTACCCGGAAGGCGAGGCGGCAGCGCATGTCGTGGGCTTCACCAACGTGAACGACCGCGGCCAGGAGGGCATCGAGCTGGCCTTCCAGAAGGAGCTGCAGGGCCGCGACGGCTCGCGCTCCGTCGTGCGCGACCGCCTGGGCCGCGTCGTCGAAGATTTCGGCGACATCGTGCCCGCCGCCAACGGCCGTGACATCGACCTGTCCGTCGACTCCAAGGTGCAGTTCTTCGCCTACCAGCGCATCCGCGACGCGGTGGCGGCCAACAAGGCCAAGGCCGGCTCGGTCGTCGTGCTGGACGTGCAGACCGGCGAGGTGCTGGCGCTGGCGAACTTCCCGAGCTACGACCCGGGCAACCGTCAGAACCTGTCCGGCGAGCAACTGCGCAACCGCGCGCTGACCGACGTCTTCGAGCCCGGCTCGACGATGAAGCCCTTCATCGCCGGCCTGGCGCTGGAGACCGGCCGCGTGAAGCCGGAATCGCTGGTCGACACCGGCAACGGCCGCTACCCCTTCCACGGCGCCGTCATCACTGACACCAAGCCGCACGGCCTCATCACCGTGCGCGAGGTCATCCAGATGTCCAGCAACATCGGCACGACCAAGCTGGCCATGCAGATGCCGGCGCGCGAGATGCACGAGCTGTTCACCGGCATCGGCCTGGGCCAGCGGCCGCAGATCAGCTTCCCCGGTGCGGTGGCCGGCAAGCTGCGGCCCTACAAGACCTGGCGCCCCATCGAGCAGGCGACGATGAGCTATGGCTACGGCCTGTCGGCGTCGCTGTTCCAGCTGGCGCGGGCCTACACGGTGTTCGCGCGCGACGGCGAGATCATCCCGGTCAGCATGCTGCGCCAGCCGCATGACCACCCCGTCGCCGGCATCCGCGTGTTCTCGCCCAGCGTGGCGACCGAGGTTCGCCACATGCTGCAGGCCGCCGCCGGCCCCGGTGGCACGGCGCCCGATGCGCAGGTGCCGGGCTACAGCGTCGGCGGCAAGAGCGGCACGGCGCACAAGCAGGAGGGTCGCGGCTACGTCAACAAGTACCGCTCCTGGTTCGTCGGCCTGGCGCCCATCAACAACCCGCGCATCGTCGTGGCCGTCATGGTGGACGAGCCGACCGCCGGCGTCTATTACGGCGGCAAGGTGGCCGGCCCGGTGTTCAGCCAGGTCACCGCTCAGACCCTGCGTTTGCTCGGCGTCGCGCCGGACCTGGACGTGAAGAGCCAGATCGTCGCGAATCAAAAAGCCACGGCCGTGGAAGAGAGCTTCTGATGCTGACCCGCCTCAAGTCCCCCGACGCCGCCGCCCGCTGGCTCGCCGAATGGTGCACCGGCACGCTGCGCACCGACAGCCGCCAGGTGCAGCCCGGCGACGCCTTCATCGCCTGGCCGGGCTATGCCCGCGACGGCCGCGAATACGTGGCTGCGGCGTTGGCGGCAGGCGCGGCGACCTGTCTGGTGGAAGACGGCGATGTCGAACGCTTCGGCTTTGTCGATGCGCGCGTTGCGTCGCTGCCCGGCCTGAAGGCGCGCACCGGCGAGATCGCCGCGGCCTTCTTCGGCAAGCCCACCGACACGTTGGACGTCATCGCCGTCACCGGCACCAACGGCAAGACCTCTTCGGCCTGGTGGATCGCGCAGGCCTCGGCGGCATTGGGCAAGCGCTGCGGCGTCGTCGGCACGCTGGGCATCGGCGAGCCGCCCAAGCTGGACTACAACGGCCTGACAACACCTGACCCCGTGCTGCTGCAGGCCGCGTTTGCGCGCATGCACAGGGAAGACTTCGCCGCCTGCGCCATCGAGGCGAGCAGCATCGGCATCGTCGAAGGCCGCCTGGCCGGCAGCGCCATCCGAGTGGCCGTGTTCACCAACTTCACGCAGGACCACCTCGACTACCACGGCGACATGAACGCCTACTGGGTGGCCAAGCGGGCTCTGTTCGGCTTCCCCGGCCTGCGCGCGGTGGTTGTCAATCTGGACGATGCCAAGGGCGACAGCCTGGCCAAGGAGCTGGCGTCGCTGGATGTCTGGACCACCGGCGTCGAGCGGCTGGATGCGCGGCTCACCGCCCGCGACCTGCACTACACCGGCGAGGGCCTGGCCTTCACGCTGCACGAGGGCAGCGAGGCCGTCGCCCTGCAGACCAGCCTCATCGGCGACTACAACGCGGCCAACCTGCTCGGCGTGGCCGGCGCGCTGCGTGCCCAGGGTCATGCGCTGGCCGACGTGGCCGCCGCGCTGGCCCGCGTGACGCCGGTGCCCGGCCGCATGCAGCGCGTCGGCAATGGCCGCGAGCTGCCGCAGGTGGTCATCGACTACGCCCATACGCCGGACGCGCTGGAGAAGGCGCTGTCGGCGCTGCAAGGGCTGGCCAAGGCACGCGGCGGCGAACTGGTCTGCGTGTTCGGCTGTGGTGGCGACCGCGACCGGGGCAAGCGCCCGCAGATGGGCAGCATCGCCGCGCGGCTGGCGGCCCATGTCGTCGTCACGACGGACAACCCGCGCACCGAGGTGCCGGCGCAGATCCTGGCCGACATCACTGCCGGCGCGCCGGCGGCCATCGTCATCGAGGCGCGCGAGGAAGCCATCCGCGCCGCGATCACGCAGGCCGGCGCCCGCGACATCGTGCTGGTCGCCGGCAAGGGCCATGAGGACTACCAGGAGGTGAACGGCGTGCGCCGGCCCTTCTCCGACGTGGCCGAGGCGCGCGCGGCGCTGCTTGAGAGGGCGGGGCTGTGAGCTTCTTCTTGACGCTCGCTGAAGCGCAGGCGCTGCTGCCGGGATCGACCTTGGTCGGCGACGGTGCGACCGGCTTCGCCCGCGTGCACAGCGACACGCGCACGCTGCGCGACGGTGACTTGTTCGTCGCGCTGCGCGGCGAGCGCTTCGATGCGAACGACTTCCTCGCGCAAGCCAAGGCCTCGGGCGCGGTTGCCGCGCTGGCCGAACGCGGCCTGGCGGAAGCTGGTCTGCCGGGCCTGCTCGTGCCCGACGCCAAAGCGGCGCTGGGCCAGCTCGCCGCGGCCTGGCGCCGCCAGCAGCTGCTGCCCGTCATCGCCGTCACCGGTTCAAACGGCAAGACGACGACGACGCAGATGATCGCCAGCATCCTGCGCGCCTGGGTCGCTGATGCGGCGCTGGCCACCGAAGGCAACTACAACAACGACATCGGCGTGCCGCTGACGCTGCTGCGCCTGCGTCACGACGATGAGCTGAGCCACCGCGCCGCCGTCGTCGAGCTGGGCATGAACCACCCCGGCGAGATCGCGCCGCTGGCCGCGATGACGCAGCCGACGGTGGCGCTGGTCAACAACGCGCAGCGCGAGCACCAGGAGTTCATGGCTACCGTCGAGGCCGTCGCGCGCGAGAACGGCGCCGTGCTGGAAGCCCTCGCGCCCAGCGGCTGCGCCGTCTTCCCGGCCGAGGACGCCTGCGCGCCGATCTGGTTTGAGATGGCCGGCGCCCGGCCGCACCTGACCTTTGCATTGCATGGCGAGGCGGACGTGACCGGCGAGGCGCTGTGGAAGGGCACGCACTGGGCGCTGGAACTGCACACGCCCGCCGGCAGCGCGCCGGTGGCGTTGCACATGGCAGGCGAGCACAACGTGCGCAACGCGCTGGCTGCGGCCGCCTGCGCGCTGGCCGCCGGTGCCACGCTGTCGTCCATCCAGCAAGGCCTGGAGGCCTTCCGCGCCGTCAAGGGCCGCAGCGAATTGAAGCACGACGCGCAAGGCCGCACGCTCATCGACGACAGCTACAACGCCAACCCCGACAGCGTGCGCGCCGCCATCGCCGTGCTGGCCGGCCTGCCCGGCGAGAGCTGGCTCATCCTGGGTGACATGGGCGAGGTGGGCAACGACGGCCCGGCCTTCCACCGCGAGGTCGGCGCCTATGCAGCCGAGCGCGGCATCGCCCACTTCTGGACGGCGGGTGCTGCCGCTCGCGACGCCGCTGCGGCCTATGGCCCGGCGGCCCGCGCCTTCGACAACACGGCCGCGCTCATCGCCGCCCTCAACGAACAACCCAGCGTGAGCCAGACCCTCGTCAAGGGCTCGCGCTTCATGAAGATGGAACAAGTGGTCGCCGCATTGCAAACCACCCAACCCACCGGAGACACGCATGCTGCTTAGCCTCGCCCAGTGGCTGCAGGGTCTCTACCCCGACCTGGGGTTCCTGCGCGTCTTCCAGTACATCACCTTCCGCGCGGTGATGGCGGCCATGACGGCGCTGCTGATCGGCCTGGCCTTCGGGCCCTGGGTCATCCGCAGCCTGACGGCGATGAAGATCGGCCAGCCCATCCGTGCCTACGGCGTGCAGCAGCACCTGGCCAAGGCCGGCACGCCGACGATGGGCGGCGTGCTCATCCTCATCGGCATCGGCGTGTCGACGCTGCTGTGGTTCGACTGGAGCAACCGCTTCGTCTGGGTCGTCATGCTCGTGACCATGGGCTTCGGCGCCGTGGGCTGGGTGGACGACTGGCGCAAGGTCGTCGACAAGAACCCCGAGGGCATGCGCAGCCGCGAGAAGTTCTTCTGGCAGTCGCTGATCGGCCTGTTCGCGGCGCTCTACCTGGCGTTCAGCGTGTCGGAGACGAGCTTCCTCGGCGTCGTGCAGCTGTTCTTCCGCTGGGTGTCCAGCGGCTTCTCGACCGAGCTGCCGCCCAAGGCCGACCTGCTGATCCCGTTCTTCAAGACCATCTCCATGCCGCTGGGCGTGTGGGGCTTCGTGGCGCTGGCCTTCTTCGTCATGGTCGGCACCAGCAACGCGGTGAACTTCACCGACGGGTTGGACGGCCTGGCCATCATGCCGGTGGTGCTGGTGGGCTCGGCGCTGGGCCTGTTCGCCTACCTGACCGGCTCGTCGGTGTTCTCCAAATATCTGCTGCTGCCCTACATCCCGGGCGCTGGCGAACTGCTGATCTTCTGCGCCGCGATGGCCGGCGCGGGCCTGGCCTTCCTGTGGTTCAACGCGCACCCGGCGCAGGTGTTCATGGGCGACGTCGGCGCGCTGGCGCTGGGCGGCGGCTTGGGCACCATCGCCGTCATCACACGCCAGGAGATCGTGCTCGGCATCATGGGCGGCATCTTCGTGGCCGAAGTGCTGTCGGTGATGCTGCAGGTCAGCTGGTTCAAGTTCACGAAGAAGCGCTTCGGCACGGGGCGGCGCATTTTCAAGATGGCGCCCCTGCACCACCATTTCGAGAAGAGCGGCTGGAACGAGACGCAGGTCGTCATCCGCTTCTGGATCATCACCATGCTGCTGTGCCTGGTCGGCCTGGCGAGCCTGAAGCTGCGGTAGGCCGATGAAGCTGAGCCTGCCGCAACTCGTCGATCAGCGTGTGCTGGTGCTGGGCCTGGGTGACTCCGGCCTGGCCATGGCGCGCTGGTGCGCGGGGTTTGGCGCGCAGGTGACGGTGTGGGACTCGCGCGCGCAACCACCGCAGCTTGGCGCGTTGGGCGACACGGCGGCGTTCATCACGGGTGAGTTGACGGCCGAGATCGCGGCCAGCTTCAACGCCGTGCTAAAGAGCCCCGGCCTGTCGCCGCTGGATGCGCGCCTGGCCGCCGTCTATTCGCACGGCCCGGCTGTGCGTGGCGAGCTGGACCTGTTCGCCGACGCACTCGCGGCGCTGAAGGCGCAGCATGGCTACGCGCCCGCCGTGCTCGCCATCACCGGCACCAACGGCAAGACGACGACCACCTGCATGACCGGCTTGTTGGTCGAGCGCGCCGGCAAACGCGTGGCCATCGCCGGCAACATCGGCCCTACGCTGCTGGACACGCTGACCGAGGCGCTGGTGAATGAGCCCGAGCCGGCGCCGGTCGAGCTGCCGGCCGAGGTGGCAGCAGCCGAGGTCGAGGACGTGCCCGCTGAAGAGGTGGCGGAGCAAGCTGCAGTGCTGCCCGACGAGGATGCGCCGCTGCAGTCGCTGCAGTCGCTGCAGTCGCTGCCCATCGCGCCACCACCGCCGCGCGGCCCGGTGTTCGAGACGCTGCCCGAGGTCTGGGTGCTGGAGCTGTCCAGCTTCCAGCTCGACGGCGTCACCGGCTTCGAACCCACCGCCGGTGCCGTGCTGAACCTGACGCAGGACCACCTTGACTGGCACGGCGACATGGCCGCCTACGGCCGCGCCAAGGCGCGCATCTTCGGCCGCGAGTCCGTCATCGTCGCCAACCGCGACGACGCCGAGGTCGAAGGCCTCGTCCCCGCGCCGGTGTTCGTCAAGGGCAGCCGCGGCAAGCCCGGCCGCACGGTGTCGCGCCGCGTCGTGCGCTTCGGCCTGAACCCGCCGCGCGTGGCGGGCGACTTCGGCCTCGTCGACGAGGGCGGCCTGACCTGGCTGGTGCGCGCCCTGGAGCTGGACCCGACGATCAAGCGCAGGAAGGGCGATGACGCCGAGCCGCTCATCATCCAGCGCCTGATGCCCGCCGACGCACTGCGCGTGCGCGGCCGCCACAACGCCGCCAACGGCCTGGCGGCGCTGGCGCTGGCCTGCGCCGCAGGCTGCGAGCTGGCGCCGATGCTGCATGCGCTGCGCGAATACCGTGGCGAGCCGCACCGCGTGGAGCCCATCGGCAGCATCGACGGCGTCGAGTTCTACGACGACAGCAAGGGCACCAACGTCGGCGCCACCGTCGCGGCCATCTCGGGCCTGGGCGCGGACCGTGCGCCGGCCAAGCTGATACTCATCCTCGGTGGCGACGGCAAGGGCCAGGACTTCGCGCCGCTGGCCGACGGCGTGGCACGCCACGCCCGTGCCGTGGCGCTGATCGGCCGTGATGCCGCGCAGATCGAAGCGGCGCTGGCCGCCAGCGGCGTGCCCATGCAACACCACGCGACGCTGGAAGCCGCGACGGCCTGGTGCCTGACGCAAGCGCAAAGCGGTGACAGCGTGCTGCTGTCACCGGCCTGCGCCAGCCTGGACATGTTCCGCAACTACGCCCACCGCGCCGAGGTCTTCGTCGCCGCGGTGCAGCAGCTTGCCGATGAACGCGGGGTGGCCTTGTGAACGCCATCGCGGCAAAGCTGCAAGCGTTGTGGAAGCGCGGCGACGACGAGTCCGGCCCGGTGCCGGTGCGCGACTGGGTCTCCACGTCGGCCGGCCGGCCGACGCAGTTGCAGGGCTTTGACATCACCCTCGTCTGGGTCGTGCTGGCGCTGATGGCCCTGGGCCTGCTGATGGTCTATTCGGCCTCCATCGCGATGCCGGACAACCCGCGCTTCTCGCGCTACCAGCCGACGCACTTCCTGACGCGCCACCTGATCGCCATCGGCTTCGCGTTGACGGCCGCCTTCATCACGGTGCAGATCCCCGTGGCCCTGTGGGAGCGCTACGCGCCCTGGGTCTTCGTCGTCGCGCTGGTGCTGCTGGTGGCGGTGCTCATTCCCGGCATCGGCAAGGTCGTCTACGGCGCACGCCGCTGGATTCCTCTCGGCGTCATGAACTTCCAGCCCAGCGAGCTGGCCAAGTTCGGCATCGCGCTGTACGCGGCCAACTACATGATGCGCAAGATGGACGCGCGGGAGAACTTCTTCCAGGCCGTCACCCCAATGGCGATCTCGCTGGCCGTCGTGGGCGTGCTGCTGCTGGCCGAGCCGGACATGGGCGCCTTCATCGTCATCGCGGCCATCACGATGAGCATCCTGTTCCTGGGCGGCGTCAACGGCCGCATGTTCCTGCTCATCACGCTGGTGCTGGTGGGCGCCTTCGTGCTGATGATCACGTTGATCGATTTCCGCCGCGAGCGCATCTTTGCCTACCTCGACCCGTGGAACGAGAAGTACGCCCAGGGCAAGGCCTACCAACTGACTCACAGCCTGATCGCCTTCGGCCGCGGCGAGTGGTTCGGCCAGGGCCTGGGCAGCAGCGTCGAGAAGCTGCACTACCTGCCCGAGGCGCACACCGACTTCCTGCTCGCCGTCATCGGCGAGGAACTTGGCTTTGCGGGAGTGGCCGTGGTGATCCTTGCGTTCTTCTGGCTGACCCGCCGCTGCTTCCTCATCGGCCGCCAGGCCATCGCGCTGGACCGCGTGTTCGCGGGGCTGTACGCGCAGGGCATTGGCATCTGGATGGGCGGCCAGGCCTTCATCAACATGGGCGTGAACCTCGGCGCGCTGCCGACCAAGGGGCTGACGTTGCCGTTGATGAGCTTTGGTGGGTCGGCAATCTTGATGAACTGTGTGGCGTTGGCAGTTGTCTTGAGGATTGACCTGGAGAACAGGCAACTGATGAGGGGTGGGCGGTCATGACCCGTCACCTCGTGGTCATGGCTGCCGGCACGGGCGGTCACGTCATCCCAGGTCTTGCGGTTGCAGAAGAGATGCAGCGCCGTGGCTGGACCGTGTCGTGGATAGGCACGCCGCATGGCATGGAAAACCGCCTCGTGCCTGCGCGTGGCATCGCGCTGGACGCGCTGCCGTTTGCCGGCCTGCGTGGCAAGGGGCTCAAGCACACGCTGCGCGGCATCGTCGGCTTCTTCAAGTCGCTGGGCGCCGCGCGACGCGTCTACGCCGAACGCAAGGCCACCGCCGTGCTGGGCATGGGCGGCTATGTCTGCGTGCCGGCCGGCCTGAGCGCCGCGCTGACCGGCCGGCCACTGATGCTCGTCAACGCCGACGCGGCGATGCTCAAAAGCAACCTCGCGCTGAAGCCGTTCGCACGCCGCATCGCCTTCGGTTTCGACGGTGCAGCGGCTGCTTCGACGCGCGGCGCGGTCGTCAGCGGCAACCCGGTGCGCGCCGAGATCGAGGCCCTGCCCGCGCCCGCCGAGCGCATGGCCGATCGCATCGGCCCGCTGCGCCTGCTGGTGCTCGGCGGCTCGCTCGGCGCGCGTGCGCTGAACCAGACGCTGCCCGAAGCGCTGGCGCTGTGGCCCGAAGACCAGCGCCCGCAAGTGCTGCACCAGTCCGGCCAGGATCATCTCGGCGCCGTCTGGCAGGCCTACACCGATGCCGGGCTGACGGCCGAGGTGCGCCCCTTCATCGACGACATGGCCGCCGCACTCGCCTGGGCCGATGTCGTCGTCTGCCGCGCGGGCGCCATCACCGTCAGCGAACTCTGCGCGGCCGGCTGCGCAGCCGTGCTGGTGCCGCTGGTCGTCAGCACCACCTCGCACCAGCGCGACAACGCCGTCTTCATGACCCAGCACGGCGCCGCCATCCATCTGCCGCAGACGGAGCTGACGCCGCAGAAGCTGCATGAACTGCTGAGCGGCCTGGACCGTGGCGCGCTGCTGGCGATGGGCGAGAAGGCCCGCGCGTTGGCGCGCCCCCGCGCGGCTGCCCGCGTGGCTGACGAAATCGAAGGAATGTTGAAGTGAAACACGCCGTACAGCGTTTGCACTTTGTCGGCATCGGCGGCGCTGGCATGAGCGGCATCGCCGAGATCCTGCACAACCTGGGCTTCACGGTCAGCGGCTCGGACGCGGCCGAGAGCGCCACGACCGAGCGCCTGCGCGCGCTGGGCCTGCGCGTGGAGATCGGCCACTCGGCGCCGCACATCGGCGACGCGCAGGCGCTGGTCACCAGCACCGCCGTCGCCGCTGACAACCCGGAGGTCATGGCCGCCCGCGCGCGCCAGGTGCCCGTCGTGCCGCGCGCCGTCATGCTGGCCGAGCTGATGCGGCTGCGCCGTGGCATCGCCATCGCCGGCACCCATGGCAAGACGACGACCACGTCCCTGGTCACCGCCATCCTCGTCGAGGCCGGGCAAGACCCGACCTTCGTCATCGGCGGCAAGCTCAATGCCGCCGGCGCCAACTCGCGGCTGGGCAAGGGCGAGTTCATCGTCGTCGAGGCCGACGAGAGCGACGCGTCGTTCCTCAAGCTCAGCCCGGTGCTGGCCGTCGTCACCAACATCGACGAAGACCACATGGACACCTACGGGCATTCGGTGGAGAAGCTGCACGCGGCCTTCATCGAGTTCCTGCACCGCATGCCCTTCTACGGCGCCGCGGTGGTCTGCGCTGACGATCCCGGCGTGCAGGCCATCCTGGGCCGCGTTGAGCGACCGGTCGTCAGCTACGGCCTGTCGGCCGGCGTCAGTGTGCGCGCGGTCGACGTGCAGGCGCTGGCCGGCGCGCAGATGCGCTTCACCTGCGAGCGCGAAGGCGCCGAGCCGCTGGACGTGCTGCTGAACCTGGCCGGCGAGCACAACGTGCGCAACGCGCTGGCGGCCATCGCCATCGCGACCGAACTGGACTGCGCGGACGCCGACATCCAGAAGGCGCTGGCGAACTTCTCCGGCGTGGGCCGCCGCTTCGAGAAGCATGGCGAATGGCCGGCTGGCGATGGCGGCCGCTTCGAGCTGGTCGACGACTACGGCCACCACCCGGTCGAGATGGCCGCCGTGCTGGCCGCCGCGCGCGGTGCCTACCCCGGCCGCCGGCTCGTGCTGGCCTTTCAGCCGCACCGTTACACGCGCACGCGGGACTGCTTTGTGGACTTCGTCCGCGTGATGGCTGGCGCGGATGTCGTGCTGCTGACGGAGGTCTATTCGGCCGGCGAGTCGCCCATCATCGGCGCCACCGGTGAGGCGCTCGCGCAGGCCGTCGGCACGCCGAACTTCGTTCCGACGGTGTCCGACATGCCCGCCGCACTGGCCACGTTGACCCGCGACGGCGACGTCGTCATCGGCATGGGCGCGGGCTCGATGAGCAGCCTGCCGGGCCGCGTCGCCGCCCACTTCCAAGGAGGCGCTGCATGACCTCTCCCATCGATCTGAACATTGACGCGACTGCACTCGGCAAGGTCGCCGTGCTGTTCGGCGGCCACAGCGCCGAGCGGCCGGTGTCGCTGATGAGCGGCACCGGCGTGCTGGCCGCGCTGCAGTCCATCGGCGTGGACGCGCATGCCTTCGACCCCGCCGAGCGCCCGTTGCAGGCGCTCAAGGACGAGGGCTTTGCGCGCGCCTTCATCGCCTTGCACGGCCGTGGCGGTGAAGACGGCACCATCCAGGGCGCCCTCGAATGGCTGGGCATTCCGTACACCGGCTCCGGTGTGACCGCCTCCGGCGTGGCGATGGACAAGACCATGACCAAGCGGATCTGGGCCAACGAGGGCCTGGCGACGCCGCAATACCTGGCCTTGTCCCGCGCCGAGCTGACGCGCGAGCGCATCCGCCAGATCCCCGACACGCTGGGCCTGCCCGTCGTCGTCAAGCCGCCGCACGAAGGCAGCAGCATCGGCATCACCAAGGCCGCCGGCTACTCGGACATGCGGGCAGCCGTCGAGCTGGCGCTGGGCTTCGACGACGAACTGCTGTTCGAGCAATGCATCGAAGGCCCGGAGCTGACCTGCGCCGTACTGGGCGAAGGCGACGGCGCCGTCGCGCTGCCCGTCATCGAGATCCGCGCCGTGGCCGGCAATTACGACTTTGCCAACAAGTACGAGACCGACACGACGCAGTACCTGTTCGGCTCGCTGCCCCCCGCGCTGGAGACCGAGATCCGGCAACTCGTGCTGCGCGCCTATCGCCTGCTCGGCTGCCGGGGTTGGGGCCGCGCGGACCTGATGCTGCGCAAGTCCGACATGACCCCCTTCCTGCTGGAGATGAACACCAGCCCGGGGATGACCTCGCACTCGCTGGTGCCCAAGGCGGCGCAGGCGGTGGGTATCGACTACCCGCACCTGTGCCTGTGGTTGCTGTCGCAGGCCCGCCTTGACCGCGCTTGAACTGATGAACTCAGCTGCCGCCACCGCTGCGCTGCCGCCCGACATCCGCCTGATGAATGCGGTGTCGGCGCTGCTCGTCGCGGCCTTGCTGGTGACGGCGGCCTGGGGGCTGATGCGCTGGGTGGTGCGGCTGCCGGTGTTCAACCTGCGCGCCATCCAGGTCGAAGGCGATGTCAGCCGCAACAGCGTCGCGTCGCTGCGCGCCAATGCGCTGCCGCATCTGCACGGCTCCTTCCTCAGCATGAACCTGCAGCAAGGCCGTGCCGCCTTCGAGGCCGTGCCCTGGGTGCGCCACGCGCAGCTGCAACGCGTCTGGCCGATGCGGCTCAGGGTCCGCCTCGAAGAACACCGTGCCGCTGCCTACTGGGAAGCGCGCACGGACGGCGCAGACTCGGCCACCGAAGCGACGGCCGAGCGCGCGCTGGTGAACAGCTTTGGCGAGGTCTTCCAGGCCAACCTGGGCGATGTCGAGGACGAGACGCTGCCCGTGCTGGCCGGCCCTCCCCAGGCCGCCGGCACCATGCTGCAGATGTGGCGGGCCCTGTCGCCGGACGCCGAACGCTTAAGCGAAAGCATCGAGCGCCTGGACCTGTCCGGCCGCGGCTCCTGGCGCGCGACGTTTGCCAGCGGCGCCGTCATCGAGCTGGGCCGTGGCGGCGAGCAGGAAGTCGTCGAGCGCTTCGGCCGCTTCGCCCACTCCGTCACCCAGGTCACCGGGAACTACCGCAGCCCGCTGCTGTCCGCCGACCTGCGCCATGCCGACGGCTACGCGGTCAGGCTGCGCGGCGTGACGACGGAAATGCCGGGTAAACCCGTAAATAGAAAACGCTGAGGACGGACATGCCCAAGGAATACAAGGATCTGGTCGTCGGTTTGGATATCGGCACTGCCAAGATCATGGCCGTCGTGGCCGAGGTTTTGCCGGGCGGTGAATTGCGCATCGCCGGCCTCGGCGTGGCGCCGTCGCATGGCTTGAAGCGCGGCGTCGTTGTCAATATCGATGCCACCGTGCAGTCCATTCAACAGGCCTTGAAAGAGGCCGAGATGATGGCCGACTGCAAAATCTCCCGGGTTTACACGGGGATCACCGGCAGCCATATCCGCGGCCAGAACTCCACCGGCATGGTCATCGTGCGCGACAAGGAGGTCACGCCAGTCGACGTGACGCGGGTCGTGGAAACTGCCAAGGCCATCAATATCCCCAACGACCAGCGCCTGTTGCTGGTCGAGCCGCAGGAATTCGTCATTGATGGCCATGAGGTGAAAGAGCCCATCGGCATGAGCGGCGGGCGGCTGGAGGTCAAGGTCCATATCGTGACCGGCGCTCAAAGTGCGGCGGAAAACATCGTCAAATGCGTGCGCCGCTGCGGCCTGGAGGTCGACCAGCTGGTTTTGAATCCCAGTGCCTCCAGCCATGCCGCGCTGACCGCCGACGAGCGCGACCTGGGCGTTGCGCTGGTGGATATCGGCGCCGGCACCACCGATGTGGCTATATTCACAGGTGGCTCCATCCGGCATACCGCCGTCATTCCGATTGCTGGCGACCTGATCACCAGCGATATCGCGATGGCGCTGCGCACGCCGACCAAGGATGCCGAGGAAATCAAGGTCGAATATGGCGTCGCCAAGCAGTTGCTGGCCGACCCATCCGACCAGGTGGAAGTGCCCGGCCTGGGCGACCGCAGCCCCAGGATGCTGTCCAAGCAGGCGCTGGCCGGCGTCATCGAGCCGCGCGTCGAGGAAATATTTTCCCTCGTGCACCAGGTCATTCGCGAGAGCGGATATGAGGAATTGCTGTCCTCCGGGATTGTGCTGACCGGCGGTTCGGCGGTGATGCCGGGCATGGTTGAACTCGCCGAGGATATTTTTCTGAAACCTGTCCGACGCGGTCTGCCCACCTATTCGGGGGCCCTTTACGACATGGTTGCCAACCCCCGCTCGGCAACCGTCATGGGCTTGCTGGAAGAAGCCCGGCTGTCGCGCAGCCGGGGTTTCAAGGCGGCCCAGCAGGCCGGCTCGGTGCAAACCCTGCTCGGCCGCATCAAGGACTGGTTCATGGGGAATTTTTGACCCCCTAAAAGCCATGCTCGGACGTGAAAAATTTGTTGCAGCAACTGGTTATTTTTTTTGTGCCACGGCACAATTGCCGAAGTTAGGAGATTGATATGCCCATCGAGATGATCGAAGAGTTTGACCAAGGCACCCAAATCAAGGTGATCGGGGTCGGTGGTGGCGGCGGCAACGCGGTGGACCACATGATCGCCCAGGGCGTGCAAGGCGTTGAATTCATCTGCGCCAATACCGACGCGCAAGCGCTGAACCGCTCCAAGGCGGATCAATTGCTGCAACTCGGCACCTCCGGCCTGGGCGCCGGCGCCAAACCCGAAATGGGTCGCGCCGCCGCTGAAGAAGCCGAGAACCGCATTCGCGAATCCATTGCCGGCGCCAATATGCTGTTCATCACCGCCGGCATGGGCGGCGGTACCGGCACGGGCGCGGCGCCGATAATTGCCCGCGTCGCCAAGGAAATGGGCATCCTGACCGTTGGTGTCGTCACCAAACCCTTCGAATTCGAAGGCGGCCGGCGCGCCAAGGCGGCCGACGCCGGCCTGGCCGAACTCGAAGCCAATGTCGACTCGCTGATCGTCGTGTTGAACGACAAGCTGCTCGACGTGCTGGGCGACGACGTCACACAGGACCAGGCCTTCGCGCACGCCAATGACGTGCTGAAGAACGCTGTTGGCGGCATTTCGGACATCATTCACATCCCCGGCCTGGTCAACGTCGACTTCGAGGACGTCAAGACCGTGATGAGCGAGCCGGGCAAGGCCATGATGGGCACGGCGCAAGCCGGCGGCCCGGACCGCGCCACCAAGGCCGCTGAAGCCGCCGTCGCCTGCCCGCTGCTGGAGGGCATTGACCTGTCCGGCGCGCGTGGCGTGCTGGTGTTGATCGCCGCGAGCCGCGCCAACTTCAAGCTGAGCGAGTCGCGCAACGCGATGAACGCCATCAAGCGTTATGCGTCGGAAGAAGCGCACATCATCTACGGCACCGCCTACGACGAAAGCCTGGGCGACTCGCTGCGCGTGACCGTCATTGCCACCGGCCTGACCGCCGGCCGCGCCCGCCAGCAGGCGCCGCTGCAAGTGGTGCAGACCCACCAGGTCGTGCGCAACGGCACCGACGGCGTGGCCATGCCGGTGCTGACGCAGGCGGTGGCCATGGCCGCGCCGACGGCACAACACGCCAACGTCGGCCTGGGCCTGGGTGACTTCGCGAACGCCAACGTGCCCAGCGTCTGGCGCCATGGCCGTTCGGGCAGCGCGGCCGCCAAGGTCGAGGCGCTGTCGTCCAACGGCATGGACGAAATCGAGATCCCTGCCTTCCTGCGCAAGCAAGCTGACTGAGTAGTTTTTGCTTCACGCAAAGGGCGAGTCGTGAGACTCGCCCTTTTGCTTTGTCAGGACGCGCGAACGGCTGTGACCGCAGGCTTGGCCGTGCCTGAAAGCAAAGCCAGCAAACCGCCACCCGCAAGCACCAGCGCCAACGCATCCACGCGCGCACCTGGCAGGGTCGCCGCCGTTGTCGTCAGCATGGCGGCGGCGGCCATCTGCAGGAAGCCCAGCAGCGCTGAAGCCTGCCCTGCCTGTGACGCGAACGGCGTCAGCGCCAGCGCCGTGCCGGTGGGCGACACCAGGCCCATGCCGAACAGGAAGACGCAGCCGGACACGGCGAAGCCGATGAGGCTTGCAGCGGGGCTGATCAGCATCGCCAGCCCGCCCACGACCGCCAGCGCCGCACCCACTCGCAGCACCGTGGGCGCGCCCCAGCGTGCCGTCCAGCGCGGCGCCGTCTGGCCGGCGGCGAAGACGACGAACACCGTCGCCGCGAAGAACAGCCCCACCTGCAGCGCCGAGAAGCCAAAGCTGCCCGCCAGGACCAACGGCGCCGTGCCGAAGAAGGCGAACAGCGCGCCGAGGATGGCCGCCGTCGCCAGCGCCGGGCGCAGGAAGCGGGCGTCGGCCAACAGCTTGCCATAGCCACGCGCCAGCGCGCCCACGGGCTGATGACGGCGGCGCTCGGTGGGCAGCGTTTCGCCGACGATGCGCCCATAGGCGAGCGCCAGTGCCAGGCCGGCCAGCACCAGCACGGCGAACAACGCCCGCCATCCCCAGGCCGCCTGCACCAGGCCGCCGAGCAGCGGCGAGAAGCCGGGCGCGGCCGCCATGACGACCATGATGCGGCCCAGCAGCGCCGCGAGCAACGTGCCTTCGAAGCGGTCGCGCGCGGCGGCCCGTGCCAGCACGGAGGCCGCAGCAGCGCCGAGCGCCTGCAGCACCCGGCTGGCCAGCAGCAGCGGCAGCGTGCCTGCGAACGCGCCCACGAGGCTGCCGGCCACGAACAAGGCCAGACCGCCGAGCACGACAGGCCGGCGGCCCATGCGGTCCGACAGCGGCCCGACGATGAGCTGGGCCAGCGCAAACACCGCGAGGAAGAGGCCCAGCACGCCCGCCGTCAACTGCGCCTCGTCGACGGCCAGCGACTGCGCGATGACCGGCAGCGAGGGCAGCAGGATGTTGGTGGACAGCGTCGCCAGCGCCGACAGCGCGGCCAGCGTCAGCAGCCAGGGGCGCGGCACCGTGTTCATGTCGACGCACCATCGGCGATGAAGGCCACGCTGCGGGCGATGACGTCGGTATCGGCCAGCAGCCGGCGGTGGCCGAGCCCGGTCAAGGGTTCAAGGTGCGAGCCAGGCCAGGCGGCGTGCAGCGCCTGCGACGCTGCGAACGGCACGATGCGGTCCTCGGTGTCATGGACGATGAGTCCGGGGTGGCGCAGGCCGTGCTGGAGCCGCTCCAGGTCCACGTTCGCGATGCGCGTGCCGATGAAGTTCTCGACCCAGCCGGTGAATGCGGCCGCATCCGACGGCACCAGGCCTTGTGCCCTGGCGATGCCCTTGACCATGGGTGTCAGCGACGACGGCCCGGCCAGGTGCACGCTGCGCTTCACCGGCAGTCCATGCGCAAAGGCCAGCAGCGCGGCGGCCGAGCCCATCGAATGGCCGATGACGCCGTGCACCGAGCCGATGTCTGCCATCAGCGCACGCAGCGCGCGGCCGGCATGGACGACGCTGGCGGCATGGCCGGTCGAATCGCCATGGCCGGGCAGGTCGAACAGCGTCACCGAGAAGCCGGCATCGACCAGCGGCCGCGCGAACCCGAGCAGGTGCGCGCCACGGCTGTTCCAGCCATGCACCAGCAGCACACGCGGCCCGACGCCCAGCGTCCAGCGCGCGAGCTCGAGGCCTTCGTGGCGCAGCGGCGCCTCGGCGGCCGCGGCGAGCGCGGCCTCCTCGGCGGCGCTCAACGCGACACGTTCGGGCGTCGAGAAGGCGTGGCGGGCGGCGGCGAGGCGGCCGTCGTCGTGGGCCGGGCCGAGGTCGCGGTTAGCGCCGGTGACGAAGCCGGCGGCGTTGCTGAACTGCATGGTGGTGCCTCTGCGCGTTTCATGTCGACTGACATGATTAGTATAAATGTCGATCAACATATAAACTTGGTCAAGTCCCATCTCTGGAGGCCCCATGAAAGTCACCCGCGCCCAGGCCGAAGAGAACCGCGAACGCATCCTCGACAACGCCGCCCAGCTGTTCCGCGAGCGCGGCTTTGATGGCATCGGCCTGAACGACCTGATGCAGGCCGCCGGGCTCACGCGCGGCGGCTTCTACGGCCACTTCGAGTCCAAGGACGACCTCGCCGCCCAGGCCACGCGGCGTGCACTGGCGGCGAACCGCGAGCAGTGGAAGAAGCAGACCGCCCGCGGCCTCGCCACGTGGGTCAAGGCCTACCTGTCCGACGCGCATCGCGACCACATCGGCGCGGGCTGCGGGCTGGTGGCGCTGGCGGGCGACGCGGCGCGCGGCGCGCCGGCCGTGAAGGCGGTTTTTGCCGAGGGCGTGGGTGGCTTCATCGACACCCTGCAGGCGCAGATGCCCGGCGGCACGCCGGCCGAGCAGCGCGAGCAGGCGCTGGCCATGTTGTCGACGCTGGTCGGCGCGCTGCTGCTGTCCCGTGCCGTGGGCGACGCCGGCCTGTCGCGCGAGCTGCGCGACGCCGCGCGCAAGCACCTGCCGACAGGCGGCGGCTGAGGCCCGTCGGGCGGGCAGGGATTGCCGGGCCCCTGTGGCATGCTCGCGGCCCATGTCAATGCCTAGAAATCGTCGCGATGTCTGAATACCGCGCCGTGCTGCGGGCTTGGCTGTTCATGCTGGCCCTGAGCTTCGCGCTGCCGGCGCTGGCCCAGCGCCTGCCGCAGCACAGCCCGCACCATGCGGCCGACGAGGCTGCGCCTACCGAGATCGCGACGACGGCCTTGAGCCGCGACCAGCTCGATGCCTGGTGGGCCGCCTTGCGCCGTCAGGCGCTGGCCACCAGCGGGCCGCTCAATCTGCCGGCCGAGCTGCTGCCGCCGCAGGACGCCGCAGCCTGGCAGCCGGTGGCCATGCCGGACGTGCGCGCCCGCCCCGGCGCCGCCGTCGTCAGCGATGCGGGCGGCTATGAGATGCGCTGGTACCGCGTGCATGTGCCGGCCGATGTCGACGCGCCGCAAGCCCTCTACCTGCCGCGCCTGGTGACCTTGTCCGCCGCGGTGCTGGCGCGCACGGACGAGGGCGGCTGGCGGCTGCTGCTGGACAACCAGCATGTCGAGCGCGAGCAATGGGTGCAGCCGATCTGGCTGCCGCTGCCAGGCAATGGCGCGCGTGCGCTGGAGCTGGTCATCGCGCTGCCCGTGCCGGCGGGCAGTTATCACGCGGTGTCGCGCATCTGGCTCGGCCCGCGCGACGTGCTGGAGAAGCGCTGGCAATGGCGCGTGCGCATGCAGACCGGCCTGCCGCAGGCGGTGAGCCTGACGCTGGCCGTGCTCGGCTTTTTCGCGCTGACGCTCTGGCTGCGTCGCCCCGGCGACGCCATCTACGGCCTGTTTGCCCTCGTTGCCGCCGCCTGGATGGTGCGCAACTTGCACTACTACGTCAGCCTGCCGGCGTCGACGGCGGGGCAGGACTGGTTCTGGTGGCTCACGCATGCGTCCATGGCCTGGGTCATGTTGACCGCGCTGCTGTTCGCGCTGCGCTTTGCCAGGCGCCGCTCGCTGCCGCTGGAGCGGGCACTGATCGCGGCCGTCGTGGGCGTCAGCGTCGTCAGCATGCCGCTGTGGCTGCGCCAGCTCGACATGGTCGTGCTGCAGTACGCGGTCACGGCGCTCGTGGCCGCCGTCGGCACGGGCTGGCTGGCTTTCCTGGCCTGGCGCGAGCGCCTGCCCGAGCTGCGCGTCATGGCGCTGGCCCTCGTCGTCGGCGTGCTCTTCGGCGCGCACGACCTGGCCGTGCTGGCCGGCTGGGCCTGGCCCGAGCATTCCTTCTGGATGCCGCTTGCGACGCTGACCGTCATGCTGAGCTTCCTGTATGCGGTGCAGCGCCGCTACGTCGGCACCGTCGAGCAGGTGCAGGCCGAGAACAGCCAGCTGCAGGAAGACCTGGACGAGCAGGTCTCGGTGCTGCAGGCGCAGAACGCGCAACTCCGCGAGGTGGAACGCCAGCAGGCGCTGCTGCTGGAGCGCCAGCGCATCATGGCCGACATGCACGACGGCCTGGGCTCGTCGCTGCTGTCGGCGCTGGTGGCGATGGAGCAGGGCAGCATGTCGCACGAGCAGTGCGTGGAGGTGCTGCGCGAATGCGTGGACGACCTGCGTCTCGTCATCGACTCGCTGGAGCCGGTCGGCCACGACCTCGTCTCGCTGCTGGCGACGATGCGCTACCGCCTGGGCAAGCGCTTGCAGATCGGCGGCCTCAAGCTCGACTGGGACGTGCAAGACCTGCCCCCGCTGGCCTGGCTGGAGCCGCCCGATGCGCTGCACGTGCTGCGGCTGATGCAGGAGGCGCTGAACAACGTGCTCAAGCACGCCCACGCCAGCCGCGTGCGCATGGTCACGCGCCACCACGGCAGCTATGTCGAGATCCGCGTCGAGGACGATGGCGCCGGCTTCGACCTGCAGAACATCCGGCACGGCCGCGGGCTGAAGAGCCAGATCAAGCGCGCCCAGCGCCTGGGCGGCAAGCTGCGGGTCGACTCCTCGCCAGGAAATGGCACCAGGCTATCGCTGCGATTGCCCGTTGAGCGAAAGAACCACGGCTGATTCCCGGACAATCCCGGCATGGTCAAGCAACGCACCCTGAAGTCGATCACGCGCGCCGTCGGCGTGGGCATCCACAGCGGCCAGAAGGTGGAGCTGACGCTGCGCCCCGCGCCCGCCGATACCGGCATCGTCTTCCGCCGCGTGGACCTCTGCCCACCCGTGGACATCCCGGTCAGCGTCACCTCGGTCAGCGACACGCGCATGGCCACCACCATCAGCCCCGGCGGCGACCCCGGCGCGCCGAAGGTGCAGACTATCGAGCACCTGCTGTCCGCCTGCGCCGGCCTGGGCCTGGACAACCTCTACGTCGACATCAACGCCGACGAGGTGCCCGTGCTGGACGGCTCGGCCGCCAGCTTCGTCTTCCTGCTGCAGTCCGCCGGCATCGCCATGCAGGACGCGCCCAAGCGCTTCCTGAAGGTCAAGAAGCCGGTCGAGGTACGCCATGGCGAGGGCAAGAAGCTGATGTGGGCCCGGCTGGAGCCGCACCACGGCTACACGCTGAGCTTCGAGATCGAGTTCGACAACCCGGCCGTGGCGGCCACCGGCAGCCAGTACGTGTTCGACATGGGCTCCGGCACCTACAAGAAGGACATCGCCCGCGCGCGCACCTTCGGCATGACGGCCGACATCGACCTGATGCGCTCGCGCGGCCTGACGCTGGGAGGTTCCATGGACAACGCCATCGTCGTGGACGACTACAAGGTGCTGAACGCCGGCGGCCTGCGCTACGACGACGAGTTCGTGAAGCACAAGATCCTCGACGCCATCGGCGACATGCAGGTCGCCGGCATGCCGCTGCTGGCGGCCTACACGTCCTTCAAGGGCGGCCATGCGCTGAACAACAAGCTGCTGCGTGCGCTGCTGGCGGACGAGGACGCCTACGAGATCGTCTATTTCAAGGACGTGCAGGAGGCGCCCAAGGGGTTTGCCGAGCTGGCGCCGGCGTGGTGAGTACGACGCAGGTCAACAAGCTGGGTGAGAGGCTGCGTAAGGGGCCGATCACCGAGGCTGACCTGCATCTGCTGGACGAATACCGGAGGCAGTTCGCAAACGCAAGCTCAGAAGTCGAGCGGGTCCTGCGAGAGGAGTTCCGGCAGCAGCCCGCCTCGCGCGAGGCGAAATCGACGTCGGCCATTTGCGCCAAGCTCCAGCGGGAGCGCGGCTCGCGCCTGGCATCCATGCAGGACATTGCAGGCTGCCGCATCGTTGTGGCTGACAGGCAAGCACAGCGGTCGCTCGCGGACGCCTTGGCTATGAGGTTTGTTGAGCACAGGCTGATCGACCGTATCGCCCAACCAAGCCACGGCTACCGTGCCTTGCATCTCGTCGTTGGCGTGGAAGGCCGGCGCGTCGAAATCCAGATCCGTACCGAGCTGCAGCATCTGTGGGCGCAGGTCTGCGAACGGATTGCCGACAAGGTCGGCCTTGAATTCAAGTACGGCGTTGGCCACCCTGTGCTGCAGCAATGGCTTGCGTCACTTTCGACGGCTGTCGACCAGGTCGAGCGAGGATTCGATGGCGAGACAATGCTAGCCCCGCTAGCCGCTGTGCGCATGATGCCGCCTGGCCCAGACATGACGCCTGACCGCGAGAACTTGAATGAGTTGTTACAGGCGCTCGTGGAGTTCATTCCCGCGCTCGGAGAATCACGATGATCTATCTGATGGATTTCGATCCCAAGCACCGCCGACTTCACCGCATGCAGGTGTTTGACGATCTGCAGCGCCCGCTTGCGCAGGACGAGCGGCTGAAGTGGGAGTTGCTGTATTTGCAGGCGGGAGAGCAACGGGAGGTTGTCTTGCTGGCAGCTGCCGACGAAGCCACGTTGCGCCATACCCATGCACGCTACTTCAGTACGGCACTCGTCGCGTCCTGATGCTCATCGCCCGCCTCCTCATCGGCCTGCTGCTGTTCTCGGCCGTTCTCTGCTTTGCGTTTTCCATCGCCACGGGCCAGCCGCGCTGGCGGCGCATGGGCCTGGTCATCCTGAAATGGACGCTCGTTGCCGGCCTGGCCTTCTTCGCGGTGCTGATCCTGGAACGCTTGGCGCTGATGCTGTGACGCCGTTCACGGCTGGGCTGCAACACCCCTGGGCTTGCGGGGATGGCAGCGAGGGCTGAGCTGCTCAGAATGCAATCACGGTCGCTGTTCGAGTTGCAGCGGCCCAGCCCGGAGACCAGAAGAAGGCCGGGCGCGACGCGCGGAGAAGGCCGGGGGGCCGGGGAAGCGCGGCGGATTTGGAAGAGAGAACGTTCGAACCGAACTTGGGCCGCTCGCGTTGAGCGGCCCTATTTTTTGCCAGCCTGTAGGGCGGGTCGCGACCCGCCCTACGGCGCTCACAAATACCGGCTGCGAAGGTGGGCCTCGAAATGCGCCGGGTTCAGCGCCTCGCCGCTGGCACGCCTGACCAGCTCGGGCGTCTCGTAGCGGCTCGCGTTCTGCCACACGTTCGTGGCCAGCCAGTCGAACACGCCGCCCAGCTCACCCTGGGCAATCTGCGCGTCCAGGTCGGGCTGCTGCGCGCGCATCGTCGCGAACCATTGCGCGGCGTACATCGCGCCCAGCGTGTAGCAGGGGAAGTAGCCGAACAGGCCGGCCGGCCAGTGCACGTCCTGCATCGGCCCGTCCTTGAAGTTGCCGCGCGTGTCCAGGCCGAGCAGCTCGGCCATCTTCGCGTCCCACAGCGCGGGAATGTCGTCCACCTCGGCCTGGCCCTCGATCAGCGCGCGCTCGATGTCGAAGCGCAGCAGGATGTGGGCGGGGTAGGTGACCTCGTCCGCATCGACGCGGATGAAGCCGGGCTGCACGCGCGTCAGCAACTTGTGCAGGTTGCCGGGCTCAAACGCCGGTTGGTCGCCGAAGTGCTTGATAAGCAGCGGCGACAGCAGACCGGCGAAGGCCGGGTGGCTGCCCAGTTGCATCTCGAAGCTCAGGCTCTGGCTTTCGTGGATGCCCATGGAGCGCGCGCGGGCGATGGGCTGGCCGAGCAGATCTCGCGGCAGGCCCTGCTCGTAGCGGCCGTGGCCGGTCTCGTGGATGGTGCCCATCAGGCTGGGCAAAAAATTGTCCTCGCGGTAGCGCGTCGTCATGCGCACGTCCTCGGGCACGCCGCCGCAGAAGGGGTGGGTGCTTTCGTCCAGCCGGCCGGCGGCGAAGTCGAAGCCCATCAGTTGCATCGCGTCCAGGCCGAGGGCTTTCTGCGCGGCTGTGGGGAAGGGGCCAACCGGCTCGATGACGGTCTCGTGCGACTGCCTGGCCGTGACGTCGCGGATCAGTCCCGGCAGCCATTGGCGCAGCGGCGCGAAGGCGCGTTCGATGTCGGCCGAGCGCATGCCCGGCTCGTACTGGTCCAGCAGCGCGTCGTACTTCGACAACCCCGCCCTCTGCGACAGCAGCTCGGCCTCTTGCCTCGCTATCGCCAGCACCTCGCGCAGGTTGGGCACAAAGCCCGCCCAGTCGTTGGCCGGGCGCTGGCTGCGCCAAGCGTGCTCGCAGCGGTTGTTGGCCAGGCTCTTGGCCTCCACCAGCGCCTGCGGCAGCGCGTTGGCGGCGCGCCAGGCGCGGCGGATTTCGCGCAGGTTGGCGCGCTGCGTGTCGTCCAGCGGCTCGGCGGCGGCCGCGTCGAGCAGGCCGGTGAGCGCGGGGTCGGTGGCGAGCTGGTGCAGCAGGCCATCCATCTCGGCCAGCGCGAGGCTTCGCGCCTCGTTGCCCTTGGCGGGCATGTTGGCGGCCTGGTCCCATTGCGCGATGGACTGCAGGTGGGCGAGGCGGTACAGGCGCTGCTGGCGCGCGGTGAGGTCTTGGTAGGCAGATGGGGTCATGACAACCAGTGCTCCGGGATCAGCCAAATCAAGGCTGCGGTGTAGAAGAGGAAACGCAGGAACTTGCCGACGGCCATGTAGCCCACGCAAGGCCAGAACGGCATCTTCAGCCAGCCGGCGACGGCGCACAGTGGGTCGCCGACGATGGGCAGCCAGCTCAGCAGGCAAGCCTTGGGGCCGAAGCGCTGCAGCCATCGCGTGGCGCGCGAATGCGAGGGTTCGCGGTGCTTGACGGCCTCGACCGCCCTTTCGGCGCCATAGCCCATCCACCACGACACCACGCCGCCCAGCGTGTTGCCGACCGTGGCGACGAGGATGGCGGGCCAGAACATGCCGGGGTCGGCCTTGACGACAAGGAAGACGGCGGGCTCCGAACCCATGGGCAGCAGAGTGGCCGAGATGAAGGCGACGACGAAGACCGCGACCAGCCCGACCTGGGGCAGGGCCAGCGCGGCGAGCAGTTGCGCAATGTGCTCGGAGAGCCAGAGTTCCATCGGCGCATTGTCGGTTCGACCGGGTCGCTACAATCGCGCCTCATTTTTGAGCAGCCCCCTCGTGCACATCGGCCCCCACCAACTCCCCAACGCGCTGTTCGTCGCGCCGATGGCCGGGGTCACGGACCGGCCGTTCCGCCAGCTGTGCCGCCGCCTGGGCGCCGGCTATGCGGTCAGCGAGATGGTCACGTCGCGCAAGGAGCTGTGGGGCAGCCTGAAGACCTCGCGCCGCGCCGACCACGCCGGCGAGCCCGGGCCGATCGCCGTGCAGATCGCCGGCACCGACGCGGCCATGATGGCCGAGGCGGCCGCCTACAACATCGATCGCGGCGCGCAGATCATCGACATCAACATGGGCTGCCCGGCCAAGAAGGTCTGCAACAAGTGGGCGGGCTCGGCGCTGATGCGCAACGAGGCGCTGGCGCTGGAGATCGTCGAGGCGGTCGTGGCGGTGTGCGCGCCGCTTGGCGTGCCGGTCACGCTGAAGATGCGCACCGGCTGGAGCGCCGACGAGCGCAACGCACTGCGCCTGGCCCGCATCTTCGAGGCCGCCGGCATCGCCATGCTGACCATCCACGGCCGCACGCGCGAGCAGGGCTACAAGGGCCTTGCCGAGTACGACACGGTAGCGGCCGTGAAGACAGCGCTGACCATTCCCGTCGTCGCCAACGGCGACATCGACACGCCCGAGAAGGCCCGTGACGTGCTGGCCTACACCGGTGCCGACGCGCTGATGATCGGCCGCGCGGCACAGGGCCGGCCCTGGATCTTCCGCGAGGTGTCGCATTTTCTGGCGACGGGCGAACACCTGGCCGCACCCACCGTCACCGAAGCGCGCGACGTGCTCACCGAGCACCTGCACGACCACTACGGCCTGTACGGCGAGCGCAGCGGCGTGCGCAGCGCGCGCAAGCACATCGGCTGGGCCGTGCGCGGCCTGCCGGGCGGAGAAGACTTCCGCCAGCACATGAACACCCTGGAGCGCTGCGAAGAGCAGTTGCAGGCGCTCCGCGACTGGTTCGACGACCTCGGCCAGACCCACCACCGCCTGCCTCCCACCGAGGTGGCCATCGACGAAGACGCGCAAGCCGACGAAGCCTGCGCCGCCTGAACCTGCCATGAGCGCCCAGAAGAACACCCCGCCCAACCCCATCGACGCCTGCGTGCGTGACAACCTCGAAGCCTTCTTCCGTGACCTCGACGGCCAGGAGCCGCATTCGATGCACGAGATGCTGATCAAGCTCGTTGAAAAACCGCTGATCGAGATCGTCATGCGTGAGGCCGGCGGCAACCAGAGCAAGGCTGCGCAATGGCTGGGCATCAACCGCAACACGCTGCGCCGCAAGCTGACTGACCATGATCTGTAACTCTTGCGGGTTGGACCTTCGAGCGCAGCGAGAAGCTCCGACCTCAACTGACTAAAAACATGACCCAACTTACCGCACTGCTGTCCGTCTCCGACAAGACCGGCATCCTCGAATTCGCCAGGGAGCTGCACGCGCTGGGCACCAAGCTGCTGTCCACCGGCGGCACCGCCAAGCTGCTGGCCGATGCTGGCCTGCCCGTCACCGAGGTGGCCGAGCACACCGGCTTCCCCGAGATGATGGACGGCCGCGTGAAGACGCTGCACCCCAAGATCCATGGTGGCCTGCTGGCGCGCTCTGATCTCCCAGAGCATGTCGCGGCCATGCAGCAGCACGGCATCACGCGCATCGACATCCTGGCCGTCAACCTCTACCCGTTCGAGGCCACCGTCGCCAAGCCCGGCTGCACGCTGGAAGACGCCATCGAGAACATCGACATCGGCGGCCCGGCCATGGTGCGCAGCGCGGCCAAGAACTGGAAGGACGTGACGGTGCTGACCGACGCGGCCCAGTACGCCGCTGTGCTGGAAGAGCTGAAGGCCAATGGCAAGACCAGCGACAAGATGCGCTTCGCCGCCTCCGTCGCCGCCTTCAACCGCATCGCGCAGTACGACGCTGCGATCAGCAACTATCTGTCAGCGCTGCAGGAAGATGGCAGCAAGGCTGAGTACCCCGCGCAGATGAACTCGACGTTCGTCAAGGTGCAGGACCTGCGCTACGGCGAGAACTCGCACCAGACCGCGGCGCTCTACCGCGACCTGTTCCCGGCCCCCGGCTCGCTCGTCACCGGCAAGCAGCTGCAGGGCAAGGAGCTGAGCTACAACAACATCGCCGATGCCGATGCGGCGTGGGAATGCGTGAAGAGCTTCGACGTGCCCGCCTGCGTCATCGTCAAGCACGCCAACCCCTGCGGCGTGGCCATCGGTGCCGGCCCGGCCGAGGCCTACAGCAAGGCCTTCAAGACCGACCCCACCAGCGCCTTCGGCGGCATCATTGCCTTCAACCGCGAGGTGGACGGCGCGGCAGCTCAGCTCGTTGCCAAGCAGTTCGTCGAGGTGCTGATGGCGCCCAGCTTCAGCGCCGAGGCGCTGGAAGCCTTCAAGGGCAAGGTCAATGTGCGGCTGCTGCAGATCGCGCTGCCGGCCGGCGGCTCGCGCCCCTGGGACCAAGGTCGCAATGCGCAGGACGTCAAGCGCGTCGGCTCCGGCCTGCTGGTGCAGACCTCGGACAACCACTTCCTGAAGCGCGAAGACCTGAAGATCGTCACGACGCTGCAGCCCACGGCCCAGCAGCTCGACGACCTGATGTTCGCGTGGACCGTGGCCCAGTACGTGAAGAGCAATGCCATCGTCTTCTGCGGTGGTGGCATGACGCTGGGCGTCGGCGCCGGCCAGATGAGCCGCCTGGACTCGGCCCGCATCGCCTCCATCAAGGCCCAGCATGCGGGCCTCTCGCTGACCGGCTCAGCCGTCGCCAGCGATGCCTTCTTCCCGTTCCGCGACGGGCTGGACGTGCTGGCCGATGCGGGCGCGACCTGTGTCATCCAGCCGGGTGGTTCGATGCGCGACGAAGAAGTCATCGCTGCCGCCAATGAGCGTGGCATTGCGATGGTGCTGACGGGCGTGCGCCACTTCCGTCACTGACGACGACTGTGCGCTGGCTGGTTCCGTTCGCGCTGCTGCTGTCGTCACTGGCTGCCAGCGCCGGCACGTCGCAGGCGCTGCGTGATCTGCTGGTGAAGATGGACCAGCTCGCGCGCCTCGGGAAGCCGCTTGATGCCAAGGATCTGCCGGCGCTGTTGGGGCTCAAGTTCGATACCGAATGCCTGGAACATTTGCGCTCGGCCAACAACCAATGCTGGCGCGAACTTTCCGCGCCGACGTTGGGTTGGCGTGGCGTTTACGGCCGGTACGACGCCCTGGGTACGGTCGTGAGCGTGACGCGCAGGCTCAACCAGGCCCCCTGCGTACGAGCTGCTGACTTGGCAACGGCGCTGCCCACGCCGTCCCGGATGCAGCCGCAGCTGGCGGGTATCGGGCATATCGGGGTGGACGGTCTGGAAGTCCCAGTGCCGCATTTCGAATCCATGCCGACCTGGCGTTACGCCGCACCGCGCGCTGGACGAGAGACCATGCTGGTGCTCAAGGAAGCGCAGGGTTGCGTGAGAGAGATCGCCTTGAACGTGGATCTCCCCTTGCCGATTGAAGGCTCCCCGCCCCGGCCCCGCTAGAGGTAGGCCTCTAGTCCAGGGCCGTCCCCGTTGGTCGACCTGCCACTTGCGGTTAGCCTCCCCGGATTCGATCAAGAACCGGAGACAAGGCCATGGACACCGCGCTGCAGGAACGGCTGCATCTGGCGCTGCTGAGCCAGCGCCGCGCCTTCGAGGCCGAGCGCATGCCGACCTACGAAGTGCGCCGCGACCGCCTGGAGCGGCTGCTCGCCATGACGCGCCAGCACGGCGAGGCGCTGGCCGCCGCGATGGCCCAGGACTTCGGCCACCGCGCGCGGCAGGAGTCGCTGCTGGCCGACATCTTCACCGTCGAGTCCGGTGCGCGCCATGCGATCAAGCATCTGCGCGGCTGGATGAAGGCGCGCCGTGTCGCCACGCCGCTGCACTTCCTGCCCGGCCGCAATGTGTTGATGCGCCAGCCGTTGGGCGTCGTCGGTATCGTCTCGCCCTGGAACTACCCCTACTACCTGGCCATGGAGCCGGCCATCGCCGCGCTGGCCGCCGGCAATCGCGTGCTGATCAAGCCGTCGGAGCTGACGCCGGCCACCTCGGAGCTGATGGCCCGCCTCGTGTCGGAGCACTTCAAGCCCGAGGAGATGCTGGTCATCACCGGCGACGCCGAGGTTGGCAAGGCCTTCACGCAGTTGCCGTTCGACCACTTGTTCTTCACCGGCTCCACCGCCGTCGGTCGCCATGTGGCGCAGGCTGCGGCCAAGAACCTGACGCCGGTGACGCTGGAGCTGGGCGGCAAGTCGCCGGCCATCGTCGACCGCAGCTGCGACCTGGACCTGACCGCATCGCGCCTGGCCTTTGGCAAGCTCTTCAACGCGGGCCAGACCTGCGTGGCGCCGGACTATCTGCTGGTGCCGCGTGAGCTGGTGGAGCCGCTGAGCCAGCAGATCCTCGCCGAGATGCGCCGCATGTACCCGCGCATCGCCGGCAATGCCGACTACACCAGCATCGCCACGCCGCGCCACCACGCGCGGCTGCAAGGTCTGATCGCCGATGCAGCCGAGCGCGGCGCGCGGGTGCTGCGCAGCCATGACGAGCAGCCGACCGACCGACGCATCGTGCCGACGCTGCTGCTGAATGTGCCGCCCGACGCCACCGTCATGCAGGAAGAGATCTTCGGCCCGCTGCTGCCCGTCGTCGGCTACGACAAGGTGGACGAAGCGCTCGCCCACGTCAACCGTGGGGACCGCCCGCTGGCGCTGTACTGGTTCGGCCAGGACAGCGCCGCGCGTGATCACGTGATGGCACAGACCCATGCCGGCGGCGTGACCATCAACGACTGCCTGTGGCACCTGGGCCAGGAGGACCAGCCCTTCGGTGGCGTCGGCGCCAGCGGCATGGGCTCGTACCACGGCGAGTGGGGCTTTCGCACCTTCAGCAAGGAGAAGCCGCTGTTCATCCAGTCGCGCTTTGCCGGTACCAAGCTCTTCCAGCCGCCCTATGGCAAGACCTTCGAACGCCTGCTTTCCGTATTGAAGAAGATCATCTGATGCAGCGCCGTCGACTTTTGAAGTTAGGTATTGGCGCCGCCGTCATCATCGGCGTGGCCGGCGCCGGCATCGCGTTGATCAAGCCGGGCCTGGTGGACGGCAAGCTGGGCCCCGGCGCGCGCGAGGTGATGCGCGCCGCCGCGCAGGCCGTGTTGTCCGACTTGCTGCCGTCAGGTGCGGCGCGGGATGCCGCGCTGCAAGCCCAGCTCGCGCGGCTGGACGCGACCATCGCCGGCTTCCCCGCCGCGACGCGCAAGGAGCTGTCCGATGCCCTCGGCCTGCTCGGCACGGCGGCCGGCCGCTATGCGCTGGTCGGCCTGTCCATCGCTTGGGCCCAAGCCAGCACGCAAGACGTGCAGCAGGCGCTGGACGCCATGCGCCTGTCCTCGTCCAACACCCGGCAGCAGGTCTATCACGCGCTGCGTGACCTGAACGTGATTGCCTTCTTCACCGAGCCCGCCAACTGGCAGGCTGCCGGCTACCCCGGCCAGCGCGAGATCCCATGAGTTCACTGCCCGACTCCATCCTCGGCGGCCTGCAGCGTGGCTGGAAGGTGCACGGCGGCCCGCATGCGGCGCTGCCCGCCTCGCTGGACTGCGACGTCGCCATCATCGGCAGCGGCGCCGGTGCCGGCATCACGGCCGAGATGCTGGCCCGCGCGGGGCTGAAGATCGTCATCGTCGAAGAAGGCCCGCTGCGCTCCAGCAGCCAGTTCAAGCAGCGCGAGCTGGACGCCTATCGCGACCTCTACCAGGAGTGCGGCGGCCGCAAGACGGTCGATCAGGCAATGAACATCCTGCAGGGCCGCTGCGTCGGCGGCTCCACGACGGTGAACTGGACGGGGTCTTTCCGCACGCCGCCCGATGCGCTCGCGTACTGGGGCGACAAGTTCGGCCTGACAGACTTCAACGAGGCCGCAATGGCGCCGTGGTTCGAGCAGGTCGAGCGGCGCCTGAACATCAGCGACTGGCTGACCGAGCCCAACGAGAACAACGGCGTGCTCAAGCGCGGTGCCGACAAGCTGGGCATCCCGACCAAGGTCGTGCGCCGCAACGTCAAGGGCTGCTGGAACCTCGGCTCCTGTGGCATGGGCTGCCCGACGAATGCCAAGCAGAGCATGCTGGTCAGCACGCTGCCCGCCGCGCTGGACCTGGGCGCGACGATGCTGGTGCAGTCACGCGCCGCGAAGTTCGAGCTGCGGGGCGAGCGCGCGACGGCGCTGGTCGTCGAGCCGGTGGCGCTGGATGGTGCCGTCACGGGCGCGCCGCTGCGCATCACCGCCAAGCATTACGTCGTCGCCGGCGGCGCCATCAACTCGCCGGCGCTGCTGCTGCGATCCGGTGCGCCCGACCCGCACAGCCTGCTCGGCAAGCGCACCTTCCTGCATCCCACCGCCGGTGTCGTGGCGCTGTTCGAGCATGAGGTCGCGGGCTGGGCCGGTGCGCCGCTGTCGGTGTTCAGCGACCACTTCCTGCACACCGGCCCCGTTGATGGCCCGGTGGGCTACAAGCTCGAAGTCGCCCCCGTTCACCCGGCCTTCGCCTTGACCAATGGCGGCGGCATTGGCGCCGAGCTGGCCCAGCGCGCCCGCGACCTGCCGCGCACGCAGCTGATGATCGCGCTGCTGCGCGATGGCTTCCATGCCGATGCGGCGGGCGGCGCCGTCAAGCTGCGCAGCGACGGCTCGCCCCAGCTGGACTACGCGCTGACCGACTACCTGCTCGACGGCGTGCGCCGCAGCTATCTGACGATGGCCGAGATCCAGTTCGCCGCCGGCGCCAAGGCCGTGCGCCCGGTGCACGAGCAGGCCGCCGACTACGCCAGCCTGGCGGAGGCGAAGGCTGGTATCGCCGGTCTCGCGATGAAGCCATTTCTTGCCACCGTCGGCAGCGCCCACGTGATGGGCGGCTGCACGCTGGCTGCCGATGCGGCCCGCGGCGTCGTGCGACCGGACGGCCAGCACTGGCAGCTCGCCAACCTGTCGGTGCACGACGGCTCGCTGTTCCCGACCAGCCTGGGCGCCAACCCGCAGCTCACCGTCTATGGCCTGGCGGCGCGGCTGACGAGCGGGCTGATCCAGCGGCTGGGTGGCAAGGCGCAGCCGTTGGCCTAGAGAATCGTCGGCATGCCGACGACACCGCACATCCGCCACGCCACGGTTGACGACGCCGCCGCGCTGGCGTCATTCGCCGCCCGGGCCTTCGCCGACACCTACCTCGGCCTTGACGACCCTCAGGAGATCGCCGACTACTGTGCCGAGCACTTCCAGCCGGAGGTGATGGCAGGGGTCATCCGCGACCCGGCCTGCGCGACGCTGCTGGTCTGGGTGGGCGAGCAGTTGGCGGGTTACGCCATCTTGCGCGACACACCGCCACCGGGCTGCGTGACTGCGCCCCAGCCGCTGCAGCTGTGGCGCCTCTACCTGGGCCAGGGCTTCATCGGCCAGGGCCTGGGCGCGCGGCTGATGGCCGAGGTGCATGAGCAAGCGCGGCGGCGTGGCGCGCGCACGCTTTGGCTGGGCGTCTACGACCGCAACGTGCGCGCCGTCGAGTTCTACGGGCGCTTCGGTTTCGTGCAGGTCGGCACCAGCCAGTTCCTGTTCGGCGGCCGCTACTACGCCGACCCGATCTATGCCGCCGCCGTGAAGGAGTCCCCATGATCGAAGGTTCCTGCCTGTGCGGCAGCGTCCACTGGCGCTTCGACGGCCAGCCCGACGGCGCCACCGCCTGCAACTGCACCGCCTGCCGGCGCTACGGCACGCTGTGGGCCTACGACTACGTGGACGAGGGCATCCACGTCACCGGCCCCACGCAGGCTTATGTCCGTGGCAAGGCGCTGGAGTTCCACTTCTGTGCGACCTGCGGCTGCGTGACGCACTGGCGCGGCCTGAGCCTGGACGAGCAAGGCCGCCGCCGCCTCGCCGTCAACCTGCGGCTGGCCGAGCCCGAGGCCGTGGCTGAGATTCCCATCGACCACTTCGACGGGTTTGACACGTTCGACGACCTGCCGCGCGACGGGCGCTGCGTGCGGGACTATTGGTTCTAGCCTTGCCATCGCAGCCAAGGGCGGCACTGATAATCCGGCGATGACGCCAGCCGCCTTCACCGGCCAGTTGCTCGCCTTCATCGCCCGCCTCATCACGGGCGCGCAAGGCCACTGGAAGGGCTGCCCGCCAAAAGCCGAGCAGCGCATTTACATCGCCAATCACCAGAGTCACTTCGACCTCGTCCTGATCTGGGCCGCGTTCCCGCACGAGTTGCGCGCGCAGACCCGCGCCATCGCCGCGCGTGACTACTGGACCAAGAGCGCCTTCCGGCGCTGGCTGACCACTGAGGTGTTCAACGCCATCTACGTCAGCCGCTCGCGCGCCACGCCGGACGAAGACCCGCTGGAGCCCCTCGTCGAGGCGCTGGCCAATGGCGATTCGCTCGTCATCTTTCCGGAGGGCACGCGCTCGAACAAAGGCAACCCCATGCCGTTCAAGAGCGGCATCTATCACCTGGCGCAGCAGTTCCCGCACGTGCAACTGATCCCCACCTGGATAGACAACGTGCAGCGCGTCATGCCCAAGGGCGAGGTCGTGCCCGTGCCCATCCTGTGCACGGTGACGTTCGGCGCGCCCATCCAGCTGCAGGATGGCGAGAGCAAGGCCGACTTCCTGTGCCGCGCCCGTGAGGCGGTCATGGAGCAGCGGCCCGACCCGACGCTGGTCGGCCATGTGGCGGAGGCCGACGCATGAGGTGGCTGAAGGGCCTGGATGCCAGCGAGCAGGTCGCGCTGCTGTTCGTCGTGCTGTTCGGCTTCCTGATGCTGCTGACGGTGGGGCTGTTCCTGAACTCGCTGCGCGAGCGCGCCGACGAGGACGCGCGCCGGGCCTCGGAGTTGACCTGGGAGCGCGTGCGCCGCGACCTGCGCGCGGCCTGGATAGGCGGCTGCATGTTCTGGGTCGCCTGGATCTCCGGGCCGCTGGGCGCGACGCTGCTGTTCGCGCTGTTCTCCTTCCTGGCGCTGCGCGAGTTCATCACGCTCGTGCACACGCAGCGCAGCGACCACCGCCCTCTCCTCGTCGCCTTCTTCGTGCTGGTGCCGGTGCAGTACATGCTGTGCGGCACGCGCTTCTTCGACCTGTTCACGGTGTTCCTGCCCGTCTACGGCTTCCTGCTGCTGCCCATCGTCAGCGCACTGGCCGACGACCCCAGCCGCTTTCTCGAACGCAACGCCAAGATCCAGTGGGGCGTGATGGTCTGCGTCTACGGCCTGTCGCACGCGCCGGCGCTGCTGCTGCTGGACTTCCCGGGCTTCACCGGCCGGGGGGCCTTCCTGCTGTTCTTCCTGGTCATGGTGGTGGCGTCGTCGCAGATCGCGCAGGAGATCGCCACGCGCACGTTGCGCCGCCGACCGGTGGCGCGGCGCATCAGCCGCAGCTTCTCGATGCGCGCCTGGTGGATAGGCACGCTG
Organism: Pelomonas parva; assembly: GCF_043555835.1. Lineage (NCBI taxonomy): Bacteria > Pseudomonadati > Pseudomonadota > Betaproteobacteria > Burkholderiales > Sphaerotilaceae > Roseateles > Pelomonas parva. The sequence continues at coordinate 263,125 of NZ_JBIGHV010000008.1, read as the reverse complement.
ACCGGCGCGCTGGCTGGCGGCCTGCTGTACTGGATCACGCCGTTCAAGGCCGGCCAGGCGCTGGCGATGGCCTTCGTCACCGCCGCAGCGGCGGGCTTTGGCGGTCTGGTCATGAAGGCGCTGAAGAAGGATGCGGGCGTGCGCTACTGGGGCAACCGCAGTTCCATCACCGGCGCCGTCGGCCTGCTAGACCGCATCGCGGTGCTGTGCTTTGCGGCGCCGGTGTTCTTCCATTCGGCGCGCTGGTATTTCCAGTTGCCGCTGGGATACCGGTGATGAGGATTCTCGGCATCGACCCTGGCTTGCAGACCACCGGTTTTGGCGTGATCGAGGCCGATGGCCCGCGCCTGGCCTATGTCGCCAGCGGCACCATCAAGACCAGCGCCGTCGCCACCGGCGACCTGCCGGCGCGGCTGAAGATCCTGTTCGACGGCATCCGCGAGGTCACCGCGCGCTACCAGCCCCAGTGCGCGGCGGTGGAGATCGTCTTCGTCAACGTGAACCCGCAGTCCACGCTGCTGCTGGGCCAGGCGCGCGGCGCGGCGATCACGGCGCTGGTGTCTGCGGACCTGCCGGTGAGCGAGTACACGGCCCTGCAGATGAAGAAGGCCATCGTCGGCCACGGCCACGCCAAGAAGGAGCAGATCCAGGCCATGGTGCAGCGCCTGCTGGCTCTGCCCGGCCTGCCTGGCACCGATGCCGCCGATGCGCTGGGCATTGCGATCATGCATGCCCATGCGAGCGTCAGCTTCGAGGCCATGAGCCGCAGCACGACGCTGCAAAGGCGGCAGCACGCGCAGTTCAAGGGCGGGCGCACCTACTGAAGCAAAACGGCCCGCCGAAGCGGGCCGTTCAACGTGGCGGGAGTCTGCTCAGGCCTTGCGGCGGCGGGCCATCCAGCCGACCAGGCCCAGGCCACCCAGCATCAGCGCGTAGGTTTGGGGTTCCGGCACGGCAGACACCGTGGCCGTGAAGGCCACATTGTCGATAGCCAGTCCGTGGTCGTTGCCGGCGTTGTTGACCTCGGCCCAGCGCACCCACAGCGTGCTGCCGTTGGCCCAGGTCAGCGACTCCACCGTCTGCGTCAGACCTGGCGCGCGGTTGGCGGCGAGGTTGCCGTTCAGGTCGTCGGACGTGGTGCTCGCAACCGGTGAGGTAAAGGTCAGGCTGCTCAGGTCACCCCAGTCGGCCACGTCAGCAAAACTGGCGCCGAAGCCGTACTGCACGGTCATCGCCTGGGCCGTCGCGTTGCCGCCATTGCGCCACTGCTCGCCGTCGTAGCTCAGCTTGAAGCTGTCGATGGTCTTGCCGGTGTTGTTCTGCAGTGCGAGGGCGATGTAGCCGGCCGTTGCGCCGTTCGCTACCGTGCCCCAGTAGCTGGCGGCGCCGCCCGAGCCGATGCTGCCCAGCGCGCGGTCGCTGTTGCCGGTACTGCCGTAACTGAAGAAGTGGCCGGTGTTCGAGTTGCCGTCGTCGCCCCGGTAGGTGGGCGCCGCGGTGCCGTTGGGACGGTTGAACAGCGACCAGCCGGCCAGCGTGCTGTCATTGGCCCAGGCAATGTTGGTGCTGGAGGTCGCCGAGGCCAGCGTGTCGAAGGTCTCGCTGTAGTCCAGGTCGGTCGCAATGAGCGACACGGCGGCATGGGCCGGCAGCGCGGCAAGGGCGGCGAGGGCGAGAGCGGTGAGTTGCTTGTGCATGGGATGTCCTGGATGGAAGTGGCGTTTGTGAGCGGGGTCAAGCCTTGCGGCGGCGGGTCATCCAGCCCACCAGGCCGAGGCCGCCGAGCATCAGGGCGTAGCTTTCGGGTTCGGGCACGGCAGAGATCTGGAATTCGCCGGAGCTGAATCCCAGTGGCCCGCTGTGATCCAGCGTGCCTTGCAAACCGCCGAGGAAGCCTGAATAGAGGGTCAGCGTCGTGCCGTTGACGCTGGAGTCGTAACGCAGTTCCGTGAACACGCCCGCGTCGAACAGCACCGTGGGCGGAGAAATTGCGTCGGCCGTGGCCAGCGTGTATGCCTGACCGCCGAAGTTGAAACTGAAGGCCGTCAGCAGTACTTCGCCTCTGTAGTCGCTGGCGGGCAGATCGAGCGAGAAGGTGCCGGTGAAGGCCTGGCCCTCGACGTTGCTGACTTCGGAGAACGTGAAGCTGCCGTCGAAGCGGAAGTCTTCTGCAGAGGCCGCTGCGGCAGTCAGGCTCAGGACGGCGGCGGCCAGGGCAGCGCGCAGGGTAGGGATGTGGGTCATGGCGTTGTTGATCCGAAAAGAGTGGAAGCGGCTCAGAACTGGAAGCTGCCGGCGCTCAGCGAGCCGCAGCTGACGTTCTTCAGCAGCAGCAGCGAGCGACGCGATGCCGGTCCGGTGGCGTCGGGGTCCATGGAGATCAGCGAGTCACTGGCGCCCGTGCGGGAACAGATGACATGGCCGCTGGTGAGCGGCGCCTCGGCCGTGACGCCGGCTGTTCGCAGCACCGCACGCAGGTTGATGATGTCGCTGCCCGGCGTGAAGTCGGTCAGCGTGGCGCCGCCCGTGAAGCCAGTGCCGAACGCGAACTGGTCGCGCCCCGCACCGCCCGTCAGCGTGGGCCTGAGCGCGCCGACCGTGATCAGGTCATCCCCCGCCGTGCCCGCAACGCTGGCACCCGCCGCGGTGATGTAGGTGTTGTACAGGTTCAGGCCCATGATCACCGGGTCGTGGTCCGACGAGCGGTACACGGTCGGTTGGTAGGGGTCGGCAGCGCAGGTCGCGCAGGCCGGCTTCTTGAACTCCAGGTTGTAGTCGTGTGCCACCGACTCATCGGCATTGATGTGCCACTCGGTCGCGCCGCTGACCTTGGGCGACAGCGACGACGTGGTGATGGCGTGGTCAAGCCGGCCGACGGCACCGTCGAAGACGTAGGAATAGCCCAGCGTGTTGAAGCGGCCGATCTGGTCGACGAAGCCGTTGTCGGTCAGGCGCGTGATGGGGTCTTCCATGCCGTAGGCGTTGAAGTCACCCACCAGCACGACGTCGTTGCTGCCACTGTTGGTCTGCAGCGTGGCGACGAAGCTGCGCAGCCGGTCGGCCTGCGCCACGCGCGTGGCGTTGTGGCAGCCCTGGCCGTCGCGCTGGTCTGCGTCCGGGTCACTCGACGACGAGGGGCAGCTGCCCTTGCTCTTCAGGTGATTGACGACCAGCGTGAACTTCAGGCCGTTGGGCGCGGCGAAGGTCTGCGCCACCGTCGGGCGGTTGTTGACGGCGTCGTTGTCGATCACCGACGTGCCCACGGGGCTGAGCTTGGCGGGCTTGTAGATGACGGTGGTCTTGATGGCATCCGTGCCGACCACGCCGGCGGCCAGGCCAGGCGCCACGGCGTAGACGCTGCTGCCGTAGCGGGCGTTCAGCGCCGCCACCAGGTTCTGCGTCGCGACGGCGTTGTTCTGGATCTCCATCAGGCCGACGGCGTCGGCATCGATGGCGCTGAGTGCAGCCACGATCTTGTCCCGCTGGCGGTTGAACTCGGCGAGGCTGTTGGCGCCGCGGCAGCTGGCGGACGCGGACTGGCCGGCCGCGCAGGTCTGGCCGCTGCCGCCGTCGGCCGTCGCGCCGTTGGTGAAGGTGGTGAAGTAGTTCAGCACGTTGAAGGCGGACAGCTTCACGTTGCCGCCCACCGACGGCGGCGTCGTGGTGCGCGGGTTGCTGAGCGTGTACTGCAGGGCCGCATTGGTTTGCGGCACGATGCGGTAGGCGCCGGGAGCGCCACCGCTCGCGGTGGTGGGGCCGTAGTCGACCACGCCGGTGATGGACGCGACGGTGTCACCGCCACGCAGTGCGCCGGTCGGGCCGGTGAAGGGCGTGGGGTCGACGTTCTGCAGCGAGCTGCCGTCTTCCAGCACGACCAGGCGTGCCGCGTTGCTGGCGGCCATGGCGATGGCCTGCTGCGATCCCGCGCGGTACTTGTTGGTGGGCGTTTCCAGCCGGCCGCCGGCCGCCAGCGTCAGCTGGCCAAAGCGCGCCTGGAAGGAGGTCTGGCCCACCGTCAGCGGGCCGGCCAGCGTGACCAGCATGCCTTCGTAGGCTTCCAGGCCGCCGGCCACCGGCAGGCTGATGGCCGTGGGTGTGACGCTGTAGCCCGGGTTCGTGCTGATGCCGGACGGGCTGGTGAGCTGGGTGACGGTGCCGCCGCCGGTCGAGAACTCGCCGACGGTGCCGGTCAGGCGTGCCAGCTGGCCGACGGCCACGGTGGGTGCCGTGCTGGTGAAGACGAGGATGCCGTCAGACGTGGCGGCGTTGCCGTCGCCCACCAGGGACTGCATGTAGAAGCCGTTGTTGGTGAGCCGGGTCACCACGCCTTCGGTCGTGACACTCTGGCCGACCAGTGGGCTGCTGGCGCCGCTGCCCTGGATTTCGTAGATGTGCTTGAACGCAGCCGGCGCAGGTGCCGGGCCGGGTGCCGGTGCCGGGCCGGGCGCCGGCGCGTTGGCGCAGGGCGCGAGCGGGGTGGCGGTGTTGCGGGGCAACGGCGCAGCGGTGATGAAGGTGGTGCCGCAGCCGTTGTCGGCGCGCACCGACGCGGTCGTGCTGGTCAGCGATGCATAGGCCACGAGGTCGGCGGCCGCCGGGCTGGCGCCGGACAGCGCGCCGGTCGAGGTTGACAGCGCGACCTTGCCCGCAGCGCCGCCCATGCCGATGGTGCCCGTCGCGTCCGGCGTCGGCAGCGCGGTGGTGCCGCCCGTGCCGGCTGCCTGCTGCACCAGCAGGTACTGCCCCGGTTGCAGGTCCACGGCCGGCAGCGTGGTCACCGCCCAGGTCGTGCCGGCAGCCGAGGCGTACTGCACGGACCAGCCGCTGAGGCTGACCGGCGCGGAGCCGTTGTTGAACAGCTCGATGAAGTCGTTCTTCAGCGTGGCGCCGCCGTTGCCACCCCCGCCGTACACCTGGCTGATGACAACGGCTGCAGACGCATTCAGCGCGAACGGCGTCGCGAAGGCTGCGGCAAGAAGAGCTACCAGGGGTCGGAGTTTCATGACTGATTAGTAAAAATTGCCCAAGACGGGGCGCATCCTATTGATGCTTCGTGACGAATCGATCCACCCGGTTCGAGGGGGTGCCCTCGGGGCATCATGCGGACCCATGGCGCCTGCACTACTTTTGACCGGGGTTCTCACCTACTTCGCCCTGCTGCTGGTACTGGCGCGGTGCGTGTCGCGCGGTTCTGGTGCTGAGGGTTTCTACGTGGGGGGCAGGGAAAGTCCCTGGCCGGTTGTCGCCTTCGGAATGATCGGTACGTCGCTGTCAGGCGTCACTTTCATCAGCGTGCCCGGCTCGGTGGCCGCCAACGGCTTCACCTACCTGCAGATCGCCATCGGCCAGGTGGCGGGCTACGTCGTCATCGCCTTGCTGCTGTTGCCGGCCTATCACCGCCTGAAGCTGGCCTCCATCTACGGCCTGCTCGGCGAGCGCCTGGGACCCGGGGCGCAGCGGCTGGGCTCGGCCTACTTCGTGTTGAGCCGCACGCTGGGCGCCACGGCGCGGCTCTACCTCGTCGTGGCGGTGCTGCATACGCTGATCCTGCAGCCGCTGGGCCTGCCGTTCGCGCTGGGCGCGGCCGTCGTGCTGGTGATGATCCTGCTTTACACGGTGGAGGGCGGCGTGAAGGCGCTGGTGTGGACGGACACGCTGCAGACCGCCGGCATGCTGACCGGCCTGATCGTCTGCACGGTGCTGCTGTGGCGGCCTGATGCGTTCGCGCAGCTCGATGCGGCGGGCCTGTCGCGTGTCTGGGTGGGCGACCCGCTCTCCCGCGACTTCTCTGCCAAGGCGCTGCTGGCCGGCATGTTCATCGCCATCGCGATGACCGGGCTGGACCAGGAAATGATGCAGAAGAGCCTGTCGGTCGCCCGGTTGCGCGACGCGCAGAAGAACCTGCTGGTGCTGGCGGTGCTGATGCTCGTCGTCGTCGCGGTGTTCCTGCTGCTGGGCGGGCTGCTGACGCTGTTCGCGCTCGAGCACGGCCTGGCGGCGAGGGGTGACGCGCTGTTCCCCACGGTGGTCATGCAGCACCTGCCGGCCTGGGTGCAGATCGTCTTCGTGCTGGCGCTGGTGTCGGCGCTGCTGCCCAGCGCGGACGGCGCGCTGACGGCACTGACGGCCAGCACCTGCCTGGACCTGCTGCGTGTGGGCAAGGAAGACACGCGGACAAGGCGGCGTGTGCATCTGGGGTTTGCGGTGCTGTTCCTCGCGCTGGTGCTCGGCTTCAAGGCGCTGGACAGCGCCAGCATGATCTTCCTGATCCTCAAGCTGGCCGGCTACACCTACGGGCCGCTGCTGGGGCTGTTCGCGTTTGCGCTGTTCACGCCGAGGGCGGTGTCGGGGCGGGCGTTGGTGGCGGTCTGCGTGGCGGCGCCGTTGCTGTGCGCGGGGCTGGACTTCGGTCAGCCTTGGGGCGGGTATCGGATCGGGCTGGAGTTGCTGCTGCTCAACGGGCTGCTGACGTGGTTGGGTTTGTGGGTGGCCGCGCGTCGAGGATGATTGCCGGCCGGCGCGCCGCAGCGACACTGCGCGTCCCATGCCCGTTCTAGCGACCTCCCCATCCGTCGGCCTCACCCGCATGCTCGCCGCCTTCGTGCGCGAGCACTGGCGCGCCTATGCGTCCGCTGCCGCGATGCTCAGCTGCATCGCCGCGCTGACCGTCTGGATTCCCCGCCAGGTCGGCCATGTGGTCGATGCGCTGGTGGCCGGCGGCCTCAAGGGTCCAGCCCTCATCGAGCAACTGGCGCTGCTCGTCGCCGCCGGCCTCGTCATCTACCTGCTGCGCGTGGGTTGGCGCTTGACGCTGTTCAAGGCCGCCTACCGCCTCGGCGCGCGGCTGCGCACGCGATTGTTCGCGCGGCTGGCGTTGCAGGGCCCCGCCTACTTCCAGGGCCAGCGCACCGGCGACCTGATGGCGCTGGCGACCAACGACATCGATGCCGTCGAGCAGGCCGCCGGCGAGGCCATGCTGGCGGGCTTCGACGGCAGCCAGACGCTGCTGCTGGTGCTGGCGATGATGACCATCAGCATCGACTGGCGGCTGGGTCTGGCGGCCCTCGTGCCGTTCCCGCTGATGGCGCTGGCGTTCTGGTGGATCTCCAAGCACCTGCATGAGGCCGCGCAGGATTCGCTGGGCCGCTTCGGCGACCTCAACCAGCAGGTGCAGGAGAGCCTGGCCGGTGTGCGCACGCTCAGGGCGTTAGGGCTGGTGGGGCGCAACGAGCAGCGCTTCCGTGAACTGGCCGACAGCGCCGCCGAGGCCAGCTTCCGCTCCCAGCGCTGGGAGGCCGCCTACGAGCCCGCTGTCGGCATGACGCTGGGCGCGGCGACGGCCATCGCGCTGGCCGTGGGCGGCTGGCTGGTGGCGCAGCGCGAGATCAGCATCGGCCAGTTGACGGCCTTCACGATGTACCTCGGCCAGCTGATCTGGCCGATGTTCGCGGCCGGCTGGGTGCTGGCGTTGCTGGAGCGCGGCCGTGCGGCGTGGACGCGGCTGTCGCCCGTGCTGGACGCGCCGCTGACGCTGGCCGACGAGGGCAGTGCGGTGCTGCCGGTGCAGGCGACGTTGCGCGCCGAGGGGCTGACGTTCAGCTTCCCCAACGCCAGGCGGCCGGCGCTGGAAGGTGTCGACCTGACCCTCGCGCCGGGCCGCACGCTCGGCATCGTGGGCGCGACGGGCGCCGGCAAGTCGACCTTCGTGCGCCTGCTGCTGCGCCAGTCCGAGCCGGACGCCGGCCGGCTTCGGCTCGCCGACGTGCCGCTGCCCGATCTGCCGCTGGCCACGCTGCGTGCCCACATCGCCTGGGTGCCGCAGGAGGCGTTCCTGTTCTCCGCCTCGGTGGCCGAGAACATTGCGCTGGCAAGACCTGACGCCACACCCGCCGACATCGAAGCCGCAGCCCGCCTGGCAGCGGTGCACGACGACATCGCGCGGCTGCCGAACGGCTATGCCACCGAGGTCGGCGAGCGCGGCGTGACGCTGTCCGGCGGCCAGCGCCAGCGTGTGGCCATCGCGCGGGCGTTGCTCAGCGACGCACCGCTGCTGGTGCTCGACGACGCGCTGTCGGCGGTCGACACCGGCACCGAGACCGACATCCTCAGCCACCTGCGCGAGCTGCGTTCAGCGCGACCCGACCGCAGCGTCATCGTCATCGCCCACCGGCTGTCGGCCTTGATGGATGCCGACGAGGTGATCGTGCTCAAGCAGGGCCATGTCATCGAGCGCGGCACGCACGTGCAGTTGCTGGAACTCGGCGGCTGGTATGCGGCGCAATGGCGCTATCAACAGATCGAGGCCAGCCTTGAAGCCGCTTGAGAAGCCTTGGAAGAGCGTCGGCCTGCTGATGGAATCGGCAGCCCCCGAGCGCCCGCAGCTCATCCGCGGCGGCATCTGGCTGCTGCTCGCCGCCGGCCTCGAAGTGCTCGCCCCCATCCTCGGCAAGCGCTACATCGATGACCACCTGCTGCCCGGCCACTACGACTTGGGCGCGATGGCGATGCTGCTCGCCACCGTGCTGCTGACTGGCTGGGCGTCGAGCTGGATCCGCTACGCGCAGCTGTCGCGCATGGCCGGCGTCGCACGTCGCTCGGTGCTGCGGCTGCGTGAGAAGGTCTACGCCCACGTGCTGGCCCTGCCCATGGCCTTCTTCGACAAGGCCATCACCGGCCAGCTCGTCAGCCGCGTCACCAACGACACCGAGGCGGTCAACCAGTTGTACCGGCAGGTGCTGTACGTGATGCTGGACTCGACCATCGTCGTCTTTGGCTCGCTGGTCGCGATGGCCTTCCTGGACTGGCGGCTGATGCTCATCGTCGCCACGCTGGTGCCGGCCATGGTGCTCATCATCAAGGGCTACCAGCACCTGTCTGCGCCGGCCGCGCAGCGCACCCGGCAGCTGCGCAGCGACATCAACGCGCAGATGGCCGAGAGCATGGCCGGCATGGCCGTGCTGCAGGCGGCCGGCGCGGCGGGGCGCTTTGGCGAACGCTTCGAGGCGGTCAACGCCGAGCACCGCCTGTCCCGCATCGCCGAGCTGCGCGCCAACGCCTGGCTGCTGCGGCCGGCGCTGGACCTGATGAACGTGTTGCTGCTCGTCACCGTCATCTACGCCTTCGGCCGCCGAGAGCTGTCCGGCATGGAAGTGGGCCTGCTCTACGCCTTCCTGGCCTACATCGCCCGCGTCGTCGAGCCGCTGATCCAGATCACCATGCAGTTCGGCCAGCTGCAGCAGTCCATGGTGGCCGCGTCGCGCGTGCGGGCGTTGCTGGAGGAAGCCGAGTTCCGTGGTCCGCCGCAGGACGGCGAGCCGGTTTCGCAAGGCGCCATCCGCATCGAGGGCCTGAGCTTCGGCTATGACCCGGCGCGGCCGGTGCTGCATGGCGTGGATGTGGACATCCCCGCCGGCAGCTTTGTCGGCATCGTCGGCCACACCGGCAGCGGCAAGAGCACGCTGCTGTCGCTGCTGCTGCGCTTCTACACGGCCCAGAACGGCCGCATCACGGTGGACGGCCAGCCGCTGGAAGGCGTGCCCGATGCGGCCTTCCGCGACGCCGTGGGCCTGGTGCCGCAGGAGGCTTTCCTGATGGCGGCCACCGTGCGCGAGAACATCGCCATGGGCCGGCCGGGCATCACCGACGCCGCCGTCGAAGCCGCCGCCCGCGACGCCCGTGCGCACGACTTCATCACCGCTCTGCCGCAGGGCTACGACACCCGCCTCGGCGAAGGCGGCGCCCGCGTCTCCAGCGGCCAGAAGCAGTTGCTCGCCATGGCCCGCGCGCTGGCCGGCGCGCCGCGCATCCTGTTCCTGGACGAGGCCACCAGCAATGTCGACAGCGAGACCGAGGCCCGCATCGGCGAAGCGCTGACGGCGCTGCACGGCCGCGTGACGATCGTCGCCATCGCGCACCGGCTGTCCACCATTCGCGCGGCCGACCAGATCCTCGTGCTCAACCACGGCCACGTGCAGGAGCGCGGCAGGCATGATGAGTTGATGGCCGTCGACGGCGGGCTGTACCGCCGTCTTGTCGAACTGCAGACGCTGGAAGAACCCGCTGCGGACGAGGGTTAGGGCCGCACGAAGCTCGCCAGGTAGTTGACCGACGTGTCGCTCGTCCAGCTGGCGCGGTGCAGCACGGGCAGGTAGCGCATGCCCAGCCGCTGCAGCGGCCGCAGGCCCGCGAGCGTGGCGGCGGCTTCCAGCTCGTCCGGCGTGACGAACTGCTGCCAGCGGTGCGTGCCCACCGGCAACACGCGCAGCACGTACTCCGCGCCGACGATGGCCAGCAGCCAGCTGCGCACGGTGCGGTTGATGGTGGAGGCGATCAGCAAGCCGCCCGGCGCCACGTGGCTGGCCACCTGGGCCAGGAAGGCCGGCACATCGTCTACATGCTCCACCACCTCCAGCGCCAGCACGACGTCAAAGCGCTCGTCGGGCCGCAGCGCCACCGCCGGCTCGCCAACGCGGTAGTTCAGCTGGGGCACTTCGCCGCCATGCCGGCGGGCCGCGCCGATGTTGCCGGCCGAGGCATCGATGCCCACCACGTGCAGGCCGTCGCGTGCCAGCGGCTCGGCCATCAGGCCGCCACCGCAGCCCACGTCCAGCAGGGTCAGGCCTTGCCGGCCGGCGTGATGGCGGGCGATGGCCTCGCGCACCCAGGCCAGGCGCAGCGCGTTGGTGACGTGCTGCGGCCGCATCGGGCCTGCCGGGTCCCACCAGGTGGCGCTCCAGGCGTCGAAGCGGGCCACCTCGGCCGGGATCACGGTGCTGCGTTGTTCAGACATGCCGGCACACCGATACGGCCGCCGCCGAGCCCCGGCCGACCAGGGCGCACCAGGCACGCAGCCACAGCCCCGGCGCCGCGCCGCTGTGCGCGGCGGCTGCTTCGTCACGATGATGCGCCTCGTCCTGGCGGCAGGCCTCCAGCTCGGCGCGCAGCCCGGCCCAGGTGACGTCGCCCGTCAGGCGGTCGATCTGCTCCTGGTAGTGGCCGTCGACGAAGGTCTCGACCGCAGCGATCGTGGCGTAGACCGCACGCGGCCCGAACAACGCCGGCAGCGCGCCGGTCAGCCAGCCGCTGATGCGCCACAGCGGCAGCAGCCGGCTGCGCTGGCCCGGCGGCAGCCAGGCCTCGACGACGGCGAGGTGGCGCTGCTCGGTGGCCAGGTGGCGCCGGGCGAAGTCGCGCAAGGCCGGGTCCCGGCTGACCGCCAGCACGCCGCGATAGATGCAGACGGCGCCGGTCTCGCCGGCATGGTCGGTGCGCAGGTCGGCCCGGAGGTCTGCGGGCAGAGCGGTGGCGCCCATTCCGGCGCTCATGCCGGCTTCCTCCACAGCCTGCGCAGGTGGAGAAAGCTGCAGTAGGCTGCCTCCAGCAGCCACACCACGGGCCGGTGGTCCAGCAGCCGGGCCAGCCAGGCGGTGCGCGGCAGGGCGGCCCACATCGCGATGAAGGCTGCCGCGCCGCTGACCAGCTCGCCATTGGCGCCACGCACATGCAGGCGAGCCAGCGCCTGCGGCCGCGTCAGGTCGCCGCCCAGTGCACCGGCTTCACAGGCGGCCACGTCTACCCAGCACAGCCTCTCGGCGCCGGGTTGGCGGCGGTACAGGTCAATCTCGCGGGTGCAGACCGGGCAGGCGCCGTCGAAGTAGACGGTGGGGCGGTCGGCTGGTGCTGCGATGGGGGCGGGCGACATAGGGGCATGTTGCCCGCAGGGGCCATGCCTTGCCCTGCGGTCGGCTATTGCGCCTCGTGCCGCGTTCCCCGGCGCGCTTCCAGTACGCTCAGCGACCCGCGCAGCATGCGCAAGGCTTGCTCCATGCGCGTCTCGCCCGGCGTAGGCAGCAACCGGGCTTCGTGGTTGGCCAGCACGTCCTCGCGCAGCACCAGCCCAGCGCGGGCGAACTGCGGCTGCAGCACGGCGGCGCGCTCGCGCAGCAGCTCGCGCGTTGTCTGATACGCGTGCTCGGCGAGGTGGCGGCGCTGGCTGTAGCTGAAGGTGTTGGCGAGGAACAGTTCGGCGTCGCGCGGGTCGGGCTCGAACAGCAGGATGTCGGTCTGCGGATGCGTCAGCTCGTAGCCCTTCATGCCCAGCTCCAGCCGCGAATGGATCAGCGAGCGAAAGGTCTGCGACAGCACCAGCGGCAGGCCGCCGTCCACCAGCCGGTGGATGCGCGGCTGCAGCGCGCGCAGCGCCGGGCGGCCGAGCTTGCTGGCGAGCTTCCTGGCGCGGCGCGAGCGGGCCTCGCGGTAGGACAGGCGGTCGCTGGCGTAGGGCACCAGCGGGTTCAGGCAGATCAGCAGGTCCAGCCCGCGGTCCAGCAGCACGGAGGCGTGCAGCGTCTTCTTCAGCGCGCCGTCCACGTAATGTCGGCCGTCGATCTCGACCGGCGGGAACAGGCCCGGCAGCGCGGCGCTGGCCTGCACGGCCTGGGAGATGGGCACGTGGTCCCAGCCCGGCGCGCCGAAGGGGACGGCCTCGCCGCTGTCCAGGTCGGTGGCGACCAGCACGAGGCGGCGGCGCAGCTCGCGGAAGTCGTTCGTGCGACCCGGCGCGGCGAACACGCGGGTCAAGGCTTCGCCGAAGCGCTCGCTGCTCAGCAGGCCGGTGGGCAGTGCGCGGCCCAGGCGCTCGATGGCGGACAGGCGCGAGCGGCCCTCCAGCAGCACCTCGCGCGCGGCGTCGGTCAGCAGTTGTGGCAGCAGGCGCAGGCGCTGGCCGAACTCGGCCCAGGCGGGTTGCAGCAACTCGGCGGGGTCGAAGCGGTCGGGCGCTTCCGCCGTGTTCTCGATGAAGGCGGCGCAGAGCTGGCGCGGCGTCATGCCGTTGGCCAGGCCGGCGGCGATGAAGCCGCCCGCGCTGACGCCGATGTAGCCGTCGCAGGCGGTGAAGTCCAGGCCGTCGACGGCCTCCTCCAAAGCACAAAGGGCGCCAACTTCATAGATGGCGCCCAGTGGGCCTCCGCCTGCCAGGGCCAACCCGATGCGTGGTTGGCTCATGGTCAGAAAGAGCTAGTGTCGATCAGGCCTGAGGAGCAGGCGCGATCTTCTTGGCAGCCGGAGCCTTCTTTGCAGCCGGCGCCTTCTTGGCCGGGGCGGCCTTCTTCGCAGAGGGTGCAGGAGCAGGTGCGGGGGCGGGCTTGGCTGCAGCCTTGGCAGCGCCTTTCTTGGCCGGCGCAGCGGCAGGCTTGGCAGCCGGCACCTTCTTCGCAGCAGCCTTCTTGGCCGGCTGCACGCCGGTGGCGACGGCCAGGTCGTCGATGCGCTTGATCAGCGCGTCGATGTCGCCCTTGGTCGGCACGCCCAGGCCTTGCAGCGCCTTGGCCACGCGGGCTTCGAAGATGGTTTCCAGCTTGTCCCATTGCTGGCCGGCCTTGGCGCCGACGTCACCGGCCATGCCGCTGACCTTGCTGGCGACGGCGCTGAGTTTCTCTTCAGCGGCGGATTGGGTCTTCTTCTGCAATTTCTGTCCTTCGGAGACGAGGGCCTCGAAGACCTTGGAGCCTTCACCCTGGGCCTTGGCGAAGGAGGCGAGACCGGCGGCCCAGATCTGCTGGGCACTGTCCTTGATGTTCTGGGCCATCTCGCTGTCGAGCAGGCCAGCGGGGAAGCCGGTGGCGGCAGCAGTCTTCTTCTTGTCAGCCATCTTCTGGAGCTTCTTGACCATGGTGTGTCCTTTCGAGTGAGCGAATTGCCTGGGGGCACTGTAGCGGCCGCATCCCCTGTCGGCGCGGGCATTCCTAGTGAGTGCGCTCTATGCCGGCCCTCGGGAAAGTGCGCAGCAAGCCGTCTACGGCGCTGGTCAAGAATGAGCCAAACCCCACAAGCAGGAGACCCCGCATGCAGTATTTCGTCACTGGCGCCACCGGCTTCATCGGCAAGCGGCTCGTCAAGAAGCTGCTGGCCCGGCGCGGCAGCACGGTCCACTTCCTGATGCGCGAGGAGAGCACGGCCAAGCTGCCCGACCTGCTCGCCTACTGGGGCGTCAGCAAGACCCGCGCGATTCCCGTCTATGGTGACCTGACGGGCAAGAAGCTCGGCGTGGCCGGCGACGTCATCAAGAGCCTGAAGGGCCAGATCGATCACCTCTATCACCTCGCCGCCGTCTACGACCTGAGCGCGGATGAAGAGGCGCAGGTGGCCGTCAACATCGAGGGCACGCGCTCGATGGTGGAGTTCGCGCAGGCCATCGACGCCAGTCATGTGCACCACGTCAGCTCGATTGCGGCGGCAGGCCTGTACGAAGGCGTGTTCCGCGAGGACATGTTCGAGGAGGCCGAGAACCTCGATCACCCGTACTTCATGACCAAGCACGAGAGCGAGAAGATCGTGCGCAAGGAATGCAAGCGGCCGTGGACGGTCTACCGCCCGGCGCTGGTCGTCGGCGACTCCACCTCCGGCGAGATGGACAAGATCGACGGGCCCTACTACTTCTTCAAGTTGATCCAGCGCATGCGCCAGATCCTGCCGCCGTGGATGCCCAGCGTCGGCCTGGAGGGCGGCCGCATCAACATCGTGCCGGTGGACTTCGTCGTCGACGCGCTGGACCACATCTCGCACAAGGTCCACAAGGGCCAGGGCTGCTACCACCTGGTCGACCCGCAGGGCTACCGCGTCGGCGACGTGCTGGACATCTTCAGCAAGGCCGCGCATGCGCCCAAGATGAATTTGTTCATCAACGCGGCGCTGCTGGGCTTCATCCCCAAGAGCGTCAAGAAGGGCTTGATGGCGTTGGCGCCGGTGCGCCGCATCCGCAACGCGGTGATGAAGGACCTCGGCATCCCCGAGGACATGTTCACCTTCATCAACTACCCGACCCGCTTCGACTGCCGCGACACCGAGGCCGCGTTGAAAGGCTCGGGCATCGCCTGCCCCGACCTGAACGACTACGCCTGGCGGCTGTGGGACTACTGGGAGCGTCATCTCGACCCGGCGCTGTTCATCGACCGCAGCCTGCGCGGCGCGACCGGCGGCAAGGTGGTGCTGGTCACGGGCGGCTCCTCGGGCATCGGCCTGGCCGCAGCCATCAAGTTCGCCGAGGCCGGCGCCATCACGCTGATCTGCGCGCGTGATGAGGTGAAGCTGGCCGAGGCGGTCAAGGAGATCAAGGACAAGGCCGGCAAGGACGCCAAGATCCACAGCTTCGCCTGCGACATCGCCGACGAGGCCAGCTGCGCCGCGCTGATCGCCTGGTGCAACGACGAGTTCGGCGGTGTCGACTTCCTCATCAACAACGCCGGCCGCTCCATCCGCCGCGCCATCGAGAGCAGCTACGACCGCTTCCACGACTTCCAGCGCACGATGGACCTGAACTACTTCGGCTGCCTGCGCGTGACCATGGGCCTGCTGCCCGGCATGGTGGCCAAGAAGAAGGGCCATGTCGTCAACATCAGCTCCATCGGCGTGTTGACCAACGCGCCCCGCTTCAGCGCCTACGTCGCCAGCAAGGCCGCGCTGGACGCCTGGACGCGCTGCGCCTCCAGCGAGTTCGCCGACACCGGCGTGACCTTCACGACCATCAACATGCCGCTGGTGCGCACGCCGATGATCGCCCCGACGGCGATCTACAAGAACGTGCCGACGCTGGCACCCGAGGAGGCCGGCGACATGATTGCGCAGGCCTGCATCAACAAGCCGGTGCGCATTGCCACGCGCCTGGGCATCTCGGGCGAGATGCTGCATGCCGCCGCACCGCGCATCGCGCAGATCGTCATGAACACCACCTTCCGCATGTTCCCGGACAGCTCGGCCGCCAAGGGCGACAAGTCCGGCAAGTCGGGGCTGTCGCCGGAGGCCATCGCGATGCAGCAGATGATGCGGGGCATCCACTTCTGAGGCGCCCATGTTGAGAGGTCAGCGCGTTGGCCTGCGCCACGTCACCGAGGACGACCTGCCCTGGCTCAAGCGCTCGGTCAGCGACCCCCAGGTGTCGGGCCCCTTCATGGGTTCGCGCATGATGGCGCCGCACACGGTGGACAAGCGCTGGAACGACAACGGCTTCGCCAGCGAGGAGGCCGAGCGCCTGCTGATCTGCCACCTCATCGACGGCAGCGTCATCGGCGACGTGGTGCACTTCGCGGCGGCCCGCTACACGACGGCGCGCGAGATCGGCTGGTCGATGGCCGACATTGCGATGCGCGGCCAGGGTCTGGCCAGCGAGGCGGCTGCGCTGCTGGTGGACTATCTGTTCCAGAACTGGCCGGTGAACCGCCTGTCCTGCGGCATGTCCGTGCACAACCATGCCTCGCGGCGTGTCGCCGAGAAGTGCGGCTTCAAGCACGAGGGCATCCAGCGCGGCATCGTCTTCGTCAACGGCGAGTATGTGGACTGCCATTCGCTGGGCCTGCTGCGCAGCGACTGGATGGCGATGAAGGGCCGGGCCGGGTGAAGCCGCGCGAGTTCGACCTGGTCGTCTTCGGCGCTACGGGCTTCACGGGCCGGCTCGTCGCCGAGTACCTGCACCTGAGCGGCGCCGCCGGCGCGCGCTGGGCCATTGCCGGGCGCAGCCTGGACAAGCTCGCCCAGGTGCGCGACGAACTGCACCTGCCGCCAACCGTCGCGCTGCTGCAGGCGGATGCCAACGATGCAGCCGCGCTCAAGGCCTTGGTCGGGCGGACCCAGGTGGTCATCACCACCGTCGGTCCCTACCAGCTGCACGGCGAGCCGCTGGCCACGGCTTGCGCTGCAGGCGGCACCGACTACGTCGACCTGTGCGGCGAGCCGCTGTGGATGGCCCGCATGATCGACAAACTGACGCCGCTGGCTGAGAAAAGCGGCGCGCGCATCGTCTTCTCCTGCGGCTTCGATTCCATCCCGTTCGACCTCGGCGTCGTCTACTTGCAGGCCGAGGCGCAGGCCCGCTTCGGCGCACCGCTGGCGGAGGTGCGCGGCCGCGTCGCCAGGCTCAAGGGCACGTTCTCCGGCGGCACCTTCGCCAGCATGCTGGCAACCATCGAGGCGGTCCGGCGCGAGCCGGGCTTGGTGAAGCTGATGGCCAACCCCTTCGCGCTGTCGGGCGGCTTCAAGGGCCCCAGGCAGCCGGCCGATCAGGGCGCCGATTTCGACGACTGGGCAGACGCCTGGACCGGCCCCTTCGTCATGGCGACCATCAACACCAAGAACGTCCACCGCAGCAATGCACTGCGCGGCCACCCGTGGGGCGAAGGCTTTGTCTATAGCGAGAAGCTGCTGACCGGCAGACCCGGCCAGGGCGACAAGGGCCGCCGCAAGGCCGGCGCGCTGGCCCGCTTCACCAAGCTGCAGAACCTGGCGCTGGCTCTTTCGCCAACGCGTGCTTTGCTGCGCCGCTTTGTGCTGACCCAGCCTGGCGACGGCCCGAACCAGGCCGCGCGTGAGGCGGGCCGCTACGAGGTCTGGTTCACCGGCAGGTCGGCCTGCGGCCAGACGCTGCGCGCCATCGTCAAGGGCGACCGCGACCCGGGTTACGGGTCGACCTGCAAGCTCATCAGCGAGACGGCCCTATGCCTGCTGCAGGACGCGGGCCGCGACGCGACGCCCGGCGGTGTGTGGACGCCCGGCAGCGCCATGGGCCTGGCGCTGGTGAGACGGTTGCAGGCCCGGGCGGGCCTGAGCTTCGAGATCGCATGAGCGCCGCGACGATGGCGCCCGCCTTGCAGTGGGACGATTTGCGTGTGGTGCTGGCAATTGCGGAGCAGGGCACGCTGTCGGCTGCAGCCCAGCAGCTGAACGTCAGCCACCCGACCTTGTCACGGCGCCTGCAGCGCATCGAGCGGCGGCTGGGCACGCGGTTGTTCGACCGCCTGCCGACGGCGCTGCGGGCCACCGAGGCGGGCGAGGAGATCAGGCGCGTGGCGCTCAGGCTGAGCGAGGAGGTGGCGGCGCTGGAGCAGCGCATCGGCGGCCTGGATGCGGCCGCTGACGGCACGGTCAGGCTGACCGCGCCGGATGCCGTGGCCGAGTACCTGCTGCCCGGCATGTTGGCGGCCATCTGCCAGGGCCACCCGGGCTTGCAGATCGATCTGCTGGTGACCAACCAGTTGGTGTCGCTGCCGCAACGCAAGGCCGACATCGCGCTGCGTGTGACCGCCAAGCCGGACGACGCGCTCACCGGCCGCCAGGTCGGCGCCGTGGCCATGGCGGTGTACGCCGCGCGCAGCCTCGCCGACGCCCCCGCTGGCCTGCCCTGGGTGGGCTTTGACGCTGCGCTGGCCTGCAACGGCCCGGGTGAATGGATGGCGCGCCATGTGGCCGACGGCGACATCCGCCTGCGCGCCAACACCTTGCTCGGTGCCGCGCAGGCCGTGCGCGCCGGCATCGGCTGCGGGGTGCTGCCCTGCTTTGTTGGCGGCGCCTTGCCCGACCTGGTTCGGTTGGGCGAGCCGCTGCCGGGCCTGACACAGCCGCTGTGGATGCTGATGCACCCCGACACGGCCAGGCTGCCGCGCGTGAGGCGCGCAAGCCAGGCGCTGGCCGACCAGTTGCGCGACGCCGCGGCGCGGCTGACAGGTCAGGCCTGAGCCGGCTCCATCAGACGGGACAGCCGGGAGCCGCGCGTGGCCAGGTAGTGCTTGAAGCGTTGGCCGTAGTCGGCCACGACGGCGCCTTGGACGCTGGCCCGTTGAGCCAGCCGGCGGCGATAGGCCGGCACACGGGTCAGGCCTTCGAAGACGCCAAAGTCGCCGATCTCGTCGAAGCTGTCGAACAGCCGGAACAGCGGCGCGAACGCGGCATCGACCAGGCCGAAATGCTCGCCGTCGAAGCAGCGCCCGGCGCCGAGCTGGCGCTCCAGCGTGTTGAAGCGGACTGCCAGGTCGGCGCATTTGCGCTCGAACGACGCGGCATCGGGCGCCGAGTAGAAGGCGAATACATCGCCCACGATCGCGGAGGCGAATTCCACCCAGGCGCGGTGCCGGGCCCGCGCTGCGGGTTCGGCCGGCAGCAGCGGCGCGCCGGGCACCACGTCCTCGATGTACTCGCAGATCACTGACGACTCGAAGATGGCAGCGTCGCCATGGCGCAGCACGGGCACCTTGCCCAGCGGCGACAGCGCCAGGAACCAGGCCGGCTTGTCGGCCAGGTCGATGTAGACGCGCTCGAAGCCCAGGCCTTTCTCGGCCAGTTGGATGGCGGCGCGCTGGGTGTAGGGGCAGAGGTGGTTGCTGATCAGCTCGAAGGCGGGCATGGCAGGGCGGGTGGTGGAGTGGATGTCCACGGTAGGCCCGGGCGCCGCGCCGCGCCATTGACAAGCTGTTCAGGCGGCTGTGCAGGAATGTTCAGTCGCGGCCCGCCGGCCGCTCGTAGCCGTTGTCCACCCAGGCCTCGGCCGCCGACTGGCTGAGCTTGAAGCCCGCCGCCACCTTGACCTGAGCCAGGCGCTCGCCGGCCGCGTCGTAGGCGGCCAGCCACGCGTAGGGGTCGTCCTCGGCGGGCACGATCTCCAGCGTGATCTTCAGCCAGGCGCCGTCGCGGGCGACGTAGAGCGCCTTGTTGAGCTGGGCATGCAGCTGCTGCTCGTGGCGGCGCAGCACCTCGGAGGCCGTCTTCACCAGCGTGTTGAAGGCATTGACGTCCAGCGGCTTGGGGTTCTTCTTGTCGCGCCCCATCGTCCAGGGGCCGACCAGCGCCGGCTCGCTCTCGCCGGCCTTGAACATCGCGACGGCCCAGCCCTCGTCGTCCTCGTTCTTGATGACCTGCGCCGTCCAGCCGTTGTCGCGCCACAGGCGCGCCTCGAAGACGGGTTCGTCCACCTCGCTCATGCCAGCCCCTTGGTCAGCAGCTCGGCGACGAGGGCGTTGATGCCGCCTTCATGGCCGGCCGCGCGTTCGCGCAGCCGCTCCGTCAGCTCGGCAGGCAGCTTGCAGGCAAAGGGGACGAGGCCGGCAGCGGCATCCAGCTTGCGCTGGGCCTTGCGGTCGGGCAGCGCGGCGGCGGCCTGGCCAAAGCGGCCGGGCGTCGCCTTGCCGCGCATGGCGCTGTCCAGCTTCAGGCCGGCGAGGCGTTCGAGATCTGTTTTCTTCATGCTCATGGGCCGGATTGTCCCTGGTCGGGACGCCGGCCCTTGAGCGAACTTGCGCGCTCAGCCGTTGCTGGCGGGCACGACGGCCGGGGCGCGCGTCACGCGGGTCTTGCCGCCGGTCGTCACCAGCACGACCGGGTCGCCGCTGTTGAAGGCCTCGGTGCCCTTGGCCTGGATGATGGCGCGGCGTTCGCCGTTGCGCAGCTGGACGATGATTTCCAGCGCGTCTTCGCGGGTGGCCGAGCGCTCGATGGCGTTGCCGATGACGGCACCGGCCACGGCGCCGATGACGCCGACGATCTGGCCCTCACGCCGGCCGCCGACCGAGCTGCCGGCAATGGCGCCGGTGACACCGCCGGCCACAGCACCGACGCCGCTCTGCGAGCCATCGACAGTGACGGGGCGGGAGGACAGCACGGTCGCATCCTGCACCTGGGACAGGCGCTGCGCGTCGCCGCGCTGGACGACATCGGGGCTGGTCGTCGAGCAGGCCGAAAGCACCAGGGCCGCAGCCAGGGTGAGGGAAGTCATGAGCTTGGACATGGTGTTTTCTCCTTGGGCAAAACGGCTGCCCAACGTGTCGAATTGTCCGGCCGTTGACCGATGGTCGCAGGCAGCTACAACTCTTTACCCGTGCAGCCGGCTCGAACGGGGCACGCTGGCGAGCAGGAACTCCATCTGGTCTGCCAGGATGCGCCTGCCGCGCAGGATCATGTCTTCATGCAGGCTCGGTACGTAGGGCAGGTAGAGCAGGCTCATGTTGGCCTCCTCGGGCAGGCGGCTGCCCTTGCGGCCGTTGCAGGGCCGGCAGGCGGTGATGCAGTTCATCCAGCTGTCGTAGCCGCCGCGCGACGTGGGGTGGATGTGCTCGCGCGTCAGGTCCTCCGGCAGGCAGTGATGGCCGCAGTAGGCGCAGACGTAGCGGTCGCGGGCGAACAGCTTGGCGTTGGACAGCGCGGGCGCCTGGCGCCAGGCGCGGCTGGGTACCGTGCCGCGCACGGCAATGATGGAGTGCACCTCGATGCGCGATTGCCGGCCACTGACGCGCTGCCAGCCGCCACGCAGCACCTGGCAGGGCTCGCCGAGCGTCCAGGCAACGCCGTCGCAGGCGTAGATCACCGCCGCTTCACGCGTCGTGATCCAGGCCTGGGGCCGGCCAGAGACATCGAGTTGGAGAACATCCACGGAAGTCAACCTCCAGACGCGAGACTACTGCAGAAGTCGACAGGCCCTCAAGCGCGTGCGCATGACAGCGGGCGCGTGCGCTCGTTCGGCGTTCAGGGTGTTCCCTAGTTGGGTGGCACTTATAGGCACAACACCCTAGAAAAACGCTGGGTCAAGCTGGCGCCGTCATGGACGCGGCCTGCAAAATAGAACGATCGTTCGTTTTATTCCTGCTCGCCCTCACCGTGTCCACGCTGCCCGCCCCTGCCAAGAAAGCCGCCTCGCTGCGCGCCGCCAAGCCGGTGCGGGTGGCGCGTTCGCTGCAGAAGGGCCAGCAGACCCGCGCCGCCATCCTCGACGCCGCGCTGGGCCTGGCCTCGCACATGGGGCTGGAGGGGCTGTCCATCGGCGCGCTGGCGGACGTGACGGGCATGAGCAAGTCCGGCGTCTTCGCCCACTTCGGCTCGCGCGAGGAATTGCAGATCGCCGTCGTCACCGAGTACCACGCCAAGTTCGAGGAAGAAGTCTTCTTCACCGCCATCCGCGAGCCGCGCGGCCTGCCGAGGCTGCGGGCGATGTTCGAGCGCTGGGTGCGCCGTGTGTCGGTGGAGGTCGATTCGGGCTGCATCTACATCAGCGGCGCCGTCGAGTTCGACGACCGGCCAGGTCCCGTGCGTGACGCCCTCGTCGCCATGGTCAAGGCCTGGCAC
Source organism: Pelomonas parva (assembly GCF_043555835.1). Taxonomy (NCBI): domain Bacteria; kingdom Pseudomonadati; phylum Pseudomonadota; class Betaproteobacteria; order Burkholderiales; family Sphaerotilaceae; genus Roseateles; species Pelomonas parva. Next base: position 241,249 of record NZ_JBIGHV010000008.1, on the reverse strand, counting down.
GCGGCGCTGCACAAGGCGATTCACCTTTCTGTGGCGGAAGGCCATCTGCAGGCCGAGGCCGACGTCGACCAGATCGTCTTCGAGCTGCACGGCCTGATCCTGTCGCTGCACCACGACGCGCGTTTCATGCGCATCCCCGGCGCGCTGTCGCGGGCCGGCGTCGGCTTCGACCGCACCATCCAGTTCTACGCCACGCCGGCCGGCCTCGACGTCGACCGCGCGCGCAAATTGCCCAGGGCCGGCGCCACTCGGCGCTGAACCCTTCACCCACGACCTTTCGTTCCAGGAGTCCCCGATGCCCCAGTACACCCCGCCCTTGCGTGACATGCAGTTCGTCATGCACGAGCTGCTGAACGTCGTCGATGAACTGAAGATGCTGCCCGGCCACGAGGACATCGACGCCGAGTCGATCAACGCCGTGCTGGAAGAGGGCGGCAAGTTCGCCGCCGAAGTCATTGCGCCGATCAACCTCAGCGGCGATGCCGAGGGCTGCACGCTGGACAAGGCGACGCACGAGGTGACGCCGCCCAAGGGCTTCAAGGAAGCCTACAAACAGTACGTCGAAGGCGGCTGGCCGGCGCTCTCCTGCGACCCCGAGTTCGGCGGCACCGGCCTGCCGCATCTGGTGAACCAGTTCTTCTACGAGATGCTGAACTCGGCCAACCAGGCCTGGACGATGTACCCGGGTCTGTCGCACGGCGCCTATGAAGCCCTGCACGCCCACGGCACGCCCGAGCAAAAGGCCACCTACCTGCCCAAGCTGACCAGCGGCGAGTGGACCGGCACCATGTGCCTGACCGAGCCGCACTGCGGCACCGACCTCGGCATGCTGCGCACCAAGGCCGAACCGCAGCCCGACGGCACCTACCGCATCACCGGCGCCAAGATCTTCATCTCGGCCGGCGAGCACGACATGGCCGACAACATCATCCACCTGGTGCTGGCCCGCCTGCCGGACGCGCCTGCGGGCTCCAAGGGCATCTCGCTCTTCATCGTGCCGAAGTTCAACGTCAACGCGGACGGCTCGCTGGGCAGCCGCAACACGATCTTCTGCGCCGGGCTGGAGCACAAGATGGGCATCCACGGCAACGCCACAGCGCAGATCGTGCTGGAGAACGCCGCCGGCACGCTGGTGGGCCAGCCCAACAAGGGCCTGGCCGCCATGTTTGTCATGATGAACGCGGCCCGCCTGGGCGTGGGCAACCAGTCGCTGGGCCTGACAGAAGTGGCGTATCAAAACGCCGTGGCGTATGCGAAGGACCGCCTGCAGATGCGCGCGCTGAGCGGCCCCAAGGCGCCGGACAAGCCGGCCGATCCCATCATCGTCCACCCCGACGTGCGCAAAATGCTGCTGACCGCCCGCGCCTTCGCTGAAGGCGGCCGCATGTTGCAGGCCTACACGGTGCTGCAGCTGGACAAGGCGCTCAAGAGCGACGACGAGGACGAGCGCAAGGCGTGCGACGCCGAAGTCGCGCTGCTGACGCCCATCATCAAGGCCTTCATCACCGACAACGGCTGGCTGGCCACCTCTCACTGCATGCAGGTGTTCGGCGGCCACGGCTTCATCCACGAGTGGGGCATGGAGCAGTACGTGCGCGACGCGCGCATCAACATGATCTACGAGGGCACCAACACCATCCAGTCGCTGGACCTGCTGGGGCGCAAGGTGCTGGGCAACAACGGCGCGACGCTGAAGAAGTTCGGCAAGAAGATCGCCGCCTTCATCGAGGAAGAGGGCACCAACGAAGCCATGCAGGAGTTCGTCAACCCGCTCGCCGACCTGGGCGACAAGGTCAACAAGCTGACGCAGGAACTGGGCATGAAGGCCTTCGGCAACCCCGACGAGGTGGGTGCCGCGGCCGTCGATTACCTGCGCGTGGTGGGCCACATGACCTTTGCCTACTTCTTTGCTCAAGCGGCGAAGATCGCGCTGGCCAAGAAGGACAGCGGCGACCCGTTCTACACCGCCAAGCTGGCCACGGCACGCTTCTACTTCGCCAAGCTGCTGCCCGAGACGGCCAGCCTGATCCGCACTGCGCGTGCCGGTCTGGCGCCGCTGATGGAGATGGAAGAGGCCCTCTTCTAAAAGGATGCCCGCATGAAGTCCCTGTTCGCTGCTGCCCTGCTTGTGCCCGTGCTTGCGTTCGCGCAGGCAACACCCGTGGGCTTGTGGAAGACCATCGACGACGACGGCAAAACCGCGAAGTCGTTGGTCCGCATCAGCGAACAGGGGGGCACCCTCACAGGCAGCATCGACAAGCTGCTGGACCCCACCGCACCGGCCGACGCCCGGTGCGACAAGTGCGCTGACGACCGCAAGGACAAGCCCGTGCTCGGCCTGCAGATCATCCGCGGCGTGAAGGCCGAGGGTGAGGGCACCTGGGGTGGCGGCGAGATCCTCGACCCCAACAACGGCAAGACCTACAAGACGCGCCTCAAGCCGGTCGATGGCGGCAAGCGCCTCGAGGTGCGCGGCTACATCGGCGCCCCACTTTTCGGCCGCACCCAGACCTGGGTACGGGCTGAATGAACTGAATATCCAGGAGAAAACCCATGAGTCGTTTCCAAGTCCGCAAGGTCGCCGTGCTCGGCGCCGGCGTGATGGGCGCGCAGATCGCCGCCCACCTCGTCAACTGCAAGGTGCCAGTCGTTCTGTTCGACCTGCCTGCGAAAGAAGGCGCCAAGAATGGCATCGTCACGAAGGCCGTCGACGGGCTGAAGAAGCTCAAGCCCGCGCCGCTGGGTGATGCGTCGGAAGCCGCGTTGATCCAGCAAGCCAACTACGAAGAGCACCTCGAAGTGCTGCGCGGCTGCGACCTCATCATCGAGGCCATCGCCGAGCGCATGGACTGGAAGCTGGACCTGTACACCAAGATCGCGCCGTTCGTCGCGCCGCACGCCATCGTGGCTAGCAACACCTCGGGCCTGAGCATCACCAAGCTCAGCGAAGTGCTGCCCGAGGAGATCAAGCCACGCTTCTGCGGCATCCACTTCTTCAACCCGCCGCGCTACATGGCGCTGGTCGAGCTGATCAACACGCCGACCACACAGCCCGAGATCCTCGACCAGCTCGAAGCCTTCGTGACCACGTCGCTGGGCAAGAGCGTCGTGCGCGCCCATGACACGCCCAACTTCGTCGCCAACCGCGTCGGCATCGCCGGCATGATGGCCACGATGATCGAAGCCGAGAAGTTCGGCCTGTCGGTGGACGTGGTCGACGACCTGACCGGCAAGAAGCTGGGCCGCGCGTCGTCGGGCACCTTCCGCACTGCTGACGTGGTGGGCCTGGACACCATGGCCCACGTCGTCAAGACGATGCAGGACAACCTGAAGGACGACCCGTTCTTCTCGACCTACGCCACGCCCAAGGTGCTGGCCGGCCTGATCGAGAAGGGCGCGCTGGGCCAGAAGACCGGCGCGGGCTTCTACAAGAAGGTCGGCAAGGACATCCAGCGCCTGGACTTCGCCACGGGTGAGTACGTCGCCGGCGGCAAGAAGGCCGACGAGATCGTGGCCCGCATGCTGAAGAAGCAACCGGCCGACCGCCTGAAGCTGCTGCGCGAGAGCAGCAACCCGCAAGCCCAGTTCCTGTGGGCCATCCTGCGCGACAGCTTCCACTACGCCGCCGTGCACCTCGACACCGTGGCCGACAGCGCGCGCGAGATCGACTTCGCGATGCGCTGGGGCTTCGGCTCCAGCCAGGGCCCGTTCGAGCTGTGGCAGGCCGCCGGCTGGAAGCAGGTCGCCGAGTGGATCTCGGCCGACATCGCCGACGGCAAGGCCCTGTCGACCGCGCCGCTGCCCGCCTGGGTGACGGAAGGCCCGGTCGCCGAAGCCGGCGGCGTGCACACGCCTGCGGGTTCGTGGAGCGCGGCCGAGAGCAAGTTCAAGCCGCGCAGCGAGCTGCCGGTCTACAGCCGCCAGGCTTTCCGTGAATCGCTGCTGGGCACCGGCGCCGCCGACCCGCTGAAGTCGGGCACCGAGCTGTTCAAGAACGAGGAAGTGCGCGTCTGGACGCTGGACGGCAAGGTCGTCATCGCCTCCATCACCGCCAAGCTGCACCTGATCAGCCCGGCCGTCACCGAAGGTCTTTTGCGCGCCGTCGAGATCGCCGAAGCCGACTACCAGGGCCTGGTGATCTGGTCGCCGGACGACGTGTTCTCGGCCGGCGCCAATCTTGAGTCCCTGATGCCCGTCTTCATGAAGATGGGCAGCAAGGGCATCGCGCCGGAAGAGAAGAAGCTGCAGGACATGATGCTGCGCCTGCGCTACGCCAGCGTGCCGGTCGTCGCCGCGATGCGCGGCCTGGCGTTGGGCGGTGGCGCCGAACTGGCCGTGCACTGCGCGCGCCGCGTCGCGCACGTCGAAAGCTACGTGGGCCTGGTCGAAGTCGGCGTGGGCCTGATCCCCGGCGGCGGCGGCCTGACCTACATCGCCCGCCGCGCCGCCGAGATGGCCGCCGCTGGCAATGCTGGCGCGGACATCCTGGCCTTCCTGAAGGACGGCTTCCTGACCGCGGCCACGGCCAAGGTGGCGACCTCGGCGCACGAGGCCAAGAAGAACGGCTTCCTGCTGGAGTCCGACATCATCGTCCCGCACAAGGACGAGCTGCTGCACGTCGCGACGGCCACCGCCATCGGCATGTCCGAGGCCGGCTACCGCCCGCCGCACAAGGCCCTGTTCCCGGTCGCCGGCCGCAGCGGCATCGCGACCATCAAGGGCCAGGTCGCCAACATGCGCGATGGCGGCTTTGTCAGCGCCCACGATTACCACCTGGCTGCGGCGATTGCCGACGTGGTCTGCGGTGGCGAAGTCGAGGCAGGCTCCCTGGTGACGGAGGAGTACCTGATGGCGCTGGAGCGCAAGCACTTCTGCTCGCTGCTCGACAACCCCAAGACCCAGGAGCGGATCATGGGCATGCTGCAAACGGGCAAGCCCGTCCGCAACTGAAGGCCCATCGTGAACCGGCTTCAACGCACGTTAGCCAAGCTGGACGGCCTGCCGTCCCCGCTGCGTGGGCCTGCGCGCAATTTCGCGCTGCGGCGCGCGGTGCCCTTCACGGGTACGGCGGGCTTGGACTTCGTCGCGCTCTCGCCCGAGCGCAGCGAAATCCGTGTCGCCAACCGTCGCCCAGTGCAGAACCACATCCAGGGCGTGCATGCGGCCGCGATGTCGCTGCTGGCCGAGACCGCCACCGGCATGGTGGTGGGCATGAACGTGCGTGACGACTGCCTGCCGCTGTGCAAGTCGCTGCAGGTGAACTTTCGCAAGCGCGCCACGGGCGGCCTGGTCGCCAAGGCGCACCTGACCGCAGCGCAGCGCTTCGCGATGGCGAACGAAACCAAGGGTGAGGTCAAGGTCGCCGTGACCGTGACCGACGAAGCCGGCATCGAGCCGATCGAGTGTGAATTTGTCTGGGCCTGGGTGCCCAAGCCCCAGGCCTAAAAGGAATCATCATGAGCAACCAAGTCCAAGACGCCTACATCGTTGCCGCCACCCGCCTGCCCATCGGCAAGAGCGGCCGTGGCTATTTCAAGAACACCCGCCCCGACGAGATGCTCGTCAAGGTCATGCAGGCCGTGCTGGCGCAAGCCCCGGGTCTGGACCCGGCGGCCATTGAAGACGCCATCGTCGGCTGCTCCTTCCCCGAAGGCGAGCAGGGCATGAACATCGCCCGCGTCGCCTCCGTGCTGGCGGGCCTGGGGCCGACCATCGGTGGCGTGACGATCAACCGCTACTGCGCGTCGGGCATCACCGCCGTGCAGATGGCGGCAGACCGCATCCGCGTCGGTGAGGCCGATGTGATGTTCGCCGGCGGCGTCGAGTCCATGTCCATGATCCCCATGGGCGGCAACAAGCCGTCCCTGAGCCCGCTGATCTTCGAGAAGGACGAGAACATCGGCATCGCCTACGGCATGGGCTTGACGGCCGAGAAGGTCGCCGCGCAGTGGAAGATCAGCCGCGAGGCGCAGGACGCCTTCTCGGTGGAATCGCACCGCCGCGCCGTGGCCGCGATGGCTGCCGGCCACTTCGACGCCGAGATGACGCCCTTCGACGTCGTCGAGCGCACGCCCAACCTCGCCGACGGCACGGTCAACACCAAGACGCGCACCGTCAAGCTGGACGAAGGCGCACGGCCCGACACGTCGCTGGAAGGCCTGGCCAAGCTGAAGCCCGTGTTCGCCGCCAAAGGCAGCGTGACCGCCGGCAACAGCTCGCAGACCTCCGACGGCTCGGGCGGCCTGCTCATCGTCAGCGAAGCGGCCTTGAAGCGCTACAACCTGACGCCGCTGGCCCGCTTCGTGTCCTTCGCCGTGCGCGGCGTGCCGCCGGAGATCATGGGCATCGGCCCCATCGCCGCCATCCCGGTTGCGCTGAAGGCGGCAGGCATCACCGCTGCCGACCTGGACTGGATCGAGCTGAACGAGGCCTTCGCGGCCCAGAGCCTGGCCGTGCTGAACGACCTGGACAGCAAGGGCATCGAGCTGGACCGTGCCAAGGTCAACCCCAACGGCGGCGCGATTGCGCTGGGCCACCCGCTGGGTGCCACGGGCGCCATTCGCGCGGCCTCGGTCATCCACGGCCTGCGCCGCACCGGCGGCAAGTACGGCATGGTGACGATGTGCGTCGGCGCCGGCCAGGGTGCGGCCGGCATCTTCGAGCGCCTGTAAGCCATGGACCGCCGCCGCGCGCTCAAGACCACCACGGTGTTGCTCGCGGCGGCGCCGCTCGCCGCTTGCACCGGCAGGCTGACAACGTTCACGACTTGGCGGCAAGCCCAGCAGGAGGTGCTGGACCTGCTTTTCAAGCCCAAGCTCGTGCAGGGCAACCCCTGGAACCTCAGCCAGGTGTTGCAGCATCTGGCGCAGAGCATCGAGTTCTCGATGCAGGGCTATCCGACGCTCAAGCGCGCGTGGTTCCGCGCCACGGTCGGATCGGCGGCTTTCGCGGTGTTCAACATGCAAGGGGAGATGAGTCACGACCTCGCCGAGCCCATCCCCGGCGCGCCCGCGCTGGACCCATCACAGGCGCTGAAGACCTCGGTGCAGCGTTTGCTGAACGCGATGGAGGCGTTCGCCGCATTCAACGGTACGCTCCGGCCTCATTTCGCCTACGGCGAGCTGACCAAGCCGCAGTACGAGCGAGCCCATCTGATGCACCTGGCGAACCATTGGACGCAGTTCCAAGTGAAAACCGCCGTTGCTTGAAGGAATCTCAAATGACCATCAAGACCTACACCGTCAACGGCGTCGCGACCCTCGAGATCGCCCGCCCCGAGAAGAAGAACGCCATCACCCAGGCCATGTACCAGGCCATGGCCGATGCGCTGCGCGCCGCCGATGCCGACCCGGCTGTGCGCGCCGTGCTGATCACCGGCCAGCCGGGCATCTTCACGTCCGGCAACGACCTCGAAGACTTCATGGCCGGCCCCACGCGTGGTGAAGACGCGCCGACCTTCCAGTTCATGCACGCGCTGGTCGACAGCACCAAGCCCGTCGTCGCCGCAGTCACCGGCGCGGCCATCGGCATCGGCACGACGATGTTGCTGCATTGCGACTTCGTCTATGTGGCCGACGACGCGCGGCTGGCCATGCCGTTTGTGGCGCTGGGCCTGGTGCCGGAGTTCGCCTCCAGCGTCGTGTTGCCGCAATTGATCGGCAACCGCCGCGCAGCTGAGAAGCTGCTGCTCGGTGACCCGTTCACGGGCGAGCAGGCGGTGGAGGCGGGCATCGCCAACGGCGTGCTGCCGGGCGGCGAGGTGTTGAACCATGCCCGGCGCGTGGCCGAACGCTTCAACAAACTCGCCCCCGGCGCGGTGCGCGACAGCAAGCGGCTGATCCGCGAACCCCAGCGCGAGGCCGTCAAGGCGGCCATCACGCGTGAGGCGGCGGTCTTCGGCGCTCGCCTGCGCAGCCCGGAAGCCATGGAGGCCTTCCAGGCCTTCTTCCAGAAACGCGTGCCGGACTTTTCCAAGTTCGACTGAGCGCGCGAGGGCCGGCCCTATTTTCGGACCAGGCCGACCAGCAGGCCGATGACGGCCAGGATCAGGAAACCGTAGAACAGGATCTGGGCGAAGCCTGCCGCACTGGCGGCGATGCCCCCGAAGCCGAAGACGGCCGCGATCAGGGCGATGACGAAAAAGATGATGGCGTAGCGCAGCATGGCTGGTCTCCTCACGGGTTGACGCCTGAATGGCGGACAGGGGAAGACTAGGGCTGCGGCCTTTGCGCCAGTGACGGACGGTGCAGGGGCCTGAAGTCGGACAGGGCTGACGCTGTTACATCTGGGCCGGCGCGACCAGCCGCGGCTTGCCCTGGCGGTCGATGGCCACGTAGGTCAGGTTGGCCTCGGTCACCTTCACGACATGCGGGTTCTCCGGGTCGCGCTCGGCCATCACCTCCACATGCACGGTGATCGACGTGCGACCCACGCGGGTGATGGTGGCGTAGAAGCTCAGCAGGTCGCCGATGGACACCGGCTGCTTGAAGACAAACTCGTTGACGGCCACCGTCGCCACGCGCCCGCGCGAGAGCTTTGCGGGAAGGATCGAGCCCGCAATGTCCACCTGCGCCATGATCCAGCCGCCGAAGATGTCGCCGTTGGCATTCGAGTCGGCGGGCATGGGCATCACGCGCAACACCAGTTCACGCTGGCCGGCCTGGGTTTGTGCGGGGCTTGATTCCTGGGTCATGGCTTTCACTTGGGAGAATCCGGCAGCCATTCTCGGCTCTGACGGACTTCATGCGATCCACTCCCCGCGCGCCCAGCCTGCCTTCCGCCCCCGATGCGCCCACCGTGAGGGGCGACTGGGGCACCATCGCCCGCCTGCTGCCCTACCTCTGGCGCTACCGCTGGCGCGTCGGCGCGGCGCTGGCTTTCATGGTGGCCGCCAAGGTCAGCAACGTCGGCGTGCCGCTGCTGCTGAAGAACCTCGTCGACAGCCTGGACCTCAAGCCCGGCCAGCCCGAGACGCTGCTCGTCGTTCCGCTGGGCCTGCTGCTGGCCTATGGCGCGCTGCGGCTGTCGACCTCGCTGTTCACCGAGCTGCGCGAGCTGATCTTCGCCAAGGCCACCGAGGGCACGGCGCGCAGCATCTCGCTGCAGGTGTTCCGCCACCTGCACGAGCTGTCCCTGCGCTTCCACCTGGAGCGGCAGACCGGCGGCATGACGCGCGACATCGAGCGCGGCACGCGCGCTGTCCACTCTCTGATCAGTTATTCCCTCTACAGCATCGTGCCGACGCTGATCGAGGTGGTGCTGGTGTTGACGCTGCTGGGCGTCAAGTTCGACGCCTGGTTCGCCGCCATCACCATCGCCGCGCTGGTGGTCTACATCGCCTTCACCGTCATCGTGACCGAATGGCGCACCAAGTTCCGCAAGCAGCTCAACGAGCTGGACTCGGTGGCCCACAGCCGCGCCATCGACTCGCTGCTGAACTACGAGACGGTCAAGTACTTCAACAACGAGGGCTTCGAGGCGGGCCGCTACGACGAAAGCCTGGAGAAGCTGCGCAAGGCGCAACTCAAGAGCCAGACGACGCTGTCGCTGCTGAACACCGGCCAGCAGCTCATCATCGCCACAGCGCTGGTGCTGATGCTGTGGCGGGCCACGCAGGGCGTGGTGGACGGGCGCATGAGCCTGGGTGACCTGGTCATGGTCAACGCCTTCATGATCCAGCTCTACATCCCGCTGAACTTCCTCGGCGTCATCTACCGCGAGATCAAGCAGGCGACCACCGACATCGAGAAGCTGTTCGGCCTGCTGGACCGCGACCGCGAGGTGGCCGACGCGCCCGGTGCTGTGGACCTTCAGGTGAAGGGGGGCAGCGTCGTCTTCGACGACGTGCGCTTCGCCTACGACCCGGCGCGGCCCATCCTGCACGGCGTCAGCTTCGAGATCCCGGCGGGCAAGAAGGTGGCTGTCGTCGGCCCCAGCGGCTCGGGCAAGAGCACGCTGGCGCGCCTGCTCTACCGCTTCTACGACATCGATGGCGGGCAGATCCGCATCGACGGCCAGGACATCCGCGCCGTGACGCAGTCCAGCCTGCGCGCGGCAATAGGCATCGTGCCGCAGGACACCGTGCTCTTCAACGACACGGTGGCCTACAACATCGCCTACGGCCGGCCGGGCGCCGGCAGGGAAGAGGTGGAGGGCGCCGCGCGCGCGGCCCACATCCACGGCTTCATCGCCGGCACGCCGCTGGGCTACGACACGATGGTGGGCGAACGTGGCCTGAAGCTGTCGGGCGGCGAGAAGCAGCGCGTGGCCATCGCCCGCACGCTGCTGAAAAACCCGCCCATCCTCATCTTTGATGAGGCCACCTCGGCGCTGGACTCCACCAACGAGCGCGCCATCCAGGCCGAACTGGAGGCCGTCGGGCAGAACAAGACCGTGCTGGTCATCGCCCACCGGCTGTCGACGGTGGTGGACGCGCACGAGATCCTGGTGCTGGAGCAAGGCCGCATCATCGAACGCGGTCGGCACGACGCGCTGCTGGCCCGGGGTGGGCGCTACGCCGAGATGTGGCGGTTGCAGCAGGCGACGGGTAGCGATTCGTGAGCGGGCACACTTGGGGAGTTTCTGCGACCACCCTGCAAATCCAATACCTGTGAGCGTCCCATGCTGACTGCATTCAGTCTTCGAGATTTCAAGAGCTTCCGTGAGGCCAAGCTTCCGCTGGGGCCGCTGACGGTTCTGATTGGCGCAAATGCATCCGGCAAGAGCAATGCCATCGAGGCACTTCGACTGCTCTCATGGCTTGCTCAGGGCCAGAAGCTCACTTCCATCCAATACGCTGTCAACAGCGCTGATCGAGTCGTCCGAGGTCGCATCGAAGACCTGTGTCATCGTGGTGTGGCCAAGTTCAGCCTGGGCTGCAGGACCGACGATCGCCACTGGAACGAGCTGGAGATGCAAATCACCGTTCGCGATGGCGAGCTCCACATCACCGGCGAACATGTCGGTGAGATGCTGGAGAACCTGCCGCTTTACTCGATGGACCGTCCATCACAGGGGCTGAGTACGGACGCGGGAGTGGCCTACAACAACTTCGCCCGGGGGGGCAACAAGCCCCATGTGACCGTCAGTGACCAGATGGCGGTGTTCGTCCAATTCGAGAGCGCAGTTCGGTTCGAGGCGGGTCACAAGAAAGCGCAGGAGACCATTCCCGCAGTCGCCAAGCGGCTACAGACCACGCTGTCCAACATTCTTTTCCTGGACCCCGCTCCGGCTCGTATGCGTGAGTACAGCTTCACCAACGACAAGCGACTTCTGGGTGACGGAACGAACCTCTCCAGTGTCTTGCACCGGTTGTGGGGCGATGACGATGAATCGGGCAACGAGCCCTATGCGACCCAACGCCAAGCGATTCTCGATTTCATCCAAAGCCTGCCAGAGCAGGACATTTCTGGCTTGAGCTTCCTCGACGGGCCGCGGGGCGAGGTGATGGTTCAATTGCAGGAAACCTTCGGTGGCACGCCGAGGGTCTATGACGCATCGCTGCTTTCTGACGGTACCTTGCGTGTCCTGGCCATCGCGGCCGCGATGCTCTCTGCGCCGGAAGGGAGTCTGGTCGTCATCGAAGAGATTGACAACGGTGTGCATCCGAGCCGTGCTCGACACCTGTTGGACAGCATTCGCACCGTCGCCGAACGACGCAAGCTGCGCGTACTGCTGTCCACGCACAACCCAGCCATGCTGGACGCGCTGCCCGATGCCGCAGTCCCCGACGTTGTCTTCTGCTACCGCGATCCTGTCAGCGGTGCCAGCAAGCTGGTTCGTATGAACTCGATCCCGGATGTGCCTGAGCTGCTCGTGCAAGGGCCACTGGGTCACCTGATGACATCGGGCGCACTGGAGCGCTTCGTCAAGACCCACAAGGGACCTGAAGCGCGCAAGCAACAAGCGAAAGCGTGGCTTGAGTCGCTGAAGTCGGCCAAATCGGACGCTGGCAAATGAGCGCGATCGTCATCGTCGACACATCGGTGTTACTGAATATCCTCGACGTTCCTGGGCGAAACGAGAGCCGGGCCGGGGTGCTGACTGAGCTCGGGAAGTTGATCGAGACCAGCGATCACTTGTTCATCCCGATGGCGGCGATCGTCGAGGTGGGAAACCACATCGCTCAGCTTGGCAACGGTGCGCAGCGGCGAGCCGCTGCAGAGCGCTTCATTGCCGAAGTGAGAAAGGCACTTGCCGACGAAGCGCCGTGGAAGCCGATCAATTTCCCGTCCAATCAAGAGGTGCTTGGTTGGCTCGACGTTTTTCCGGACGCCGCGATGCAAGGCTTGGGCATGGGCGATCTCTCCATCAAAAAGGAGTGGGAGGATCTCTGCGCGAAGTACAGCATGAGTCGAGTTCGGGTCTGGACTCTCGACAAAGACCTTGCGGGGCTGGATCGCGCCGGAGTCACGCGCCGCCGGGTCACGCCATAAAGTTCAGTGCGGCTTCTTGGGCTTCTCGAAGCTCTTGGGCCGATAGACGTTGCCGTCCCATTCGCCATCAGGCTTGTCGCGCGATGAGGACTCGCGCGCACGGCGGATGGCGCGTTCGGCCTCCAGCGCGGCGGCGCGGGTCTGGCGCTGGCGGCGGCGCCAGCCGGTGGCGCGGTCGACCTGCGCCCGCACCCAGTCGCCCAGCCGGGCAATGGCCGCGTCTACCCGGGCGCGGGCCCGGTAGGGCAGGGCCATGTGAATAGCCAGCGCGATGCAGGTGGCGAGGCCGAGGGCTGCGAACACGGTGTGAAGCATGGGCCGAGTTTGAACCAAAGCCGCGCCGGCAGCCACCTGTGATGAGGGGATAAAGACCCGCGTCTACTTTTGAGTGCGCATGGCCCACAGCGCCAGCATGGCGTCAGGAATCGTCCGGCTGGCCTCGTCGCGCGCCTCGGCGCTTGCCTCAACCAGCGGGCCGTCCTCGGCGCCCAGCGCAGCAAGCGGCGCCAGCAGCGGGCCGGTCTCGGCGCCGTCGAACAGCGGCTCCCAGGCCTCGGGCGCCAGGTTCACGGCGATCAGGAAGCCAGCCGCCCAGTCCTCTGCGTCGGCGTACTCAATGGCTTCGTCCTCCTCCTCGCCTTCGGTGTCGGCCTCGGCAAAGCTGAAGATCGGCTCCCAGGCCTTGGGGTGATTCGTCCAGGCATGGGCAATGGACTGCAGGTGGCGCAGCACCAGCAGCGTGACCTTCTTGCGCTGCTTGCCGCTGACGAAGGGCGCGGGGTCCACGTCGCCGTCACCGCCCCAGACGATCGGCAGCCAGGAGTCGCCGGGCACATCGGCCAGTTGTCGGCCGGGCGTCAGCAGCAGGCCGGCCAGGTAGCCGTCCAGCGCCTCGATGTTCAGCGCCCCATCGGTGGGCAGGATGGACAGCAGCTCGTCGAGGTCGTTCAGCTCGTCATCGGACAGCGGGCGGTTGTCGGAGGCGGGGTTGTATTGGGGGTAGGTCATGTACGGGGTCCGTTCAGCCCGGGCGGCCGTGGCGGCTCTTGGGCTTCTTGCTGTCGATGTCGGCGAACTGCGTCTTCAGTAGCGCCATCAGTACGCGCGCATTGGCTTCCGTCATGACGATGAAGCTGCTGGGCTCGATGCCGTCAACCGGCGTCTTGGCCGTGACCAGCGCGTCCACCTTGAACATGAGCTGGCCGTACTGGTTGGTGGACGCGGCCTTGAACTTCTGGACTTCGATTTGATGTGTTTTCATGGCGGAGCAGACGACCGTCGGGCCGCCATCTTGCCATTCCCGGCCGGCGGACTTAAGGTCGCCGCATGGCGCGGCCCCCTCGACTCGAGATTGCCGGCGCGGTCTACCTGATCAGCGCCCATTGCCCGTTCGAAAGCGGCCGGCCCGCTTTTGTCGACGATGCGGACCGCGGTGAGATGCTGGCCCTGCTGGCGCAGGCGCTGCACCGCTTCGACGCCCAGGCGCTGGCCTATGCGTTGCTGCCCGACCACTACGACCTGCTGCTGTTCACGCGCCGGGCCAACCTGTCGGCGCTCATGCGCCATGTCAACGGCGTCTACACCCAGCACCGCCAGCGTCGCGACGGCTGCAGTGGGCCGCTGTTCCAGGGGCGCTTCCGTGCCGTGCTGGTGGACCGCGAGCGTCACCTGCTGGACGCCTGCCGCTGGGTCGACCTCGGTCCCGTGCGCGAAGGCCTGGCGCGCGGCGCGGCGGGCTGGGCGGGGTCGAGCTTCCGCGCGCTGGCCGGTCTGGAGGCCGCGCCGGAATGGCTGGACGTGGACGGCCTGCACAGCCACCTGCTGGGCCGCCCGGCCGTGACAGCGGCACAGCACCGCTTGGCGGGCGACCGCTATGCGCGGCTCGTCGCGTCCGAGCCGGGTCTGCAGCTGTGGCCGGAGCGGCTGCGCGAGCAGATCTTCCTCGGCGACGCCGACTTCGCCGACCGCATGCGCGCCGCCGCCGTGGCGCCCCGGCGGGCGGTGCGCACGACCTGGGCCGACTGGCTCAAGCGCGCCGACGGCATCCGCGAGCAGGCCTTGTGGCTGGCCCACACCGAAGGCGGCGTGGCGATGACTGACTTGGCCGGCCAGCTGGGGCTGTCCGTGTCGCGCATCAGCCGTCTCATCGCCGCAGCGGAGCGCGCCGTTTGAAGCGCCGTGCGCTGTTGCTGGCCGGCTTGCCGCTCACGGCGCGCGCAGCCGACTACGCCGGCCCGATCTTCGACGCCCACCTGCACTACAACGACGACGCGCAAGCGCCGCATCCGCCGGCCGACGTGCTGGCGCGCATGGGCCGGGCCGGCGTGCGCGGTGCGCTGGTCAACAGCCGGCCCAACGATGGCACGCTGCGGCTGGTCGCTGAAGGCGGCGCGCAGTGGGTGCCCTTCGTGCGTCTGTACCGCAACCGGGCGGACTACACCGGCTGGTTCGCCGACGACAGCATCCGCCGCATGGTGCTGGACTTGCTGGCCAAGAGCAGCCCGGCCGGGCCGTTTCGCGGCCTGGGCGAGTTCCACCTCTACGACAGCGCCAACGCAGACGGCCCGACGGCCATCGCACTGATGAAGCTGGCCCGCGAGCGCGGCCTGACGGTGTTGGCGCATGTGGACGACATGGCGGTGGACAAGCTGCTGGGCCATGCGCCCGGTGCGTCGCTGATCTGGGCGCACACGGGCATCTCCGGCGAACCGGTGGAACGGGTGCGCGAGCTGTTCGCCAAGCACGCGGGCCTGCGTGGCGAGCTGTCCTACCGGCCGGGGCTGACGTTCGACGGCCGCATCACGCCTGAATGGCGCGCGCTGTTCACCAGCCATCCCGACCGCTTCCTGGTCGGCTCGGACACCTGGGTCACGCCGCGCTGGCAGAACTACGAAGGCTTGTTCGCCGAGTACCGCCGCTGGCTGGGCCAGCTGCCTAACGAGGTGGCCCAGCGCATCGCCTGGGGCAATGCTGCGGACCTGTTCAGCCTTAAAGCTGCTTGAACCGATGCGCGTAGCTGGGTGAGACCTCCAGCGTTTCCGGCCGGTTCTTCAACGTGATGTTGAGCTTGCCGCTCAGTGAGCGCCCCACTGACTTGATCGCATGCGCGTTGACTATTGTTGAGCGGTGCACCTGCCAGAAGTGTTCGCCGTCCAGCCGCGTGACGAGTTCCTTCAGCGGCACCGAGATCAGCGCCTCGCTGTCGGCCGTGACGACGGCCACGTACTTGTGGTCGGCGCGGAAATAGGCCACGTCCTCGACGGTGATGAGCTGCAGCTCATGCCCGCGCTGCACGGTGATCCAGCGCAGAGGCTCTGCGGTGGCGGGCGTGGTGCGCCTGGCCAGGCCGCCCAGGTCGGCGGGCGGCAGCGTCAGACGCTCCTTCAGTCGCAGCAGCGTCTTGGCCATGCGCACCGGGTCCAGCGGTTTCAGCAGATAGCCGACGGCGCCCTCGTCGAAGGCCTGCACCGCGTAGCGCTCGTGGGCCGTGATGAAGACGACATGGGCGCGGCGGCCGATCAGTTGGGCCACCTCCAGGCCCGACAGGCCGGGCATCTGCACGTCCAGGAAGCACACGGCCGGCGCCAGCTGCTCCACCAGGCGCAGCGCCTCGTGGCCGTCGCGTGCCATGCCGACGATCTGCGCCTCGGGCCACTGCCTCAGCAGCTCCTCGCGGATCTCGGCAGCGAGCAAGGCCTCGTCTTCGGCGATCAGGATGCGGGTCATGTCGGCACGGGCCAGGTCAGCTTGAACAGCGGCATATCTTCGACGAGCAGCACCATCGCCGCGGACTGCCCATGCACGGCGTGCAGGCGCCGCGCCAGCTCTGCCAGCGGCACGGCCTTGGCGGCCTGCAGCGTCCGCGTGAGGTCCGGCCCCAGCGCGCGCAGGCGCAGCTCGGCCACGCCGGCACCGCCGTGCAGGGACAGGCTCCACAGCGTCGTGCCTTCGTCCAGCAGCGGCCGCACCAGCGGCAGCAGCACCATGGGCGCCAACGGCCAGTCCGGTGGGTCAGCGAGGCCGGCGAGGTGCAGGCGCTCGGTGTGCTGGGCGTCGGCGCTGACGAGCTGGGCATAGGCGCGCAGCGCGGCGATCTCGCGCGCCAGCGTCGACACCTCGGCCTCCACATGCGGCTGCAGCGCCCGCAGCAGCTCGATCAGCGCCGCCAGCCGCGCCTGGGCACGCAGGGGCTCGTTCAACAGCTCGTCGTCGATGGCGGCCAGGCGTTCTGACAGCAGCGCCGGGTCCATGCGCGCCTGCAGTGCCAGCAGCTGCGTGGCGGCGAGCTGGCGTTCGCGCTGCGCAGCGGCGTCCTGCAGCCTGGCCAGATGCGCCTGGGCGCGGCGCGAGAAGCGCAACTGCGCGTAGACGGCCACGCCCAGGCCATGCCAGATCAGCGTCGTGCCGGCCAGCACGAAGTTGTCTTCCCAGCGCCACCAGTCGGCCTTGCCGAGCAGCGGGTACAGCTGCGGCGCGATGAGCCAGATGCCGCCGACGACGGTCAACCCGACGACGGCCATGTAGGCCGGCAAGGACGGCAGCCGGCCGGCGTCGACCAGCGCATCGGCCAGGCGCAGCAGCAGCACGGCGGGGATGCCGAACTGGATGACGTTGTAGGCCAGCGCGTTCAGTGCTTCGCCGGCCGACATGGTGTTGCTCAGCGGCGTGCCATTGGCCACCAGCGTCGCGGCGCCGACGAGCATCATCCAGCCGGCATCGCCGGCCCTGAAAGTCAAGGCCATGGCAGTTGCACGCGGGCGATCAAGCCGCGCGGGCGGTTCAGGTGCAGGCTCAACTTGGCTGCTGCGCCATGCGCCGCTGCGAGCCGCGCGCGCAGCGTGGCCAGCCCCGTGCCGCTGCCGCTGCCGCTGCCCATGCCGGCGCCGGTGTCGGCCACCTCCAGGCGCAGCAGGCCTGCTTCGTCGGGGTCGGGCAGCGCACGCACGCAGATCTCGCCGCCCTGCACCTGCGGGGCGATGCCGTGCTTGATCGCGTTCTCGGCCAGCGTCAGCAGGCAGGTGGAGGGCACGATGACGTCCTCCAGACCCGGCGAGATGTCGTAGCGCAATGCCAGGCGCTCCGGCCCGATGCGGCGCTGGTGCAAGGCCAGGAAGGCCGTCACCAGCTCCAGCTCGCGCGCCAGCGGCGTCTCGCTCTGGCGCAGCTCCGGCAGCGCGGCGGCCAGGTAGCGGCGCAGGTCGCTCAGCATCGCCTGCGCGGCGCGTGCATCGGTGCGCGCCAGGCGGCGCAGGTGGGCCAGCGTGTTGAACAGGAAATGTGGCTCCACCTGCGCCTGCAGCAACGCTGCGCGGGCCGCGTCGAGCTGGCGAGCCTGGGCCTGCTCGGCGCGCTTCAGCATCGCAGCGGCGGCCTCGCCGTGGTGGCCGAGGCGGCGGTACTCCAGGCCCAGGCAGACGCAGGTGGAGAAGGTCAGCAGCACCTGCAGCGTGTAGGCGGTGAGCCGGCCGTCGGGCGCGCCCACGGTGTGGGTGACGCTGTTCAGCAGCGCGAAGAGCAGCGTCAACCCGGCGATCTGCACCGTCAGCCCCCAGTTGCGCGCCGGCCCCGCGCGCGGCAGCCTGCGCTGCGTCAGCGTCGCAGCCAGCCACAGCATCCACAGCAGGAAGGCCAGGCCCAGGCCACCGCTCAGGCCCGCGTCCGCGTGGCAGCTGCTGTCGTCGCCGTCCTGCGCCGGCCACAGCTTGCAGCGCACGGCGCCCGGCAGCAGCAGCGCCAGCGCCAGCAGCGTGCTCAGTGCCGCAGCGGCCAGCACGGCACGCCAGCGCAGCAGGGCGGCACGGTCGACCGGGTCGGCGGGGTTGGGCGGCATGGGGGCCAAGGGTCAGCGTGGCGGGTTCGCCTGGGCGAGGGTGGCGGAGGCCGCCGTCGCGGCGGCGCGTGGGGCGGGGTTCGCGAAACGGATGTTAAGGACGTAGCGCTGCGGCGTGCCGGCGCGGCAGGCCATCGTGTCCATGGCGATGCGCACCGGCGTCAGGTAGGCGCGCGAGCCCTGCAGGCCGACGAGCTGGGTGCGGCCATCGGCGCCCACCTCGAACTCGACCCGCACCTCGCCCTCGGCGCCGATGCGCTGCTTGGCGCTGGCCAGGTATTCGGCGAGATGCTCGCCGGCCTCGGGGCAGGCGGCGGGCGCGGCGAAGGCGGGGGCGGCAGACAGCAGCAGTGGCAGCAGCAGGACGGTTTTCATCGGCGTCTCCGGCGAGTTGGGATGGCGCCAAGTTAGAGACCGCCGCGCCGCCGGTCACGCGCTGCCGGACGAAGCGCCGCTTTCATCCGACGAACCACGGGCCGCGCGCGACGGCGCAAACACTTGCTGACTTTCGGCACGGGAGCCGTGCTGCGGTGATGCCGCAAGCCGGCTCTACCATGCGCGCCATGCTGAAAGTCTTCGTCCAACGCCCCTGGCTGAGTGCGCTCGTCGGGCTGCCCCTGGCCCTGCTGCTGCTGGGTGCCGTCATCGCGGCCATCGTCTGGGTGCGGCTGCCGGCGCTCGACCGGCTGACCGACTACCAGCCGCACCAGCCGCTGCGCGTGCTGAGCGCCGACGGCCAACTGATCGGCGAGTTCGGTGCCGAGCGCCGCCGCTTCGTGCCGCTGAAGGACATCCCCAAGCCCATGCAGGACGCGCTGCTGGCCGTGGAGGACGCCGACTTCTGGACGCATGGCGGCATCGACTACAGCGGCATCGCCCGCGCGATGTGGCGCAACCTCACGCACAGCGGTCCGCTGCACGGTGCGTCCACCATCACGCAGCAGCTGGCGCGCGACACCTACCTCACCAAGGAGCAGCGATGGACGCGCAAGGTCGTCGAGGCGCTGCTGGCCATCAAGATCGAGGGCGCGCTCAGCAAGGAGCAGATCCTTGAGATCTACATGAACCAGATCCATCTCGGCAACCGTGCCTACGGCTTCGCGGCTGCGGCCGAGCGCTATTTCGGCAAGACGCTGGCCCAGCTCGACACTGCCGAGATGGCCACCTTGATCGGCCTGCCCAAGGACCCCAACCGCCTCAACCCCGTGCGCTTCCCCGAGCGCGCCAAGCGCCGCCAGGCCGTGGTGCTGGGCCGGCTGGAGGCGGTGGGCCTGATCACCGCCGAGCAGGCCCTGGCGGCAAAGGCCAGGCCGCTGGACATCCGGCGCCCCAAGCGCCTGTCCGGCATCGCCGACCACGCGGCCGAGCAGGTGCGGGCCGAGATCGTCAACCGCTTCGGCGAAGAGGCCTACACGCGCGGCCTGACGGTGACGACGACGCTGCTCTACGCCGAGCAGGCGGCCGCCCAGGAGTCGCTGCGCCACGCGCTGTTCGAGCTGGAGCGCCGCCAGCCCTTCCGCGGCCCCGAGGCCACGGCCAGGCTGCCAGCAGGCGACGAGGGCCTGGATGACGCGCTGGACGACGCCTTCGACGCCCACCCCGACCTCGGCGAGCTGCGCACCGCCGTGCTGCTGGAGCAGGACAAGACCGCCGCCCGGCTCGTGCTGGCCGATGGCGAGCGCATCACGCTCAAGGGCGCGGCGCTGCGCTCGCTGCAGAGCGCCAAGCGCGGCGCCGTCGTGCGCGTGCTGGAGTCGGGCAAGCAATGGCTGCTCAGCCAGACGCCGCAGGCCGAGGGCGCTGTCGTCACGCTGGACCCGGCCACCGGCGCCATCCGCGCGCTGGTCGGCGGCTTCGACTTCACGCGCAACCAGCTCAACTCCGCGACGCAGGCCTGGCGCCAGCCGGGCTCGGCCTTCAAGCCCTTCGTCTACTCGGCGTTGATCGAGCAGGGCGGCTGGGCCGGCACGCTGGTCAGCGACCAGCCTTTCGAGCAGGGCGACTGGGCACCGCGCAACTACGACGGCACCTACGAAGAGGCGCTGACGCTGCGCCAGGCGCTGGCGCGGTCCAAGAACATGGTCTCTATCCGTCTCGTCCAGACGTTAGGCCCGCAGCGCGTGCGGTCCTGGTCGGGGCGCTTCGGCCTGGACGAGGAACGCCAGCCGCTCAACCTCACCGTCGCCTTGGGCACCGGCGCCGTCACGCCGCTGCAGATGGCCCAGGCCTACGGGGTCTTTGCCAACGGCGGCCAGCTGCAGACCGGCTGGCTGATCCAGCGCGTGCAGGACGCCCAGGGTCAGGTCGTCTGGCAGGCCGAGCCGCCCAAGGCCCGCCAGGTGATCAGCGCGCGCAATGCCTTCATGACCTCGCAACTGCTGGCCGCCGTCACGCGCGAGGGTACTGGCGCGCCGGCCAGCGTGCGGCTCGGCCGCTGGGACTTGTACGGCAAGACGGGCACCACCAACGACGCCATCGACGCCTGGTTCTGCGGCTTCCAGGCGTCGCGCGTCGGCGCGGTGTGGATAGGCTATCCGACGCCCAAGTCGCTGGGCGAGCGCGAGACCGGCGGCGGCCTGGCCCTGCCGGTCTGGGCCGCGACCATGGCCGTGGCGCTGAAGGGCCAGCCCAACGACCCGCTGACGCCGCCACAGGACGGCAGCCTGGTGCAGGTGGGCGAGGACTGGTTCTACAACGAGTTCGCCGGCGACATGGCCATCGCCCGCATCGGCCTGCCGCCGGCGGCGCCGCCGAGCGATGCGGCCTCGGAGGCGGACGGCAGCGCGGTGTCGGCCGAGCGGACACCGATCAATCAGTAGCGGCGGGCGTGTCGATTGCGGCAAGCAACGCCGGGTAACAGCTCTGTGCCCGGCGCGGCCCTAGAGTCGAGCCTGTTCCTCAACCCGGTCAGTCCTGCCCATGCGCCATCTCTCGCCCCTCATTCCCGCCTCGGCCTTGCTGATCCTGCTGCTGGCCGGCTGCGCCTCGGTGCGTGACGGCCGGCCGCCGGTCGAGCGGCGGGAGCAGCGCATGGCCCAGGCGTCGTCGGTAGCGGGCGTGGCCGAGGAGAGTTTCGGCAAGCCGGCCTGGGGCGCCAAGGGCGAGTTCGCACTGGGCAGCCAGCGTGTGCGCTACGAGCGCGGCGCCGACCGGCTGGCGCTGTTCGAGCCGCTGCCTGCCGCCGTGCGCACGCCGCTGCGCTTCAACGTGGGCGACAGCGCGGCGGTCTGCGAGGGTTGGACGCCGGAGCAGAGCGCCAACGCCCGCCAAAGCAGCAGCAAGCCCTGGGTGCTGAGCTGCCGCTGGGGCAGCGCACCGGCAGCGATGCTGCAAATCGGCGAAGGCCAGCTGCGCCAGGGCAAGCTCAGCCGCGAGGGCGCCTACCGGCGCGGCGAGCTGACGCTGGGCCTGCGCTCGGCGCATCTGCACGAAGGCAATGCCCAGCCGCAGACGGTCGCCGTGGGCTACGAGATGCTGCACCAGGGCACCGTGGTCGGCAGCCTGGACCTGAGCGGCCCGGTGCCACGCCTGCGCCGGCCTGACCCGGCCACGCCGGTGGGCCGGGCCGTCACGGAGGCCGCGCTGGCGCTGGCACTCGTCTCGGACGCCGCCGCCGGCCGCTGACCGGGCGTGCCGGCAGTCACGGGTGAGAACCGGCATACGCCGGCCGGCGCCCTAGAGTGCCCGTATCGACTCGACGGGATGACGGTGTATGCGATATCGATGGACGCTTGCAGCCTTGCTGCTGGCTGGGCTGGCCGCCTGCGGCGTGGTGCGCGAGGCGCGCATGGCGCAGGCCGCGTCGCTGGCGGCGGTGGCCGAGGAATCCTTCGGCAAGCCCGGCTGGGGCCGCACGGGTGAATTCACGCTGGCCGGCCAGCGCGTGCGCTATGACCGCGGCGCCGACCGGCTCTCGCTGTTCGACACGCTGGCCAGCGGCCGCGCGCCGCTGCGCTACACCTGGTCGACCGCCGCCGGCGACAGCGAGGCCGACTGTACGGCGCGCCAGACCGAGGTGACGGCCGGCGTGCTGGCCCTGTCCACCAAGCCCTGGACGCTGAACTGCCGCTGGCGCGGCGTGTCCGACGCGACGCTGCAGATCGGCGAGGGCCGCGTGCAGTGGGGCCAGCAGACGCGCGAGGGCAGCTACCAGCGCGGCACGCTGAGCCTGGGCCTGCGTTCGGTGCATCGCTTCGAGGGCAGCGCCATCGCCACGTCCGGGGCCGTCGGCTACGAGATGCTGCACGGCGGCCAGGTCGTCGGCAGCGTGGACCTCAGCGGCGGCGTGCCCCGCCTGCGCCGGCCCGACCCTGCCGCGCCAATGGGCCAGGCCGTCACCGAGGCCGCGCTGGCGCTGGCGCTGGTGTGGGAGCCTTGAGGCTGCTGCGGCAGCTCACAATCGCGGCAACTCCGTGAGCACCGCATGACCCTCGACGCCACCCGCTACGCCGAACAAGGCTACCTCGTCATCCCCGGCTTCAAGCCCGCCGCCGACATCGCCGCGCTGCGCCAGCGTGCGCTCGAGATCGTCGACGCCTTCGACCCGGGCGAGCAGCGCCCCGTCTTCACGACCGAGGAGCAGCAGCGCCACGTCGACGACTACTTCCTCGACAGCGGCAACCAGGTGCGCTGCTTCTTCGAGGAGGAGGCCTTCGATGCCGAGGGCCGGCTGCGCGTGCCCAAGGACCTGGCCATCAACAAGATCGGCCACGCGATGCACGACCTGGACCCGGTGTTTTCGTCCTTCTCCAAGGGTCAGGGCTTGCGCGACGTGGCGGCGGCGCTGGGCCTGGCCCGGCCGCAGGTCTGGCAGAGCATGTTCATCTTCAAGCAGCCCGGCATCGGCGGCGAGGTGCGCTGGCACCAGGACGCCAGCTTCTTCGACAGCGACCCCATCACCGTGACGACCTTCTGGTTCGCGCTGGAAGACGCGACGCTGGCCAACGGCTGCCTGTGGACGGAGCCCGGCGGCCATCGCGGCGCGCGCGGCGTGCTGCGCGAGCGCTTTGTGCGCGAAGGCCAGAAGGCCTGGATGGAGCCGGTCGACGCGACGCCCTGGCCCGCTGCGGACTCGGCCGAGGCCATCCCGCTGGAGGTCGAGGCCGGCTCGCTGGTGGTCTTCCATGGCCTGCTGCCGCACTACTCGGCCGCCAACCGCTCCGAGAAATCGCGCCATGCCTACACGCTGCACGTGACCGACGCGGCCAGCCGCTACTCGCCGCGCAACTGGCTGCAGCGTGACGAGACGTTGCCGGTGCGCGGTTTCTGAGCGGGCTTCTCACACCGCTCACATCCCGCTACAGCCGGCCCCGCTTGTCCTACAAGGCGAGGGCCCCTGCACCGGCAAGGCAGGGGTCCTGTCACGCTCAAAGTTGGCTTCACCGCAAACGTCGACAACACGACGACAGGAGGCCAACATGAAGTTCCCCAAGTCCATACACGCCGAAGGTTGGGCCGATCACATCGACGCCACGCCGGGCGCCCTGTCCGGTACGCCCAAGCCCGCAGCAGCCAAGACTCGACTGCCCCTGCGCGGCGCCAAGCTGCCGGCGAGCGCCATCCGCCTGGATTCGCAGGACGTGCCGCCGTCGCTGTCGAGCATCCCGCCGACAACCGTGGGCGTCTCCAGCGCCATCCCCCGCGGCACGGCCGGCGCCGCCGCGTTGCCGCCCCAGCGCGAAAACCAGCGGGGCTGGATGATCGCGGCCGGTGCCGGCGCTGCCGTCATTGCCGCTGTGGCCCTCTGGTCGGTGAATCGCCCGTCCGAATCGCCCAGCACGCCGCCCGCCATCGTTACGGGCAGCGCAGCGCCGCAGGCCGAAGTGGCCGCAGCCGTGCCGGTGCCTGAGCCGGCGGTGCCTTCGCAGGCCGATGCCGAGACCGGCACGGCCACCACCGTGGCCGCTGCCGAGCCGGCCCGCCTGGGCCCGCCGGTGACGACCGTGAAGCCGGCCCCGGAGTCCCGCCCGGTGGCACAGGCCACGTTGCCGGCACCACGCCCGGACTTGGTGGTGCGCGCCAATCCGCGCAACGACACGCCCGCCGCGCAGCCGAAGCCCTACCTGCAGCCCATCCCGCCAGTGGCAGCCGCGCCGGCGACCGAGGTGCAGCCGCTGGCGGTGACGCCGGACACCACGCCCATCACGCTGCCGCCGACCGCAGCCGGACCGACGCCTGCCACCGCGCCGCTGGCCGCCGTGACGCCGGTCCCTGCCGCCAGTGCCACATTGCCCGTCACGCCGCCGCTGGCCCAGGCCCCCATGCCGTCCCCTGAGGACACGGGCATCACGCAGCAGGTGCGCAGCGCGCTGGCCGCCGACTCCACGCTGGCCGCCGTGCCCATCGCCGTGAGTACCGACCAGGGCGTCGTCAAGCTCGAAGGCCAGGCGCCCGACGCGCCGACGCGTGAGCGTGCCACCGTGGTCGCCTCGTCGGCCTCGGGCGTGAAGGCGGTCGACAACCGCCTGACGCTGGCACCCGCGCCCATGCTCAGCCAGGCGCCCAGCGGCCTCTGATCGCAGCGCCAAAAAGCGCAAGGGCGCCCCTCGGGGCGCCCTTCTTGCGTGGACGAGAAGTCGTCAGTGACAGAGCTGGGTGCGCACCGGCGCCAGTTCGGCGTCGATCAAGGCCTCGTGCGTCGCTTCGCGGGCGGCTTCGAGCTGTAGGCAGAGTTCGGTGATGCCGTCGTCGCGGCCGGCGACGACGTCGGGCAGTGGTGCGGTGCAGATGTCAGTGGGCAGGTCGGCCAGCGCACCGATCAACTGGAACAGCAGTTCCAGGCTGGCTTCGCCGTCCTGCGGCAGGTCGCGCGCCGTGCCCAGGCTGCGCGCCAGGTACCAGCAGGCCTCGGCCGCGTTGTCGCAGGCCTGTGCCTTCAACTCCAGCGCGCGGTTGCGGGCATCGGCTTCGCTGCGGGCCTGAACGGCTTCGAACGCACCCAGGTCAACCGGGACGGCGTCATCCAGCGAGAGCGCGGCAAAGTCGAGTTCGTGGGCCATGAGGACTGCGGGCGTTGGTAAGGCAGGGCCATCGTAATGGCGGGCGGGTCCGGTGATTGCCCCCTCACCTCAGGCGGCATGGGGCAATCACCGGAACTAAGTCACTATTCAACGCTTCTTCGCGGGACGGGTCCAACCGGCGACAGCCAGCTGTTTGCCGCGCGCCACGGCGAGGTCGCCCGGGTTGACATCCTTCGTGATCGTCGAACCGCCGCCAATCGTCGCGCCCTGGCCCAGCGTCACCGGCGCGACCAGCACGCAGTTGGAGCCGACATGCACGTCGTCGGCGATGGTCGTGCGGTGCTTGTTGGCGCCGTCGTAGTTGGCCGTGATGGAGCCCGCGCCGAAGTTCACGCGCTCGCCCACGGTCGCGTCGCCCAGGTAGGCCAGGTGGTTGGCCTTGGCGCCCTTGGCCAGCGTCGCGTTCTTGACCTCGACGAAGTTGCCGATGTGCACCTCCGCGCCCAGCTGCGCGCCGGGGCGCAGGCGTGCGAAGGGGCCGATCAGTGAGCCGGCACCGACGCTGGCGCCCAGCGCCTCGCCGTCGATGTGCGTGAACTCGTGGATGCGCGCACCGGCGGCAATGCTCACGTTGCGGATGACGCAGTTGGCGCCGATGCGCACGCCGTCGCCCAGCTCGACCTGGCCCTCGAACAGGCAGTTCACGTCGATCTCGACATCCTGGCCATGCGTCAGCGTGCCGCGCAGGTCGAAGCGGGCCGGGTCGGCCAGGCGCACGCCGGCGCGCATCAGGTGTTCGGCCTGCCGGGCCTGGAAGGCGCGCTCCAGCTGCGCCAGTTGCACGGGGTCGTTGACGCCCAGCACCTCGATCTCGCTGTGCGCCTTGATGCCCAGCACCGGCAGCCCCTCGGCGACGGCCATCGCGACGATGTCGGTCAGGTAGTACTCGCCCTGGGCGTTGTTGTTGGTCAGCTGGCCGACCCAGCGCTTGAGCGCGCCGGTGGGCGCGGCCATCATGCCGCTGTAGCCCTCGCGGATGAGGCGCTGCGCGGGTGTGGCGTCCTTGTGCTCGACGATGGCCAGCACGCCGCCGTCGTCCTTGTTGCGGATGATGCGGCCGTAGCCGGTGGGGTCGGCCAGGTCCACCGTCAGCAGCACGAGGGCATGGCCGGCGCAGGTCTCGATGAGGGCCTTGGCGGTGGCCGTGTCGATGAGCGGCACGTCGCCGTTGAGGATCAGCGTCGTGCCGTCGCCGACCAGCGCGGGCACGACTTGCTGGATGGCGTGGCCGGTGCCGAGCTGGGGCATCTGGCGCACGAAGCTGATACCGTCTGCAGCCACAGCCGCCTCGACCTGCTCGGCCCCATGCCCGGTGATGACGATGCGCGCTGCGGCGGCCAGCGGCTCGCAGCTCTTCAGCACATGCGACAGCAGTGAGCGGCCCGCCAGCTTGTGCAACACCTTGGGCGTTGCGGACTTCATGCGGGTTCCCTTGCCCGCCGCCATGATCACGATGTTGAGCGCCATGCTGCCTTGCGACTACGTTTTAACGAAGTCGCGATTATGGGCAGGCAGTTGGCAGGCTCCTCTTAATCAGCCACCGGCGTGGGCACGCTGGCTCCCTTGGGGTTGGCCTTGGGGAATTCGGCCAGCGCGACGTCGAAGAGCTGGGCCGTCGAAGGGGCGGTGCGCACGAGACCCGTATTGAGCGCGCTGGCCTTGTACAGCGCCTCGCCACTGGCGCGGTCGCGCAGCAGCACGATCACGGCGCGGTCATGGCGCTGGTCGGTGAGGAAGGGGTCCTGGCGCAGGCTGCGGCTGGCGTCAGGCCACGACGTCTGCAGCAGGTCGCCCTGCCAGCGCGTCCAGAGCGCCGCGTCCCTGTGCAGAGCCCTGGGCGAGGGGTCGCTGGCGGTGCGGACTGAGCCCAAGGTCACCAGCACGTCGGCGCTCGTCGCATCGGCCGCAGGCTTGAAGCCGGCCTTCTCCAACGCGCCCTTGGCGGCGTTTTGCAGCGCGGCCTGGGTCCGGCCGGCCTTGCGGCTCTGCGGGGAGGTGGCTGCGAAGGCGTAGGTGGCGGGCTGGCGGTCAGCCGGCCAGGCGCCTTGACTGACCACCTCGGTGGGCACCGTCTTGGGGGCTGCACAGCCCGTCAGGGCCAGCACGGCGGCAACCAGGCTGAACAGGGCCAGTGGGCGGGTGGGCTTGAACATGTGGGTCTCCTCGCGTCGTGATGCGTACGATCTTGTGAGTGCAAGTTTGCCGCGAGGTACGAACTTGTCTCTCAGGGTTCGCACGACCTCGTCGCGGGCCGCCGTCAGCCAGCGACTTGCACGGCGACGCGGTGCGACTTCGGGTTGACCCGCGGGAACTCGGCCAGCGCGGCATCGAACAGCGGCGTCAGCACCGCATCGCCCGAGGACATGCCCTCGTTGCTGGCATGCGTCTCGTACAGCGCCTCGCCGCTGGCCCGGTCGCGCAGCAACACGGCGACGGCGCGGTCGTAGCGGCGGTTGAAGAACGGGTCCTGGCGCCAGCCCCAGGGCCCGGTGCCGACATAGCCGTATCGAGGGGACAGCAGGCGGCCGCGCCAGCGCCACCACAGCGGGTCGTCCCAGGGCACGGGGTCGTAGGCGGTGACGCGGGCGCCCAGCGTGACGAGCACGTCGGCGCTCTTCAGGTCGGCGGCAGGCTTGAAGCCGGCCCGCTCCAGCGCGCCCCGGGCGGCGTCTTCCAGCGCCGTCTGCCGCTTGCTGGCCTCGTCGTTCTGCTGCTGCGAGGGCAGGCGGTCGAAGGCATAGGTGGCCGCCTTGCGGTCGGCAGGCCAGGCGCCATAACTGGATACGTCAGCGGAGACGGTGTAGGGGCCGGCGCAGCCGGCCAGGGTCAACGCCGCTGCAGCGGCAAGGCTGGTGAGGACCAGCCGACGGGTGGGGGTGAACATGCGTGCCTCCTGAATTTGCGGGCGATGCCGCTGATCTTGAGTGGGCCAGTTTGCCGCAGTGTGTGCGTCTGCATCCAGATGTCACCGGATGGCCCCGCACTTGACCGGCGACAGGTGGCGGTTGATGGCGGCCAGCAGGCTGTCGGGCGAGTCGGCGGCGGTGTCCATCGTCAGCTCGAAGAACATCACGCCGGCCAGGCCTTCGTCCAGGATGTGCTGGGCCTTGCGGGCGGCGAGGTCGGGTGTTTCGAAGAAGGTGTTGTCCGGCGCGCGCGCCAGCAGGTCGCGGTAGGCCACGTCCTTGACCTGGCGGTTGCTGCCGCCGACGAACTCCTTGCCGTAGAAGGGGATGCCCGCAATGATCTTGTCGCGATGGAAGCCCCGGTCGACGAGGAACTGCACGCTCTGCTTGAACGTGCCGAAGTCCGCGTGATGGCCCACGGCAGATTCGTCCCAGCGGCCGGTGAAGTCGAAGGACATCAGCGCGACATGGTCGACATGGGCCTGCAGCTCGGCGAGGTATTGCTCGCCCACCCAGTGACCGGCGAACACCGAGGTGGTCAGCTGCGTGCCGGGCGGCAGCGTGCGCCGCAGTTCGGCCAGCAGAGTCACCAGCAGGCGGCTCTCGACGGGGTCGTTGCCGCCTTGCTGGCGCACGGCCTGCTGGGTCCAGTACTCCCAGTCGATGTCGATGCCATCGATCTGGTGGCGGGTGACGTAGTCGCGCACGGCGGCCGTGAAGCGACTCAGCTTCTCCGGCGATGCGGCGATGCGCTGGAAGGCATCACCATAGCCCTGCGCGCCGCCGATGGAGACGATGACGCGCTTGCCGTTCCGGTGGGCATCGCGAACCAGCGGCTCCACCAGGCCGTCCAGCGCCCGGGTGTCCAGCCCGCCGTCGGGCGTGGGCAGCGCAAAGACCAGCGCCACATGCGTGATGCGCTGCCAGGGGATCTGCGCCGGCGGCAGCACCTGCTGCTTCCAGCTCGGGTAGACGGCGACGATGGGCATGCACTGCGTCTGCACGCGGTGTTGACTGCAACCCGCCATGGCGGCGAGCAGCAGCAAGCCGAGAAGAGCGCGCATGGGTGTCCCCGGAATGAAAACGGCGCGCAGTCTAGGGACGGCGCGCCGAGTTCATCGTGGGCGGGTGACAGGCCGCAGCCCGGCTGGCATGGGCTGCGCCTGCGGCCGACGGAAGCTCAGTCTCGGATGAGGCTCACGACCTTGGCCGTCGGCGTCGCGCAGCTCTCGTCGTCGTCGAACGCGATGTCGCCATCCGGCTCGGCCTTGCCGGTGGCCTTCATCGTCTCGAACGGGAACAGCTTCTTGTCCATCAGGTGCGAGGGCACGACGTTGCCCATCGCCGTGAAGATGTTGTCGATGCGGCCGGGGTAGCGCTTCTCCCAGTCGTTGATCATGGCCTTGACCTGCACGCGCTGCAGGTTCTCCTGGCTGCCGCACAGGTTGCACGGAATGATCGGGAACTGGCGGTGCTCGGCCCAGCGCACGAGGTCGGGCTCCTTCACATAGGCCAGCGGGCGGATGACGACGTTCTTG
The DNA here is from genome assembly GCF_043555835.1 of Pelomonas parva. Taxonomy (NCBI): domain Bacteria; kingdom Pseudomonadati; phylum Pseudomonadota; class Betaproteobacteria; order Burkholderiales; family Sphaerotilaceae; genus Roseateles; species Pelomonas parva. The sequence continues at coordinate 211,522 of NZ_JBIGHV010000008.1, read as the reverse complement.
CCGTCGTCGCTGACCAGCTTGGCCGGCATGCCCTTCATGCGGCTGCCGAAGAACATGTTCAGGAACAGCGTCGTCACCATGTCGTCGCGGTGGTGGCCCAGCGCGATCTTGGTGGCGCCCAGCTCACCAGCCACGCGGTACAGGATGCCGCGGCGCAGGCGCGAGCACAGCGAGCACGTCGTCTTGCCCTCGGGGATGAGGCGCTTGACGATGGAGTAGGTGTCCTGCGTCTCGATGTGGAAGTCCACGCCGCGCGAGCGCAGGTAGTTGGGCAGCACGTCCTCGGGGAAGCCGGGCTGCTTCTGGTCGAGGTTGACGGCGACGAGGCTGAACTTGATTGGCGCCCGCTGCTGCATGTTGATCAGGATGTCCAGCATCGCGTAGCTGTCCTTGCCGCCGGACAGGCACACCATGACCTTGTCGCCTTCTTCGATCATGTTGAAGTCGGTGACGGCCTGGCCCACCTGGCGGTGCAGGCGCTTGGACAGCTTGTTGATTTCAAACGCAGCCTTCTTGTCGGCGGCGGCTTGGTCGAGATCTAGAACTTCAGACATGGCGGGTCACCAGATTCCGGTTTCGGAGCTGACTGCGACTTCGCAGTCCGGGAAGATTTCGAGCTTGGTCAGCTTCACGCGCACGCCGACGACGCCAGCCAGGCTCATCAGGCGGTTGCTGAGCTTGCCCACCAGCGCTTCGACGAGGTCGGTGTGCTCGACGGTGCACTCGTCGATGATGGCCGCGCGGATGCGGCGGTAGTCCAGCACGCGGCCGATGTCGGCGTCGCGGGCGACGATGGGCAGGGCGCCGAGGTTGACCTCCGCGTCCACCTGGATGGGCTGCGGGCCGGTGCGCTCGAAGTCCAGGATGCCCAGGTTGGCCTTGAAGCGCAGGCCTTGCAGGTGGATGACCTGGCGGTTGTTGAAGCGCTGCGGCGCGGCCGTCGGGCCTTCCGGGCGCAGCGCCTGCTCGATGAGCTTGGCGGCCTGCACGCCGTCGGCCAGTGCCGTCTGCACGCAGGGGTGCCAGCGCCCGCTGGCGTCGCCAGCCATGAAGGCATGCGGGCGGTCGTGCTCGCTGAGCAGCGTGAAGGCCGAGGGCTCGGGCTCGAAGCCCAGCAGCGCAGCGACGCTATCGAAGCGCTCGTTGCCGACCGTGACGCCCGTGTCGTCCGGCCGCATGCCGTCGGGCAGCGGCGTGGCCAGGCGCAGCTGGATGCGCGGGTGGGCCTCGACGCGGGCGATGAGATGGGCCTGCGCCCGCCAGCTGCCGCGCGCCCACAGCGTCACGTCGCAGCCGCGGTCGGCCAGGAAGAGCGCGTTCTCCGCCGCGTTGTCGCCCGCGCCCAGCAGCAGCACGCGCCCTGGGGCGAATGTGTCGCGGCGCATCGTCAGTGCAGTGGCATCGAGCACACGCGGGTGCGGCACGGCGAAATAGCGCGCCGGCCGCAGCAGCCGCAGGCCGGTGGCGACCAGCAGCGCGCGGCAGTGCACGTGCTCGCCCGTGGCCAGTTGCAGCGTCCAGGCGCCGGCCGCGTGGCGGGCCGATTCGGCCCGGGTGCCCAGGCGCAGCGCAATGCCCGGCGTGGCCTCGACCTGCTGGGCGTAGCTCAGCGCCAGCTCGGTCAGCGCGCTCGCGGGCCGGCCCAGCACCCAGTCCTGACGGAACTCCAGCCCTCGCAGCGCGGCACACAGCTGCGGCTCGCGCTCCACCAGCAAGGTCGACAACCCCAGCTGCGCCAGCCACGACGCAGCGCTGCAGCCGGCGGGGCCGCCGCCGAGGATGGCAACGTCGATGGAGGTGGAACTTGGCATGGCGCGGCTGGAGAAAGCCGCGAATTATCCCAGCCGGGCTAAACGCCCGAGAGTCGGTCCTGCTTCTGCTTCATTCGGTCCGGGTTGAAGCTCTTGGCCACCACGCACTCGCCACCTTGGCGGCAGACCATGGCGGGCGAACCGGGTTGCAGCAGCACGGGTGGCTGGCGCAGGCTCTTGGCGCGGGGTTTGTCGGGCGCATCGACGGTCTCGATCTCGACCTTGCCCTCCTGCACGTCCACGCTGGTGTCCAGGTCGGCGCCCACTTCCACCATGAACTCGGTGCCGCGCACGGCCGTCACCGCGCTGGGCGTGCGGACGGTCCAGCTGCCGCCGCGCGACGGCGAGACGGTCTGACCGATCAGGCCCAGCTGCAGCAGCAGCGAGGCCTGGCGGGGCTTGCCGTCGCGGCCGCCCGCGAAGGCTTCGATGCGGAACACCGAGCGGTCGCCGATGACGACGGTTGAGCCGTCGACGAAGCGCAGCCGCACGCGGCCCTTGTCGCCGGTGCGCACGTCGGCGCCAGGCTCCAGCTTGTCACCCACCGCCAGCGCGCGTGCCTGGGCCGCCGGGCCGGTGTGCGCCTCGCCGCTCAGGCCCGCCACTTCCGCCACCGGCGCCGCTACTGCCATCGCTACCGGCAACAGCCAACCCGCCCACAAGACCAGCAAACGTTTGTTCATCTCAGTTCTCCATCCGCATTTCGGGCCGAGCGCCGGGCCGCTCCCAAGCCGGCCCGTTTCGGCGATGTGCTTGAGGCTCAATGCCGCAAGCATCGCCGTCCCCTCGGGGGACCGACCAGACTCGCTCGCGTTCAGCGATGCGAGGTTGGGCGAGGGGCCTCGTCAGCCAGTTCGATCCTAAGTGCCGGGAGTGCCGTGCCCGTGACGGCATCGCGGACTCCGGCCGGGCAGTTCAGCACCAGTTGCATCGGCAGCTCGGCCACCACCAGTTCGGCCGGCAGCGGTTGCAGGTCTTCCGCGCCGTAGTACATGGGCGCGGCATCGGCGCGGCGGGCCGGGCGCAGCTGCAGGCCTTGCGCGCCGTGCCGCTCGATGAGCAGCGGGCAGCTCTGGCTGGCCACGCCGAGCAGCGCGCCGTGTTCGCGGCCGAAGCCGGCTGCCTCCAGCGCGGCGCGGTCCAGGCGCGCCGGCCAGCCCTTGAGCGTCATCTCGAACGGCGTGGCGAAGTCTGCGGCCAGCGTGCCCAGCACGCGCACGCGCAAGCCCCGGGCCGGGGCGCGCAGGGCGGCCAGCTGCTCGGCGTCCGGCATGGCCGTCGACGGCACGCCGGTGACTATCGGCATGGCGGTGGCGTCCGCACTGGCCGGGCTGAGGCGCACGTGCAGGTCGGCGTCCAGCACGGCCAGCGTGCCTTCGGCGTTCAGGCGCGGCTCGAAGCGGTAGTCCAGGCGCAGGTCAGGCTGGCAGCTCACGTCCATGCGCCGCAGCATGGCGGCCACGGACTGCACCGCCTGCGGGTCGAGCGGCGGCATCATCTGGCGCAGCGTCGCGTCGATCTCGGGCAGGTGGGCGCTGATGCCGACATGCGCCACCGGGCGGCTCTGCAGGCCGGCGGTGTCGTAGCGCAGCGCGGCGGCCAGTGCCTCGCGCAGCATCTCGGCGGCGCGTCGGGCGGGGATGCCGGCGACCTCCCGAGGCGCCTCCCTCACTGGGCGCGCTGGCTGGCTGCCGAACAGGCGCTGCCACCAGCGCTGCCTTGGCGGTGGGGGGGCCGTGGCGGGCGCTTCCTCGAAGATCATGCGCACCAGGTGCTCGCCACCGGCGTTGTCCAGCGGCCGCTCGAAGCGCCGCAGCGACAGCTCCACCCGGCCCTGGCCATGCTCGCTGAGCAGCCCGGCCAGCAGGCGGCGCAAGTCCTCCGGCTCGGTCGGCACGGGCACGGCGCTGGACAGCCGCACCTCGATGCGTCGCAGCCGCCGGGACGCATCCAGGTGGCGGTTGACATGGGCCTGGATGGCGCGGGCGGTCGCCTGGCGGCCTTCAAAGCGATGTTCGAGCGTGGTCATGCGGGCTCCTGAGGGGCATGTGGCTCTGGACGCAGGCGGGCGGATTTCGTCAGGCGGGTCATGACCCGCCGTTTGCGGGCGTTTCCGAGGCCGAAGTTCGATTTGGGTGAGCGCCGCCAAACGGCGGGTCGCGACCCGCCCTACCGGGCTGCCGCACCAGGGTCAATGCCGCCTCGGCCGCCGCCGACGAACGCAGCTCCAGCGTCGCCCCCTCGCGCACCCGCAACGCCATCGCGGCCACGGCGTAGCGGCGGCCGTCGGGTGCGACGAACACGCCGCCGAACAGCTTGGCCGGCAGGCTCAGGCCGGGCTTCACCCAGGGGCCGTCCTCGGCGGTGAGGAAGTCGCTGGTGCCGGTCTTGCCCACCAGGCCGGGCAGGCCCTCCGCCGGGCAGCCGGCCATGACGACGCGGCAGGAGCCCTGGGCGGTGCCCTTCCAGGCGCTGGCGGTCACGCCACCGGCCGCAGCCAGCGCGCGCCGGGCCGCAGCGGGCGAGCCGAAGGCCAGCGGGATGCGGGCCACCGGCTGGCCGGGCCGCTCCAGCAGGTGCAGGGCCGGGGCGTCGGCCCGGCCACGGGCGCGCAGGTCCAGGCGCCGCCACAAGTCCACCAGGCCCAGCGCGCTGATGCGCATGTCGGCGCTGCCGATGCTGGAGTCCGCCAGGCGGCGGGCGGCCACGTACTCGGTCATCACGGCGGCACCGTGGCGGCGGTCGGCGTTCAGGCCGGCTTCCTTCTCGCGGCGGATGGCGCTCATGTCGGCGAAGCTCATGCGCTGCGGCGGGCGCAGGCCGGCGATGCCTTCGCGCAGGCCGAACTGCCAGCCTCCTAGCGCCGTTGTGCCGCCCCACAGCAGTTCGCTGCGCGTCTCGCTGAAGCCGATGCGCGCCAGCGTGTCCACATAGACCTGGCCCGCATCGAGCGCGGCGCGCTGCACGCTGGACTGGTCGTGGCTTTCGGCCAGGATGCGCTTCCAGCCGGTGTCGTCCGCTGCGTGGCCGGCGTCGATGGCGGCCAGCATGGCCAGCGGCTTCAGCGAACTGCCCGGCGGCACGGCCCACAGCGCCGGGGCCTGCAGGGCGAGGTAGGCGCTGTGGCGGTCGGGAAACTGCGAGCAGGGCTGCGGCTTGCCGGGGCGCAACGCGGCGCGCTGGCCTTGCGGGCCGGCGTCGGCGCTGCGGCTCAACGAGTCGAGCGCGCAGTCGCTCAGCGAGCCGGCCAGCGCGACGATGCGGCCGCTGTCCACCTCGGCCACCACGAGGCCGATGGCAGCGCTGCGCAGGCGGTTCTCATCGAAGAAGCGCTGGCGCCAGCCCGCGTCGCGCGGCAGGGCTTCTTCGCAGTCGGCGCTGCGCGCCGTGAAGCAGTCGGCGATGCGCTGGGCGCCACGCTGCAGCGCCGGGTCCAGGCTCAGGCCCAGCTGCGGGCCGGTGGGGATGCTGCGGCCGTGCAGCGTGCGCTCGCCGGTGGCGGTCGTCACGCCGGCCTGCAGGCGGGGCGCGAGTTCGCGTTGCAGCCAGGGGTCGCCGAGCAAGGGCTCCACGGCGGCCAGACCGCGGCAGTCGTCGCTGGGCGCGGAAAGGCTGGACGCGCAGCCGGGCAGGCCCCACCAGGCGTTGGGGCTGGTGAAGTCACGCCGCACCGCCATCGGCTCGCGGCGCGGGAAGAAGGGCGCCAGCCGCGAGCCGGCGGGCGCGTCGGGCTCGGCCCAGCGGCGCAGCCCGCCCTGCAGCAAGGCGCCCAGTTCGCGCGCTAACTGGCGGCAGGCGCCCCGGGCGGCGGGCTGGCTGAGCAGCACCGGCAGATCCAGGCGCAGCTGCCGTGCGGCCAGCTGGGCGCTCCAGTCCGACGCGACGCGGGCCAGCTCCGGGCAGTTGGGTGGCCCGGGCTCGGCGGGCGGGTCGGCCGGCAGCAGCGCGCGGGCGACGGCGTCGGCCAGCTCGTAGCGGGCCTGGGCGACGTGCTGGTGCTGCGGGTTCTGCATGCGCATCTGCAGCAGCGCCAGACCCAGCAGCGCGGCCACGCCCAGCAGCGCCAGGCCGGCCAGCGCCGCACCGCGCTGGCGCAGCAGACCGGGCAGGCCGGCGGTCCCATGCAGCCGCACGCCGGTCTGTTCGACTTGGCCCTGCGCATGCGCCGTGCCCAGTGCCAGCGCCAGATAGAGCAGCGCGGCGAGGTGGCCGACCGGCCCGTAGCCGAGCAGGGCCACGGGCAGGCCGGTCAGCGGCAGCATGCCGGCCACGCCGGCCAGGGACAGCAGGATCTTGACCGCCATGACCGCGCAGCCGAACAGGCCCAGCGCGGCCAGCCAGCGCAGCGCTGGTGGCTGGCCGGGGCGCAGCGCGGTGCGTGCCGCCAGCGTGGCCGAGCCGGCAAACAGCGCCAGCGTGGCCGCCAGCAGCGCCAGGCCGCCAGCCTGGCCCCACAGCGCCACGGCCAGGGCCAGCACGTAGTCGCTCGGCCCCTGCAGCGGCAGGCCGTCGATGGGCCGCGTGTCGGCCGAGAAACCTTGCCAGGGCACGTAGCCGGCGCCCCAGCCCGACAGACCGGCGCCGTGCATCAGCCAGCGAGTGCGGGCCAGGTCGGAGCTGGCGGCGTGGTAGGGGTCAGCCATCGCCAGCAGGCGGTCCTGGGCATGGGCCGGCAGCCAGTGCAGCGCCGCCGGCTCGGGCCACCACACCAACGCCATGCCCAGCAGCAGGACGATCACCAGCGCCCCGCGCTGCAGCCGCCCGCCGAACAGGGCGAAGAAGCCTGCGCCCATCGCCAGCGCCACCAGCGCATGCCCCAGGTCGCCCCGGTAGACGGCGCCGCCCACGGCGACGGCCAGCGCGCCGAGGGCGATGACGAGGTTGCCCGCGTCCAGCCCGCCGCCGGCATTGGCAAAGCCGGCCTGGCGCGCGAAGTAGGTGGCCAGGCCCACGCAGCCCAGCGCGATCAGGCCTTCGCTGACGGCGGCCGGCAGGCCCAGGCCCAGCACGGCCGCGATGCCCAGCAGCAGCATGACACCGGTCTGCGCCGCGCCCCGGCGGGGCTGCGCGCCCCAGCGCACCCAGGCCCGCATGGGCGCCAGCACTGCGGCGCTGCCGGAGCGCAGCCGGCCCAGCGCCAGCACGAGCCCGGCCAGGCCCAGCAGCGGCCACCACAGCCGCTGCTGGCCGCCGCCGGGCAGCGGCAGCGCCAGGCTCAGGTCTAGCCACCGCTCGCCGCTGCCGAGGGCGAAGAACTGGCGCTCGACGAGGTAGCGCAGCGCCGGGTCGCCGGTCAGCGCCAGGTCGGTCAGCAGCAGGCCGCCGCAGGCCAGCAGCTGGGTGGCGGCCACCCAGGGCAGCAGTGGGCCGCCACTGATCAGCACGGCGGCCAGCAGCACCAGGCTGCTGGCCAGCAGCATGTCGGGCAGCCCGTGCAGCCGCGCCAGGCTGAAGCCGCGCGCCGCATGGGCCTGGGCGCGGCGGCGCCATTCGAGGGCGTCGGCCAGCGTGGCACGGTCGCTGGCGAAGTGGGCCGAGGGTGGCGCCTGGCCGTAGTCCAGCTGCAGCAGGCGGCCGCTGGCCTGCAGGCCCAGCTGCAGCGCCTGCTCGTGGGTGGCGGCTGCGGGCCGTGCAGCCAGCGGCCGGCTCAATGCATCGGGCGCGGGCTGCGGGCCGATGGCTTCGCGCTGCGGCTGGGTCGAGGCCGGCAGCAGCCCGGCCAGACCGGGGCGCTGCCGCTGCAGGCGGCGCATCTCGGCGGTCAGGGCGGCGGCTGCGGGCGGCGCGTGTTCGGCTTGGGCGGCCAGCCAGTGGCGGGTGGCTTGGGCCTGGGCGTCCAGATGAGCGGCATAGACCCGTGCCGCTGCTGCCACGGCGTCGGCGGGCAGCGGCTGCGGCGTGGCCAGGCAGGCGGCCAGCTCGGCGCGCTCGATGCGGCCGACCCAGCGCGCCAGCCACGACGGCGGCGTGGCGCAGAGCCGGCGCAGCTCGGCCAGGGGCATGGGCGCGGGCAGCGGCGTGGCCAGCGCATCGGGCACGAAGCGCTGCACTGTGGCCTCGGCGGGCAGTCGCGCCCATTGGCGCTGGTGCTGCTGGGCGATCAGCAGCCAGCCCAGCACGAACAGCAGCAGCGCGGGCAGCAGCCGGGCAGGGTGGAGTCGGTTCGGCATCCGGGCAGGGACGCAGCGCGCCGGAAAACGTCAGCCCACCTGACGTTTGTTCGCGGTAGCCGTCATGCAGTCTCGCACCCACAATCCCCCGCACCTCGCCATGGACACCCAGCCGACGATGACCCAACTACCTGCCGATACCCCGGTCGAATGGTTCTCTGAAAGCACCCGCGTCATCGATGGCCGGCCCGATGCCCGCTATGGCTGGGCCGAGTCGCCTGACGGGCCGTGCATCGTCAAGGCGCTCGATCTGCGGCTGGGTCCTTCGGTCGCCAGCCTGCTGGACCATGAGCGCGCCGTGCTCAAGCTGCTGGGCGACCGCGGTGCGCCGGTGCCGCAGCTGGTGCCGACCGAGGCGCCCGGCTGGCTGGCGACGCGCTTCGGCGGCCTGAGCCTGCGCGTGCTGGCGGGCCTGCCGGGTGCGCCGGAGCACCTGAGCTTCGACGAGCGGCTGGCCGTGTGGGTGCACTTCCTGCGCCGGGCCGAAGCCTTCGTCACCGCCGGTGCGCTGCCCATCGACCTGTGGGACGGCAACATCGTGCTGCCGCTGACGCGCGGGGTGGCCGGTCAGGTGATGCCGCAGGACGCCGTGATGATCGACCACGCGCACACCGTCGTCACCGGCATGCACCTGCGCCGGCCGGTCATGATCGGCGCGCACATGGACCGCATCGCGCCGGAGCTGCGCCAGTTCCTGGAAGCCGACCAGGTGCGCTTCGTGCACGCTTTTCGGGAAGCCAACGCCCCCTTCCCGCAGACCACGGCCGCCGTGCAGGACGTGGAAGCGCGCTCGGCGCAGATCTTCGCCGCCTACGACGCCGACCAGCAGGTGCAGCAGGCGCTGGACGACGGCAAGCTGGACATTGCCGCCGCCATGCAATACGCGGCCGCCGTGGCGGTGGAGCGACTGCTGCCGATGGCGCCGCCGGCCGCGCGCCAGCCGCTGTTCGACGTGCTGCGGCGCATGAAGGCCGAGGCGCCGCAGGCGCGCTTCCCGTCGCTCACCGAGGCCTCGGAAGCGCTGCGCCGCGTCATGCCGGCACTGCCGCGCACCGGGCGCCACCAGTACCCGCAGGTGCTGCCCGCCACGCTGAAGCCGCTGCCCGTGCCGGAGACGCCGGTGGATGGGCCGATGCCGGGGGAGGGCACCTTCAGCGCCGACCAGCCGACGCAGCGCACCAGCGGCGCCATCGTCGACTTCATCAACATCGACGAGTTGCCGGCGGCCTCCCCGCCTGCGCCGTCGCCGCTGCCGCCGGCCCAGCCCACGTCCTACGGCAGTGCCTCCACCGTCGATCCGGTCATGAAGCCGCCGGCCGAGCCGGCTGCGGTGCAGGCCGCGCCCGCCACCGGGCTGCCGTGGCGGTGGCTCTACGCTGCCGGGCTCATCGCCGGCGGCCTGCTGGGCCAGTGGGCGGCGACGCGCGGGCTTTAGGACGTTGCCGATGGACTGACGTTTGCTTGGCCACTGCGTCTTGAATTGCAACAACGGTGCAACAGGAGCAGTGAAGTGAAAGAGTCCAGCACGCGGCGCGGCGCCCTCTCGAACGGCCCCAGCCACCTACCTGCCCAACTGGGGGAAGGGAAACCACCCGTCTGGCAGTTGTCATGCCGCGTCGGTAGCATGTTGTTACGGCGAGGCCGTCAAGTCCAGGGAGTTGGCGATGAACGGGATGGGGAGACGCGGCGCGGGCGGCAGGCACGCCGCTGGGGGTGGGGCATGAAGAACCCGTGCACCTCCCGAGGGCGCCCTGGCCCGTCGCTCGGTGCGCATCCGCTGCGTGCCACCGTGTGCGCGGCGCTGCTGTTCACGGCCCCGGCCCTTGCGCAGAACAACAGCGCCGTCGACCTCGTCAAGAGCCTGTTCAACCAGCCGCCCGCCGCCGGGCTGCAGACACAGCCGACGCCCGAGTCGCTCAGGAACGCGGCGCTGCAGGCCCAGGCCGGCCAGGCCGCGCCGGGTGAGCCCATGTCGGCCGACCTGGGGATGCTGTTCGCCAAGGGCACGGTCAATGGCGCCGAGCTGGTGGGCACGCTGCGGGCCATGCAGGAAGAGATGCGCATGCGCAAGGCGGCCAAGGCCGCCGTCTTGCTGGGCGGAGCCCTGGACACGGCGACGACCCAGCTCACGTCCGGCAACTTCAACATCAGCGACACCCTCAAGGAAACGGCCGTCAAGGCGGCCATCGAGCTGGTCAAGCAGTCCGTGGCCAGCGCGGCCAGCAAGGCGCTGGACGACTATCTGCAGTCCATGCTCGACGATCCCGCCGCGCTGGCCGCCGAGACCGTCAAGCTGCCGCCCCCCGCCGGCATGAACGCCACCCAGGCCAAGCGCGTGGTGACGATGGCGGCGCTGGTGGTGGGCGCCAAGGTCACCGGCAAGCTGCTGAAGCGCGCGCAGAAGGACCTGGAAGGCCTGAAGACCGACTTCGGCAAGGTCATCCACCGGCGCGAGGAAGCGGCCAAGCTGCTGTTCGCGGCCATGACCGAGCGCAACAAAGCGCTGGCCGCCAACGACACCAGTGGTGGCGAGAAGTCGGCCGAGCTGGCGGCCAGCCTGTCGCAGGAGGACATGGCCTTCATGGAGCGGGACCTGGGCAAGCTCAAGGTCGGTGACTTCGCCAAGGACATGGCGGCGCAAAACCTGGCACTGAGCTACCTGCAGCGGGTCCAGCCCGAGGCCTTCAAGGCCTACCGCACCGAGACGGATGACGTGGTCCGGCGCACCAAGACCTATCTGCAGACCATGACCGGCATCGTCGCCTTCGGCGCGATGACGGCCAATTTCGTGCAGGCCGTCGGCGAGGCGGCCAAGGAGAAGCAGCAGGGGCTGGGGCCGCTGCTGATGTCTCTGCCGATGATGCTGGACTTCGTCTACGAGGCCGCGCCGCTGGCCAAGGTGGCCGTGGAGACGGCGGCCAAGGGGGTGGAGCTGGGCGCGTCGAGCGAGGAGGGCGGCAACTTCTTCACCCGATTGGTCGGCACCAAGAAGAGCTTCGTCTTCGTCGACGGCGACAAGCCGATGAACATGGCCAGCGCCAAGGACGTCTTCGCCGAGCTGAACAAGCGCGAGGAAACGGCGGGCTTGTTCAAGGGCGCGCTGTTCCGCAGCGATGCGCCGGGCATGCTGCAGCGCATCGGCGAATGCGACCGCCCTGAGGCCGGCCGCATGGTGGACCTGGCCGTGAGCAAGTCGGAGCGCGAGGAGTTCGCCGCCGCCTATTTCAACGACAAGGAGAAGGCCGACGGCTTCACCTTCGTCAATGCGATGGAGTCGCCGGGCACCAGCCTGCAGGAGCAGCAGCTGCCCGCGCAACTGCTGACCTCCGACCATCGCGAGCGCACGACGGCCGATGCCGAACCGCTGTCCAGGGTGCAGCTGCGCGTCAGCGAGAAGTATGGTGAATGGGGCGACAACCAGCTGATGCGGCTGATCTTCGCCAACCGCGAGGGCCAGGCCCGGCACGCGACCCTCTACCTGGGCTCGGTCGCCATCCGCCCGGTGCCCAGCCCCCAGGCCGTGTTCGTCTACGAGACTGCGGCCGAGGCCTGCAAGACGCTGGTCGTGAAGCCGCCACCGCCACCGCCCAAGGCGGCGCCCGTGCCGCCGCCGCCCGACGCCAAGAAGGACGCCAAGGGCAAGAAGCCCGCCAAGCCGGCGCCCAAGGCCGCGCCCGCCAAGGCGCCCGTGAAGAAGGAGGGCAGCAAATGAAGCCGCTGCTGACGAAGGTCTTGCTGGCCTTGGCGATGGTCGCCACGCTGCCGTCCTGCGCGGTGGCGCAGAAGGTCGAGGTGGTGAGCAGTCTGGTGATGCCGCCCAGTGCCGACTACGGCCGCCTGAACAAGCTGCGCACCGAAGGCCGCATGACCAAGGTCTACGTGGACATGCTGCGCACGGCCGACGGGGCGGACAAGGCGCACTTCCCGCCCGAGATGGCGCAGTTGGTGGACATCACGCCGCTGGGCCTGACGCGGCTGTTCACCGACACCATCCTGAAGAGCCGGCGCTTCGAGGTCTACGACCTGCGCTCGACGGTCACCGCCGAGCAGGCCGACGTCATGATCGATGCGCAGATCATTGCCGCCAACCAGGAGTTCAAGCCGCTGGAAGGCGGCGTGCAGGCGGCGCACACCAGCGTGCTGCTGTCGGTGCAGATGAAGGACATTTACACCGGCAAATACCTGCTCGGCACGGCCGTGCAGGTGGAGGGCAGGACGGGCCTGGTCAGCGGCGACCGCGCGGTGCTGATGCCCGGCGAGAGCCCCAGCGACCCCGCCATCCGCAACAAGCTGATGATCGACTACCAGCGCGCGTTGCGCCGTGCTTTCGTGCTGGCCGGGCAGCGCATCGAGGGCATCCTGCGCCCGCAGGGGGTGGTCACGGTCGTGGACGGGAACGACATGGCCTTGATGGGTGGCCAGCAGCATGGCTTCCAGGACGGCGACGAGCTGATCGTCTTCCGTTCCAAGCTCATCACGGTGGGTGACAGCGAGAAGTTCGGCATCACCAAGCCCATCGCGCTGGTGCGCTGCACCGGCGTGGGCACCGAGACCAGCCAGTGCGCCGTCGTGCGCAAGCTGGCGGACGTGCAGCCCAGCGAAACTGACTTCGCCATCATCACCGACGCTTCGCTGCGCAAGACCCGCTGGGAGTAGCGATGAAAACGATCCAAATCCGCAGGCGCCAGACCCTGACCCTGCTGGGCGCCGGCATGGCCTTGCCCGCGCTGCCCGGCCTGGCGGCAATCGGCGGTCCGGTGCGAACCGACCTGCTGACCGTGCTCTACCGCAAGGAGCGCGTGAACGCGCCGTCGCGCCTGGACCCCACCGTCGCGGCGGCCACCCGCGTGCTGGAGGACGCCTTCATCAAGCAGAAGCTCACCGTCGTGCAGCCCGACGCGCGCACCTACCAGCTGCTCGACCAGGGCCCGGCGATGCTGGTCACCTTCGCGCCCGATGCCGGCTTCTCGCTGGTGTTCTCGCTTTACCAGAACGTGCGCCCGCGACCGGGCAGCGACACGGTGATGGCCGAGGTGCGGCTGGAGGCCCGCGTGTTCGTCGGCCGCAGCATCCTGGCCTCGGAAACGGCCGTGGGCCAGATGCTCGCGACGCTGACGCCCGAGACGCGCGAGTTCGGCGAGCGCCGCGCGCAGGAGCAGGCCGCCGAGAAGGCTGCCGCCCAGCTGGCCACCCGCATCGGCACGCGGCTGCGCGGCCTGACGCCGCAGCGCCTGCAGGAGCTGCTCGACGAGCCGCCGCCGCTGGTGGCCGGCGCCACGCCCGTGGTGCTGCCGCCCGAGCCCGCGCCGGCTGCACCCGACCAGCCCATGCCGCCGCCCAGGCGCTGCTTCGCGCTGCTGATCGGCATGTCCGACTACGGTCCTGTGCGCCAGCGCCTGCGGCCGCACCTGGACCCCGGCGACCTGCCCGGCGTCGCCGACGACGTCGCCAACATGGCCAAGGCGCTGCCCGGCATGGGCTTCGACAAGGGCAACATCCGCACGCTCGTCGATGCCCAGGCCACCAGCGGCGCGGTGCGCCAGCAGCTGATGGAGCTGGCCGCCAAGACGCAGGAGGACGACCTGGTGCTGATCGCCATCTCGGCCCATGGCGCGCCCAAGGAGTTCGGCCCGTCCGGCTTCGGCCTGCCCGTGCTGGCGGACTTTGGCGGCCAGGGCGACGCCAACGCGCTGGACTTCTGGCAGCTGCAGAGCATGACCGGCAACCTGCCGGCGCGGCGCATCGTGCTGGTGGTGGACACCTGCCATGCCGGCGGCGTGGCCCGGCTCATGCCCAGCGCGGTGGTGACGGCCCAGGGCGTGGACGTGCGCAGCGGCAATGTCTCGCCCGAGCCCGAGGCGATGGCCCGCGCGGCAAAAGCGAACGCGGCGCTGGCGACCCGCCACTTCGCGGTGCTGGCGGCCTCGCAGCCCGAGGAGCTGTCGCTGGAGGACCCGCCCAACGGCGGCCTGTTCACGTCGCGGCTGCTGCGCGGCCTGGCGGCGTCCAAGGGCCAGCTGTCGCTGGAGCAGGTGTTCCTGGAGCATGTGCAGAAGCAGGTGCTGGAAACCTCCCGGGTGCTGTGCCGCAAGGACGGTGGCTGCAAGGTGCAGACCCCTATGTTCGCCTTCGCGGGGCGCGGCAACATGATCCGGTTGTGAGGTCGCGTGCAATCACCGCGCCCTTGGCCTGACGTTTTTTCGCCGGCCGCGTCCCTGGCACTACCTCAATCCCCCGTCCCGCTCCGGCTGGACCTTTCCGAGAAGGAGCCCCTGATGAACAAGATGAAGCTGAACCAGCGCGCCGCCGTCGCGGCCGCCCTGGCCCTGGCCTGTGGCCTGTCAGCGGCGACCGACCGTGCCAAGGACGTGGTGATCGACCGCGTCAGCTCGCCGGTCGTCAACGCGTCGCCGGCCGCTGCCGGTGATGCGATGAGCGTCAGCGTGCTGCTGGAAGCGCCCGACGGCAGCCTCACGCCCAAGAGCACCGATGTGCTGTTCCGCACCGGCGACCGCTTCCGCATCAAGGTGCTCGGCTCGCGGGACTCGCGCGTGTCGCTGTTCAACACCAACCCGCGTGGCGAACTGGGCAGCGAGCCCGTCTGGCGCGGCGAACTGCGCCAGGGGCAGGAGCTGATCACGCCGCGCCTGGCGCTGACCGGCAACTCCGGCGTCGACCAGCTGCACGTCGTCATGGAGCCGGTGCAGGAGAGCGGCCTCTTCGCCTGGGTCAGCCAGTGGCTGCGCTCGCTGAAGGAGGGCGGCGGCGCGTCCAAGGACATCCGCGTCGATGTGCAGAGCACGCCGACGACCACCTACATCGTCAACGAGGGCGGCCAGGGCCTGGTCACCACCATCAAGATCGCCCACAGCCGCTGAGCGCCGAGGAGACGTCCATGAACAAGATCAAGACCTTCGCGCTCGCCGCCACGCTGTGCTTCGCTGGAGCCGCTAGCGCGCAGGAGAAATCCGTCGCCGTCGAGCACGTGCCCGCCTTCAATGCGTTCAACCACTGGGCCGGCCAGCTTGGCGCGGTGCCGGAGACGCCGGTGGGCAGCGTGCAGTCCGTGCCGCTGACGCTGGCCGGGGCCGCCGCGGGCGACACCTACCAGCCGCTGCCGGTCATCCTCGGCCTGCCGGACCTGCCGCTGGTGGGCCCGGGCGCCAGCGCCGCCGCGCGCAACTGGAGCCAGCAGTTCAACTACCAGGGCCTGATCCTGCGCCAGGTGGTGCTGGACGCCGCCGGCCGCAAGCGCGAGCTGCGCGGCATGGGCGCGCCGCTGCAGCCGGGCGAGCGCTTCAAGGTGCGCGTGACGGCGACCTTCGACGCCGTGGCCGCCGTCGACCAGGTCATCGGTGACCTCTGGTACGGCCGCCGCACCGGCCAGGTCTACCCGCAGGCGGGCCTGTCGGTGCAGATCAAGGCCGGCGAGACCGTCGACCTGCCGCTGGGCGCCAACGAGTATTTCCTGATGAACCGCCCGGCCAACGAGCGCCTGGTCGTGTCGGTGCGCCACGCCAAGGCCAGCCCTGAAGGCCGCAGCGACCAGCCGGCCTACCGCCAGGACGGCCGCATCGGCTCGCTGTACCTGCAACTGGTGCCGCGCGGCAAGTTCCCGGCCATCGAGCAGGCCGTCTCGCAAGCCCAGTGAAGCAGGAGCACATCATGAAGATGCACAGACGCAGCCTGCTCGCGCTGGCTGGCCTCGCCGCAGCCGGCGTGGCCCAGGCCGAAGAAATCCCGCCGCCCGTCGTCGGCGCGCCCAAGATCCTGGAGGCGCTGAACCCCAAGGACGTGGTGCTGGACAACCCCGGCGCGCCCGGCAGCAGCCGACCGCCGCGCCGCGACCCCGCCATCAGCCTGCAGGTGCAGTTCGGCTTCGACTCCGCCGAGCTGATGACCCAGGGCAAGCGCCAACTGGATGAACTGGCCCTGGCACTGAACGACAAGGCCCTGGCCGTGTCCGGCTTCGAGCTGGGCGGCCACACCGACAAGGTGGGCGACGCCGCCTACAACGTGCGCCTCAGCATGGACCGCGCGAATGCCGTGCGTGCCTACCTCATCGACGTGCACGGCATCGGCGCCCAGCGGCTGCAGGCCATCGGCTTCGGCTATGCGCGCCTGGCAGACCCGTCCCGCCCCACGGCCGCCGTGAACCGCCGCGTGGAAGTGCGCCGCGTCAGCGGCATGCGCCCGGCGCCGGCGGCGAACCGCCCGGCCAATGCGCCGACGCCCGTAACGTCGCCGAGCGACCGCTTGGTTCCCACGCCGCGCTGAACGCCTCAGGAGATTTCGACATGAAAACCCGTTCCTTCATCGCCGCCCTCCTGGTCGCCGCCGGCCTGGCCGGCTGCGGCGCCAGCACCCCCACGGCGCCCGACAGCGGCAGCCTGGCGCGCGTCGACACGCTGATGCGCAGCGCCTCCGGCGCCCTGCCCATCGCGCTGAAGCTGTCCAGCGAGCAGATCCGCATGGGCGACACGCTCGGCGCCAGCGTGACGCCGGGCGTTTCCGGCCACGTCTACCTGATCCAGGTCGGCACTGATGGCCGCACGCAGAGCCTGCTCTTCCCCAACGCCATCGACGGCGCCAACTTCGTGCCCGCCGGCAACACGCTGCAGCTGCCGCGCCCGAACTGGCGCATGACCGCTCGCGGCCCGGCCGGCGTGGGTTACTTCGTCGCCGTGCTGAGCGTGCAGCCGCTGGACCTGATGGCCCTGCAGGCCAGCGTGGCGCGCGGCGAGCTGGCCGTGCCCGGCAGCTATGGCGCGGCCATGGCCACGCTGCGCGAGACGGCGCCATGAGGCGGCACCTGCTGGCGCTGGCCCTGCTGGGCTGCACGGCGTTGGCCCAGGCGCAGGAGGCGCCGCTGGCCAACCCCAGCCAGGACGAGCTGCGCGCGCTGCTGGGCGCGCCGCCCAAGGTGGCCACCACGCGCAGCTTCACGCGCACCGCGCCGCCCAGCACCGACGGCGCCTGCGCCGGCGGCGACCCCAGCCCCGCCACGGGTGGCGGCACGCGCAGCCTGGGCGTCGTGCCCTACGGCGGCGCGGGCGCGGCCAACGTCAACCTGGCCATCCAGTTCGCCACCGGCTCAGACGCCATCGCCGCCGCCAGCCAGCAGGTGCTGGACCGCCTGGCCGCCGTGCTGAAGGAGCCCGACATGGCGCAGCGCCGCTTTGCCGTGGCCGGGCACACCGACGCGACGGGCGAGGACCGCATCAACCTGGAGCTGTCCTGCGCGCGGGCCATTGCCGTGCGCAAGCACCTGCTCAAGCGCGGTGTCGCGGCGGAGCGGCTGAGTGCCTATGGCTTTGGCAGCGCCAAGCCGCTGCAGCAGGGCGCGGCCGAGTCGGCCGTCAACCGGCGCGTCGAGATCCGCCGCGCGGAGTGACGCCCCTTGACCACGGCAAGCCCTGACCCCACGGCCGCGCGCCGTTCCACGCTGGCGGACGACGGCATTGCCACGCAGGCCGCCGAGGCGGCCAGGACCGGCGCTGCCGGCCGCGAGCGGGCGGCGGCGCTGCTGCTGCGCCACCGCAGCCGGCGCCTGCAGGGCTTCTTCCGCAACAACAAGGTCGGCGAGGCCGAGGCCGAGGAGCTGACGAGCGAGGTGGTGCTGAACTTCATCACCCAGCCGCCGCAGGACTGCCCGGCCGAGGTCTGGCTGTGGACGCTGGCCCGCAACGAGCTGATCGACTGGGCGCGCAAGCGGGCCGCCCTCAGCCGCGGCGGCAGCGCGCAGGGCGGGCCGCTGGAGCTGGCCTTCGACGCCGACGCCTGGCTGGCCGTGCAGGAGACCGTGGCCGGCGACACCGAGCTGCCGGCCTGGGTGCGCAACTGCGTGCAGCGAGCCGCCGCGCAGTTCGAGAAGGACGAGCCGCTCACCGCCCAGGTGCTGCTGTTCAAGGCCCAGGGCTGGTCGGCCCGCGAGATCGCGGTGTTCTTCGGCGCGCCGCCCGCGCGGGTCAGCAAGGCGGCAGAGGGCGCGGCACGGGACCGCGTCTACCGGGCGTGCCAGCTGGCGCGCGACTATTTTCAGCATTGCAAGGAGTGAGGGCGATGCTCACAGGTTCACAGGACGAGCGCTGGCTCGCCGTGCTGGCCGGCCAGGCCGCCCCCGCCGATGCGGCGGAGCGCCAGGCCGCCGAGTTGAGAGGTTATTTCGAGCAGCGCGTTGCCGCTGTTCCTGCCGCCGATGCGGAGCAGGAAAAGCGCCTGATGAACATGCTGCGTGCCCGTGGCGCGTTCGCTGATGCGGTGCCCGCTCGGCCCACCGGCCTGCTGGCCGCGCTGAGCGCGTGGTGGAACGCCCCGCAAGGCCGCATGGGCTATGGCTACGGGGCGGCGGCGCTGCTCGCCTTCGTGGTGGTGTCGACGCCGCTGTTGCAGCAGCCGCAGGACGAGGGCGGTGGCGACGAGGTGGTGGAGCCACCCCCGCACACGCCCGCGCCGCCGCCCAGGCCCGGCCAGCCCAAGTCGTTGCCGAAGACGCTGCAGGGCGGGGCCGTCGTCGTGGCAGCCGAGCCGGAGCAGGCAGCGCTGCGCCTGCAGCTGGCGTTGTCGGCGCAAGGAGTGTCATCCGCCTTGCAGCGCGACGGCGCGGGCTGGCGCCTGACGGCCGAGCTGCCGGCTGCGGCCCGTGCGGCGCTGGAGCCTGAGTTGCAGGTCCGCAGCCTGGCCTGGCCGGGCGATGGGCGGCTGGACGTGCGCTTCGTCAAACCGCAGTGAACGCTTTTGTGAAGGCGCGCGGCCGAGATCAATGCACTTTCCTGACATCGGCGCCGCCGCTGCGTCCTTGTCCTGCAACAGCCCCTTCGACCCACCTTTTTGAGAAGCAGACGATGAACAAGCCTGAAGCCCTGCCCCTCCCCTTGGCCTTGTCCTCGCGGCTGCGCGCCGCGTTCGCCATCGCCGCCGGCCTGTCGCTCGGCGGCCTGGCGCATGCCGAGAACCATGCGCTCATCATGACCATCGACTACGCGGGCACGAGCGCCCAGCTGCCGCCCACCGGCATCGAGGCCGACGGCCGCCTGGCCAGTCAGATCGCTGAAGGCATGGGCGTGCCGCGCCAGAACATCCGCTGGCTGCGCAACAAGGAGCTGTCCGCGCAGGGCATGGCTCAAGCCATCCAGCAACTGGCGAACGAGCGTGTGCGCGAAGGCGACAAGGTCTTCCTGTTCTATTCGGGCCACGGCGCCCAGGTGGACGGCCGCGACGGCAGCAAGTGCACCGAGGGCCTGGTGTCGGCCGACGTGAAGATCGTTGCCGACAGCTATCTGCAGTCCGTGCTGCAGGCGCTGTCGGCCAAGGCCAGCCAGGTGGTCATGCTGAACGACTCCTGCTTCTCCGGCGGCCACGCCACCAAGAGCCTGACGCGCAGTGCCGACGGCTCCACGCCGAAGTTCGCCGTCGTGCCCAAGGCCGGCTCGGCCAACGACGAGGGCTATCAGTGCGGCAACGCGGTGAATGCCAAGTCGCTGTCGCGCACGCTGGGCGTGGTGGCCTCCGCCAAGTCCGCCCGCATGCTCTACATCGCCGCTGCCGCCGACAACGAAGTGGCCTGGGCCGCCGACAAAGGCAGCGCTGCCACCGTGGCCTGGGCCCGCTGCCTGCAGGACCGCAGCGCCGACCGCGACCGCAACGGCATCATCGACGGCGAGGAACTCAAGCTGTGCTCGCAGGCCGTCGTCAACGGCGGCAAGTCCGGCAAGCAGACCATCACGCTGCTGGGCGAGGGGCGGCTGCCGATGAGTTTCGTGGCGGATGCGTCCGGCGGGGGCGGCGGTGCATCGGGCGGTGCTGCGCCGGTGGCCAACGGCGCGGGCGCGCTGGAGAGCCTGCGCCGCGCGGCCGACCCCACCATCCGCGTCGGCATCCAGGTCAACAACCCGCGCCTCAAGATCAACCAGGACCTGCTGGACTTCTCCGTCTCCGTCGACCGGCCCGGCTACCTGTACCTGCTGCACCTGGGCACCGACGGCAAGTACTACCAGCTCTTCCCCAACGACCGCGACACCAACAACAAGGTGGCCGCGGGCACGCACCGTTTCCCGCGCGAGAGCTGGGCGCTGCAGGCGCACGGACCGGCGGGCAAGAGCTACTTCATGGCCTACCTGTCCAATTCGCCGCGCGACTTCGGCAAGGAGCTGTCCAAGGACGGCGGCTTCGTGACCGGCAGTGCCACGGCCGCCACGGTGCGCAGCCTCGGCGTCGTCGCCATGGACAGCCGCTTTGGCGCCAGCACGGTGGCCGAGATCAGCGAAGTCAACTGACCATGAAGCTGCACCTCCTCCACCTCTGCCTGGCCGCCGCCGGCCTGGCCCATGCCCAGACGCCCCAGGCCGCTTCCGCGCCCAGCAAGGACATCGTCATCGACAGCGCCCCGGCCGACACAGCGGCGCCCGCCGTCGTGCCGCCGCCGCTGTCGCCCTCGCGCGGGCCGGCCGGCGCCGCGCTTGCCGAGCTGGGGCTGGACCTGCTGCGCCAGCCAGGCAGCGAGCCGGCCGGCGCGGTGAACGTGGCGGTCTCGCCCGTGTCGCTGGCCGCCGGCCTGGGCCTGGTGCATGCCGGCAGCGGCCCGCTGGGCGCGCGCGAGCTGGCCGGCCTCGTGGGCAGCCGCACGGCGGGCGAGCGGCTGTTGGCCAGCCACCTGCCGCGCCTGCTGGCGGCGTTGCAGCAGCCGGGCAGCGGCGTGAGCCTGGCCAACCGTGTCTGGATCGCGCGCAGCGCGGGCCGCGCGGTGCCGGCCGCCTACGCCGAGCGGGTGCAGCAGCGCTACCAGGCCGATGCCGCACTGCTGAACTTTGCTGACGCCGAAGCCGCCCGCCGCACCATCAACCGCTGGGCCGCCGACAAGACCGCGCAGCGCATCCCGACGCTGCTGCCGCCCGGCGCGGTGACGCCGGCCAGCCGCATGGTGCTGACCAGCGCGCTGCACTTCAAGAGCCCGTGGCTCAAGCCCTTCGACCCGGCCCGCACGGCCGCCAAGCCCTTCCACACGGCGCCCGGCGCGATCAAGCTGGTGCCGACGATGAGCGACGAGCGTGAGGTCCGCATGGGCCAGGTCGGCCAGCTCACCGTCATGGAGCTGCCCTTCGCCGCGCCCGGCTACGCGGTGCTGCTGGCCATGCCGCCGCAGGGCCGCGACCTGCAGGCCGCGCTGGACGACATCGATGGCAGCGACCTGGCCACCTGGGGCGACCCGCTCAAGCCGCTGACCTGTCGCCTGGAGATGCCCAAGCTGCAGCTCGCGCCCAAGCCGCAGGCGCTCAAGACCACGCTGCAGGCGCTGGGTGTGGAGGCCGTGTTCGGCCCGGGCGCCGACTTCACGCCGCTGCTGGGCCGCGCGGCCAAGGGTGTCTACCTGGACAACGTCTACCAGTCCGTCGCCGTCACGCTGGACGAGCAGGGCGGCGAGGCGGCGGCGGCCACGGCGGCCGTCGGCCTGGCCAAGTCCTTCAGCGCACCGGCGCCGGTGTGCGCCGTCAACCGGCCGTTCGTGTTCGCCATCGTCCACAAGCCGACCGGCGCGCCCTTGTTCGTGGGCCGCATCGTCGACCCGTCCCTGCCTTGAAGGAGCCTGCCATGGCATCCCGTTTCCTCAAGCTCGCGCTCGCCGTGTTCATCGGCGCGGCAGCGGCCTTCCTCGTCACCGGCCTTGCGCGTGGCGAATCGCCCGGTCAGACCTGGTCGCGCTTCGCCGTCTGGGCCGGCGGCGGCTCGGCTGGCAAGCCCGTGCTGACGGCCGGCGTGCTGGTGGGCGGCTCCGAGCACGCGGCCGCAGACGGCCGCATCGGTCTGCCCAGCGGCACGCGCTTCCAGCTGCGCGTGCACAGCAGCCGCGCGGGCGTTGTGCATCTGCACGCCATCAACCCGCAAGGCCAGGCCAGCGACAAGCCGCTGTGGACGGCCGACATCGCCGCCGGCGCCTACCTCGTCACCCCGGTGCTGCGGCTGGAAGGCGCGCAGGGCAAGGAGACTCTCAGCGTGCGGCTGAAGGCGCCCGGCGCAGCGAGCGAGATCGCACGGCAGGACGTGCAGATCTGGCACCAGTGAGCTATCGGCTGCGGCGCAAGGCCTTTGCTACGCGCCACCCCAGCAGCAGGGCGAGCAGGGCGCCGTAGACGGCCGGCTCGGCAAAGTCCTGCTTGCCGGCGCGCATCCAGATGAAGTGCAGCAGCGCGATGACAGCCGCCGCGTAGGCCGCCTTGTGCAGCGCCTGCCAGCGCTTGGCCCCCAGCGCCTTGATCGCCTTGTTGAAGCTGGTGGCCGCCAGCGGCAGCATCAGCGCCCAGGCCGTGAAGCCCATCAAGATAAATGTCCGCTTGGCAATGTCGTTTGCGATGTCGTCCAGGGCGAGCCCCATGTCCAGCCAGCCATAAGCCAGCATGTGCAGGGACGCATAGAAGAACGTGAACACGCCCAGCATGCGGCGGAACCTCGCCACCGCGGCCAGGCCTGTCACCTCGCGCAGCGGTGTGATGGTCAGCGTCAGCCACAGGCCGCGCAACGTCCAGTCGCCCAGATCGCGGATCAGAGCCTCGGCCGGGTTGGCGCCCAGCCGGTTGGAAACCGCCGCGTAGACCAGCCAGGCCAGCGGTGCCAGGCAGAGCAGAAACAGCACCGGCTTGGCGGCGCGGCTCAGCAGCGCGGCCGACAGCGCGCGTTTCATCAGTAGAAGCGTTTCAGGTCCATGCCCGCGTACAGCTGGCCCACCTGCGCCTCATAGCCGTTGAACATCAGCGTCGGCCGCTTCTTGGCGAACAGCCCGTCCTCGCCGATGCGCCGCTCGGTCGCCTGGCTCCAGCGCGGGTGCGGCACGTTGGGGTTCACGTTGGAATAGAAGCCGTACTCCTGCGGCGCGCTCTGCTCCCAGCTGCTGCGCGGCTGCTTCTCCACGAAGCGGATCTTGACGATGCTCTTGGCCGACTTGAAGCCGTACTTCCACGGCAGCACGATGCGCACCGGCGCGCCGTTCTGGTTGGGCAGCACCTCGCCGTACATGCCGAAGGTCAGCAGCGCCAGCGGGTGCATGGCCTCGTCCATGCGCAGCGCCTCCACATAGGGCCAGTCCAGCACGCCCGAGCGCAGGCCCGGCATCTGGGCGCGGTCCGCCAGCGTCGTGAACTCGACGAACTTCGCCTTGCCGGTGGGCTCCGCTCGCTTGATCAGTTCGGATAGCGAATAGCCCACCCAGGGGATCACCATGCTCCAGCCTTCCACGCAGCGCAGCCGGTAGATGCGCTCCTCCTGGGCACTGAGCTTGAGCAGCGCATCGATGTCGTACCGCCCTGGCTTGGCGCACTCGCCTTCCACCACAACCGTCCACGGCCGGGTCTTGAGCGTGTGGGCGCGCTCGGCGGGGTCGGACTTGTCGGTGCCGAACTCGTAGAAGTTGTTGTACGACGCCGCATCGGCATAGGCGGTGGGCTTGTCCAGCACCATGGCGCCGGCAAGGGCTGAGCGCGCGCCCGGCAGCTTGGCCAGCTTGCCGCCGCCAGGCGCGCCGCCTTGGGCCAGGGCCAGTGGGGAGGCGGCGGCCAGGCCCAGGCCGGCCAGGGCGCTGCGGCGGTTGAGGTAGACCGAGCGGGGGGTGATCTCGCTGGGTTGGGGCTCGTGGGGGAAGGGGGTGCGGATCAGCATGGTGGATTTCGCGGTGGCGGTGGATCTGTGGTCGCGGCGGGCCGGCCGCAACTTACACCCTCGGCGTCGGGCGTGTCTGGCGCAGGCCTATTCCGCTGTCGGCCATGGCTCGCGCCGGCCGGACCGATGGCGCCGTTAGGATTTCTGCAACAGGGAGAAATCGAATGGCAGCAAGGGACAAAAAATCCGGCCGCGCGGTCAGGCGTCGGCAAGAGGCGGCCTTGAGGCTGCTGCTTCTCGGTGTGGTGCTGGTGGTGGCGTCGTTCTTCGTCGGGCAGTCCATCTTTGCGGGTGCCCTGGCGGCTGTGAGGCCGCTGGGCTTCCTGATGGTGGCGGCTGGCGGTGTGCTGCTGTGGCTGGGCCGGCGTGCTTCGCCGGCATCGCATCCGGCGACGGTGCTTGCCGCGGCCGGTGCGGTGGCCGCAGCCCCGCCGCCGATGCCCTTGGCGCCGGCCAGCAGGCCCACTGCGTGGAGTGCGGTCGTGTTCGAGACCATCGAATGGCGACGCTTCGAGGCCGTCGTCGAAGCGCTCTTTCGGCAGGCCGGCTTCCATACCCGTTCGCAAGCGCATGGTGCCGATGGCGGTGTGGATGTCTGGCTCCATTCGAAGAGCGTGCCCGACCAGCCCGTCAGCGTCGTGCAGTGCAAGCACTGGCAGGGCAAGCGGGTCGGGGTGGACAAGATCCGCGAGTTGCGGGGCGTCATGGCTGCCCATGGTGTGAAGCGGGGGCAGTTCGCGACCACCTCCACCTTCACACCCGACGCCGTGACGTTCGCGCGTGAGAACAGCATCAACCTGCTGGACGTGGATGCTCTGCTTGCGCTGATCGACGAGCGCACGCCTGAACAGCAGCAGGCGCTGCTGGAGGTCGCGCTGGAGGGCGACTACTGGCGGCCGACCTGCGTGAACTGCGGCAGCAAGCTCGTCGAGCGTGTGGCGAAGGGAGGCGGTAGCCGCTTCTGGGGATGTGCCGGATTCCCGAAGTGCAGGACCACGATGCCGATGAAGGCGGGGTAGGAGCGACGTGGTGTGGGTGTGTGCCCGCCAGTGAACGCGGGCGGCGCTGAGGCTGTTTCGATCCGAGCCCGCCATTGAAGACGGTGAGGGTCCATCCCCGCTCACGCGGGGCCGCTCTCTGCGGAGACTCACCTGAAATCCCGGCTCTCCGTCTGCAGCCGCCCCAACCGCTCATTCAGATTGACGAACCCCCGCGCCAGCAGGTGCCGCACATCCCCATCCCCTCGCTGCCACACACCCTCCACCGCCAGCAGCCGCGCGCCGAGGATGACGTCGCGGTGTTCGGTGTAGATGTCGGGCCAGACGATGACGGCGACGTTGCCGGTTTCGTCTTCCAGCGTGATGAAGAGCGTGCCCTTGGCGGTCTGCGGTTTCTGGCGGCCGGTGACGAGGCCGCAGGCGCGGGCGGGGCGGCCGCCTTTGTGGTTCGCCAACTGCGCGGCGTTGAGCCAGCCCTCGCGGGCCAGGCGTGGCCGCAGCAGCGCCAGCGGGTGGCGGCGCAGCGTGAGGCCGGTGGCGGCGTAGTCCCACAGCACCTCTTCGCCCTCGGCGGCGGCGGGGAGTTCGAGGTCGTCCTCGGGCAGCAGGCTGCCTTGCAGCAGCGCTGGCATCGAGTGCAGGGCCGAGGCCTGCCAGACCTGCTGGCGGCGGTGGCCGGCGAGGCTGGTGAGCGCGTCGGCGGCGGCGAGGTGCTGCATGTCCTGCTGTTTCAGGCGGGCGCGCAGAGCCAGGTCTTGCGGGTGGGCGAATTGGCCATCGCGGCTGCGGGCTGTCTCGATGCGCGCGGCGGCCTCGGTGCCTAGCCCGCTGACGAGGTGCAGACCTAACCTCACCGCCGGCTGGTGCTGGCCATCGCGGGCTTCGAGCGTGCTGTCGGCATCGCTGTGGTTCACGTCGATGGCGCGCACCTCGACCTCATGCCGCCGTGCGTCCTGCACGAGCTGACTGGGTGAGTAAAAGCCCAGCGGCTGTGAGTTGAGCAGCGCACACAGGAAGGCCGCCGGCTCGTGGCATTTGAGCCAGCAGCTGACGTAGGTGAGCAGCGCAAAGCTGGCGGCGTGGGACTCGGGGAAGCCGTAGCTGGAGAAGCCCTTGATCTGGGCAAAGATCTGCTCGGCGAAGGCGTCGGTGTAGCCGCGCTCGCGCATGCCCTTGACGACCTTGTCGTAGTACTGCTCCAGCACGCCGGGGCGCTTCCAGGCGGCCATGGCGCGGCGCAGCTGGTCGGCCTCGCCAGCGCTGAAACCGGCGGCAATCATGGCGACCTGCATGACCTGCTCCTGGAAGATGGGCACGCCACGCGTGCGCCAGAGCGCTTCCTTCAGCGCCTCGCTGGGGTAGGGCACGGCGTGTTCGGGCAGCGCGCGGTTCTTCAGGTAGGGGTGCACCATGCCGCCCTCGATGGGGCCGGGCCGCACGATGGCGACTTCGATGACGAGGTCGTAGTAGCAGCGCGGCCGCAGCCTGGGCAACATGGACATCTGCGCGCGGCTCTCGATCTGGAACACGCCGACGGTGTCGGCCGCGCAGATCATGTCGTAGGTGGCCTCGCACTGCTGGGGCGTGGTGGCCAGGTCGTAGGTGGTGCCGCGCATCGGGTTGACGAGCTCGAAGCAGCGCCGCAGCGCGCTGAGCATGCCCAGGGCGAGCACGTCGACTTTCATCATCTTCAGCTCGTCGATGTCGTCCTTGTCCCATTCGATGACGCTGCGGTTGGCCATCGTCGCGTTCTCGATGGGCACGAGGCGCTCCAGCGGGCCCTCGGTGAGCACGAAGCCGCCAACGTGCTGGGACAGGTGGCGTGGCAGGCCGTTGAGCTGGCGGGCCAGCGTGATGAGCTGCAGCAGGCGCGTGTCGTCAGGGGCCAGGCCCAGGCGCTGCAGCAGGGCGTCGCGGTGGGCGTCGGGGAAGACGTCGAGCGCCCAGCCGCCGTGGTCCTTGGCCATCAGCACGAGTTGTTCTTCGCTGAAGCCCAGTGCCTTGCCGACGTCGCGGATGGCGCTGCGCGGGCGGTAGCAGATGACGACGGCGGTGAGCGCGGCGCGGTGGCGGCCGTACTTCTCGTAGAGGTGCTGGATGACCTCTTCGCGGCGGTCGTGCTCGAAGTCGACGTCGATGTCGGGCGGCTCGTTGCGCTCCTTGCTGATGAAGCGCTCGAACAGCAGCGTGCTCTCGGCCGGGTCCACCGACGTGATGTGCAGGCAGTAGCAGACGACGCTGTTGGCGGCGGAGCCGCGGCCCTGGCAGAGGATGTGGATGCTGCGCGCGAAGGCGACGACCTCGGCCACGGTCAGGAAGTAGTGCTCGTAGCGCAGGTCTGCGATGAGCGTGAGCTCGTGCTCGATGCGCCGCTGGAACGCTTCGGGCACGCCGGCCGGCCAGCGTTCACGGGCACCGGCATCGGTCAGCGCGCGCAGGTGCTGCATGGCGGTGCGCCCTGGCGGCACGACTTCGCTGGGGTATTGGTAGCTGATCTGGGTCAGCTCGAACGTGCAGCGCGCGGCCACGCGCAGCGTCTCGGCCATCAGCTCGGGCGGGCAGGTCTGCGAGAGGCGCTGGCGACTGCGCAGATGCCGCTCGGCATTGGGCTGCAGGTCGAACCCGCAGTCCGCCACGGGGCGGTTCAGCCGCGTCGCGGTCATCACGTCCTGCAGCGCCTTGCGCGAGCGCACGTGGAAGTGCACGTCGCCCGCCGCGACCAGCGGCAGTGCGGTGGCGTCGGACAGTTGATGCAGGCGCTGCAGCCACTGTGCATCGCCGGCCTCGCGCAAGAGTTCGACGGCGATCCAGGCCCGGCCGGTGAAGTGCTGCAGCAGCCATTGCGCGGGCGACAGCAACTCGGCATCGCTCGCGTTGCGCGGCAGCACGATCAGCGCGAGGCAGTCGCTGAGCCGTTCGGGCGGGATCTGGCGCCAGTGCAGCGTGTACTCGCCCTTGACGGGGCTGGCCTGCCGCAGCCGCGTGATGAACTGGCTGAGGTTGCCGTAGCCGTTCAGGTTCTGCGCGATCAGCACGAGCTTGAAGCGCGGCGTGCCGGTGTCGTCGCGGACGAGGAATTCGCTGCCGATCAGCAACTGGAGCAGGTGCGGCTGAGGGATGCCGTCGTCCGGCATGCAGGCCTCCCGCGCTGCCGTCTGCGCGGCGTGGTGCGCCGCCTCGCGCAGTTCGCGCAATTGCTTGTGTGCGCGCACGACGCCGGCCAGCGAACATTCGTCGGTGATGGCCAGCGCGTCGTAGCCGAGAGTGACGGCGCGCTCCACCAGCTCGGCCGGCTCGGACGCGCCGCGCAGGAAGCTGAACGCCGTGAGGCAATGCAGTTCGGCATAGCGCGGCACATGGCCGGCGGGCCGTGGCGCCGCATGGCCTGTGGCCAGGTGGCTGCGGGCCTTGGCGTTCCGGCGCAGATCGGCGTCCGACGAGAAGCCCTGTGCCCGCATGTCGGCCAGGCGCTCGTCGCGGTCCGAGATCGGCGGGCTCATGCAAACACCCCGTGCAGAAACCAGCCTGCCCCGGTGGACGACGCCACTGGCAGCCGCTCGCGGTACACCCACAGCAGCCCGCGCGTGGCGCTGCGGAAGACGAAGTAGTCGCGCGTCTGCACACCGCCGTCCCACCAGCCCGCCTCCACGCGGTGCGGCCCGCTGATGCGGATGAGGGCGCCGGCATACAGCGGCTGTTCCTGCGCATTGCAACGCAGCGGCTGCGGCGGCTCGACCAGCCAGGTCGGCTGCGGCCCGGGTGGCGGGCGCACGGCGACCGAGGGCGGTGCCGGCCAGGGCTGCCAGCATTGCATGCGGTCCAGCCGGTGGTCCTCGTGCAGCCGGCCCTCACGCACGTGCGCCGCGCCCAGGCGCACGGACAGCCGCTCCAGCAGCGCGTTCGTCGTTGCGCGCTCCTGCGGGTCGCTCGGGCCGGGCAGCAGGCTGGCGCTGCCTTCCTCCAGCGGCAGCACGGTGTCGGCGCTCAGGCGGATCTCGCCGGCCGGCGCGGCCAGCGTCTCGCGGGCTAGATGCTCGGCCAGCAGGCGCGTCAGGCGGTGCAGGTCGCGCGTCGTGTCGGCCGTGGCCACGGTCAGCTCGCCGCCGTCGGCCACATCGCGGGCGCGCATCGCGTCGTGCTGCCAGGACAGGCGCAGCGCACGCACGCCGGCATGGCGCGCGGCCAGGAAGGCGCAGAGCTGGCGCAGCAGCGCTTCGGCAAAGTGCAGCAGCACGGGCGTGTGCTCAACGCGGTACGGCAGCTCCAGCCGCGCGTCGAAGCGTTCGGGCAGCGTCAGCCACGTGTGCACCTCGGGCAGGTCGCCATAGGCCTGGTCCAGCGCCGTCAGCAGCGCGGGGCCGAAGCGCCTGGCCAGCGCCGCGCGCGGCAGCCGGCGAAGCTCGCCGAGATGCCGGCAGCCCAGCCGGGCCAGCATCGCGTGGTGGGCCTGGGCGGCGCTGAGGGCCGCGAGCGGCAGCGCGTCGAGGCGCTCGCTCAGGCGGCCCGCGTGCGGCGTGTCGGGGCAGCGCGCCTGCGCCAGCGCGGCCAGCGCGGTGGTTGCCCAGGCCATGGCGCCCACGGCCAAGCCGACTTGCCCGGCGTCCGCCTGCAGCTTGAGGCGCAGCGCCCGCGCGCCGCCAAACAGCCGCAGGCTGGCCGCCACCTCGGCGACGACCGCCTCCTCCAGCCGGGCGACGCGTGGCGTGAAGCTCAGCGCCAGCCAGGCCAGGGCGTCGGCATCGCCGGCGGGCGCATCAGGCTTGCAGCACAGCGCGAGCCAGCGCATCGGCGCGCTCCGTCGGTGGGCTGGCCGGCGCGGGGGCGGGCGCAGGCATCGGTGCCGGCAGAGGCTTGCGTTTGGCGGCAGTCAGCAGCGGCTCCACCGCGCCCGGCACGGCGGGCAACTCCAGCCAGCCCTCGTGTGCCGGCCCGCGGCGCTTGAGCAGATGCACGTTCAACCCCCAGCCCTCGCCCGGTTGAACGACCAGGCGCAGCGGCGCGGCGGAGGACTGCTGGCCCGCGCGCTCCGGCCGCACGAGGAAAGCCGGCGCATCGGAACTCAGCGCGTTGACCTGCAGCCGCCGCACCTGCTCCGGCCGAGCCTCGGGCAGCCAGGCCAGCACGGCCACGCGCGACTTGATGGCCTGCTCCGCCGCCCAAAGCGCTTGTGCGGGCGTGCCGGCCGACACCCAGACCAGCGCCGCATGCGGCAGCCCCAGCGCCTGCAGGCCGGGCAGATGCGGCGTGTGCGGCGGGTTGATGAGCAGCAGCGAGCGCAGCGCGGGGGCGCGCGCTCGTCGGCCCGCAGTGGCGGCCGGTAGCGCCTGGGCGGCCCACCAGCCACGCAGGGCAGGCGCCAGCAGCCGCCACTCCAGCACGCCGAACTGCGGCGTCAGCAGCTCGGTGACGGCGCGCAACGGCCAGCCGCCGCCGGGCAGCTCGGCGTCCAGCGCCGTGAAGCCGCTGGCCAGCGTCGGGTCGGCGGCGGTGCTCAGGCTGCTGCCGCGCCACAGCCGGCCTTGCAGCTGGGCTTCCAGCGACGGTCGGCCGGGTGGGCCTTGCATGGGCGCACACCCGAGGGGAGGCGGGCTGGCGGCGGCGGCGAGAGGAGCGGAGAACATGGCCAGACGGAAGGCAGAAGGCGGAAAGCGGGGGAAGAAACCGGAGCCTGG
This sequence comes from Pelomonas parva, assembly GCF_043555835.1. Lineage (NCBI taxonomy): Bacteria > Pseudomonadati > Pseudomonadota > Betaproteobacteria > Burkholderiales > Sphaerotilaceae > Roseateles > Pelomonas parva. The sequence continues at coordinate 181,226 of NZ_JBIGHV010000008.1, read as the reverse complement.
ATGTGACCACAATACTGTATGTATATCCAGTATTTTTTGCCAATCAGACCGGCTCATCGACCGGCGATTGGGCGTGCAGCGGGATCTCGCGCGGTTGTTGTTGGGCTCGCCCCCTCCCCGAACCCCGGTGTTGTCTCGCCGCAGCCGCCGCTCTCCAATCCGCTCAGCAACAAGGAGCAGGAGAACGATGAAATCCCGTGCACTGGCCCTGGCGGCCCTGGCGACATTGGCCGCTGCCATGGCCTCCCCGGCCTGGGCAGTTGCCCCGGCTCCCTTGCCGGTGGCGAGCTACCAGCTGTCGCACAACGGCCCCGATTTCTATGGCTACAACGACCCGGGCACCGACCTGACCGACGGCGTCATGGATGTCCAGGTCGGCGGCGGCTACTGGGCGTGGTCGCCCTACGTGTTGTGGGACGGCGTCTCGCCGACCATCACCTTCGACCTCGGCAGCGTCCACCAGGTGGACCACATCGAGGCGCACTTCCTGGCCTACCCGTCGGCCGCCGTCACACTGCCGGTGTCCGCGTCGGTGCGCTATTCGGTGGACGGCGTCAGCTTCAGCAGCGCGCAGGTGGTGCCGGCGCATGACGGCCTGGCCCTGTCCAACGACCTGCCGGTGACCTTGAGCTTTCTCACCCCTGGCGCCGGCCGCTTCGTCGAGTTAACGCTGGGAACGCCGGGTCGCTGGATGGCCTTGAGCGAGGTGCAGCTGATGGCCGCCCCCGTCCCCGAGCCCGATGCCGCGCTGCTGATGCTGGCTGGTGCAGGCGTGCTGCTGGCCGCGCGTCGCCGCAAGGCTTAGGCGAAACCGTCGCCGTCGAAATCCACCGCATCCTCGTCCCGCGCAAGCGTCGGCGGAGCGTCCTTCGGTTTCATCGCCTCCAGTTGCTCGCGCAACAGCGCGACCTGGTCCATCCAGTAGTTGGGCGTGCCGAACCACGGGAAGGCGGCCGGGAAGGCCGGGTCGCCCCAGCGGCGGGCCAGCCAGGCGCTGTGGTGGATCATGCGCATCGTGCGCAGCGGCTCGATGAGGCGCAGTTCGCGGTCGTCGAACTCGGCCATCTGCTCGTAGCCGTCCAGCACGGCCTTGAGCTGGCGGCGGGCGGCGTCACTGCCCTCGGTCGGGCCGGGCAGCAGCATCCACAAGTCCTGCACGACCGGGCCCATGACGGCGTCGTCCAGGTCGACGAAATGCGGGCCGCGGTCCGGCGTCCACAGGATGTTGCCGGGGTGGCAGTCGCCGTGCAGGCGCGTGAGCTGCAGGTCGGGCAGGCTGTCGAAGGCGGCCTGGATGGACTCGATGCAGCGCCGCGCGGCGTTGTCCCAGGCCGGGGCGGTTTCGGGCGGGATGGCTTCGTGCTCGATCAGCCAGTCCCGCGCCGCCTGCGCCGGTGCCGCGCTGGCCCAGGTCAGGCGTTCGGCAAAGGCTTGTCGCCGGCCGACGCTATGCAGGCGGGCCAGCAGCCGGCCGATCCAGCGCAGCACCTCGGGGTCTTCCAGCTCCGGCCCACGCCCGCCCTGGCGCGGCGTGACGGCCAGGCGCTGGCCCTGGTAATGGAAGAGGGTGGAGCCACCGTCCAGCACCCACGGCGCGGCGACGGGCACCTCGGCGGCGGCCAGCTCGGTGGCGAAGGCGTGCTCCTCCAGGATCTGCGCATCGCTCCAGCGCGCCGGGCGGTAGAACTTGGCTACTGCCACACGGCCATCCTCCAGGTGGACCTGCAGCACGCGGTTCTCGAAGGAGTTGAGCTGCAGCATGCGGCCATCGGCGCGCAGGCCGGTGGCGTCGAGCGCGTCGAGCATGAACTCCGGCGTCAGGTCGCCGAAGCTGAGGTCAGGGGTGGCATGCATCCGGCGAGTGTCGCCGGATCGGATCAGCTCAACTCCGACGCGGCCGCTGGGTCGCGTAGCGCGGTGCGTCGACGACGACGCCGACGATCTCGTCCATCAGCGCTTCGTCGTCCGCGTCATCCAGCACCGGAATGCTGCGCGGGTTGTAGTGGGCGGCGCCGAGGTCGCGCTGTGGCAGGCGGCGCGACGGCGTATGCGCGGGCTGGGCCGGCATGCGCGGGTGGCGCTCGCCATAACCGTCCCCACCACCGCCAAACACGCCGGCGTCCTGCCAGAGCGGCAGCGGTTGGGAGAACTGGCCCCAGTCGCTGCCGAATTCGTCCTCGCCCATGCCCATGCCACTGCTGCGGCGCCGAGGCAGGCTGGCAGTGGCCGCCGGCGCCGGCAGCGGGCCGCGCGGGTTGCTGCCCTGGGGAACGAGGAGTTGCAACTCGGCGATGCTGGGCAACTGGTCCAGCGCGCAACGCAGATAGCGCACGCGGCAGGCGGACAGCACGGCATGCTTGATCTGCAGGCTGCGCGGCGTGACGCCCCGTTCGCCTTCCAGGTCAATGGCCGCCAGCACCCGACCATTGGGGCTGCAGACGGCGAAGGTCACATGCGAGGCGCCTAGCAGGTCGAACCAGTAGCGCACTTCCTTGGCCTCGGTCGGCTGGCAAAAGCGCACCAGCGGCAGCTTGGACAGCACGACATGGTGGGGCAGGGCCTCGCGCAGCAGCCGGAAGACGCGGCGCTCATCGGTCGTGAACACAGGTCGCGCCGTGAGTGACCACTCCGCTGGTAAGCCTTTATTGGCGTAAGCCGGGCGGCGCAGTGCCCAGACCAGGCTGATGGCCAGGCCCAGCACGCATACAGCCAGCGCGGCGATCCAGTAAATGGCGTACGGCATGTGCCTCAGGGAGTTGGGGCGTCATCGCCGACGGACTCGCGGCGTATTGGGAGTTCAATGTAGCGCAATCAGGTGACAGGGACGCACTCGCTAGCCCGTAGTCCCCCAAGCTGAGGGATGGGGTTTGGAGCGCCCGCGCTCATTCCTTACTGCTTCGGCCCGAGGCATCGATCTGGGCCTTGATCTCGCCCACGCTGTCGACGAAGTCGCTCAGCACCTGGGCCTGACGCTTGAACTGGAAGTCCAGTTCGCCGAGGTGGCGGTCCAGGGCCTGCTCGACCTGGGAGCCGAAGGTGTCGGGCGGCAGGCGCAGGTAGGCGGCCGATTCGCTGCCGTCGCGCTCGACGATGGCGCCGGCCGCGGTCGCGATGCGCAGCATGGGCCGGTTCTCGCTCAGCGCATGGATGAAGAGGGTGTCGATGCCGCGGTTGCGGGCGTGCAGCGCAGCGGTCTGGAACAGCCGCCCGCCCAGCCCCCGGCCGCGCGACTCGGGCAGCACCGAGACGCCGAACTCCGCCATCGTGCGGGTCGGGTCGCCCGGCAAGGGCTGGCCATAGGCCAGGTGGGCCAGCGCCACCAGTTTCAGGCGGCGGTTGAAGATGCCCAGCACCTCGTCGCGGGCGAAGTCGATGCTCAGGGCGTACTTGTGGATCTGCTCGTCCGACGCCGAATAGCCGAAGCGCAGGTAGCGGTCGCGCGGCTCCATCGCCAGCAGGTGCTCGATGATGCGACGGCGGTGGCGGCGGGCCAGCGAGCGGATGGGCACCCAGGTCGACAAGCGCTCCAACGCCGCCCGGGCCGCGACCAGCGGACCGGCGGGCGCGGCTGGGGGCGAGGCCGATGGCGGCGCGGGATGCGGGTCCGGGCCAAAGGCCGACAGCACCTGGTCCCAGTCGGTCGCAGGTGGGTCGGACGGGTCTGCAGGGCGCGCGGGCGGTTTGCGGGGCATGCGGTTGCTCGGTGGCGTGGCTAGGTTAACGCGCCTGGCGCTTTCAAACCATGGCTGACGCTGCTACACTCGTGGGCTTTTCCGTCAACAGGCTGCGGGAAAGATCTGTCCGAGAGGTTGTGCATTCATGACACAGCACCGAGGGCAGTCGAATTCAGCCAATACTGCCGGCCCTGTTGAAGGGCCAGCACAGCGAAAGCAACTCATGAAGACCTTCAGCGCCAAGCCGGCCGAGGTGACGCACGAGTGGTTTGTGATTGACGCCACCGACAAGGTGCTCGGACGTGTTGCCAGCGAAGTGGCACTCCGTTTGCGCGGCAAGCACAAGGCCATTTACACGCCTCACGTGGACACCGGTGATTTCATTGTCATCGTCAACGCGGAAAAGCTCCGTGTGACCGGCAACAAGGCCACCGACAAGGTGTACTACCGTCACAGCGGCTTCCCCGGTGGCATCTACGCCACGAAGTTCAAGGACATGCAAGCCAAGCACCCCGGCCGCGCGCTGGAAAAGGCCGTCAAGGGCATGCTGCCCAAGGGCCCGCTCGGCTACGCCATGGTCAAGAAGCTGAAGGTCTACGCAGGCCCGACGCACCCGCATACCGCCCAGCAGCCCAAGGCTCTCGAGATCTAAGGAACGGCCATGATCGGAAACTGGAATTACGGTACGGGCCGTCGCAAGTCGTCGGTCGCTCGCGTCTTCATGAAGAAGGGCACGGGCCAGATCATCGTCAACGGCAAGGCCATCGACACCTACTTTGGTCGTCAGACCTCGATCATGATCGCCAAGCAGCCCCTGCTGCTGACGAACAATGGCGAAGCGTTCGACATCAAGGTGAACGTGCATGGCGGCGGCGAGTCCGGCCAAGCCGGCGCGCTGCGCCTGGGCATCACCCGCGCGCTGATCGACTACGACGCGACCCTGAAGCCCGAACTGAGCCGCGCCGGCTTCGTCACGCGTGACGCGCGTGAAGTCGAGCGTAAGAAGGTCGGTCTGCACGGCGCTCGTCGCAGGAAGCAGTTCAGCAAGCGTTAATCGCTGCTCGACGCAACAAAAGGCCGCCGCAACGCGGCCTTTTGTTTTTGCGCGGACAATCCCTCTTATTCGTCTCTGGACAGATTCACAGGAGCCTCGCCATGAGCGCCGTGCTTGATACCCCCGTCACCGACATTCCCGTGCCTCTCGTGTTCACCGACAGCGCCGCCGACAAGGTGCGCGACCTGGTGGCCGAAGAAGGCAACCCGGAGCTGAAGCTGCGCGTGTTCGTGCAGGGCGGCGGCTGCTCGGGCTTCCAGTACGGCTTCACCTTCGACGAGGCCGTCAACGATGACGACACGCAGATGCAGAAGAACGGCGTGACGCTGCTGATCGACGCGATGAGCCTGCAGTACCTGATGGGCGCCGAGATCGACTACAAGGAAGACCTGCAGGGCGCGCAGTTCGTCATCAAGAACCCGAATGCGACGACGACCTGCGGTTGCGGGTCGAGCTTCTCGGTCTGATCAGGCCGGATAGAGGCAACCCAAGAGCCGCAGACCTGCGGCTCCCGTGACGGCCGGCAGATTGCCCGGCCGTTTTGTTTTGAAGCGCATGGCCAGCCAGGCAAAGGCGGCCGCTTCGACCTGATCGACCGGCAGGTCGTGCGCGGCGCTGGACTCGACCGTGACGCCGGGCAGCAGGTCGGACAGGCGCTGCATCAGCCGCCCATTCAACGCGCCACCGCCGCAGGCGATCAGCGACCTGGCGCCCGGCATCTGTGCCCGCAGCGCATCGGCCACGCAGCGCGTGCTGAGCTCCAGCAGCGTGGCCTGCACGTCTTCCGGCGCGAGGCCGGGCAGCAGTCGGCTCTGCAGCCAGCCAAGGTTGAAAAGGTCGCGGCCGGTACTCTTGGGCGGTGGCAGCGCGAAGAAGGGCTCACCTAGCAACGTGGCCAGCAGCGCCGGAGACACACGTCCGGTGGCGGCCCAGGCGCCGTCGGCGTCAAACGCCTTGCCTTGGTGGCGGGCGATCCAGCCGTCCATCAGGCAGTTGGCCGGGCCGCAGTCAAAGCCGCCGGTGCGGCCGTCGGCGAACAGCAGGCTCAGGTTGCTGATGCCGCCGAGGTTCAGCACGGCGCTGTCCTGGCCTTCGGCGCTGAAGACGGCGCGGTGGAAGGCCGGCACCAGCGGCGCGCCCTGGCCGCCGGCGGCGACATCGCGGCTGCGCAGGTCACAGACGACATCGATGCCAGCTTGTTCAGCGAGCAAGGCGCCGTTCAGCAGCTGCGTCGTGTAGCCGTCAAAGCCGCCGGGCTGATGGCGAACGGTCTGGCCGTGGGCGCCGATGGCGGCGACCTGGTCGCGCCGCGTGCCGGTCGCTTCCAGCAACTGGGCGACGACGTCGGCATAGCCGCGCGCGACAGCGTTGGCTGCCAGCGCGGCACGGTGCAGTTCGTTGTCGCCGGGGGTGTTCAGCGCGAGCAGTTCATCGCGCAGCGCCGGGGCGAAAGGTGCGTGGACGTGGCCGGTGACGGCCAGCCGGCCCGCGTCAAAAAGAACCCCATCGATGCCGTCGAGCGAGGTGCCCGACATCAGCCCGATGTAGAGCTGGCCTTCAGTCGGCGGCAGAGATGCCATCCATGGTCTGGGCTACGGCCAGCTGGGTCTTGATGCTGGCGACGGTCTGCTGGAACTGCGCCTTGGCGTAGCTGGGCAGCGTGACGGCTTCGGACGCTCGGGCGATGACGCGCGGGTCGACGTGGCGGCCGCCGACGCGGAACTCGAAGTGCAGGTGCGGGCCGGTCGCCCAGCCGGTGGCGCCGACGGCGCCGATGCGCTGGCCTTGCTCGATGCGCTGACCCTTCTTCACGTCGATCTTGCTCAGGTGGGCATACACGGTGGTGCGGTTGCCGCTGTGGCGCACGTGCACGACGTTGCCGAAGCCGTTCTGCCAGCCAGCCATCTCGACGCTGCCATCGCCCACGGAGCGCACGGGCGTGCCGGTGGGGGCGCCGTAATCGGTGCCGTTGTGCTGGCGCCAGGTCTTGTGGATGGGGTGGAAGCGCATCGCGAAGCCGCTGGTGATGCGCGAGAACTCCATCGGGCTGGCCAGGAAGGCGCGGCGCTTGCTCTGGCCGTCGAAGCCGTAGAAGCTGGCCTTGCCGCTGGCGCTGTCCTTGAAATAGACGGCCGAGTAAGTGCGGCCGTTGTTCGTGAACTCGCCGGCCAACAGGCGGCCGACGCCGCCGTCCCACTGGATGGGCTCGCCGTCGGCGGTCAGCGTTTCGTAGACGATGCTGAAGCGGTCGCCCTTGCGCAGCTCGCGGTGGAAGTCGATGTCGCCGGAGAACATGTCGGCCATCTGCGAGGCGATGGCGTCGGGGATGTTGGCGTCGTCCGTCGCGGCGAACAGCGAGGTGCGGATGCTGCCGCTGCCCAGGGCGACCTGGGCCTGCAGCGGCGCGGTCTCGGTGCGGGCGGTGAAGCGGGTGCCGTCGCGCTCGATGCTCAGGCGGGTGAAGTGACTTGCCTGCTGCTCGACCTTCTCGGCCGGGAAGCGCACGACGATCTTCTGCACCTGGCCCGAGGCATCAGCCGTGACGTGGACCATGCGGCCGGCGCGGCCCTGAAAGATGCGGCGGGCCAGCGGGTCCGCGCGCAGGAAGGCGGCGGCGGCGGGGTCGAAGGCGCCGGCGCGCTTGAGCAGGCTGTCGGGCGTGTCGCTGGAGCGGGTGGCCTCGGCGCGGGTCAGGCCGACGCGGTGGGCGGCGAGTTCGTCGAGCTGGGCTTCGATGCTGGGCGTGTCCAGCATCTCGACCACGGTGCGCTTGGGCAGGGCAGCGGCGTCGGGGGCGAGGGGGGCGATGCCGAAGGCGGTCACCGCGAAGCAGCTCAGCAGGCTGACGACCGAGGTGGTCAGTGCGCGCGGGTGGCGGGCCGCGAAGGACTCGGCGCTGGCGAGGGCGGTTTTGACTTGCTGAAGGTGTCTCTGGACTACGGTCACTCTCGGCATCCCGGGGTTGTCGCTGGGGGCAATCCCGGCTGAGCCGGTTCCACGCGAAGGCCGCTCCCGTTGGCGGCCCTTAAAATCCATATCGGTTGTGTTGAAGCAACACCCCCGATTCGAAGGGTGAATTCTAACGGCCTTGTCCTACTTGGCATGCCGGTTAACCCCGATAGATCAACAACTTAACAATTTCGCCCGGCTTCTAACAAGTTGGCGAGCTGCTCATGTCCGACGCCCCGAAATTTCCCATCACCGATGCCGTCCTAGAGGCGCTGGCCGTCACGCGCCGAGGTGTGGATGAGTTGCTGCCCGAGGCGGAGTGGACCAAGAAGCTGGCCCGCTCGGCTGCGACGGGCGTGCCGCTGCGCATCAAGCTGGGGCTGGACCCAACGGCGCCCGACATCCATGTCGGTCACACGGTCGTCTTGAACAAGATGCGCCAGTTGCAGGACCTGGGTCACCAGGTCATCTTCCTGATCGGCGATTTCACGTCGTTGATCGGCGACCCGTCGGGCCGCAACGCGACGCGCCCGCCGCTGACGAAAGAGCAGATCCAGGCCAACGCCGAGACCTACTACGCCCAGGCCAAGCTGGTGCTGGACCCGGCGCGCACCGAGATTCGCTACAACTCCGAGTGGAGCGAACCGCTGGGCGCGGCCGGGCTGATTCAGCTGGCGGCCAAGTACACGGTGGCGCGCATGATGGAGCGCGACGACTTCACCAAGCGCTTCGCCGCTCAGACACCGATCTCGGTGCACGAGTTCCTGTACCCGCTGATGCAGGGCTACGACTCGGTGGCGCTGAAGAGCGACCTGGAACTGGGCGGCACCGACCAGAAGTTCAACCTGCTGATGGGCCGCCATTTGCAGCAGGAGTACGGCCAGGAGCCGCAGTGCATCCTGACCATGCCGCTGCTGGAGGGGCTGGACGGCGTCGAGAAGATGTCCAAGTCCAAGAACAACTACATCGGCATCACGGAGCCGGCCAACACGATGTTCGCCAAGATCCTGTCGATCAGCGATGTGCAGATGTGGAAGTGGTACGAGCTGCTGTCGTTCAAGTCGATCGGCGAGATCGCCGCGCTGAAGGCCGAGGTCGAGGCCGGGCGCAACCCGAAGGACGCCAAGGTCGCGCTGGCCAAGGAGATCACCGCGCGCTTCCACAGCGCGGCGGCGGCGGATGCGGCCGAGGCGGACTTCAACAACCGCGCCAAGGGCGGCATTCCCGACGAGATCCCCGAGGTGCAGCTGAGCGGCGCGCCGATGGGGCTGGCCCAGGTGCTGAAGGCGGCGGGCCTGGTCGCGTCGACCGGCGAAGGCCTGCGCATGGTGGAGCAGGGCGGCGTGCGGCGTTCGGGCGAGGTGCTGTCCGACAAGGGCCTGAAGCTGGATGCCGGCGAGCATGTGCTGCAGGTCGGCAAGCGCAAGTTCGCGCGCGTGCTGCTGAGCTGATCAGGTGCCGCAGAAGGTGCGGTAGTTCGCGGTCACGTCAGTGGCGGCCGGCGCGGCATAACGCGTCGACAGGGCGGATTCCTGCCAGGGTGCGCGCACGGCGGCCAGCAGCGACTCGAACGGCGCCAGGTCGCCCGCCGTCGCGGCGGCCAGTGCTTCCTCGACGAGGTGGTTGCGCGGGATGACGGCCGGGCTGGCGCGGCGCATGCGCTGCGCGCGCGCGCCGTCGTCGGGGCCGCAGCGCTGCCGCCAGCGGGCCAACCAGGCGTCCAGCGCCGCACGGTCGACGAACAGGTCGCGCAGCGGCTCGGGCCGGCCCTCGGCGGCCGAGGCCAGGTGGCGCCAGGCGAGCGTGAAGTCCACCGCCTGCGTGTGCAGCAGCGTCAGCCAGTCGGCCGCCAGCGCGGTGTCGGCCTCGTCATCGGCCGCCGTGGCGGTGACGATGCCCAGCTTGTCGCGCTGGCCGGCCAGCAGCGCGCTGGCCAGCAGTGCGGGGAAGTCGTCGATGACCGCCGTCACGTCCGCCACGGCGCGCTCGATCGCCGGCTCGTCGTCATCGGCTGCCATCAGCGGTAGCAGCGTCTCGGCAAAGCGTGCCAGGTTCCAGCGGGCGATGGGCCCCTGGTTCGCGTAGGCGTAGCGGCCGTGGTGGTCGATGCTGCTGAACACGGCGGCCGGGTCGTAGGCCTCCATGAAGGCGCAGGGGCCGTAGTCGATGGTCTCGCCCGACAGCGCCATGTTGTCGGTGTTCATGACGCCGTGGATGAAGCCCATGTTCAGCCACTGCGCGATCAGCTGTGCCTGGCGCCCGGCCACGGCGCGCAGCAGCCCGAGGTGGCGGTCGGGTGCGCCGACCAGATGCGGGTGGTGACGCGCGACCGTGTAGTTGCTCAGCCGGCCCAGCATGTCCAGGTCACCGCGCGCGGCGAAGAACTGGAAGCTGCCGACGCGCAGGTGGCTGGCCGCCACACGGGTCAGCACGGCGCCCGGCAGCGGCGTCTCGCGGCGCACCAGCTCACCGGTGGCGGCCACGGCCAGTGCGCGCGTGGTCGGGATGCCCAGCGCGTGCATGGCCTCGCCGATCAGCACTTCGCGCAGCATCGGGCCCACGGCGGCCTTGCCGTCGCCGCCGCGTGAAAACGGCGTCCGGCCCGAGCCCTTGAAGGCGATGTCGCGGCGCTGACCCGAGCGGTCTATCACCTCGCCCAGCAGCAGCGCGCGGCCATCGCCCAGCTGCGGCGAGAAGCCCCCGAACTGGTGGCCGGCATAGGCCTGGGCGATGGGCTCGGCGTCGGCCGGCAGCTGGTTGCCGGTAAACAGCGCGGCAGCGTCCGGGCCTTGCAGCGCCTCGGGCGGCAGGCCCAGCTCGTCGGCCAGCGCGTGGTTGGCGAACAGCAGGCGCGGCTCGGGGACGACAGCGGGCTGCCAAGCCTGGTAGGCGCCGGGCAGGTCGCGGGCGTAGGTGTTGTCAAAGCCAAAGCGGTGCATCAGAACCTCTGTGGGAGCGGTGTGCCAGTGTGCTGGCAAACGGCGCACCGCCCCTCGTTCAGGGCTTCACCGGCCGCAGGTAGGGCCCGGGCTTCACCACCGGGATGGGCTGCTCGGCGATGCGCTTCTTCAGCTCCGCAATCGCCGCGTCCAGCTGGGCATCCTGGCCGGCGAAGGTCGCGCGCGGCGGGTTGTCGACCTCGATGTCCGGCGCAACGCCCACGCCCTCGATGAGGAAGCGGCCTTCGGCGTCCATCTGCCCCATCTCGGCGGCCCGCATGATGCCGTTGTCGATCAGGCGGTTCTGGTCGGACAACCAGACACCCGCGCCCGAGCTGCGCTTGCCGATGACGGGACCGATCTTCAGGCGCTTGAAGCCTTCGGCGAAGGTCTCGCCGTCGCTGTAGGTGTCCTCGTTCATCAGCACGACGGTGTGCCCTCGATAGACGTTCTGCATGTTGGCGTAGACGCCGGTGCCAGCCGGTGAGCGCGGCTGCCAGAAGGCCCAGGCGCGGCGCAGCAGCTTCTCCAGCACCCAGCTGTCGATGTTGCCGCCGTTGTTGTAGCGCACGTCGATGACGAGGCCGTCGCGGTCGCTGGCGGCGTAGAACTCGCGCACGAAGTCGGCGATGTCGGCCGCGCCCATCGCACGCAGGTGCACATAGCCGATGCGGCCCTGGCCGGCCTGCTCCACCGCGCGGGCGCGGCTGACGCGCCAGTCGTTGTAGCGCAGCTGGTTCTCGCGCAGCTGCGCCACCGGCGTGACGATGCGCTGCACCGTCTTGCCGCCCGCCTGCTTGACGTCCAGCAGCACCTGGCGGCCGGCCTGGCCGCGCAGCAGCTCCAGGAGGTGCGGTGCCTCGGCCGTGGGGCGGCCGTTGATGTGCGTGATGACGTCGCCGACCTTCAGGTTGACCGCTGGCGTGGCCAGCGGCGGGGCCTCGGCGGGCAGCTCCGCCTCGAAACCGTAGATGGCATCGATGCGCCAGCCGCCCGGCGCCTTGGAGAAGCGGCCGCCCAGGCCGGCCAGGCCCGGCTCGTCCGGCGCGGGCCGCGTGTCGCCGGGGGCGACCTGGCTGTGCAGCGCGCCCAGCTCGCCCACCATCTGCGCCATCAGCTCGGCCAGCTCGAAGCGGTCGGTCACGCGGTCCACCAGCGGTTCGTACTTGGCGCGCGTGGCGGCCCAGTCGACGCCGTGCATGTCCTTGTCGTAGAAGAAGTCGCGCTGCATGCGCCAGGCGTCGGCGAACATTTGCTTCCACTCGGCGCGCGGCTGCGTGGCGATGTGCCAGTCGGTCCAGCGCACGGTCAGCTTGGCCAGGTCGTTAGGCAGCTTGGGTGCGGCGTCGACGATGAGCACCTCGGGTGCGTTCTGACCCTGGTTGCGCACCAGCATCAGCTTCTTGCCATCGGCGCTGATGTCGTAGCCGCGCACGTCGCTGGCCAGCACTTCGGGCGGGCCGCCCTGGTTGTCGACGGCGATGGACTTGAGCTGGGTCTTGCGCTCCAGGTCCTGGTCCAGGAACCACAGCCGCTTGCCGTCGGCGCGCAGCGCCCGGTAGTTGCCGCCGGGCACGGGAAGTTCATGCAGGCGCTCGGCCAGGCCTTCGAAGACGATGGCAGGCTTGCCCTTTTTCTCTGCCGCCGGCTTGGCGTCCTTGTCGTCCGGTTTGCGTTCGGTGGGTGCCTTGTCGGTGGCCTTGCGGTCTTCGGCGCGCTGCTCTTCGGCCTTCTTCTCGGTGACGGATTCCAGCTCGTCCTTGGCCGCGAACGGCGAGCGCAGGCCCGGCTGCAGCGCCAGCGCATAGAGCTTGCTGCGGAAGGCCAAGAAGGGCCCGGTGTTGCGGTCGCCCCAGGGGCTGGGCTGGCCGGTGGTCGCGAAGTTGCGGTCGGAGGCGAAGTACAGCCATTGCCCATCGGGGCTGAAGGCGGCGGCGTCGCTGTCGTAGCGGTCGCTGGTCAGCGTGTGCGTGCGGCCGTCGGCCAGATTGTGCAGCTGCAGTTGGCTGCGGTCGCCGTGGCGCAGCGGCGTGGTCCAGGCCAGGGCTTGGCTGTCGGGGCTCCAGGCCTGCAGCTGCGGCGTGCCGAAGCCGCCGCGGCCGATCTCCTTCGTGGTCTTGGCCTTGATGTCAGTCAGCCAGATGCGGGCCTCCTTGTCCGTATGCGCCAGCCAGCGGCCGTCGGGCGAGGGCAGCAGGTCGCGTCGCTGTGTCGTTGCGCCCTCGGTGATGCGCTCCGGCTGGCCCGTGCCATTGGCGGCGAAGCGCCATACCTCTTGCTCGCCGCTGAAGTCGCAGACGGCAAACACGCTCTTGCCGTCGCTGCTGAACTCACCGTTGCGGCAGCGGCCGTCGGCGGGCTGAGGCAGCTCGGCGCGGCGCAGCTGCTGCACGCCCTGCGTGGCGAGACGGCCCCGCGCGGCCAGCAGCACGCGCTCGCCGTTGGGGGCGAAGGCCGCGCCGGTCAGGAAGTCCTGCGGCTTCTTGACCCAGCGCTCGCGCTGCTGGTCGAAGTCGCCGCCCAGGCTCACGGTTAGCTTCTTCGGCACGACCCCTTGCGCGAGATCCAGCGTGTAGAGGTCGGCGCCCAGCGCGTAGACGACACGGCTGCCGTCGATGCTGGCATGGCGGATGTCCCAGCCCTTGTGCGCGCTGTGCTGGCGAAGGTCCGCGCCCTGCGCGTTGACGCTCCACAGGTTGACCGTGCCGTCGCGGTCGGACAGGAAGGCGATGCGGTCGATGTTGCCGATGCGGTAGGGCAGGGGGCGGCGGTCGTTGTTGCCTTCGGCGATCAGCGGCTTGGCTTCCGCGTTGCCGCCGAGGTCCAGCGACCACAGCCGCGCGATGGCGCCGCCGCGGTATTGGCGGGCGTTGTCGCTGCGCAGGCCACTGCGGGTGAAGTAGAGCGTCTTGCCATCGGCGGTCAGTGCGCCGTCGCTGCCCTGGCCGACGGGCAGCTGGCGGCGCTGGCCGGTCTGGGTGTTGAGCGCAAAGAGTTGGGCGCCGGGGCGCGCGTCGAGCGACGTGTAGATGACTTCTCCTGCCGCGCTGAAACCCCACACGCGCATGCCGCCGCCTTCCCAGGTCAGCCGCTTCGGCGGGCCGCCGCTCACGGGCATCAGGTAGATCTCGGTGCCGCCGTCGTACTGGCCGGTGAAGGCCAGCCAGCGGCCGTCGGGCGACACGGCGGGCTGGCTCTCCAGGCCGTTGTGCGTCGTCAGGCGCTGGGCGTCGCCGCCCTGTGAACTGACCCGCCACAGGTCGCCCTCGGCGACGAGATAGACGGTGTCGCCCTGCAGGGCGGGCTGGCGGTAGAAGCCGCTGGTGCCGGCCAGCGCGCTTGTGGCGCACAGGGCGGCCGCAAGTGCGGCGAAACGGAAACGAGGCATTCGGCTCTCCTGTAGGAGGCGCCATTGTGTTGCTAGGGGGATTCCCGGCGATTCGTCACGCTGGTGAATCCGGGGCGGGTGTGGCGGCGTAGAGCCCCACAGATGCCAAGCCGGTATCGCCCCACAGGATGCCCCCCATGAATGCCCGACTCACCCGCAGCGCCATGGCCACGGCACTGCTCTGCATGGCCGCTGGCGCCCAGGCCTCCAGCCACCGCGAAGCGCCCTTCCTGACGACCGTGCCCAAGGTCGATGCGACGGACTTCTACATGTTCCGCAGCTACGAGGCAGGCCGCGACGGCATGGTCACGCTGATCGCCAACTACCTGCCGCTGCAGGACCCCTACGGCGGCCCCAACTACTTCTCGCTGGACCCGAACGCGCTCTACGAGATCCACATCGACAACAGCGGCGACGCCAAGGAAGACCTGACCTTCCAGTTCCGCGTCAAGAACCGCCTGGCCAACAACGGCGCGGGCGTCAGCCTCAACGTCGGCGGCAAGATGGTCGGCATCCCGCTGATCCAGGCGGGCGGCGTGGCCAACGTGAAGGACGCCAACCTGCAGCTCAACGAGAGCTTCACGGTGACGGTCGTGCGCGGCGACCGCCGCAGCGGCACCGCCCAGGCAGTCACCCATGCCACCAGCGGCGCCACGACCTTCGACAAGCCCGTCGACAACATCGGCAAGAAGACCATCGCCGACTACCCGGCCTACGCGGCCAAGCATGTCTACCCGATCACCATCCCGGGTTGCGCCACGCCGGCCAAGGTCTTCGTCGGCCAGCGCCAGGACCCGTTCGCGGTCAACCTCGGCACCATCTTCGACCTGGTCAACGCGCCTGTCGCCGTCATCACCGACCCCGCGCTGATCAATGCCGCACCCAACACTATCGGCGACAAGAACGTCACGACGCTGGCGCTGGAAGTCCACAAGGACTGCCTGAAGAGCGCCGGCAGCGACGTCATCGGTGGCTGGACGACGGCCAGCCTGCGCCAGGGCCGCCTGCTCGACCCCAAGCCGGCCTCGGGCCACCAGGCGGCCGAGAAGGCCGGCGGCGCCTGGGTGCAGGTCTCGCGCCTGGGCATGCCCCTGGTCAACGAGGTCGTCATCGGCCTGAAGGACAAGGACAAGTTCAACGCGACGAAGCCCACCGGCGACGGCCAGTTCGCCGACTACGTGACCAACCCGACGCTGCCCGCGCTGCTGGAGATCGCACTCGCCCTGCCGGGCACGGCGCCCACCAACTTCCCGCGCATGGACCTGGTCACGACCTTCCTGACCGGCATCAAGGGCGTCAACCAGCTGGCCACCGTCACGCCGTCCGAGATGCTGCGCCTTAACACGGCCATTGCGCCGGTCGCCTTCGCGCAGCAGAACCGGCTGGGCATCGTCGGCAACATCCTTGCCGGCGGCAGCGACAGCGCCGGCTACCCGAATGGCCGCCGGCCGAAGGACGACGTCGTCGACATCTCGCTGGTGGCCGTGATGGGCGGCCTGTGCATGGCCAATGGCGACACCGACGCGCTCGGCTTCGGCGCGGCCTGCAAGCCGTCCGCCGTGCCGCTGGGCGCCACCGCATTCAAGCTGCACGACGCGGTGGACCAGGCCGTCGTGCCGCTGCTGGCCGCCTTCCCGTATCTCAACACGCCCCTGCCGGGCACCAAGTGAAGGAGGCCGCCATGCGCACCCTGTTGACCCTGGCGGCGGCCGCTGCCGCCAGCCTTGCCCTCGTCGCCTGCGGTGGCGGGTCCGATGACGACGCCGGTTCGGCGCCCGGTCCTGGCCCGACGCCAACGCCGCTGACGGCGATACCCGACGGCGTCATCGTGTCGAGCGACGCGCTGGTGGGCTACCTCAATGTGCAGCCGACCAGCGACGAGATCAGCGAGGCGCTGACCTTGCCGGCCGGGGAGCCGTTCACCAGCGAGACCGCCGAGCCTTACTCGATCTGAACGTGCGCACGCTGCTTGTTCTGCTGCTTGCTGCGCCGCTCGCGGCCTCGGCCGAGCCCTTCACACCGAAGAGCGACGCCGAGATCGTCCAGCGCCTGCCCTACCGTGTCGGCGCCGACGAGCGGGCACGCCGGGTTGCACTCGCACGCGATCCCGCCCAGCTGCCTCTCGCGCTGGCCTCGGCCCGCGCCGCGCTCGACCGCGCCCGCGTGCTGGGCGACCCGCGCGAGCTGGGTGCTGCCCAGGCCGCGCTGGCGCCATGGTGGTCGCTAGCCGATGCGCCGCCCGAAGCCCAGCTGCTGCGCGCCCGCGTGCTGCAGGCCCGCCATGAGTTCGACACTGCCCAGGCCCAGCTGCGCGGCCTGCTGGCGCGGCAAGACCTGGCCCCCGAGCTGCGCGCCCAGGCGCTGCTGGACAGCGCCGCCCTGCACCAGCTGCGCGCCGAGCTGCCGCAGGCGCGTGCGCTGTGCGAGCAGTTGCAGCCACTCGCGCCGCTGCCCGCCACGGCCTGCCTGGCCGAGTTGGACAGCCTGACCGGCAGGGCCCCCGCCGCCGCGCAGGTGCTGGCCCGGTTGAGCCCCGGCCGCAGCGTCCTGCCCTGGCTCGCGCTGATGCGTGCCGAGCTGGCCGAGCGCATGGGCGACGCCGCCGCGCTGGGTCTGTACCGGCAGGCACTCGTGGGTGCCGACGAGGTCTACACCCGCGCCGCGCTGGCCGACTGGCTGCTGGCCCAGGGCCGCCACGCCGAGGCGCTGGCGCTGACCCAGGGCAGCGACGCCGACGCGCTGCTGCTGCGCCACGTCATCGCCTTGCACCGTCTGGGCCGCGACGCTGCCGAGCCCACCGCCCGCCTGCGCGACAGCCTGGCCTCGGCCGACAAGCGCGAGCCCGGCAAGCATGCCCGCGAGCAGGCCCGCTTTGCGCTGGACGTGGCCAGGCAGCCGCGCGAGGCCTTGCGCCTGGCCCAGGCCAACTGGGCCATGCAGCGCGAGCCGGCCGATGCCGTGCTGCTGCTGCGCGCCGCCCAGGCCGCCGGTCGCGATGGCGAGCCCGCGCGACGCGAGCTGGCCCGCTTCGTGCGCGAGCGGGGCTGGCAAGATGCCCGCCTCGCCGCCCTTGATCGACCCTTGAACTCGTGATCCGTGCACTGATCCTGCTGTTGTTCTGCACCGGCGCCTGGGCCCACCAGTCCAGCGACGCCTACCTGCGCTATCGCGTGGAGGGTGCCAGCGTGGAGCAGCGCCTGGACATCGCGCTGCGTGACCTCGACCGCGACCTGGGCCTGGATGCCGACGGCGATGGCACGCTCAGCTGGGGCGAAGTGCGCACTCGCTGGAGCGACATCGAGCGCCTCGCCGCCGACGGCGTGCGCTTCACGGCCGACGGCGCTGCCTGCCAGCCCGCAGGCGCCGACACGCCGCAGCTCGACGAACACAGCGACGGCATGCACGCCGTGCTCGTCACCCGCTGGCAATGCCCGGCTACCGTACAGGCGCTGGCCATCGACTACCGCCTCTTCACCGCCACCGACGCCGGCCACCGCGCGCTGGCCCGCCTCGTGGGCACGGCGGGCGAGCCACTGGTGCTGGTGCCCGGCGCCGGCCCGCAGACACTCAGCGCCAACAGCGCGGGCCTCGGCGGCTTCGTCATCGAAGGCATGGCCCACATCGCGGCCGGGCTGGATCACCTTCTGTTCCTCGCCACCCTCGTTCTCGTGGCGGTGTGGAAGCGCGATGGCACCGGCTGGGTGCCGCGCGCCAGCGGTCGCAGCGCCTTCGTCGAGACGCTGAAGCTCGTCACCGCCTTCACCGTGGCCCACTCCATGACGCTGGGCCTGGCGGCCGGCGGCGTCATCGACCCGCCGACGCGCTGGACCGAATCGCTGATCGCGCTGACCGTGCTGCTGGCCGCGCTGGACAACATCCGCCCCTTCCTGCCCGGCCCGCGCTGGGCCATGGTGGGCTTGTTCGGCCTCGTCCACGGCGTGGGTTTCGCGGGGCCGCTGAAGGACCTGGGCCTGAGCGGCAGCGAGCTGCTGCTGCCGCTGCTGGGCTTCAACGTCGGCGTGGAGCTGGGCCAGCTCGCCGCCGTCGCGCTGCTGCTGCCGCCGGCGCTGTGGCTGCGTGGGCGCACCGTCTACCGGCGCTGGTTCGTGCCCGGTGCGTCCAGCGCCGTCGCCGCGCTGGCGACGCTGTGGCTGGCCGAGCGCAGCCTGGCGCTGCAGCTGCTGCCCTGACGCGGGCGGGTAGTGGGCCGGGTGGCGTGCGCGCGCCACGTTCCTTGCGCCCACCGTGTCGGTCGCTAACATGCCCGTCCGGGAGGACTGGCCCATGAACCAGCTACCGATCGAGGTGGCGCGCGAGCTGCGCGTGCGGCTGAGAGACGCGCATTTCACGACCTTCAACACGCTGAACACCATCTTCACCGGCGGGCTGGTGGCCTACCTGCTGCGCCGGGTCTTGGAGATGCCAGAAGCCCAACGGCCGTGGCTGCTCGTGCTGGCGAGTCTGCTCACCCTCATCGCCTGCTGGAGCGGGCTGTTCCGCATGCTGGCGCTCGTGCGTTTTCCGTCGCGCATGTCGGACGCCTTGTTGTCCTTCGGCGCCGGCGCCGCCGTCTACATGATGGTCAGCCTGCTGGACGCGGGGCCGCAGGTCTGGTTGCGAACGGCCGCAGCCGTCGCGTTCTTCGGTGGCGTGGGCACCTTGAACATGCTGCGCGGTGCGCGCAAGGACCCCTTCAACGATGACGTGCTGCCGCTGATCGAACGTGACCTCCGACTCGCCGCCTGGGCACGATTGGGCTTTGTGCCGCTGACGCTGCTGCTGGCGCAAAGTGGGCTGCCGGACTGGGTGCTGAGCGGTGCGGCTGTTGTCGGGGCCGTGCTGGCACTGGTCGTGGACGATGTCGTGTGGGGGCGTTCGGTCTCGCTCACCTCGCGGCCCGACGTGCTCGCGAGCGAGCGGGAGGCTTTGCGCCAGGCGGCGCTGCTGGGCGAGCGGCGCTAGCCGCTGTTGCTCGATGGCCTGCGCCGCAGCGGCTCATACTCCTGCATGAAATTGATCGTGGCTGTTCATGTCGATGGTGCGCAGGCGACCGCTGCCGCCGTGGCTTTCGAGGCCTGGGATGCGGCGGAGGCGACGAAGACCTACGTCTGCCGCATCGCCCATGTCGAGAAGGCCGTGCGAGGCGAGCTGGACCTGCGCGAACTGCCCTGTGTGATGCAGCTGTTGCGCGAGCACGGCCTGGCGCCCGAGCTTGTCCTGTTTGAAGGCTTCGTCCATCTGGATGCCGACGAAACGCCGGGCCTGGGCCAGCACCTGCATCAGGCGCTGGGCGGCAAGGTGCCGGTCGTCGGTGTTTCGAAACGGGGTCTGCCGGGCCTGTCGGCGCAGTTCGAGGTCATGCGCGAGGACGAAGCGCCGCCGCTGTTCGTGACCTGCGCGGGT
Source organism: Pelomonas parva (assembly GCF_043555835.1). NCBI lineage: Bacteria > Pseudomonadati > Pseudomonadota > Betaproteobacteria > Burkholderiales > Sphaerotilaceae > Roseateles > Pelomonas parva. Next base: position 161,819 of record NZ_JBIGHV010000008.1, on the reverse strand, counting down.
ATCGACATCGGCGCGGCCAAGGCGCGGCTGCGTGGCATGCATGGCAGGAAGCGCGTGCCCACGCTGATGAAGCTCGCGGCGCGCCTGGCGAAGAACCAGGATTGATGCCGGGCGCGATGGTTCGCGGGGCGCCGCGAACGTCGGTTGGGCAGCGCTGGCTGTCATTGATACAGCCAAGTCCGCCGACCACTTCATGCCCCCTTCGGCCGCTCGCGCGGTAGATGCGATCAAGCGCCGTCGATATGCCGAGGCTTGGCGTTCCAGCGTGAGAGGGTCAGGTATTGCTCAAGCTATGGCTTGAAACCTGAGCCCTGACTCTGAACCTTGCGTGACCGTGAGCCTGCGAGCCTGATCTCTGCGGGGTTCGGCCGCTCATACCCTGGCAAGGAAGGCCGCCGCATCACCCGCTTCACACTTCCAGTCTGCGAAGACCCCGACCAGATTGCATTCCACGCAGCGGCAAGCGATGTAGTACCAGCGCACGTCATGTGTGCCCTCGTACACGGAGACGCCGGACATCAGCTCGAACACCTCGTTCTCGCACACGCACTCGTGCACCTCGGGCGCGGCTTCTTCAACGTAGTCCGCGCTGTCGCCCATCAGGTGTTCCTGCCCGCAGTCGGTGCAGGTGCGGATCGCCACGCCGGCTTCTTCATCGCTCTGCAGCGCGAAGGTCCGGCACCCGCAATCGCATTTGGACGCGGCAAACCGGACGGCCTCATGGCGATTCGCAACGCTGTAGCTGCGCAGCTCGGCCTGGGTGTCGCCGGACGTCGTCCCGTACCAGAACTCGCCCTTCTTCGTCAGTGCCATTGATGCTGCTCCATTCTTAAACCGGAATCTCCGAAACACGCGCCGCAGCCACTCCCGCTGTCACCTGCCCCGCCGGCACATGCGCCGCCGCGCTTTCGACATGGCCGACCTGGTCGTCGAAGAAGAAGTCCGGCTCGAACTCGCGCAGGAACTCGCCCTTGGCCAGGCCGCCGAGGAACATCGCCTCGTCGACCTCGATCTGCCAGTCCATCAGCGTGCGCAGCGCACGCTCGTGGGCGGGCGCGCTGCGGGCCGTCACCAGCGCGGTGCGCACCTTCATGCCGCCACCGGGCGCGTGCTGCAGCCGCTGCAGCGCCTGCAGCACCGGCTTGAACGGGCCGGCCGGCAGCGGCAGGTGGGCGCGGCTGCTCTCGTGCTCGCGGAACGCCGCGAGGCCGTCGCGCTGGAAGACCTGCTCCGCCTCGTCGGAGAACAGCACCGCGTCGCCGTCGAAGGCGATGCGCAGCTCACGGGGATGGGCGGCCGAGGCGCGCGCGGCCAGCGGCATCACGCGCGCCGCCGCCACGCCAGCATTCAGCGCCTGGCGCACATCGTCGTCGTTGGCCGACAGGAAGAGCTGGGCCGACAGCGGCTTCAGGTAACGCCACGGCGAGGCGCCGCGCGTGAAGACGCCGCGCTCGATGGCCAGCCCGTAATGCTTGGCCGAGCGGAACACGCGCATGCCCGAGATCGGGTCGTTGCGCGACAGCACGACCACCTCCACCTGCGGCGGCCCGCCGGCGTTGAAGGCCAGCAGCTTCTCGACCAGCGAGAACGCCACGCCGGGCGGCGCGGGCTCGTCCAGGCGTTGCTGCTGCAAGGCCATGTAGGCGCGGTCGTCGCCGGCCTCGAAGACCTGGTTCTCGGCCTCGAAGTCGAACAGGGCGCGGGAGGAGATGGCGACGACGAGTTGACCGTTCAGCGTGGCAGGCATGCCGCCATTCTGGCCTGCGCGCCTCCTTGCACTACTGCATGAAGCCGATGCGACCCTTTTTGCCGTTGCCACTGGGCAGGTCTTCGCAGAGCAGCGTGTCGCGTTGCGCGAGGCGGGCGTTGCCGAAGGCGGTCATCCAGACGCGGCGCATCTCGCGCGGCGCCAGCTCGGCCATGCGGTCCAGCACGGCGTCGCTGGGGTGCTCGTCGAAGCGGCGGCCCCAGTCGTGCGAGCCGCGCAGCTTCTGGTAGAGCCGCAGCGCAATCGTGCGGGCGGCGGCGAAGTCGGGCGCCTGCACCTCGTAGACGTTGACGCGGTTCAGGATGGGGTCGGGAATGCTGCGGGCGTCGTTGGCCGTGGCCACCCAGATCACCTGGCTGGCGTCCACGGCCACCTCGGCGAACTCGTCGATGAAGCTGCTGGCCGTGTCGTGCTCCAGCAGGCTGTAGAGCGAGCCCAGCGGGTCGTAGGCGGCCTCGCCGCCGGCCTTGTCGATCTCGTCGACCACCATGACGGGGTTGGCGTAGTCGCCGTCGACGAGCGCCTCGAAGACCTTGCCGGCGCGCGCGCCCTTCCACTGGCTGGAGGCGCCCGACAGCACCCAGCCGGCCGTCAGCGAACTCATGGACACGAAGCCCATGCCGGTGCCCAGCAGCTCGGCCAGCTGGCGCGCGAAATGCGTCTTGCCGACGCCGGGCGGGCCGAGCAGCAGCAGCGGCGTGATCTCCAGCGCGTCGCTGCTGTCGTTGCACAGGGCGATCTGGCGGCGCACGTCGTCCAGCACCTCGTGGAAGTTGGGCAGCTCGGCATACAGCGCGTCCATCACCGGCAGGCCCGAGGGCTTGACCTGGAAGCGCTCCTCGCCTTTTTCGAGCATGCGCTCGTAGGTGGCGCGCAGGGATTCGTGCTCCTTGGGCGGCAGCTTGTCGAGGCGGCGGGTCACGTCCTCGGCGCGGTAGATGCTGCGCATCCGGGCGACCGGGATGCGCGGGGCGACACAGGCGATGGCGGTACTGCTCATGGCTGGGATCTCCGTCTAGTCAGCTTCATTCAAGCAAAAACGGCGCCCGGCGTGTGCCTAGAGAAATCACCGAGTCGTGCAGTCTGTCGCGGCGGCGCGCACCTGCACGCGGAGCCGATGTGGGCCTCCGTCGCTCGATTCCGTGAAGCAGTCCTCGTTGTGTCCGGGTTTACCCGTTATATCGGTGGCGCATTCGCAGCAGCCCACCGAACATGCGCGGTTTCAAGCGGCCGCGACACCTCGCGTGCGCCACAGGGAGTTTCTCAATGTCGTCCATCACAACCGCCCGCCAGGGCTCCATCGGGCGCCGGCTTGCGCTGGTGCTGTCATGCATCCTCGGCCTGTCGGTGTTCAGCAGCGTCGTCGCCGTCTGGCAGCTGCGCTCGCTCGGCGTCGAGGTCGCAGACATGCTGCAAAGCAGCCTGAAGGTCGAGCGTGCGGCCACCGACTGGCTGCGTAACACGACGTCCGGCGTACAGCGGGCCGCCGCCATCGCCAGGAGCAGCGATGCGTCGCTGATCGAGTATTTCGCGCCCGCCACGGCAGCCGCCATCAAGGAGACCAACGAGCTGCAAAAGTTCATCGAGGCAGCGCTGACCACGCCGGAGGAGAAGGCGCTGTTCGGCCGGATCAGCGAGCTGCGCAAGTCCTACCTGGCCGCCCGCGAGGAAGTCAGCAAGGCCAAGAAGGAGGGGGACATGGAGGGCGCGGCGAAGCTGTTCGCCGAAAAGTTCGAACCGACCTCCCGCAGCTACCTGGAGGCCGTGGCCGCACTGGCATCGGGCCAGCGCGCCGAGCTGGATACCTCGGCGCTCAAGGTCGAGGCGCTGCGCCAGCGCACGGTCTGGCTGCTGGTGGGCTGCACGGCGCTGGCGCTGGTGGCCGGCATTGCGCTCAGCGTGGTGCTGTCCCGCAGCATCACGGTGCCGCTGCAGGCGGCCGAACGCGCGGCCCGCGCCATCGCCGACATGGACCTGACCGGCGCGGCCCAGCGCCATTACGGCAACGACGAGACCGGCCAGCTGCTGCGCGCCATCGATGCGATGCGCACGGCGCTGCGCAGTGCGTTGCAGGAGGTGCGCAGCGTCGTCGACAACATCTCCACCGCCAGCGCCGAGATTGCCAGCGGCAACCTGGACCTGAGCAGCCGCACCGAACAGGCGGCGGCCAGCCTGGAGGAAACGGCCAGTGCGATGGAAGAGCTGACCAGTACGGTGCGACACAGCGCCGACTCGGCCGGCCAGGCCAACCAATTGACCAACTCCGCCGCCGACGTCGCACGGCGCGGCGGCAGCGTGGTGGCCCAGGTGGTCGACACGATGACCGACATCCAGCAGTCCAGCCGCAAGATCGGCGACATTATCGGCACCATCGACGGCATTGCCTTCCAGACCAACATCCTGGCGTTGAACGCGGCCGTGGAAGCGGCGCGAGCCGGCGAGCAAGGGCGCGGCTTTGCGGTGGTGGCCGGCGAGGTACGCACGCTGGCGCAGCGCAGTGCCGAGGCGGCGCGCGAGATCAAGGCGCTGATCGGTGCCAGCGTGGACCGGGTCGAGGCCGGTTCGCGCCTCGTGACCGATGCCGGCGGCACGATGACCGAGATCGTCAACAGCGTGCAGCGCGTGACCGACATCGTCGGCGAGATCAGCACCGCCTCGCGGGAGCAGAGCCAGGGCATCGGCCAGATCAACCTGGCCGTGGCCGACCTCGACAAGATGACGCAGCAAAACGCCGCGCTGGTGGAGGAGTCCACCGCCGCCGCCGAGAGCCTGAAGGACCAGGCCAGCCGGCTGAGCAGCGTCGTCGCCACCTTCCGCTTGAGCTGACTGCTGAGTACCCCTCGCCCAACCTCGCATCGCTGAACGCGAGCGAGTCTGGTCGGTCCCCCAAGGGGACGGCGATGTTCGCGGCATTGAGCCGCGAGCGCATCGCCTGGCGGGCCGGCTTGGGAGCGGCCCGGCGCTCGGCCCGAGATGCCCGATGCGCGCGCAGCGCCGCATCCCCTCGCGCGACTCGCGCTGATCGGCTTTGCCGGGCAGCCGGGAGTGCCCCCTTGAGGGGGCCGCAGCTCCGCTGCGGTAGGGGGTGGTCTATTTCACCCACGTATTCAGCTGAATGATCGGCATTAGCACCGCCAGCACGATCAGCAGCACCACGGCGCCCATGGCGACGATCAGCAGCGGTTCCAGCAGCGTCGCCGCGGCCATGGAGCGGCGCTGCACCTCGACGCTGAGCTGGCGCGCGGCGCGGGCCAGCATCTCGGGCAGCTGGCCGGTCTGCTCGCCCAGGCGGGCGAACATCGCCAGGATGCCGGGGAAGCGCTTCTTGCCCGCCAGCGCCGAGCCCAGCGGCGCGCCTTCGCGCACCTGCACCAGCGCGTCCAGCGCATCGGCCTGCATGGCGCGGTTGGAAAGCGTCTCGGCCGCCGCCTGCAGCGCCTTCAGGATGGGCACGCCGGCGCCGGCCAGCATGGCCAGCGTGCCGGCGAAGCGCGCCGCGTTGTAGCCGCGCGCGAGGCGCCCGACCAGCGGCACGCCGAGCAGCGCGGCGTCGAAGCGCAGCCGGAAGGCCGGCGCCTTCAGCGCCTGGCGCAGCAGCAGGCCGGCCACGGCGGCAGCGCCGAGCATCGCCCAGCCCCAGGTGCGCGCGAAGTCGCTGATGGCCAGCATCGCGATCGTCAGCGCCGGCAGCGTGCGCTTGGAACTGGTAAACACGGTGGCGATCTGCGGCACCACGTAGGTGACGAGGAAGATGACGATGAAGAAGGAGATGACCGAAATGATGGCCGGATAGGCCATCGCGCCGATGAGCTTGCCCTTCAGATCCTCGCGCTCCTCCAGGTCGTCGGCCAGCTTCTCCAGCACCTGGCCCAGCGCGCCGCTCTGCTCGCCGGCGGCGACGACGCCGCGGTAGACCTCGTCGAACTCGCGCGGCGCCATGGCCAGCGCGCGGGCGAAGGTGGAGCCGGCATTGACCTCGGCCTTCAGCTGGCTGATCAGCTCGCGCTGGCGCACGTCCTCGCTCTCGTCGGCCAGCGCGGTCAGCGCACGCTCGATGGGCAGGCTGGAGCCGACAAGGCCGGCGAGCTGGCGCGTCCACACGGCCAGTGCCGTCGAATTGAAGACGCGCCGCACGAAGCGGCTGCGCTCCTGCGCACCGTGCTGCTGCACGATCTCGATGGACAGCGGCGTCAGGCCCTGGCCGCGCAGCATCGCGCGGGCGACGCGCGGGTTGTCGGCCTCGATCAGGCCGCTGCTCTGGCGGCCGGAGTCGGCGAGGGCTTCGTATTTGTAGGCGGGCACGGGCTAACGGCCTATTCGCGCGTCACGCGCAGCACTTCTTCAAGCGATGTCACGCCCGACTCGATCAGCCGCTCGCCGTCCTCGCGCATGGAGCGTAGGCCGACGGCTTGCGCAGCGGCGGTGAGCTGGCTCTCCGGCGCGCGGTTGTGGATGAGGCTGCGCACGGCGTCGTCTGCCACCATCAGCTCGTAGACGCCCGTGCGGCCTTTGTAGCCGGTGTTGCCGCAGGCCTCGCAGCCGACCGGGTGCCAGCGGCCGTGGTCGTCCTGGGTCTTGCAGGCCGGGCACAGCCGGCGCACCAGCCGCTGCGCCAGCACGCCCAACAGCGATGACGACAGCAGGAAGGGTTCCACACCCATGTCAGTCAGCCGCGTGACGGCGCTGGGCGCGTCGTTGGTGTGCAGCGTGGCAAGCACCAGGTGGCCGGTCAGGGAGGCCTGGATGGCGATCTGCGCCGTCTCGAAATCGCGGATCTCGCCGATCATGATGACGTCCGGGTCCTGGCGCAGGATGGCGCGCAAGGCCTTGGCGAAGGTCAGGTCGATCTTGGCGTTGACCTGCGTCTGGCCGATGCCGGGCAGCTCGTACTCGATCGGGTCCTCGACGGTCAGCACGTTGGTCGTGCTGGTGTCCACGGTCTGCAGCGAGGCGTACAGCGAGGTCGTTTTGCCCGAGCCCGTCGGGCCGGTGACGAGCACAATGCCGTGCGGCTGCTGCACCAGCTTCTTGAAGGCGGACAGCACGTTGCCGTCCATGCCCAGGCCTTCCAGCGTGAACTTGGATTCGCTCTTGTCCAGCAGGCGCAGCACGGCGCGCTCGCCGTGGGCACTGGGCAGCGTCGACACGCGCACGTCGATGGCGCGGCCGCCGATGCGCAAGCTGATGCGGCCGTCCTGCGGCAGGCGTTTCTCGGCGATGTCCAGCTCGGCCATGATCTTCAGCCGCGAGATCAGCGCCGCGTGCAGCGCCCGGTTGGGCTGCACCACCTCGCGCAGCGTGCCGTCGACGCGGAAGCGCACCGAGCTGCTGCGCTCGTAGGGCTCGATGTGGATGTCGCTCGCGCCGTCCTTGGCCGCCTGCGTCAGCAGCGCGTTGAGCATGCGGATGATCGGCGCGTCGTTGGCGGCCTCCAGCAGGTCTTCCACCGCTGGCAGGTCCTGCATCATGCGCGACAGGTCCACCGCGCTCTCGACCTCGCCGACGACGACGGCCGCGCTGCTCTCGCTGCCGGCATAGACCGCATTGATGCGAGCGGCCAGCGACGAGGCCGCCTCGGACTCCAGCCGGTCCACGGCGTACTGGCGCTGCACCTCGGACAGCGTGGCCCAGCCGACCTCGGGCGCGGCCCACAGCGTCAGCGCGCTGCCGTCGTCCTCCAGCAGCACGAGGTTGGCCTTCGCAAAGGCATAGGGCAGGGGGTGGCGGGTGGCGGCCATGGGAGCGGGTTACTGCGGCAGCGGCACGGGCGTGCTGGTCGCGGGCGGCTTGGCCTCAGGCAGCACCGGCGCGCCGGTGTCGGGCAGCAGCACGTTCTGCGTCGGCTGGGTGACCTGCTGCACGGCGCGGATGCTCTCGTAGCGGTCCAGCGACAGCTTGCTGGCGCCTTCGGCCGAGCGCAGCACGACGGGGCGCAGGAACACCATCAGGTTGGTCTTCACGCGCTTGCGGTTCTTGCTGCCGAACAGGTTGCCCAGCACCGGGATCTTGGACAGGCCCGGCACGCCGTCGTCGCCGTCGGTGTACTCGTCCTTCAACAAGCCGCCCAGCACGATGATGTCGCCGTCATCGACGACCACCGACGTGTCGATGGCGCTCTTGTCCAGCGTCGGGCCTTGCGTGCCGCTGCTGCCGGGCACGACCGAGGAGTTCTCGTGCGAGACCTGCATGCGCACGGTGCCGCCCTCGCCGATCTGGCTCTTGATCTTCAGCGTCAGGCCCACGTCCTTGCGGTCCACCGTCGTGAACGGGTTCACCGTGCCGCCGGTGTTGCCGGTGTTGGCATAGGAGCCGGTCACGAAGGGTACGTTCTGGCCAATGACGATGCGTGCCTCCTCGTTGTCCAGCGCCACGAGGTTGGGCGTGGACAGCACGTTGGCGCCGCTCTGGCTCTCGAAGAAGTTGGCGACGGCGCCCAGCGTGTACAGGCTGCCGAACTTCTTGAGCACGCCGATATTGAGGCCGGTGGGCGCCGAGGCGCTGGCCAGCGCCGTCGTCACACCGGATGTGCCGTTGGCCACTGCGCCGGTGGCGTTGATGATGTTGGCCAGGCCCGAGCCGAAGTTGGTGCCCGCGCCGGTGATCGTGGTGTCACCGCTCTTGCCGAACAGGTTCTGCCACTGCACGCCGAACTGGCCGGCCTTGGTGTTGTCGATCTTGACGATCAGCGACTCGACATAGATCTGCGCGCGGCGGGCGTCGAGCTGCTCGATGACGGCGCGCACCTGGCGGTACAGCGGCTCGGCGGCCGTGATGATCAGCGAGTTGGTCGACGGGTCGGCCTGCACGAAGCCGCCTGTGGACGGGCCGGCCGAGGCGCTCAGCGGCGCCGTCGCGGCGGTCGAGAGGCCGCTGCCGGTCGTGTTGTTGCCGGTCAGTGTGTTGTTCTGGCCACCGAAGCTGGTGCCCGCGCCGGTCAGCCCGCCGGTGTTGGTGGTCGACGTGCCGCTGCCGCCGCCCGCGCTGGCGGACGAGCCGGCGCCGAAGGCCGCGCGCAGCACGGTGGCGAGCTTGGTGGCGTCGGCGTTCTTCAGGTAGACGACGCGGATGTTGTTGCTGCTGTCCGCGCTGGGCTGGTCCAGCTTGTCGACCATGGCCCTGACGGCAGCCAGGCGCGCCGGGTTGCTGGCGCGCAGGATCAGGCCGTTGGAGCGCGGGTCCACCAGCACGTTGACGGCGCTGCTGGCCTGGCCCGGCACGGCCTGCACGGCGGTGGAGCCGCCGTCTGCGAGGCGCTGCACCAGCGGCGCGAGGTCGGCCGCGACGGCATGCTTGAGCTGCACGATCTCGATGTCGCTGGTGCCCGGCGTGTCCATCGCCGCGATGATCTTGCCGATGCGCTTGAGGTTGTCCGCGTAGTCGGTGATGACCAGGCTGTTGTTGCCCGGGTTGGCGTTGATCGTGTTGTTGGGGCTGATCAGCGGGCGCAGCACGGCGACGAGGTTGTTCGCGTTCTCGTGCTGAATGCGGAAGATCTGCGTCAGGATCTGGTCGCCGCGGATGGCGCTGGTCTCGATGGCCACCGAGTCGGCCTGCAGCTTGGCGTCGGCCTCGGGCAGCACCTTCAGCAGGCCTGCCGCCTCGACAACGGTGAAGTTCAGCCCGCGCAGCGCGGCCAGGTAGTTGCGATAGGCCTCGGCCACCGACACCGGCTGCTCGCTGTAGACGGTGATCGTGCCCTTCACGCGCGGGTCGATGATGACCTGGCGGTTCAGCATCACGCCGATGGCGCGGGTCACCGCCTCGATGTCGGCGTTGACGAAATTCAGCGTCACCGGCGAGCTGGCCCGCACGGCGGGGCCCTTGGCGTTGCCCGGGCGGGCGCGTTGCACGTTGGCGTTGTCGGGCTGCGCGAAGGCGCTGCCGGTGGCCATCAGCAACGCAGCGAGCGCAGTGGCGGTTCGGTGCAGATTCATGATCATCCGATCGTCAAGACGGAGCGCGCCCCTTGGCGGCGTCCGATGATGTTCAGCAGGTTGTTCAGCGCTTCCTCGCGGCCCGGCGCGGCGCCGGCCTCGCCGGTGAAGCGGCTCTTGCCGCCGGGGCTCAGCGTGCCCGCGCCGTTGAGCTGCAGCGCGCCCTCCAGCGTGAACAGGTGCAGCGTGCTGACGCCGGGGTTTGCCGGGTCGGCATTCAGGTTCAGCCGGTAGCTGCCCAGCGGCGCGACGGTGGACACGCGCGAGGACAGGTTGAGCAGCTCCAGCTGCAGGCCGCCGAACTGGCGCCAGCGGCCTTGCACCGACTCCAGCCGGAACTCCTGCGCCGACACGCGCAGCGAGCCGCCCAGCTGCAGCGTGTTCCACGGCGTGCCCAGGCCGGCCAGCAGGCCGGCGGGCAGCCGGGCCAGCCAGTCGGCGCGGTTGTCGATGCTGATCGCCATGCGGCCCAGGCCGGGCTTGATGCCGAGCAGCAACTCGCCGTTGATGCAGCAGTCCTGGCGCGCAGCGAGTTGCAGGCCCAAGCCCTTGGGCACCATCTTCCAGTGCAGGCGGCCGGGCAGCGAGGCCGCGTCGCGCGCGCCGACGCCGCCGGTCAGCACGACGGTGCCCGAGCCGTTCCAGACGCTGCCGCTGCTGTTGACGATCAGCAGGTGGCCGTTCGTGGCCGAGGCCAGATAGCTCGCCAGCCAGCTGGCCGGCGCGAACGCGACGACGGCGCCGGCGATGCCCAGCAGCGCGCCGGCCACGGCCCAGCGCCGCGGCGTGTCGTGGCGCACCGCGCGGCCGCCGTCCTGCGTCGTCGGCGGCGTCGATGCGGTCTTCTTTCCTAACCAGGCCATCACGCGCCTCCTCCCAGGCTCAGCACGAGGTTGCCGGAGAAGCCCGTGGGGCCGCGCGTCAGCTGCGCCTCGACGGGCCGTGCGCGCGCGGCCGCACGCACTTCGGCCAGCCAGGCCTGCAGCGCGGGTGGCGCAACGCCGGTCAGCGTGACGACGGCGCGGTCGCCCGTGATGTTGAGCCGGGCGGCGGCGCCCAGGTGCTCGACCGAGGCCTTCAACGCCGCCTCGGCCTGGGCCGGCGGCACCGGCGGCGCGGCGCGCAGAGCGCGCGCCTCCTGTGCCTGGGCCTGCATCTGCTGCAGCTGCAACTCCAGCGTTTCCAGTTCGGCGGGCGCCGTCTTCAGCGTGCGCAGCGCCGGCGCCACCAGCAGGCTCCAGGCCAGCAGCAGGCCCAGCAGCACGCCGACCGTGCCCACCGCGAGGCGTTCGCGTTCGCCCAGCGATTGCCACTGCGTCAGCACCTGGGCGCGGGCGTGGCGCAGCTGGGCTTGGAAGCCCTCGCCGGAGGTAGAGGGGCGGGCCATCAGCGTCGTCCTTGCGTGGCCGCGCGGCCGACGGTCAGCTTGCCTTCGCTGGCATCGAGCTGCCAGCCGGCGCTCTGCAGCTGGGCGCGGAAATTGTCGATCTGGGCCGGGCTCCAGCCCTGGGCCGGCAGTGTCAGGCGGCCGGGCTCAAAGGCCAGCGCATCGGCCGGCGGGCGGTCGGCCGGCCAGGCACTGGCGGCGGCACCGAGCAAGGCTTCGAGGTCTTGCTCGCCGATGCTGCCGGCGCTGATGCGCAGCAGGTCGAGTTGCTTCTGCATCTGGATGGGCGCGTCGAGGATGGCGCGCACCTGCGGGAAGGCGCTGGTCAGCGTCGCCGTGACGGCCGCGCGCCGTTCGGCCACTTCGCGGTTCTGAAGCCAGGCCCACAGGTTCAGGCCCAGCAGCTGCACGACGACCAGCGCGGCCACGCCCCAGCGCACCGGCTGCCAGGGCTTGCGCATCAGGTCGCGGCTGACGAAGCGCAGCGCCCGCATGCCGCGGGCGCGCGGCGCCAGGTCGAACTGGCGCAGTTCCCAGGTGTTGGCTATGACGGCCAGCGCGCGCTGGGCCGGCGTCTGCACGGACACCGTCGTGCCCAGCCAGCGCTCGGCGGCCGTGGCCACGCCGGGCGTGGCCGTCCACTGCGCGGCGTGGACGAGGTCGGGCGGGAACAGCTGGCGCGCCAGCCCGCCCTGCAGCGGCAGCGTGGCCACGCCTTCGGCATGGCTCCAGCGCAGCGAGACGGCGTCGCCGCCGGCCTCGAAGAAATGGCCGCGCGGCAGCTCGTCCGGCCAGGCCAGCGGCGCGACGCGTTCGATGAAGACATGGGCCGCGTCAAGGTGCGCGAGGTGCTCGGCCAGCCAGGTGCGCGACAGGGCGGCCACCCAGGCCGTGTCGCCGCCGACGGCATCGGGCTCGACGGCGAAGTGCAGCGCCTCAGGGTCGTCGAGCAGGCTCTCTTCCAGCTTGCCGGCCAGTGCCGCGCGCATCTGGCGGCCGGCGCGCGGCAGCTCGAGGCGGCGCCAGCTGATGTCCGACTCGGCGACGACGGCGATGACGCTGTCGGCGGCCGGCAACGCAGCGGCGGCGGACCGGCCTTCGCTGTCGATCTGGCGGCCGTCGGGCGTCAGTGCCCAGTCGTACTCGCGCAGCGCCGGGGCCGGCTCGGACGCGGCTTGGCCCAGGGCGCGCAGACGCGTCCGGGAGGGCAGGAACAGCAGCAGGGTGCTCATGGGACGCGGCGCATTCTAGGAGGGGGCTGTGACGTGGCGGAGCGACGGTCCATCAGCGGTCCAGCAGCTGGCTGATGCGCTCGCGCGCGACCACGGCCATGGTCTGGCCTTGCCGCTCGATCAGCGAGCGCTGTTCGAGCTGGCGCTCGTCCAGCCGCAGCCGGCCGGTGACGACGAAGAAGGACGAGTTCACCGACGCGCGGGTCGGTGGAATCACGAAGTTGGCCGACAGGAAGGTCGCAGCCTCGGCGATGCTCTGCAGCGGCCGCCCCTTGCGGCTTTGGACGATGCGCTCGGCGGAAGCCAGGTCGATGTTGAGCAAGGCCGCGATGACCTCGCGCGGCGCCGTATTCAGGTTGACCGGCGTGGCCTTGGGCAGCAGCACGACATAGGGCTGCAGGCGCTTGATGGTGTCGGCGTCCAGGCCCAGCCAGGTCAGCTGGTCCAGGCCGGCGGGCTGCAGCGGGCCGCTGTCGCTGATGGTGTTGCCGGTTGGCGCGCTCGCGCCACTGGCGGGCGCGGGGAAGGCGGCGCGCAGCCCGCTGACGATGACGGCCGCCGTGCCGGGCGGCGCGTTGACCTGGCTGCAGAGCTGCTCCAGCGTCAGCTTTTCCTCCGGCGCCAGCTGGGCGCCGGCCGTCAGCGCGCGCAGGTTGTAGCGGCCCTGCGCGTCCTCGATGGTGCCGGACAGGAAGGCGTCCGGGCCCTCGTCGTCGGTGGCGGCCGTGCGGTCGGCGGCCAGGAAGGTGGACAGCCGCGCCTCGGCCAGCGGCACGGCCCAGGGCTCGCCGAGGTGGTCGACGGGCTTGCCCTGCGCGTCGGTCTTCAGGATCAGCCGCGCCCAGTCCAGCGCGCCCTGCAGCATCCAGCCACTCTGCGCGCGGGCGCGGTCGGCGGCCTCGATCTGCACGGCGCGGTACTGCTGCCACACCATGCCGGCGGCCAGGCTGGCGATCAGCGTGACGATGATCATGGCGGTCAGCAGCGCGGCGCCGCGCTGTGGCTGAGGAGGCCTCATCGGACGGTGATCTCCAGCGAGCGCGTCAACGTGCCCACCAGGCCGCTGCCTTCGGCGAACTGCATGGCGATGCGCAGTCCTGCCGGCGGCTGGCCGGCGGTCTGCGGGTTGACGGGGCCGGTATCGGCCTGCGGCCCGCCGCCGGTGGACTGGCAGTTGCTCCAGGCATTGCCCCAGAAGCAGTAGAGCTGCCAGCCGGACACGCCATCGAAGGCGCGCAGTGCCGGGTTGCGATCGGTGAGCTGCTGCAGCCCGCGCTGGCGCTGGTCCTCGAGGTCCTCCACGGTGCGCTGGGCCGGGCTCTCCCAGCGCCACAGGCTGCCGTCGCGCAGGCTCCAGACGACGACCTGCAGGCCGGTCGCTGCCTGGCGCGTCAGCACGAGGTTGCCGCCGTCGAAGGCGACCGGCGGCACGGTGCTGTGGCTGTCCTGCACGGCGCGCAGGTCGACCTCCCATTGCGCCAGCACGGTCTGCAGCCGCGCGGTCTGCGCCAGCCGGGCCTGGGCGATCTCGCGGCTCCTGATGAGGGCGTCGATGCCGCGCCAGGCCATGGCCGCCATCGTCGCCATGACGACCAGGGCGACCAGCACTTCGACCAGGGTAAAGCCGCGAGCTGCCTTCATGCGGTCAACCGCCCATGATGGTGGACAAGGTCAGCATGGGCCGTCCTTCGTCGTCGGCGACATCGGCATCGACGCGGCGGAACAGCGGGTTGGGCGTCGGGCTGACCCGCAGCTTGCCGCTGTAGCTGCGGCCGAGCTGCTCGCACGCGAAGGGCGACTCGCCAATGTTGACGCGCTGCTGGGTCAGCCGTAGCTCGGTCAGCATGTTCTCGGCACACCACTGCGCGGCGCTGACCTGAGCCAGGCGCTCGGCGTTGTTGGTCAGCGCGCCGGCCGCCTTGATGCCGGCGCCCAGCGCGATGGCGACGATGACGAGGGCGACGAGCACCTCGATCAGCGTGAAGCCGCGCGTCGGCTTCTTCATTGGGGCACCACGGTATCGAAGGCGCCCAGACCGTCCGTGCCCAGCACGACGCTCTGGCTGCCCAGCAACAGGCGCAGGCGCTGCGCGGGGATGAGCGGCTCGGGGCCCAGCACGAGGCCGGGGTTGGCCGCGCTGGCATTCTCGATCTGCACCGCCACCGGCTCACCAAGCCAGCGCGTCGGCAGCTGGATGGAGGCGGGCAGGCCCTCGAAGCGGAAGTCGTCGCCGGTCTTGATGCCCTTGGGAATCCAGCGCACCGCCAGGCCCGACGTGCGGCTCTCGGCGCGTGCGGTTTCTAGCAGCGCGGCCAGGCGCTGGGCCTCGCGCTGCAACTGCAGTTCGGCGGGGTCGCGCAGGGCCAGCGAGATGGTGGCGCTGGTGATGGCGATCAGCGCGACGACGACCAGCAGCTCGATCAGCGTGAAGCCGCCACCCGCGCCACGTCTGCAGGGTCTGGATCGCGGGCCGAGCGCCGGGCCGCTCCCAAGCCGGCCCGCAGGCGATGTGCGAGCGGGGAACTCCCCGCGAGCATCGCCGTCCCCTCGGGGGACCGACCAGACTCGCTCGCGTTCAGCGACGCGAGGCTGGGCGAGGGGCATCACCTTACTGCCAGGAGCCGACGTCCGCGTCACGACCCTCGCCGCCGGCGCGGCCGTCGGCGCCAAAGCTGTAGACATCGACCTCACCCTTCACGCCCGGGTTGGCGAACTGATAGGGCTGGCCCCAGGGGTCGTTGGGCAGCTTCTCCAGATAGGGCTTCCAGTTCGGCGGCGGCGTGCCGGCCGTGGGCTTGCGCACCAGCGCGTCCAGGCCTTGCTCGGCGCTGGGGTAGCGCTGGTTGTCGAGCTTGTAGAGCTTGAGCGCCTGCATCAGGTTGTTGACGTCGGTGCGGGCTGCGGTCACGCGGGCGTCCTCGGCGCGGTCCAGCACGTTGGGCACGACCAGCGCGGCCAGCACGCCGATGATGACGAGAACGACCAGCAGTTCGATCAGCGTGAAGCCGCGGGCGAGTGAAGAACGGCGCATGTCTGGGGCGTGGAGGCAGGGGGAACGGGCCATCATAATGGGCCGATGGTTGCGAGACTGATGACGTTTTCCGTGTGGTTGCTGCTGGGCGGCTCGGTGGCTTACTGGGGCCTGCAGCTGCTGGCCCGACCGCTGGCGATGCCGGTGTCTGTGCTGCCGGCTGACAGCGCGCAGGCCGCGCAGGTCGACCTCGGGCGGTTGCTCGGCGTGGTCGCGGCAGAGGCAGCACCGGCGCCCGAACTGGTGCCGTCCACCAGTCTGCGCCTGCTGGGTGTCGTGGCGCCGAAGAATGCGCGCGCCGCCGATGCCGGCGAGGGCGTGGCGCTGATCGATGTGGACGGCGTGCCGCGCACGGTGCGCGTCGGCGCGGTCGTCGATGGTGAGCTGCACCTGCTGCGCGTGGACACCCGCAGCGCCAGCCTGGGCCGCTTGGGGCAGGCGCCCAGCCAGGTGCTGGAGATCAGCCCGCCCGCAGCGCCGATGACCGGCTCGCTGCCGCCGGCGGCGCCGTCGCCCATCGTGCTGGGCGGCAACCCGCAGGGCGCGATTCCGCCGCAACCCGCCGCGCCGCCTGCCGTCTATGGCGTGCCGCTGGCCTCGTCCGCCCCGGGGGGGCCGGCCCAACGGCGCTGAGCGCTCAGGCGTTCAGCGTCGGGACCACGACGCCGGGCTCCGGCCGTATCGCCAGCCGGGCCTCGGCCACTTCATGCAGGTCCGTCAGCAGCGCCGCTGCAGAGCGGATCATTGGCCAGGCCAGCGCCGCGCCAGTGCCGTCGGCGCTGTCCATGCCCAGCTCCAGCAGGGCCGAGGCGTGGAACAAGGCCAGGGCTTCGTCCAGGCCGCGGTGCACATGGCTGCGGCAGAACACCGCGTAGTCGGTCACCGGCGCGCAGATCAGCGACGCCAGCTTGAGCGCGGCGCAGGCGGCAATGCCGTCGACGATGATGAGGCTGCGCTTGCTGGCCGCGACCAGCATGGCCCCCACCATGACGGCCAGCTCGTGGCCGCCGAAGGCCGCCAGCAGGTCCATCGGGTCCTTGGCTTCGCGGTGGCGGGCCTGGGCGCCGTGCAACACGTCGAGCAGGTGGATGAGGTCGTCCTGGCGCATCGTCGGGCCGGAGACCACGAAGTCGCGCACCGGCTGCTCGGCCAGGCGAGACAGCACCAGCGCCGCGCATTCGGCCGAACCTTGGCCCATGGCCGCGCAAGCCAGCACATTGCCGGGCAGGTTGTCGGCGATCTCCATGCCCACGCGCACACCGGCATGGGCCTGCTCCACGCTCATGGCCAGCGCCGTGCGCGCATTGCGCGTGCCGTGCGCGACCTTGCGCGCCAGCAGGCGGGCGTGTGGCGGCAGGTTGTCGGCGACGCCGCAGTCGACGACGGTCAGGTGCAGGCCTTGCAGCCGGGCGAACACCGACACCGGCAGCTGCGCGTGCAGGGCCATCTGCACCTGGTCTTTCGTGGCGCGGCCCCATTGGGCGCCGACACCGTCGACGACGATGCCATGGTCCGCCGCGAACAAGGCCAGCACCGGGTCGCGGAAGCGCGGGGTCAGGCTGTTCTGCACCAGGCCCAGGCGCACGGCCAGCGGTTCCAGCTCGCCGAGGCCGCCGGCGATGGCCGAGCGCCGGTCGACGCGGTCGCGCAGTGCTTTCTCAAGCTCCGGGTTGGCGGTGGGGGAGATCAGCGACTGTTGGGCGACGGTCATGGCGCGGGCGTTGTCATTCCCCCGGATTTCAACTCAACCCAGGAACAAGCGGTAGACCGGGTTCGTTGTTTCATCCTCGAATGGGTAATTCAACCCTTCCAGGAATTTCCGCAGCGCGGCGGCGTCGCCCCGGGGCACCTGGATGCCGACGAGGATGCGGCCGTAGTCCGCGCCCTGGTTGCGGTAGTGGAAGAGGCTGATGTTCCAGTCCGGGTGCATGCTAGACAGGAACTTCATCAGGGCGCCCGGCCGCTCGGGGAACAGGAAGCGGTACAGCCGCTCGTCACGCGCCAGTTCGCTGCGCCCGCCGACCATGTGGCGGATGTGCTGCTTGGCGAGTTCGTTGTTGGTCAGGTCCAGCGTCTCGAAGCCGGCCTTCGTGAAGGTGCGGGCCAGCTTGGCGGCGTCGTCGGGCTTGGAGATGGCGATGCCGACGAAGACGTGGGCGATGTCGGCGTCGGCGATGCGGTAGTTGAACTCGGTGACGCTGCGTGGCCCGAGCAGTTCGCAGAAGCGCTTGAAGCTGCCGCGCGCCTCAGGGATGGTCACCGCGAACAGCGCCTCGCGGTGTTCGCCCACCTCGGCCCGCTCGGCGACGAAGCGCAGGCGGTCGAAGTTCATGTTGGCGCCGCAGGTGATGGCGATCAAGGTCTGACCCTTGGCGCCCGTGCTGGCGACGTATTGCTTGATGGCGGCGACGCCCAGCGCACCGGCCGGCTCCAGGATGGAGCGGGTGTCCTCGAAGACGTCCTTGATCGCCGCGCAGACGGCGTCGGTGTCGACCAGGATGTAGTCGTCCACCAGCTCGCGGGTGATGCGGAAGGTTTCCTCGCCGACGAGCTTGACCGCCGTGCCGTCCGAGAACAGGCCCACGTCATTGAGCGTGATTCGCTTGCCGGCCTTGACCGAGCGCGTCATCGCGTCCGAGTCGGTGGTCTGCACGCCGATGACCTTGATGTCCGGCCGCAGCGCCTTGACGTAGGCCGCCACACCCGAGATCAGCCCGCCACCGCCGATGGCCACGAAGATCGCGTCGATGGGGCCGGGGTGCTGGCGCAGCAGCTCCATTGCGATGGTGCCCTGGCCGGCGATGACGTCGGGGTCGTCGAAGGGGTGGACGAAGGACAAGTTTTGCGCCTTCTCCAGCTCCAGCGCGTGGCCGTAGGCATCGGTGAAGCTGTCACCGTACAGCACCACCTCACCGCCCAGCGCCTTGACGGCGTCGATCTTGAGCTGGGGCGTCGTCACCGGCATGACGATGACGGCACGGCAGCCCAGCTTTTTGGCCGACAGCGCGACACCTTGCGCGTGGTTGCCGGCCGACGCGCAGATGACGCCAGCGGCGCGCTGCTCGGGCGTCAGATGGGCCATCTTGTTGTAGGCGCCGCGCAGCTTGAAGCTGAAGACAGGCTGCTCGTCCTCGCGCTTGAGCCAGACCTTGTTGGCCAGGCGCTTGGACAGCTTGGTGGCGGCGGTGAGCGCGGTCTCGCGGGCGACCTCGTAGACCCGGGCGTTCAGGATGCGCTGCAGATAGCTGCTGCCGGGCGGCAGCATCGCGGGCACCTGGGCTGCGGGTGCCTTGCGGCGCGAGGGGGCGCTCATCGGGTCTCCATGGGGGTCATTGGGGCGCCGCATGATAAGAGACACCTTCCGTGCCCCCCTGGAGACCGGCGTCGCACAGCACTGCTGCGCGGATGGGCGTTTGGCGAGAGGCCGCAGGCCTGCGGTGCTCCAGCGCCGCACGCATCGCGCAGCGAGGCGTTCGCCAAACGCACAACAAAAAAAACCCGAGCTTTTGCAAGCTCGGGTTGAATCCACCATGGAGGCGGTGGAGGAGACAATCGGTGCGAAAGCGTTTTCGCGTGCTTGCAGTTTAGCGCCGAGTTTTGCTGCAGTGCAATATTTTTCTGTGAACTATTTGGAGCTGGTTCCCTAAATGACGATGGAATGCACAGTCAGTTGGCTGGGTCCTGAGGGCCCGAGTGGCATGAGCTTCGTTGCCGAGACCGGCAGCGGCCATGTGTTGTCCATGGACGGCGCTCCCGACGGCGGCGGGCGCAACCTGGCGCCGCGGCCCATGGAGACCGTGCTTGCCGGGACGGGCGGGTGTACGGCTTACGACGTCGTCCTGATCCTCAAGCGAGGCCGGCACGACGTGCGCGGCTGCAAGGTGACGCTGAAGGCCGAACGAGCCACGAGCGACCCCAAGGTCTTCACGGCCATCCACTTCCACTTCGTCGTCAGCGGCAAGGGGCTGAAGCCCGAGATCGTCGAGCGCGCGGTCGCGCTGTCGCACGAGAAGTACTGCTCGGCGACGGCCATGCTGGCCAAGACCTCAGCCATCAGCACGTCGTTCGAGGTCGTCGAAGTTTGATCAGACGCGGTGGGCCACGGTCGTCATGACCTTGGCGGCGGCGCGCATCAGTCCCTGCACGATCGCCGGCAAGGGGCGCGCGCCTGCCGCCAGGGCGGCGTCGGCGTGCTCGGCTTCCTCGCGCTTCATCTGGTCGACGATGGCGCGCGACGCCGCGTCCTCGGCCGGAAGCCGCTCCAGATGGGACGCCAGGTGTGCCTCGACCTGGCGTTCGGTTTCGACGACGAAGCCCAGGCTCCAGCGATCACCCGCCAGCCCGGCCAGGCTGCCCCATGCAAAGGCACCCGCCCACCAAAGCGGTGCGAGGTGGCTGGTGTGCGTGCCCAACTGCGCGATGCGTTCCGCCGTCCAGGCCAGATGGTCCAGTTCCTCTTCAGCGGCCTGCTCCAAGTGCCGACGTAAATCGTCGTTGCGGCCAAAAAGGGCTTGGGATTGATACAACGCCTGCGCGCAGATTTCACCTACGTGATTGACACGCATCAATGCGCCAACCTCCTGGCGGGCGGTAGCGCTCAGGGTTTTGGCCTCCAGCCCTGCGGCGGGCGATGGGCGACTGGCGCGAGGCTGCGCAAAAACAGTTCGCAAACCCGAGTCGAGGGCGCTCAGGCATCGATCTGGAAAATCGAGCCGGCCCGAATGTTGCGTGCTTACGTGTGGATGCATTCAATTGAGTCGTGTTGCGATGACGAAATCGTGACACAGGCTTCGCCGTTGTCGTCACACAACGGCAAGGCAGAATTTCATATCCGTGAATTCCCCAGGCTCTCAACCTGTAGTGGAATACGCGCACTTCCTCTCTGGAGGTGAACTGCTACGCATCGGTTTGGTGCGTGGCCCGGATGAATACCTAGGAGTATCGAATGAAGAAAGCTCTGATTGCCCTGGCCGTCCTCGGTCTGACCGGTGGTGCTGCTGTTGCGCAATCCTCCGTCACGCTGTTCGGTGTCGTGGACGCCGCCGTGCGCTACACCAAGGCCAATGGCGTGACCGCCAAGCGCCTGGACTCGAGCGGCCTGGGCACCAGCCGCCTCGGCGTGCGCGGTGTGGAAGATCTGGGTGGCGGCCTGAAGGCAGGTTTCTGGCTGGAGTCGCAGATCGACACCGACACCGGCGTTGCCGGCGGTGGTTCCGCCTTCTGGGGTCGTCGTGCAACGGTGAGCCTGACGGGCGAATTCGGTGAAGTGCGCCTGGGTCGCAACAAGACCGCGTCGCGCCTGCACCTCGAAGACTTCGACCCTTACGCTGCTACCGGCCTGCCCAACACGCTGGCGGTCTACAGCAACCTGGGCGGTGGCAACAGCACGGCTTACGGCCGCGCCGACAACCTGGCCTCCTACTCCCTGCCTGGCGGCCTGGGTGGTTTCTACGGCGGCGTGGACGTTGCTGCCGCTGAAGGCACGCTGGCCAACAAGCACATGTCCGCTCGCGCTGGCTACAAGGCTGGCCCGTTGCATGTGTCGGGCACGTTCGCGAACGCTGATGGCCCCGCTGCCAAGTACAAGTTGACGTCCGTCGGCGTGGCTTATGACCTGGGCGTTGCCAAGCCGTCGTTTGCCTACACGCAAGCCAAGTACGGTGCGCGCAAGCAGACCATCTACACGGCCGCCGTGGTCGTGCCGCTGGGTCAAGGTTCCATCCAGGCTTCGTACACCGATGCCAAGGCAAACACCGCCGCTGAAACTGCCGCGACGGGCTACACCCGCATCGGCGACGCTTCGCTGCTGGCTGTCGGCTACACGTACAACCTGTCCAAGCGCACCGCGCTGTACACCACCGTTGCTCAGATCAGCAACGACGGCGCTGCCCGCTTCGCGCTGTCTGGTTCCCCGGCGGTTGCTGCCGGCGGCAAGTCCAGCGGCTTCGACGTCGGCGTTCGCCACAGCTTCTGATCTCCGTGCGGCCTTCGGGCCGCTGCGGATCAGCCAAGCCGCCTTCGGGCGGCTTTTTGTTTGTCTCGTTTGGGACAGGGGAATTGCTGTGGACGAAGAACAACAGGCCTTGCGCCGTGCTATCGCCGTTGGTTGAGAATGACTTGGTTCCCACATTTCGAAAAGCAGGAGACAACCTCGATGAAAAAAGCAGCCTTTGCCGTTGCCGTCTTGGCCGCGAGTACCTCTGCCGCCTGGGCTCAGTCCAGCGTGACCTTGTATGGCATCGTTGACGTGGGCGTGCGCTACACGACGAATGCCAATGCTGGTACGTCGACCAAGACCGTCGTGCCAGGCGGTATGTCGCAGAGCCGTCTTGGCGTGAACATCACGGAAGACATGGGCGGTGGTCTGAAGGCCTTGGCCAATCTGGAGCACCGTCTGCAGTCCGACACCGGTGCGGTATCCGGTACTCCCGATTTCTGGCGCCAGGCCTGGGTGGGTCTGCAGTCCAGCGAGTTTGGCCAGATTCGTCTGGGTCGCCAGTACAACATCCTGTTCGACCTCTACACGTCGACCTTCGCTTCGTTCCGTTATTCGCCCTACATCGAGGCCTACAAGCCCGAAATCGGTCTGGCGATGACGGCACGTCAAGACAACATGGTCAAGTACCTGGTGCAACTCGGCAACTTCTACGGTGAAGTGCAGGTCAGCGCCGGTGAAGGCGCCACGGGTGCCGCAGCAGCACAGCCCGCCAAGACCATGGGCGGCATGGTGCGCTACAACGACGGCAAGTGGGGCGCCGGTGGTGCCTACCTGCAGGCGACGGAGCAGACGGGCAAGAAGATCAAGGCGACTGTGTTCGGTGTGTCTTATACCGATGGTCCGCTGTACGTTCATGGTTCCTGGGGCCAGAACAAGTTCGACGGCATTTCCAACCTGATCACTTCTGCCGCATCGGTGAGTGACGCCACCAGCCCGTTCCGTGTCGGCTTGACCACCCGCGGTGCTTACACGAGCGGCCTGCTGGGTGCCAGCGTGTTCAACACGAACTCTGCTGACATCAAGGACCGCACGATGTACATGTTCGGCGCGACCTACCAGCTGACGCCGCAGTTCAACATCGGCGCCAACGCATGGCTGACCAAGCAGAAGCACTACGGCCTGGCGTTGGCTCCGCTGGGGCTGTCGACGAGTGCGAGCCGCTCCTCGAAGGCTGACTTCTTCGCCGTCGTGCTGGACTACGCGTTCTCGAAGCGCTCGGACGTCTACCTTGAAGTGGACTACACCAAGACCAGCGGCTCGGTGGCCTTCGCCAACGGCGCCACCAAGCGAGGTGGTGCGATGGTGGGCGTGCGTCACCGCTTCTGATCCAGCGGCGGCATCATGCCGCCTGCTTTCACGACGGGCCGCTTCTGCGGCCCGTCTGTATTTTTGGGCATCGCTCTTGCTCATTAGGGCTTTCCCAGGCGCTTGAGCCTCCTGGCCTTCGCCATGATCGCGCCTTCGCTCAGCGCCACAAGCGCGACAGGCTTATCCGAACCTCATGCTGGTCTTCATCCTCCGCCGACTCGCGCAAGCCGTTGTCGTCATGCTGTCGGTGGCGTTCATCGCCTTCATGCTGTTTCAGTACGTGGGTGATCCGGTCACCAACCTGCTGGGTCAGGATGCGACCGAAGAGCAGCGCACGGCGTTGCGCAAGGACCTCGGCCTCGACCAACCGTTCCCCGTCCAGTTCGCGCGCTTCGTCGGCAATGCGGCGCAGGGGGAGTTCGGCATCAGCCTGAGACAGGGTCGCCAGGTCTCGGCGTTGATCGTCGAGCGCTTTCCCGCCACGCTGGAGCTCGCCGTCGTGGCCGGCGTCATCGCACTGGGGCTGGGCATTCCGCTGGGCGTCTTTGCGGCCTTGCGGCGCGGCAAGGCGAGCGCGCAGTTGCTGATGGCGGGCACGCTGTTCGGCGTCAGCCTGCCCAACTTCGTCATCGGCATCGTGCTGATCTGGGTCTTCGCCGTCGAGTTGAAATGGCTGCCCAGCTTCGGGCGCGGGGAGGTCGTTGCTTTCGGGTCGTGGACGACCGGCCTGCTGACGCGCGACGGCCTGCTGCATCTGATCCTGCCGGCGTTCACGCTGTCGGCCTTCCAGCTGACGCTGATCATGCGTCTGGTGCGCGCCGAGATGCTGGAGGTGCTGCGCACCGACTACATCCGCTTCGCCCGCGCCCGGGGGCTGACCAACCGCAGCGTCTACTTCGGCCATGCGCTGAAGAACACGCTGGTGCCCGTCATCACCATCACGGGCCTGCAGCTCGGCTCGCTGATCGCCTTTGCCATCATCACCGAACAGGTCTTCCAGTGGCCCGGCATGGGCCTGCTGTTCATCCAGGCCGTGCAGTTCGCCGACATTCCCGTCATGGCGGCCTACCTGTGCCTGATCTCGCTGATCTTCGTCGTCATCAATCTCGGCGTGGATCTGCTGTATTTCGCCGTCGACCCGCGCCTGCGCGTGGAAGGCAAGGGGCACTGAACCCGATGGCTGCTGACGCCAACCCGCATCCCGTGCCCTCGGCCTCCGCGCTGCGTGCGTTCTTCGACGGCGACGTCTGGCATTCCTTCCGCTCGTCGCCGGTGGCGATGCTGGCGGCGGCGCTGACGCTGGTCTGTTTCGTCTGCGCGTTGTTCGCCGGCTTCGTCGCGCCCCACAACCCCTTCGACCTGGCGACGCTGGAGTTGATGGATTCGCTGAAGCCGCCCGCCTGGGTGGAGGGTGGTGAACGCAGATACCTGCTCGGCACGGACGGTCAGGGCCGCGACATCCTGTCCGCGTTGATGTACGGCGCGCGCATCTCGCTGCTGGTCGGCTTCGCGTCGGTGCTGCTGTCCATCCTGATCGGCGTCACGCTCGGCCTGCTGGCCGGCTTCCTGGGCGGCCGCACGGACGCCTTTGTCATGCGCATCTGCGACGTGATGCTGTCCTTCCCGTCCATCCTGGTCGCGCTGATGATCAGCGGCGTGGGCCGCACGCTGTTCCCGAACGCGCACGACATGCTGGCCTTCGTTGTTCTGGTGTTGGCCATCTCGCTGACCGGCTGGGTGCAGTACGCGCGCACGGTGCGCGGCTCGACACTGGTGGAGCGCAACAAGGAATACGTGCAGGCCGCGCGCGTCATCGGCGTCGGCAGCTTTCGCATCATGCGACGGCATGTGCTGCCCAACGTGCTGGGCCCGGTGCTCGTGCTGGCGACCATCCAGATCGCCTCGGCCATCATCACCGAGGCGACGCTGTCCTTCCTCGGTGTCGGCGTGCCGGCCACGAGCCCGTCGCTGGGCACCTTGATCCGCAACGGCAACGACTACCTGTTCTCGGGCGAGTGGTGGATCACCGCCTGGCCCAGCGTGACCCTGGTGCTGATCACGCTCAGCGTGAATCTGCTGGGCGACTGGCTGCGCGACGCATTGAATCCCCGTCTGAGATGACTGCACCGCTTCTCGAAGTCAGCCACCTGCGGGTGGAGTTCCCGACCCGTCGCGGCACGCTGCTGGCGCTGGACGACATCTCCTTCACCATTGCGCCGGGTGAGATCCTCGGTGTCGTCGGCGAGTCCGGTGCCGGCAAGTCGCTGACCGGCGCGGCCATCATCGGCCTGCTGGACCCGCCGGGGCGTATCGCTGCGGGTGAGATCAAGCTGGCCGGCCGACGCATCGACAACCTGCCTTACGAGCAGATGCGCCGCCTTCGCGGCCGCGAGATTGGCGCCGTCTTCCAGGACCCGCTGACCTCGCTGAACCCGCTCTACTCGGTGGGCCACCAGTTGGTCGAGACCATCACCACCCATCTCGACCTGACCGCGTCACAGGCGCGCACCCGCGCCATCGAGCTGCTGGCGTCCACCGGCATTCCGGCGCCCGAGGCGCGCATTGACCATTTCCCGCACCAGTTTTCCGGCGGCATGCGCCAGCGCGTCGTCATTGCGCTGGCGCTCGCCGCCAGTCCCAAACTCATCGTCGCCGACGAGCCGACGACGGCGCTGGACGTGTCCATCCAGGCGCAGATCATTGCGCTGCTGAAGAAGGTCTGCAAAGACCAGGGCGCGGCGGTCATGCTGGTCACGCACGACATGGGCGTCATCGCCGAGACCTGCGACCGAGTCGCCGTCATGTACGCCGGCCGCATCGCCGAGATCGGCCCGGTCGCCGACGTCATCCACCGTCCTGCCCACCCCTACACCGTCGGCCTGATGGGCTCCATCCCGGCCATGGACGAGGACCGCGAGCGGCTGCTGCAGATCGACGGCGCCATGCCGCGGCTGACGGCCATTCCACCCGGTTGCGCCTTCAATCCGCGCTGCCCACGCGTGGTGGACCGTTGCCGCGTTGAACGGCCCGACCTGTTCGAAGTCAACGCCACGCGCGCGGCCTGCTGGCGCCCGGTGACCGTGGAGGTGGCGCGATGAGCCGGCCTCTCGTCGAGGTGCAAGACCTCGCCAAGGTTTTCGACGTGTCGCCACCGTGGCTGAACCGCGTCATCGAGCGCAAGCCCAAGGCCTTCGTGCACGCGGTGGATGGCATCTCCTTCGCCATAGCGCGCGGCAAGACGCTGGCGCTGGTCGGCGAAAGCGGCTGCGGCAAGAGCACGGTCGCCCGCCTGCTCGTGGGCCTCTACGGTGCGACGCGGGGCTCGGTGAGCTTCGACGGTGAAGACATCGTCAAGACGCTCGCCGGGGCCGGCGCGGGCCCGCTGCGCCGGCGAATGCAGATGATCTTCCAGGACCCGTATGCGTCGCTGAACCCGCGCTGGAAGGTGCTGGACATCGTCGCCGAGCCGCTACGCGAGCATGCCCTCGTCAAGGGCGACGGCGAGGCGCGCCAGCGCGTCGGTGAACTGCTGAGCTCGGTGGGCCTGAACCCGGCGGACGCGGAGAAGTTCCCGCACCAGTTCTCCGGCGGCCAGCGGCAGCGCATCTCGATCGCGCGTGCCCTGGCGACGAACCCGGAGTTCCTGGTCTGCGACGAGCCGACCTCGGCGCTGGATGTGTCGGTGCAGGCCCAGGTCCTGAACATCATGAAGGACTTGCAGCGCGACAAGGGCCTGACCTATCTCTTCATCTCGCACAACCTGGCCGTCGTGCGCCATGTGGCGGACCAGGTCGGCGTCATGTATCTCGGCCGCCTCGTTGAGGTGGCGGACAAGGCGACGCTGTTCGCGCGGCCGCTGCACCCCTATACGCGCATGCTGCTGGATGCGATCCCCGACATCCATATGACCGGCCGTGCCCGCACGCCGGTGCAGGGCGAGGTGCCCAACCCGCTGAACCCGCCGAGCGGCTGCAGCTTCCACCCGCGCTGCCCGCTGGCGAACGCGCGCTGCAAGACCGAGCGGCCGGCGCTGCTGGAGCTGCGTGGCGTGCGCGTGGCCTGCCACGCGGTGGAAGAGGGCCGGGACTAACGCCCCGGTGCAGGGGCGGGCGCCGACGCTGCGCCGGCCGCCTTGGGCAGCGTCAGCGGGCCCTTCTGGCCACAACCCGCAAGGGCAGCAAGGGTGATGAGCAGGGCGGCCAGTCGCCCACCTACACTGACGGCAGTCTTGTTCATCTGCCCAGTTTATGTCCCTGTCCGACGCCGACTACCACGCCAAGTCCCACGCGCTGCTCGCCCGCATCGAGGCACAGGTCGACGCCTGGCTGGATGAGGATGTCGTCGACATCGACAGCCACCGCACCGGCGGCCTGCTGGAGCTGACCCTGCCGGGCAACAGCAAGATCGTCATCAACACGCAGCCGCCGCTGCAGGAGATCTGGCTGGCCGCGCGCTCGGGCGGCTATCACTTCAAGTGGGACGGCGCGCAGTGGCTGGACCGCGAGGGCCAGGAGTTCTGCGCGCGCCTGTCACGCAGCGCCAGCGAGCAGGCCGGCCAGGCGCTGACGTTCAGCGCCTGAAAGCGCTCAGCGCTTGAAGAGGTCCAGGATGGACTTCTTCTCGTCTTCTGTCGTTGATTCCGGCACGTTAGGTTCGGCCGACAGCTCGCGCACGCCGTTGCCCGAGGTGTACTCCTCGTAGAACCATTCGCCGTTGGCGTTGATGACGCCGTCCGGCGGCGTCAGCTCGGCGACCGGCTTGCCGCGCAGCGCGAACTGCATGTACTCGATCCACACCGGCAGGCTTAAGCCCCCGCCCGTCTCGCGGTCGCCCAGCTTGCGCGGCTGGTCGTAGCCTATCCAGACGACGGCGACCAGATCCTTCTGGTAGCCGGCGAACCAGGCGTCCATGGAGTCGTTGGTCGTGCCGGTCTTGCCATAGATGTCGGGCCGCTTCAGCGTCGCCTGGGCGCGTGCCGCCGTGCCGCTGCGCGTGACCTCCTGCAGCAGGCTGCTCATCAGGAAGGCGTTGCGCGGCTCGATGGCGCGGGCACTGTCGGCTAGCGTGGTGGGCAGGGCCTCGTAGAGCTGCCGGCCCTTGCTGTCGGTGATGCGGCTGATGAGCTGCGGGTTGACGCGGTAGCCGCCGTTGGCGAACACCGAATAACCCTGCGCCATCTGCATCACCGTCACCGAGCCGGCGCCCAGCGCCATCGTCAGATAGGCCGGGTGCTTCTCGGCCTCGAAGCCGAAATGCGTCAGCCAGTCCTGCGCGTATTGCACGCCAAT
Source organism: Pelomonas parva (assembly GCF_043555835.1). Taxonomy (NCBI): domain Bacteria; kingdom Pseudomonadati; phylum Pseudomonadota; class Betaproteobacteria; order Burkholderiales; family Sphaerotilaceae; genus Roseateles; species Pelomonas parva. The sequence goes on along the minus strand of NZ_JBIGHV010000008.1, from coordinate 133,873 downwards.
GGAATGCAGCACGCGGATGGACACCATGTTCTTGGACTTGGCCAGCGCCGTGCGCAGCGGCATCGGGCCCTCGAACTTGCCGTCGTAGTTCTTCGGCTCCCAGGGCTGGCTGCCGGTCGTGCCGGCGTCGAAGAACAGCGGCGCGTCGTTGACGATGGTGGCGGGTGTGAAGCCCTTCTCCAGCGCCGCCGAGTAGATGAAGGGCTTGAAGCTGGAGCCCGGCTGGCGCCAGGCCTGCGTGACGTGGTTGAACTTGTTCTTCGCGTAGTCGAAGCCGCCCACCATGGCCCGCACCTGGCCGTTGTTCGGGTCCAGCGACACGAAGGCGCCCTCCACCTCGGGCAGCTGGGTGATGGTCCATTCGCCACCGTCCTTCTGCTTGGGGCCCTTGACAACGCGGATGACGGCACCGCGGCGGATGCGCGTCTTGGGGTTGCCCTTCTCCGACAGGCCGGACGTGGCGGGCCTGAGGCCGTCGCCCGTGATGGCGATGGTGTCGCCGCTCTGCAGCACGGCGGTGACCTTCTTGGGGTCGGCCTGCAGCACGACGGCTGCCAGCAGCTCGTCGTTGGCGGGGTGGTCGGCCAGCGCCTCGGCGATGCGGGCGTCCAGCGCCTTGGCGTCGCCGGGCAGGTCGGCATAGGCCTCGGGGCCGCGGTAGACCTGGCGCTTCTCATAGTCCAGGATGCCGCGGCGCAGCGCGCGGTAGGCGGCGTTCTGCTCGGCGCTGTTCAGCGTCAGGTAGACGTTCAGCCCGCGTGAGTAGGCCTCATCGCCGTACTGGCTGTAGATCAGCTGGCGCGCTGCCTCGGCCACGAATTCGGCGTGCGTGACCGACTCCGGCACTGGGCGGATGCGCAGCTTCTCGGCCTTGGCCGCATCGCGCTCTTCCTCGGTGATGTAGCCGGTCTCGTACATCCGCTCGATGATGTATTGCTGGCGGATGGTCGCGCGCTTGGGGTTGTTGATGGGGTTGTAGGCCGACGGCGCCTTGGGCAGGCCGGCCAGCATCGCCGCCTCGGCCACGCTGAGCTTGTCCAGCGTCTTGCCGAAATAGACCTCGCTGGCCGCCGCGAAGCCGTGCGCGCGGTGGCCCAGGAAGATCTGGTTCATGTAGATCTCGAGGATCTTCTCCTTGGGCAGGGCCGCCTCGATCTTCAGCGCCAGCAGGATCTCGTAGATCTTGCGCGTGAAGGTCTTCTCCGTGGACAGGTAGAAGTTGCGCGCCAGCTGCATCGTGATCGTCGATGCGCCCTGGCTGCGCGACTCGCCGACGTTGGCCAGGCCCGCGCGGATGATGCCGAGGTAGTCCACGCCGCCATGCTGATAGAAGCGCGCGTCCTCGATGGCCAGCACGGCCTCCTGCATGAGCTTGGGGATCTGCTGGATGGGCAGGTAGTTGCGCCGCTCCTCGCCGAACTCGCCCAGCAGCACGCCGTCGCTGGACAGCACGCGCATGGGCAGCTTGGGTCGATAGTCCGTCAGGCCGCCGATGTCGGGCAGGTTGGGGTAGGCCAGCGACAACCCGAGCGCGAGCAGCAGGGCCACGGCCAACGCGCCGCCAGCAAGCAGACCGACGGCCCACAGCGCGAGCCGACCCAGGCGGGCAGTCAGCGAGCGGGCGTGTCGGGAAGCTGGGGTTGAGCCGGCGGCTGCGGACGACGGAGGGGGCGCAGCGGATCGGGGCTTGTCATTCATGAGCCGGCGTGGCGCGCCCGTGGGGCGCGTGGGGAAGAGGCGTCGGATTATAGGAAGCGCTGTTCAAGCGCCCGCGTATACCCGCCGAGCTGCCGTGCGGCGTGCCAAACGACCGCTCCCCATGTGTTTTTCAGGAGCTTGCAATCCTGTTGATTGGTGTATGTTTAGCAACGTGGCGTTACCAGCTGAGGCCGGATTTGCGTTCGCTGTCAACGGCTTTGCTGCTAGCATTCAAGTAACTTATTAATAGTCCGATACGTAAACTCACGTGTCGGGAGACAAAGGGCATGGGAATACTCGACACGCTTTTGGGTCGCACGCACCCAGCCTTGATCGGTCTGGATATCAGCTCGTCCAGCGTCAAGCTGGTGGAGCTGAGCCAGACCAAAAGTGGCGAGTTGGTGCTCGAGCGTTTTGCCAGCGAACCCTTCGAGAAGGGCTGGATCGCCGACGGGCAGATCGAGAAGTTCGACGAAGTTGCGGATGCCGTGCGCCGCGTCGTGGCCCGCAGCGGTTCCCGCACCCGCGATGCCGCGCTGGCCATGCCCCAGTCGGCGGTCATCACCAAGAAGATCATGCTGCCCGCCGGCCTGCGCGAGGAAGAACTCGAGATGCAGGTCGAGGCCGAGGCCAACCAGTACATCCCGTTCTCGCTCGACGAGGTCAGCCTGGACTTCTGCGTTCTCGGCCCCAGCCCCACGTCGGTGGGTGATGTCGAGGTGCTGATCGCGGCGTCCCGCAAGGACCGTGTGCAAGACCGCCAGGGCCTGGCCGAAGCCGCCGGGCTGCGCCCCGTCGTGCTCGACATCGAATCGCATGCATCGCGCATGGCCATGGGTCGTCTCATCGCCGCGCTGCCCAACGAAGGCAAGGACGCGCTGGTCGCGCTGTTCGAGATCGGTGCCGACACCACCAGCCTGAAGGTGTTGCGCGACGAAGAGCTGCTCTACGACCGCGACCAGTCCTTCGGCGGCTCGCAGCTCACGCAACTCATCTCTCGCCAGTACGGCTTCTCCTTCGAGGAGGCCGAGCAGAAGAAGCTGTCCAGCGACCTGCCGGAAGACTACGAGAGCGGCGTGCTGAACCCCTTCGTCGACAGCCTGTCGCAGGAGATCGGCCGCGCGCTGCAGTACTTCTTCACCAGCACGCCGCATCACAAGGTGCACTACGTGATGCTGGCAGGCGGCACGGCCACGCTGCCGGGTCTCAAGGAGCGCGTGACCGACCTGACCGGCTTTGCCTGCATGGTCGTCAACCCGTTCGAGAACATGGGGATGGGCTCGGCGGTGCGCGAGCCCAAGCTGCGGCGTGAGGCGCCGTCCTATCTGACCGCCTGCGGCCTCGCGATGCGGAGGTTCTACCAGTGATCCTGATCAACCTGCTGCCTTACCGTGAGGAAAGGCGCAAGCGGCGCAAGGCTGCCTTTTTCGCGGGCCTGGGTCTGGCGGGGCTGGTGGGCGCGGGCATCGTCGTCGCGGCCTATCTGCTGCTGCAGTTCCTGACCCAGGAGCAGGAGTCCCGCAACCAGTACATCCAGAGCGAGATCACGCGGCTGGAGGCGCAGATCAAGGACATTGCCAACCTGAAGGCCGAGATCGAGTCGCTGAAGTCCCGCCAGCGCGCCGTCGAGGACCTGCAGACCGATCGCAACACGCCGGTGCAACTGCTCAACGATGTGGCGCGGCTGGCGCCCGAGGGCATCTATGTGACTGGCATCCGCCAGGCCGACAAGGTGGTCACGATCAGCGGCATCGCGCAGACGAACGAGCGCGTGTCCGAGTTCCTGCGCAATGTGTCGCGCGGCTCGGAGTGGCTGGAAAAGCCCGACCTCATCGAAGTGAAGCTGGCCAACGTCAGCACCAACACGCGCGATCAGCGCCGCTTGCTGGACTTTTCCATGAAGGTGTCGATCAAGGCGCCGCCGCGCGACGCCGCAGCGGGTGCTTCGGCACCGAACAAGGGCTGATCGACCATGGCCACCTCCATGCCCAAGATCGATGTGAATGCCTGGTTCGCGGACTTTGCCGCCCAGTTCCAGGGTCTCAACCCCAAGGAGCCCGGCCAGTGGCCGCTGGCGCCCAAGCTGGCCACGGGCCTTGCCGTCATCGTCGTGGTCTGCGTTCTGGGCTATGTGGCCCTGCTGTCCGACGAGCAGGCGCGGCTGGAGGCCGAGCACGCCCGCGAGCCGCAGCTGCGCCAGGACTACCAGGCCAAGCTGGCCCAGGCCGTCAACCTGCCCGAACTGCGCAAGCAGAAGAGCCAGGTCGAGGAGTACGTGACGCAGCTCGAGAAGCAGTTGCCGGGCAAGGCGGAGATCGATTCGCTGCTGTCCGACATCAGCAGCGCCGGTGTTGGCCGCGGCCTGCAGTTCGAGCTGTTCCGCCCGGGGCAGGAGGTGGTGAAGGACTACTACGCCGAGCTGCCCATCGCGCTGAAGGTGTCGGGCCGTTATCACGACATCGGGGCCTTCGCGGCCGACGTGTCCAACCTGTCGCGCATCGTCACCCTGCACAACGTCGTCGTCGTCGCGCCGACTGCACCGACCGCGCAGGCCGGCTCGTTGAACATGGAAGTGACCGCGCGAACCTACCGCTATCTGGACGCCGCCGAAGTGGCCCAGCAGCGCAAGGCCGCCACGGGCAAGGCCGGGGGCAAGAAATGAAGCCGCTGCTGATGTCTCTCGCCACCCTGCTGGCGCTGGCCGGCTGCAGCGGCGACCAGGACGAACTGCGCCAATGGATGGAGCAGCAGCGCAAGGACGCCAAGCCATCGGTGACGCCACTGCTGCCGCCGAAGAAGTTCCTGCCGCAGCCTTATGAATCGGGCGCTGGCGTGGACCCGTTCAGCACGCAGAAGCTGAGCGTCGCCATCCGCCAGGAAGCGGCGCAACCCAATTCGCTGCTCACCGCCGAGTTCAACCGGCGCAAGGAGCCGCTGGAAGCCTACCCGCTGGACAGCATGGCGATGGTGGGCAGCCTGACGCGCGACAACCGGCGCTATGCGCTGCTGCGCGTGGACAACCTGCTGTACCAGGTCAAGGTCGGGGACCACCTCGGCCAGAACTTCGGCCTCATCACCAAGGTCAGCGAGACCGAGATCACGTTGCGAGAGATCGTCCAGGATGCTGCGGGCGAGTATGTCGAGCGCATGAGTACCCTCCAGCTACAGGAGAAGGGACGATGAAGTCATTCCAGGAGAACAAGTCGATGGGCCGTAGCTGGGTGCTGGGAATTGCCGTCGCACTGTTGGGCGCGCCCGTGGCCTGGGCGCAAACCCAGATCCGCGCGATCAACACGAGCCAGCAGGCGGGTGTGGATGTCGTGCGCATCGAATTGAGCGAGCCGCTGGCGGCGGTGCCCACGGGCTTCACGATCCAGACGCCGCCACGCATCGCCATCGATCTGCCGGGTGTCGTCAACGGCATCGGGCGCAACCTCGTCGAACTGAACCAGGGCAACCTGCGCTCGGCTGCCGTGGCCCAGGCCGGCGAACGCTCGCGCGTCGTGCTGAACCTGCGCCAGGCCTCCACCTACAGCGCCAAGCTGGAGGGGAGTTCCCTCGTTCTCGTGCTGGGCAACACCGTGGCGGCGCCTCAATCGCCCGGCGAGCCAGTGCACTTCGCGCAGAGCCTGAACGCCGCGCCGCAGTCGCTGCGCGACGTCGACTTCCGCCGCGGCGCCGACGGCGCCGGCCGCATCATCGTCAACCTGCCGAGCAACCAGGTCGGCGTGGACATCCAGCAGCAGGGCCAGAGCCTCGTCGTCGAGTTCCTGCGCTCCAGCCTGCCGGAGAACCTGCGCCGCAAGATCGACGTGACCGACTTCGGCACGCCGGTGCAACTGATCACGACCCGTCAGGCCGGCGACCGCGTGCGCATGGTCGTCGAGCCCAAGGGCAACTGGGAGCACAGCGCCTACCAGAGCGACAACCAGTTCGTGCTGGAAGTGCGGCCGCAGAAGGTCGATCCCAACAAGTTGACGCAGGGCCCGGGCTATGCGGGCGACAAGCTGTCGCTGAACTTCCAGAACATCGAAGTCCGCGCGCTGCTGCAGGTCATCGCCGACTTCACCAACTTCAACGTTGTCACCAGCGACACCGTGACCGGCAATGTCACGCTGCGCCTGAAGGACGTGCCCTGGGACCAGGCGCTGGACATCATCATGCAGGCCAAGGGCCTGGGCCTGAGGAAGTCGGGCAACGTGCTATGGATCGCGCCCAAGGACGAGCTGGCCGCCAAGGAAAAGCTGGACCTCGAATCCAAGGCCGCCATCGCCCAGCTCGAGCCGGTGCGCACGCAGTCCTTCCAGCTCAACTATGTGAAGGCCGAGGAAATCGCCAAGGGCCTGACCGGCCAGAGCATCGGCTCCGGCTCGGGTGGCAGCAGCTCGGGCTCCAGCTCCGGCTCGGGCACCAAGATCCTGTCGCCGCGTGGCAGCGTCATCTCTGAGTCGCGCACCAACCAGCTCTTCGTGTCGGACATCCCGAGCAAGCTCGAAGAGATCCAGGCCATGATCGCCAAGATCGACATCCCGGTGCGCCAGGTGCTGATCGAGGCGCGCATCGTTGAGGCCAACGACCGCTTCGGCCGGGCGCTGGGCGTGAAGCTCGGCGGCTATGACGCGCGCGGCCGCATGGGTGGCATCCCCGGCTACAACGTCGGTGGCGACAGCTACCTGACGGTCGGCAGCAACTACAACCTCGTGGGCTGGCAGACGCAACAGAACGCCACCGACCCGGGCTACAACAACACCAACTTCGTCAACCTGCCGGCCAACACCTCGTCCGACAGCTTTGCTGGTGCCGTGGCCCAGACGATCGCCGTGTCGCTGTTCAGCGCGACGGCCAACCGCTTCCTGAACCTGGAACTGTCGGCCCTTGAGTCCGACGGCAAGGGCAAGGTCGTGTCCAGCCCGCGCGTCATCACGGCCGACCAGGTCAAGGCGCTGATCGAGCAGGGTGAGGAGCTGCCCTACCAGGTGGCCACCTCCAGTGGTGCCACGTCCATCGCCTTCCGCAAGGCCAACCTCAAGCTCGAGGTCACGCCGCAGATCACGCCGGAAGGCAGCGTCATCCTGAACGTGGACGTCAACAAGGACAGCCGCGGCACGCTGACGCCGCAGGGTTACGCCATCAACACCAAGCATGTGCAGACGCAGGTGCTGGTCGAGAACGGCGGCACCGTCGTCATCGGCGGCATCTACACGCAGGACGAGGGCGAGACCATCAACAAGGTGCCGCTGCTCGGTGACGTGCCGTTCGTCGGCAACCTGTTCAAGAACAAGACGCGCACGACCTCCAAGACCGAGCTGCTGATCTTCCTGACGCCCAAGGTCGTCAGTGAGCGGGCTGCGGTGCGCTAAAACGAATCCAATGAACTGACGATGGGCTGGCCGATGCGGCAGCACATGGGAGTAGCAAAGATGACGAAGTTTGAAGTTTGGAGCCGCAGTGCGTCGCGTGCGCTCCTCGGCTGCTTGCTGGTGGGCAGTCTCGCAGCTTGCGGTGGTGGTGGCGGTGACGCCGGAACCTCGGTTTTCGTCCCCGCACCGGGAGCCTCCAGCCCGGCAAGTGCGGCCAGTGCGGTGGCAGCGGATTTGGTCGTCGTGCTGAGCAAGAACACGATGACCAATTCGGGTTCGGATTCGATCACAGCCACTGTGACGTCTATCGATGCCAACCGAGTGGCCATTGGCGCCATCCCCGTTAGTTTCACCGTCGACGCCAATGCGGTGGTGACGCCTGGCGGTACTGCGACCGATGCGACGACAGGTGTGCAGACTGCAATCATTACCCAGGGGGCGGATACGTCGCCGAGGCCAGTGACTGTGACGGTCAAGTCGGGCTCCATCACGCGGCCGGTAACGTTCAACGTTGTTCAAAATTCGTCCCCGACGAACCCGCAAGCCAGTGACCTGACACTGACGCTAAGCGCAACCAATATCGACAATTCCGGAAGCAGGACTGTTGTTGCGACAGCGACGGCGGTCGACGTGAACCGCAACGCGTTGCCTGGTATCCCTGTTCAACTGACAGTCTCGGATACAAGTGCTTTCATCGTCGCGCCGTCCAATCAAACCAATTCGAACGGGCAGGTCACGGGCACGGTGAGTGTGGGTGAGAACCGTTCGAATCGAACCGTTACGGTGATTGCGACCAGTGGCACGCTGTCGCGAACGGCCGCTTTCCAGATTACCGGTGCACGGTTCACGCAGGCCAGTCCAGTACCAGCCGTTGTGGCGGCCGGTGCAGCCGGTACGGTGCAGTACAAGCTGACAGATGTGAACAGCAATCCGATGGTGGGTGTGCCGATAGCCGTTTCGGGCGGCGGCATTGCTGCCAAGGCTGGGCAGACTGACTTGAACGGTGACTACACCTTCGACTACACGGCGCCGAACGCTCCGGGAACCAATCTCACGATCACCGCCAACGCGGGCGGCGCTGAACCTGCCGTGACTGTGGTGTCCATCCCTGGTGGGGGCAGTACTGGCGTACCAGTGGTGACCACTACACCGGTGGCTCAGGCCTTGAACCTGTCTGCGGATGTTGTGACCATCAACACCGGCACCACGAACAATCAGATTACCGTGAGCGCCTTCTTCCGGGATGCCGCCAACGCGCCGATTCGCAATGTCCGTGTCTTGTTCGGCGTGACCGGCGACAACGCAACTGGCTCTATCGGTTCGGGCACGAATACCGTGTTGTCAGATGCATCTGGTACTGCTTCAACCACCTACAAGCCCGGCTCGGTCAGTAGTCCCACCAATGGGGTCACCATAAGGGCATGTTGGAAGGTCAGCGACTTCGCATCGACCGACACCACCACCAACTGCGCTGCGGCCGGCGGGCAGTTGATGACGACTACGTTGACGATCGTCTCCAATCCGGTCTCCATATCGATCGGCACGGACAACACTATCGGTGTTGGCGCCTCAACACTCACATACGTTAAGAGGTTCGTGGTGCTTGTGGTCGACTCGGCCGGCAATCCGAAGTCCGACGTGCAGATCACGCCATCGCTGGATCTGGGCGGTTTTGGCAAAGGCTTCTGGAGGTACAACGCAGTGGTCGCGAGGTGGGAGCGGTCCCCGGACTTTGGTGATGTTGGCTTGCTGACCGCGACGTGCCCGAACGAAGATCTGAATCGCAATGGCGTCATCGACACCGGCGAAGACGTCAACACCAACAAGCAACTTGACCCGCGAAAGTCGGACGTTGCGATTACCCTCGTCGGAGCCACTAGGACCGATGCGAATGGTGTCGCGGTACTGCAGCTCGAATATCCAATGAACTTGGCCAGCTGGGTGAACTACAAGATCACAGTGACAGCGGCTGGCGTGCTCAGCCCCCCGGCCTACTATCCGTTAGGCATTCCGGTGGCGTTGCCATCGAAGGCGTTCGGGGCGTTCGCTCCCTGGGAGACAGTGACGGACTACCTTTACACCTACGTGTGGCTGCCGGTGCCTGCGGCCGCGCTGGCCGCAGAAGGGGACCCGCCGTTCAAACTCAGTCCATATGGCCAGTTGCCAAGTTGCACCGAGCCGAAGTGACCCGCTGATTTCACTCGTCGGCATGCCCGGCGGTGGCAAGTCCACCGTCGGCAGGCAATTGGCACGCCAGATCGGCGTGCCTTTTGTCGATTCGGACCATGAGATCGAGCAGCGCATCGGCGGCAGCATCAAGCAGTTCTTCGAGCACCACGGTGAGGATGCGTTCCGCGATCTCGAGACCGAGGTCATTGCCGAGTTGATCGCCCGGCCCGGTGCCTGCGTGCTGGCAACAGGCGGTGGCGCCGTGCTGCGAGAGCAAAACCGCGAGTTGCTGCGCGCTGGGTCGACCGTGCTGTATCTGCGCTCCACACCGGAGGACTTGTTCCGCCGCCTTCGCCATGACACGACCCGGCCGCTGCTGCAGGTGAAGGACCCGCTCGCCCGGCTGCGTGAAATGCACCAGCAGCGCGACCCGCTGTACCGGCGCTGCGCCCATTTCATCCTCGAGAGTGCCCGGCCATCGGCGGTGCAAGCCCTCGTCAACATGGCGCTGATGCAGCTGGAGCTGGCTGGCCTGCTCGACCCCACGCGCGTGGCGGCGACGGTCGGCGCCGAGCCGACCTGACGAGGGGCGGCTTCTACACTCCGCCATATGCCCGCCACCGACACCGTCCACATCTCTCTCCCCGACAACCGCCACTACGAGATCCGCATCGGCTCCGGCCTGCTGGGCGAGCCGGCTAGCTGGCAGGACCTGCCCAAGGCCTCGGCGGCCGTCATCGTCAGCAACGAGACCGTGGCGCCGCTGTATGCCCAAGCGCTGCGCCAGCGCTTGCTGGCGGTCTATGCCCGCGTCGATCTCGTCGTGCTACCCGATGGCGAGCAGCACAAGGGCTGGGACAGCCTGAACCGCATCTGCGACCACCTGCTGGGCGAGGCGCTGGACCGCAAGACCGTGCTTTTCGCGCTGGGCGGCGGCGTCATCGGCGACATGACGGGCTTCGCCGCCGCCATCTACATGCGTGGCGTCCCCTTCGTGCAGGTGCCCACCACGCTGCTGGCGCAGGTCGATTCGTCGGTGGGCGGCAAGACGGCCATCAACCATCCGCTGGGCAAGAACATGCTCGGCGCCTTCTACCAGCCCGAGCGCGTCATCGCCGACCTGGACACGCTGGACACGCTGCCCGAGCGCGAGCTGCGTGCCGGGCTGGCCGAGGTCATCAAGTACGGGCCCATCGCCGATGCCGGCTTCCTGTGCTGGATCGAGGACAACCTCGACGCGCTGCTGGCCCGCGACAAGGTCGCGCTGGCCTACGCGGTCAGGCGCAGCTGCGAGATCAAGGCCGACGTGGTCGGCCAGGACGAACGCGAGCAAGGCCTGCGCGCCATCCTGAACTTCGGCCACACCTTCGGCCATGCCATCGAGGCCGGCCTGGGCTATGGCGAGTGGCTGCATGGCGAGGCGGTGGCCGGCGGCATGGTGCTGGCGGCGGACTTGTCGCGCCGCATGGGCTTGATGCCCGACAGCTTCGTCGACCGGCTGCGCGCGCTGATCGCACGCGCCGGCCTGCCGGTGCAGCCGCCGCGGCTGGGCGCTGAGCGCTACCTGCAACTCATGCGTGTGGACAAGAAGGCCGAGGCTGGTGCCATCCGCTTTGTGCTGATCGAGTCGCTCGGCAAGGCCGGGCTGCACTCGGTCCCGGACGCTCTCATCGTCGAGACGCTGACGGCCCACGGAGCCGCCTGATGCCGCTGTCGACGCGGCCCGCCTATGCTGCCGACCCGGCACGCACTCGGGGCCGCTGCCTGCAGGAGCCTGCCGCGCCGACGCGCAGCGAGTTCCAGCGCGACCGCGACCGCATCATCCACAGCACGGCCTTCCGGCGGTTGGTCTACAAGACCCAGGTCTTCCTGAATCACGAGGGCGATCTCTTCCGTACGCGGCTGACGCATTCGCTCGAGGTGGCGCAGCTGGGCCGCTCCATTGCCCGCAGCCTGGGCCTGGATGAAGACCTGGTCGAGGCGGTGGCGCTGGCCCATGACTTGGGCCACACGCCGTTCGGCCACGCCGGCCAGGACGTGCTGGATGACTGCATGCGCGAGCACGGTGGCTTCGAGCACAACCTGCAGTCGCTGCGCGTTGTGGACAAGCTGGAGCAGCGTTACCCGGATTTCGACGGGCTGAACCTTTGCTTCGAGACGCGCGAGGGCATCCTCAAGCACTGCTCGCGGCGCAATGCCGAACTGCTTGAGGCAACCGAGCCGGGCGGCGTGGCGATGCGCTTCCTGCAGGGCGGCCAGCCCAGCCTGGAGGCGCAGCTCTGCAATGTGGCCGACGAGGTCGCCTACAACGCGCATGACGTGGACGATGGCGTGCGCTCGGGGCTCATCGAGCTGGAGCAGTTGCTGGACGTGGACCTGGTGCGCGAGCACTGGCGCGCGGCGCTGGACGCGCATCCGCAACTGGCGGGCAAGCGGCTGCTGTTCGAGACGATCCGCCGCATGCTGTCGGCTCAGGTCTACGACATCATCGACGCGACACGCGCGGCGCTGGCCGAGGCGGTGCCGACGGACGCCGACGCGGTGCGGCGCTGCGACAAGCCCCTGCTGCGCTTCAGTGCGGACATGCGCAGCAAGAGCACGGCACTGAAACGCTTCCTGTTCGCCAACCTCTACCGCCACGCCCAGGTGCAGGCGACCCGCGCGAGAGCGGAGCAGGTGCTGCGCGATCTCTTCACGGCCTACGCCGATGACGCGTCCCAGATGCCGCCGGACTTCGCCGACCGGCCGGACCGTCACCGCGCCTGCGCCGACTACATTGCCGGCATGACCGACCGATTCGCGATTCGCGAGCACCAGAGACTGACGGGCAAGAATGTGTTCTGAAATTGGGGTCGGAGTCGATTATTCTTCGGCAACCGAAAGCCTGATTTCCCAACATGGCCCGCCTGCCCCGTCTCATCCTGCCGGATCAACCCCACCACGTCATCCTGCGCGGTAACAACCGCCAGGCCATCTTCTACAGCGACCTCGACCGCGAGCACATGCTCGCCACGATGGCGGAGGCGGCTTCCCAGTATGGCGTGGCCGTCCATGCCTATGTGCTGATGGACAACCACCTCCATCTGCTGCTGACGCCGCCCAGCGCCGACGCCTTGAGCCGCATGATGCAGTCGCTCGGCCGGCGTTACGTGGGCTGGTTCAACGCCCGCCACCAGCGCAGCGGCACGCTGTGGGAGGGGCGCTTCCGGGCCGGGCTCATCGAAGGGGAGCGGCATTTGCTGGCCTGCATGCGCTACATCGAGCTCAATCCCGTCCGCGCCGGTTTGTGCGTGGAAGCGGCGGACTGGAAGTGGTCCAGTGCGGCCCACCACCTCGGGCTGGTCCGTAACGTGCTAGTGACGGAACACCCCATGTATTGGCTGCTGGGCAACACGCCGTTCGAGCGGGAGCATGCCTATCGCGAGTTTCTCGGCGAGGGCGTCGCTACAGCAGAGCGGTCGCTTTTCACCGAGGCCGTGCTGCGCGGCAGGCCGGTTGGCAGTGAGGCCTTCCTGCAGCCGCTGGCCGCAGACCATGCCGCTGTCGTGCAGCGTCGCCCGCGTGGCCGGCCGAGAAAACCCGTTGAGCCGGCGGGCATCTGACTATGGCCCCATTAATTTTAGAGCCGACATCTGCTGCTGGATAAATTGACTCTGACCCCATTTTATTGGGTTGCTGCGCAAGTCATGCTGCGGTAATCTCCCGGTCCGTTGTGTTCCAGGAGGGCGCCATGAGCCACGCCGCGCAGATTCAGTCCGAGCTTCAAGACCTTGCCGAACATGGGCTCTACCGTCCGTCGAACGAAAAAGATGCCTGCGGGCTCGGCTTCGTGGCTCATATCAAGGGCCAGAAGGCGCACAACATCGTCCAGCAGGGTCTGAAGATCCTCGAGAACCTGGACCATCGCGGTGCGGTCGGTGCCGACAAGCTGATGGGCGACGGCGCCGGCATCCTGATTCAGGTGCCCGACGAGTTCTACCGCGAGGAAATGGCCAAGCAGGGCATTGATCTGCCGCCTCCCGGCGAGTACGGCGTCGGCATGATCTTCCTGCCCAAGGAGGCCGCCTCCCGCCTGGCCTGCGAACAGGAACTGGCCCGCGCCATCAAGGCCGAAGGCCAGGTGCTGATCGGCTGGCGCGATGTGCCCGTGGACCGCGACATGCCCATGTCGCCCACCGTGCGCGAGAAGGAGCCGGTGATCCGCCAGATCTTCATCGGCCGCGGCCCGGACATCATCGTCCCCGACGCGCTCGAGCGGAAGCTCTACGTCATCCGCAAGACCGCCTCCAGCGCCATCCAGGCGCTGCAGCTCACGCACAGCCGCGAGTACTACGTGCCGTCGATGAGCTGCCGCACGGTCATCTACAAGGGCCTGCTGCTGGCCGACCAGGTGGGCAAGTACTACAAGGATCTGGCCGACCCGCGCGTCACGTCCGCCATCGCGCTGGTGCACCAGCGCTTCTCGACCAACACCTTCCCCGAGTGGCCGCTGGCCCACCCCTACCGCATGGTCTGCCACAACGGTGAGATCAACACGGTCAAGGGCAACTTCAACTGGATGCGCGCCCGCGAAGGCGTCATGAAGTCGCCCGTGCTGGGCGACGACCTGCAGAAGCTCTATCCGATCAGCTTCGAGCACCAGTCCGACACGGCCACGTTCGACAACGCCATCGAGCTGCTGACGATGAGCGGCTACCCGCTCGCCCACGCCGCCATGATGATGATCCCGGAAGCCTGGGAGCAGCACGAGGGCATGGACGAGCGCCGTCGCGCCTTCTACGAGTACCACGCCGCCATGATGGAGCCGTGGGACGGCCCCGCTGCGATGGCCTTCACCGACGGCCGCCAGGTCTGCGCCGCGCTGGACCGCAACGGCTTGCGCCCGGCCCGCTACTGCATCACCGACGACGACCTCGTCGTCATGGCCTCCGAGTCGGGCGTGCTGCCCATCCCGGAAAGCAAGATCGTCAAGAAGTGGCGCCTGCAGCCCGGCAAGATGTTCCTCATCGATCTGGAGCAAGGCCGCATCGTCGATGACGAGGAGCTGAAGAACCAGTACGCCAACGCGCGCCCCTACCGCCAGTGGATCGAGAACGTGCGCGTCAAGCTGGACGACATCACCGTGCCGGAAGGCTCGCGCCCCGAGTTCGCCACGTCGCTGCTGAACCGCCAGCAAGCCTTCGGCACGACGCAGGAAGACATCAAGTTCCTGCTCGCGCCGATGGCCGCCAACGGCGAAGAGGGCATCGGCTCCATGGGCAACGACTCACCGCTGGCGGTGCTGTCAAGCAAGAACAAGCCGCTCTACAACTACTTCAAGCAGTTGTTCGCCCAGGTCACGAACCCGCCGATCGACCCGATCCGCGAGAACATCGTGATGTCGCTGAACAGCTTCATCGGACCCAAGCCCAACCTGCTGGACATCAACGCCGTCAACCCGCCGATGCGGCTGGAAGTCAGCCAGCCCGTGCTGGACTTCGACGACATGGCCCGCCTGCGCCACATCGAAGGCCCGACGAACGGCAAGTTCAAGTCCTGCGAACTGGACATCACCTACCCCGTTGGTTGGGGCCGTGCCGGTGTCGAAGCCCAACTGGCCTCGCTGTGCGCATCGGCCGTGGACGCGATCAAGAGCGGCCACAACATCCTCATCATCACGGACCGCCACCTCAGCGCCGAGCGCATCGCCATCCCCGCGCTGCTGGCCCTGTCCGCCGTCCACCACCATCTGGTGCGCGAAGGCCTGCGCACGACGGCCGGCCTGGTCGTCGAGACCGGCACCGCGCGCGAGGTGCACCACTTCGCCGTGTTGGCCGGTTATGGCGCCGAAGCCGTTCACCCCTACCTCGCGCTGGAAACGCTGGAGGCCATGGGCGATGAGCTGCCGGCCAAGCTGACGGCCGAGCAGGCCCGCTACAACTACATCAAGGCGGTGGGCAAGGGTCTGTCCAAGATCATGTCCAAGATGGGCATCTCGACCTACATGTCCTACTGCGGCGCGCAGATCTTCGAGGCCATCGGCCTGAAGGCGGACTTCGTCGAGAAGTACTTCCGCGGCACGCCCACGCAGGTCGGCGGCATCGGCGTGTTCGAAGTCGCCGAGGAAGCCATCCGCATGCACGAGGGCGCCTTCGGCGACGACCCGCTGCTGGAGAGCATGCTGGACGCCGGCGGCGAGTACGCCTGGCGCACCCGCGGCGAAGAGCACATGTGGACGCCGGACGCCATCGCCAAGCTGCAGCACAGCTCGCGAAGCGGCAAGTTCGAGACGTACAAGGAGTACGCCCAGATCATCAACGACCAGAGCAAGCGCCACATGACGCTGCGCGGCCTGTTCGAGTTCAAGTTCGACCCGGCCAAGGCCGTGCCGCTGGAAGAGGTCGAGTCGGCCGCCGAGATCGTCAAGCGCTTCGCCACCGGCGCCATGTCGCTGGGCTCCATCTCCACCGAAGCCCATGCCACGCTGGCCGTTGCGATGAACCGCATCGGCGGCAAGAGCAACACGGGCGAGGGCGGCGAAGACCCGGCCCGTTACCGCAACGAGCTGAAGGGCATCAAGATCACCGGCGGCAGCAAGGTCGGCGACGTGCTGGGCCACAAGATCATGGAGGCCGACTACGAACTGCAAGAGGGCGACAGCCTGCGCTCCAAGATCAAGCAGGTCGCGTCGGGCCGCTTCGGCGTCACGACCGAATACCTGGTCAGCGCCGACCAGATCCAGATCAAGATGGCCCAGGGCGCCAAGCCCGGCGAGGGCGGCCAGCTGCCCGGCGGCAAGGTGTCCGAGTACATCGGCTTCCTGCGCCACTCGGTGCCGGGCGTCGGCCTCATCAGCCCGCCGCCGCACCACGACATCTACTCCATCGAAGATCTGGCACAGCTCATCCACGACCTGAAGAACGTCAACCCGCGGGCCGACGTGTCGGTCAAGCTGGTGTCGGAAGTGGGCGTGGGCACGGTGGCCACCGGCGTGGCCAAGTGCAAGGCCGACCACATCGTCATCGCCGGCCATGACGGCGGCACGGGCGCCTCGCCCTGGTCGTCCATCAAGCACTGCGGCACGCCGTGGGAACTGGGCCTGGCCGAGACGCAGCAGACGCTGGTCGTCAACCGCCTGCGCGGCCGGGTGCGCGTGCAGACCGACGGCCAGCTGAAGACCGGCCGCGACGTCGTCATCGGCGCGCTGCTGGGTGCCGACGAGTTCGGCTTCGCCACCGCGCCGCTGGTGGCCGAGGGCTGCATCATGATGCGCAAGTGCCACCTGAACACCTGCCCGGTGGGCGTGGCCACGCAGGACCCGGTGCTGCGCAAGAAGTTCACCGGCCGCCCCGAGCACGTCGTCAACTTCTTCTTCTTCGTCGCCGAGGAAGCGCGCCAGATCATGGCCCAGTTGGGCGTGCGCAAGTTCGACGAGCTGATCGGTCGCTCTGACTGGCTGGACACCAAGAAGGCCATCGCGCACTGGAAGGCCAAGGGCCTGGACTTCGCCCGCATCTTCCACCGCCCGAACGTGCCGGCCGACGTGGCGCGCATCCACAACGACGTGCAGGACCATGGCCTGGACCGCGCGCTTGACGTGAAGCTCATCGAGAAGTGCCTGCCCGCCTTCGAGAAGGGCGAGAAGGTGCAGTTCATGCAGGAGGTGACCAACGTGCGCCGCTCGGTGGGCGCGCGCCTGTCCGGTGAACTGATCCGCCGCAAGCCCGAGGGCCTGCCGGACCACACCATCTTCATCCAGATGGAAGGCACCGGCGGCCAGAGCTTCAGCGCCTTCCTGGCGCAGGGCATCACCTTCTACCTGATCGGTGACGCCAACGACTACACCGGCAAGGGCTTGTCGGGCGGCCGCGTCGTCGTGCGTCCCAGCATCGAGTTCCGCGGCGACGCAGCGAAGAACATCATCGTCGGCAACACCGCGCTCATCGGCGCGACGCGCGGCGAGGCCTTCTTCCGCGGTGTGGCCGGCGAGCGCTTTGCGGTGCGCCTGTCGGGCGCCACGGCGGTCGTCGAGGGCACGGGCGACCATGGCTGCGAGTACATGACCGGCGGCACCGTCGCCGTGCTGGGCAAGACCGGCCGCAACTTCGCCGCCGGCATGAGCGGCGGCATCGCCTACGTCTACGACGAGGACGGCCACTTCGCCAAGCGCTGCAACACCAGCATGGTCACGCTGGAGAAGCTGCAGACCGCGCAGGAGCAGGAAGCGGGCGTGGACAAGGCCATCTGGCACCGTGTCAAGGGTGTGGACGGCGTGGACCGCGAGGCGCAGACCGACGAAGCCATCCTGCGCAAGCTGCTGGAAGATCACCACCGCTGGACCGGCAGCCAGCGGGCGCGCGACATCCTCGACCACTGGACCGAGGCGCGCACCAAGTTCATCAAGGTGTTCCCGAACGAATACCGTCGCGCGCTGGGCGAGCTGAACGCCGCCAAGGAAGCCGCACAAACCATCGCTCAGGCCAAGTCGCCTGAGGCTGCGAAAGTTTGATGATTTGCGGGGCAGACCGATCGCGCGAAGCGAGTAGCTCTGTCCCCAACTGACTAAGGAACCGACATGGGAAAAGTCACCGGCTTCATGGAGTACGAACGTCTGGAAGAGGGCTACGAGCCCGCTCCGGTTCGTCTGAAGAACTACAAGGAATTCGTCATCGGCCTGAACGTCGAGCAGGCCAAGCAGCAGGGCGCCCGCTGCATGGACTGCGGCACGCCGTTCTGCAACAACGGCTGCCCGGTCAACAACGTGATCCCGGACTTCAACGACCTGGTCTACAAGGGCCGGCCGGAGGACTGGAAGAATGCCATCGCCGTCCTGCACAGCACCAACAACTTCCCCGAGTTCACCGGCCGCATCTGCCCCGCGCCCTGCGAGGCGGCCTGCACGCTGAACGTCAATGACGACGCCGTGGGCATCAAGTCCATCGAGCACGCCATCATCGACCGCGCCTGGGCCGAGGGTTGGGTCACCCCGCAACTGCCCAAGGTCAAGACCGGCAAGAAGGTGGCCGTCGTCGGCGGCGGACCGGCCGGCCTCGCCGCTGCCCAGCAGCTGGCGCGCGTGGGCCACAGCGTCACGGTGTTCGAGAAGAATGATCGCGTCGGCGGCCTGCTGCGCTACGGCATCCCGGACTTCAAGATGGAGAAGTCCCACATCGACCGCCGCGTCGAGCAGATGAAGGCCGAGGGTGTGGAGTTCCGCACCGGCGTGCTGATCGGCGCCATGCCTGAAGGCAGCAAGGTCACCAACTGGGCGACGCAAACCATCAGCGCCGACGAGCTGAAGGCGCAGTTCGATGCCGTCGTGCTGACCGGCGGCGCCGAGCAATCGCGCGACCTGCCCGTGCCCGGCCGCGACCTGGCCGGCGTGCACTTCGCGATGGAGTTCCTGCCGCAGCAGAACAAGGTCAACGCCGGCGACAAGCTGAAGAACCAACTGCGCGCGGACGGCAAGCACGTCATCGTCATCGGCGGTGGCGACACCGGCAGCGACTGCGTCGGCACCAGCAACCGCCACGGCGCCAAGAGCGTCGTGCAGTTCGAACTGATGCCCCAGCCGCCCGAAGTGGAAGACCGCCCGCTGACCTGGCCCTACTGGCCGATCAAGCTGCGTACCTCGTCCAGCCATGAAGAGGGCTGCGAGCGCGAGTTCGCCATCGCCACCAAGGAGTTCCTCGGCGAGAAGGGCAAGCTCACCGGCGTCAAGACCGTGCGCCTGCAATGGCAGGGCGGCAAGATGACCGAGGTCGAAGGCAGCGAGCAGATCCTCAAGGCCGACCTGGCCCTGCTGGCCATGGGCTTCACCGCCCCGGTCGCGACGGTGCTGGAGGCCTTCGGCGTCGACAAGGACCAGCGCGGCAACGGCAAGGCCTCGACCGAGGGCGCCAATGCCTACAAGACCAATGTCGACAAGGTCTTCGCCGCCGGCGACATCCGCCGCGGCCAGAGCCTGGTGGTGTGGGCTATCCGCGAAGGCCGTCAGGCCGCCAAGGCGGTGGATGAGTACCTGATGGGTGCGAGCACGTTGCCGCGTTGAGCGGCCCCCGGTCGCCCGGCGCTGCCGGGCCACCATGTGGTGACCGAGCGGGCCCACAAAGCGAAAAGCCAGTCAGTTTCAACTGACTGGCTTTCTTGTTTTCAGCTCGATTCCGACTTGGCGAGGACAGGGCTGGCATGGCCGCCTTGAGCGGTCATGCCTTGCCTCAGTTGTTGACCTGGATCTCTCGCCAGTTCAGGCGCTGCAGCCCCAGATTGGGCGGGCGGCGCAGTTCATTTGCGCCCACTTTGCCTTTGTCGTCACCGTACACGACGCGGGTGGTCTGGGGGTCGCTGTTCGGCGGATCGGCAATGATCTGCACGTCGACGATCACGCCATCGGGTGGGCTCGAATAGCACGATGTGCCGGTGCCCTTCAGCGCGCAAGAACCCGTACCCAGGTCCAGCGCATACACACGGCTGTTTCCGTTGGGCGAGCAGGCATCTCCGGAGCTGGGAGCGGTGGCGGCAAACGCGACGACGCCGTAGTACGAGGTCGGATCAGAAAGCACCCGCCACCCCTGCCCGCCGGTAGCCACGCCCAGGTCCAGGTACCAGCCCACCTCCTTGCGAAGGTCGAGGGCGATCTTCGCGTTCAGGTCGGTGAGCTGCCGCATCTTCGCGACGGTCAGCGGGAAGGTCACACCAGTGGGAAGGTCCGACTTCTTGCCGCCCACCGTGCCATCGTTGCTGAAGGCGGCATTGGTGCCGTCCAGGATGGCGAAGAAGCGTTGCGCCTGGCCACTGTTGAGATCGCTAGGGTCCAGCAAACGGCCCGTACCGACGGTGATGTAGCGCCGGTTGGTGCCCGGTTGCACGACGGGCAACGGCTTGCTCGTGATGGGCAGCACGTTGCCGTCCGAGCCGGTCAGCGTGGCGAACTTCACCGGCTCCGGATAGGTGCTGGTGCCGGAAACGTCCAGGCGCCACACATTGCCCATCAAGTCGCCGCCATAGATGGTGTCGGCCGTGCCGTCACTCGCGTCCAGCATGAAGGCGTTGATGTGCGCGAGGCCAGCCTGGTTGGTCGAGGAGCAGCTGCCGCAAGGCGTTGCAACCTTCTCCAGCAGTGCACCCGTTTTTGGGTTGATGAAGAAGAAGTAGCCCTTGCCATCGCGGTTGTTGTAGCCGGAGCCCGCGACGACGACCCAGCCGTACTTGCGCGTCTTGACGACGACCGGCTGGCCGAAGGAGTAGCCGAGGTCGCCGTCGGCGTCGGTGAACTCCCACATGACCTTGGTGGCTGCTTCGGTTTCCCGTTGAACGCCTTCGGACTTGTCAGTGATGTTCGATGGATTGGTGATGTCCAGCGCGTAGATGGCCTTGCCGCCCTTGCCGAGGCCGCCCACCAGCAGGGTGCGCCAATCGGTGCCGGTGCTGCCCGATGTGCGCCCGAGGTCCACGTCGACTGCCAACGGCGTGGCGTCAACCAGGAACCGGTGCGTGAAATCAGGGTTGCCGACATGGGCCAGACCATTGGTGTTGGGGGTCGACGTCGGGCCAGTGAAGGTCGGGCTGGGGATGTAGGCAAAGACTTCTTTGCCGGCATCGGTGCCGGTCAGGCTGCCGTTGATGGCGTGCACCATGCCAGCGTTGGTGCCGGCGTAGACCATCGGCGTCCGGTTGGCGAGGTCGGACTTGAACTTGCTGTAGCCGGGATTCGTCACGCTGGAATAGGGCGCGGCGGGCGGGCCGACCGGGCGGGCCTTGGCGTTCACGACATCGCCGACCAGGCCGGCACGGTCCCGGTAGGCGCGCGTCGAACCCGTTGCTGCGGAGGACCGCTCATGGGTGCGGTCGCCGCGTAGGTAATTGAGGTAGTTGAGCTGATCATCGCCACTGACGTAGGACGTGTTCAAGCTGGTCGACTGGGCTGCTGAGATCTTGGCGCTGCGAAAAGGCACGCCTACCTTGCTGCTCGTGTTGTAGGTGACGATGTTGCGTTTCGTGTCCCAGCCGGTGCCGGCGGCCTGTGTGGCCAGCACCTCTGCGAAGCTCCAGCGCGTTTGCAGGACGGGCTTGCCGGTGTCCACATCGACCGTCGCCAGGCTGGCGACCACATCGCCGGTCCAGGTCTTGGCGTCGAACTTCGTCGCGTAAGTGGCGCTCCCCAGTGAAGAAATCTGCGGCACCGAGGTGACGAAGGACGTGGAGTAGGCGCTCAGCTGCGAGGAGATGCTTGAAAAGGCGGCGGTCAGGCCCTGCACCATCTTGTCAGGGGCGTCAGCGGTGTAGTAGTTGTCAGGCCTGTCCTGGCTGCCGATGGTGTCGCTGGTGGTGCTCCACCAGCCCTTGTTGTTGGTGAACTGCGCCGCCGTTGCGCTTGCGACGGTGAAGCTGTCAGGTGGGTTGAAGCCACCGTACTTGGCAGCAAGATAGAACTGCCGGTTAGCCTTGTAGCCGCCTTCCAGGACGTCAAGCCAATAGGTTTTGATGGTTTGCTTGCCGGCCAGATCGTCCCGGATGTCGGTGGTATTGGCGTAGTACGCCAGACCTGCCATCAGATAACCGGCATCGTTGCTGGGAATCAGTGAAGTACCCAGGTTGCTCAGCCCCTGCAGGGTGCCGACCTTGTTCGTCCACTCCACGGCGTCGACGGTGTCGTTGGCGACGGCGGTGGGTTTGGCTGGCTCTTTGCCGCCGGTGGCGCCTGGCAGGTTGCGGTCTGCGTGGGTATTGACGTCACCAATTCCCAATATGAAATTGCGTTGGCAGGAATATTGAACGGGGTCTTTCCAGTTGGTGATGACAGGAAACCCATCCAGCATTGTTCGGCGGGTGGCGTCGTTGACACCCGTCATGGCGGACCACTCCGTCACATTGCCCAGGTTGCGGAAGTAGCGCAACGTCGCGTAATACAGCTCGCTCACGTTGTCGTAGCGCTTGTAAACGGTGCGGTTTATTTCCCCAAATTTATTGAGGTAGTTCATCACGCCGCTGTCCAGAATCGGCACGGCGGCCGTGCTGCTGGCGGTGGCGTCGGCGCTATTGGGGTTTCGCGCCATCACGCCGGTGGTCGAACTCCACTCCGGTGTGAGCGGATTGGCAATGTCGGGGCTGCCGGGCACGGGCTGGGTCGGGCCGATGAAGCGCTGCGCCGCCCGCAAGACGGCACCGTCGCGCTTCAGGTTTCCGTCGCCCGTATCATCACTCGCCAGATACCCGAAGGCGCTGTAACGGATTTTGTTCGAATACTGCTGCATCAAGCCTTCCGGCTTGTAATTGCCACCGGCATACGCAACGCAGTTGGCTTCGCGGCCGACGCTGTTGTCGCATACCTTGACCCGAATGAAAACCTCATACTGGGTGGCCAGGTTTGCGGTGCTGTTGAAATGTGTCGGCGTGCCGCTGTAGCTCGGCGAACCCGATGCGACGGCCATGAAGCGCATCTTGTTGCCGTAACTCCAGATGGCGGTGCCGAGAGTTGCCGCGCCGGTAAAGGGTGTCGCGCCGGCAATCGTCGTGCTTCCGGATGTGGTGCTATTGGCGAAATTGTTCGCGGCGGAACCCTGGCCGCTGCTCCATGCCTTCTCGAGCACGGTCAGCTCGGGGGTGTCGATCCAGCGATATCCGCCGGTCAAGGCCCAGCGAAACGGGTCGATGGTCTGCATCGATGCCCAATTCAGGAAATTGCCACTCCATTCGCCGGAGCAAACCCTGTTGGTGGCTGCACGGGTGGGATAAAAATAGTTGTTGTCGCTGTCCGGCGCCGTGCTGCTGACAAACTTATATTTGTAGCATTTGCCCGGGTCGAAGTAGCCGAGATAGTTGTTTGTCGACGCGTAAGTGCGGCCCGGGTGAGCAACGCTGATGGCCGTGGGGAACTCCACCGACAGGGCCAACGCCATGTTGCCCGGCACATTGACGGACGAGAACACGGGCTGATCGGCGAGCGGTACCTGGGCGGTGGTCGTTGCTGCGATGACGAGCAGGCTGGCTGTCAGGGCCAAACCGCGCGCGTTGACAAAGCGGACTGCATTCATGGAGGACCTCGTTACGCCGGAGCGGCCGGACTCAATCTGCGGTGAATGTGGACTGGAAGAAAGACAGCGTCTTGCGCGGCCCCGTCACACGCAGCGTGATGCGAAAGATGGGCTGCTCGGGTGGAGCTGCCTTGATCAGCTCACTCGACGCCGTGCCAAAAACCTTCTGGGCAGCCATGGTGCAAGTGCTCGAACTGCAGGCGCCGTCGGTGGTTGCCAGGCGATCGATCACATACCGGATCGTGACGCCCATGTCATCCACCTTGATGTCCCTGTCCGCAGTGCCAATGGCCTCGAACTGGGCGTCCGACAGCAGCGCAGTCGGAATGCCTTGCGGATTGGACGGCAGCAGGGAGGCGCTGTAGTTGGCCGACTTGAGGTTGCTGTTGCGTGCCGTCTCGGTGGCCAGCGCGCCGGCGTCGCGGACGACGTCCAGCGCGATCTGCAAGGCGCGTTCGCCCTGGTTGGTCAGGTCTCGCTTGAAGCCGATGTTGCCGAGGACAAGCTGGCTGGACGTGATGGAGCGGGAGATCGCGACTGCGCCGATCAGCAGGATGACCAGGGTGATGAGCGCGAAGATCAGCACCATGCCGCGTTGCGATCGGCGGCGTTGCGCGAGTTGGGCAGGATGGCGTTTCATCGCGTCTAGCGGGAGTACCGCACGTTGCGCAGCGGCACCGTGAATTCCACGGTCCGGTAGCGCTGGGTCGCCGTACCGGCCGGTACGGTGAAGGTGTGCTGTTGCGCGGCAGGCAGCGTGTCAAACAGCGTCAGGGTCGGTCGCGTGACATCGGTCTTGTCCACGAGGTCGCTGCGAAGGACCAGGCCGACGCGGAGCGACAGGATGGACTGCAGGTTGTCTCGCGATGTGGCCGACCCGTCGCGCAGTGCGGCGGCGGTGTAGCCTGCGCTGGTGGGGGCAATCCAGGCGTCGACGGTCCCGTCCCTGGGCGCGCTGTCGACGCCGTACCGGACCCGCATGTCCACGATGCCCTCTGCAAGTGCTTGTGCGCCCGCGGTCAGCTGCAGCAGGTCATAAGAGAAGAGCGTGTTGTTGGCGCCGATCCCGAGCAATTGCAGGCGGGGCTGGTTGCCCGTGGCGTTGCCGAGCAGCGAGACGTTGGTATTGCCGATGGCGAAGTCGGCCAGTGCTACGCCGGCAATGACGTCTGCCGCGAGCGTGCCGCCGAAGGTCAGGACCTCGGCAGTGCCGCCCACGAAGCCGGCGCTGACCTGCTGCAACATGCACTGCGCCAGACCGTCCTGCGCCACGAGCACCAGGTCGCCGCCGCGCATGCCGAGCGTGTTGCTCAGCTTCACCTGTCCGGGTGCGGCCGTGCCCGGCGATACGGGCAAAGCCGTCTCGCTGAGCCCTGAGTGGCCCGTCGCCACGGCAATCACGTCCGAGCCGCCAGCGCCGGCGCCGGCGAACACCATCACGGGTGCGAGCCTGTAGTCCTGAGGAATCGCAGCGAAAGGCGCAGGAAATGCCGCAGTGGCTGGCAGCAACTGAGCTGCGTTGCGGGACGCGTGCAGGGTGCAGCCGTAGTTGCTCGCCGTCGCCTGGCTGAAGCCCGCGCCCGCGCTGCGCAGTTCGCGGTCCAGCAGGTAGGAGGCATACGCCGAGTTGCTGGTCAGGTCGTTGCCCGACGTCACGCCGCGCCGCACCGATTCCTGGCGCGCCACCATCGTGGAGATGGTCAAGGTCAGCACCAAGCCGATCACCATGGCAACCATCAGCTCGACCAGCGAGAACCCACGGTCAAGGCGTGCAGGGCGGCTCATTGGGGAATCACCACGTCGGTCGAATAGCGATTGGTGTCATTGGCGGCGCCGGTCGATTGAACCGGCCGCCAGCTGACCGTGATGCGCGCGGTATTGCCGTTGACTGTGACGGTGCCCACGCCGTTCGGCACGCCGCCGCTGGCCGGGTCGGCGGCCCGGGCGGCCCAAGCCTCGACGGTGGCGGCATTCACGTTGACGTTGTTCTGGTCGAACATCGTGGCCGCCATCTCGGCGGCCAGCAGCGTCGCGCGCTGTGAGTCCTCGGTGCCGACGGCAGCCTGCAGCGCACGGCCCTGCAGCGTGATCAGGCCAAGCAGCCCGAAAGTGATGATCAACACGCCAACCAGCATCTCGATCATCGAGAAGCCGCGCGCCTTGCAATGAGGGCTGTGCATCATCGGCATCCGTCCGGAGCTGTGCTGGCTTTGCCGGGGTCGCACAAGCGGATTGCGCCCGCGAGGCTGACGTCCAGGCGCAGCGCACGGTTTTCTGCGCCGGTGGCGGTAGGGGCCAAGTCGAAACGTGCCGTGCCCGCCGTGCAGTTCGCGCCGATGGCGGTGGGGTCTTCCATCGAGGTCTGCCTGCCGTCCCCACCGAAGCACAGCGCTGCAAGCGGTGTTGGGTCTGCGGCGCCGACCGCGACCTGTGAAGTCAGGCTGACACCTGCGGACACGTCCGTCAACACACCGCATTGGATGGCCTCGGCCGTATCGGCGGTCAGCAAGGCGTTGGGGACCGAGCGAATCTGCCAGTTGAGGCCATTCGCATCGGCAGTCGACGTGACGGTGCAGTCCTTGTCGGTGGTGCGAAAGAAGACGACCGTGTGCGCGCGCCGCTGCGCCTCGGCCTGCGCCAGGCGAACACCCGCCTGCAGCGTCTCGGTCACCGTGCGGACTCGCGAATTGCGAATCCAGCTGGTGAAGTTGGGCAGCGCCAGTGCCGTCAAGATGACCAGCACGCTGACGGCCACCATCAGCTCGACCAGGCTGAAGCCGCGCTCTGAACCACCGCTCAGCATGAATCGCCCTTCTTCATGATCCATTTGCTCGCACAGGTGCTGCCCCAGCCGGTCGGCAGTGCAGTCGTGGCGCGCACGTCCTGATGATTGACGGTGTAGGTGAAGCCGCTCGAAGGCCCGCTGCCTACCGCGCGCAGCGTGAACTGAGTGGCGTTCAGCGTGCCCGTGCAACTGATGACAAAGTTGCCGAACGTGCGGGTCGACACGACGCTGTTGTTGCAAGGCGAGACGAAGGTGCCGCTGTCCGCGTAGGTGCGGTTGTCCTGGTAGTAGCGCTCCATCTGCGCGCGCATCGTGGCAAGCCCGGTGCTGGCGTCGGCGAGCCGGCTGCGCGAGACATAGTCCCGGTACTGCGGTATGGCCACGGCTGCCAGGATGGCGATGATGGCCACCGTGATCATGACTTCGATCAGCGTGAAGCCTCGGGCGTTGGCGGGGGAGCTGCGGGGCATGGCGGCACTTTGTTGAGCGGTTGGCCTGTATTCTGTTGGCGGGTCGGCGGCTTGCGCTACCGCTTGTCGCAGCACTGCAAACGCTGGTCGCTGGCGACGCCCCATTCGTGAAGTAGCGCACGCCCTGGAGGTGGTGCCTGCGGGGAAGGCTGCCGCCGACGCTGACGAGAGCGGACGGGTCATCGCTATGCCGACTGCCCATGCGCGGGCGAACTCAGGGGGCTCTCGGTGTTTCCCCTATCATGGCGCCCTTTATTCCCGCCCGGCTTCGGCCCGCTCGCGTGACTCCCTTGGCAACCGCTCCCCTGATCGAACTGCGCAATGTCAGCTGCGGCTATGGCGATCGCGTGATCCTGGACGGCGTCAACCTGAAGCTCGAACGCGGCAAGGTGCTGGCGCTGATCGGTACCTCGGGGGGCGGCAAGACCACCGTGCTGCGCCTGCTGGGCCGGCAGCTGCGCCCGATCTCGGGCCAGGTGCTGTTCGACGGCCAGGACATCGCACCGCTGGACCTCGCCGGCCTGTACGCCGTGCGCCGGCGCATGGGCATGCTGTTTCAGTTCGGCGCGCTGTTCACCGACCTGAGCGTGTTCGAGAACGTCGCCTTCCCGCTGCGCGAGCACACGGACCTGACCGAGGCCATGATCCGCGACCTGGTGCTGATGAAGCTCAATGCCGTGGGCCTGCGCGGCGCGCGCGACCTGCTGCCCAGCGAGATCTCCGGCGGCATGGCCCGCCGCGTCGCGCTGGCCCGGGCGATCGCGCTGGACCCGGACCTCGTGCTGTATGACGAGCCCTTCGCCGGCCTGGATCCGATCTCGCTCGGCATCGCCGCCCGGCTGATCCGCGACCTGAACGATGCGCTGGGACTGACCAGCATCGTCGTCTCGCACGACCTGCACGAGACCTTCGGCATCGCCGACGAGGTGGCCATGATCGCCAACGGCCGCGTCGTCGCCCAGGGCACGCCGGACGAGCTGCGGCGCAGCGAGGACCCGCTGGTGCGCCAGTTCGTCGGCGCCCAGCCGGACGGCCCGGTGCGTTTCCACCAGCCGGCCGTGCCGGTGGCTGAGGATTTCGGAGTGTCCGCATGATGGCGTTGGCGGTCCGCGTCGGCGCGGGCGTGCGGTTGAAGCTGGCCGACATCGGCGCCTCGGCGCGGCTGTTCCTCAGCCTGCTGGCCCGCTCGCCCAAGGCGCTGATGCGCTTCGTGCTCGTGCGCGAGCAGGTCTTCCACCTGGGCAACAAGTCGCTGTCCATCATCGGCGTGTCGGGCCTGTTCGTCGGCTTCGTGCTGGCGCTGCAGGGCTACTACACGCTGCAGCGCTACGGCTCGGCCGAGGCCGTGGGCCTACTGGTCGCACTGAGCCTGGTGCGCGAGTTGGGGCCGGTCGTCACGGCGCTGCTGTTCGCCGGCCGGGCCGGCACTTCGCTGACGGCCGAGATCGGCCTGATGAAGGCCGGCGAGCAGCTCACCGCCATGGAAATGATGGCCGTGGACCCCGTGCAGCGCGTGCTCGCGCCGCGCTTCTGGGGTGGTTTTATTGCCATGCCCTTACTTGCGGCAGTCTTCTCCGCGCTGGGCATCATCGGCGGCTGGGTGGTGGCGGTGCCCTTGTTGGGCATCGACGCCGGCGCCTTCTGGTCGCAGATGCAGGGCGGCGTGGATGTGTTCAAGGACATCGGCAACGGGGTCGTCAAGAGCCTGGTGTTCGGTGTCACCGTCACCTTCGTAGCGCTGCTGCAGGGCTACACCTGCCGACCCACGCCGGAAGGCGTGTCGGCAGCCACCACGCGCACCGTCGTGCTGTCGTCCCTCGCCGTGCTGGCGCTGGACTTCATGCTGACCGCGATGATGTTTTCGATTTGATTGGATTCAGGGACACCACATGCAAGCTTCTCGACATGACGCCTGGGTGGGTCTATTCGTGCTGCTGGGCGGCGCCGCGCTGCTCTTCCTCGCGCTGAAGGCCGGCAATCTGCTCAGCCTCAATTTCGATGAGACCTACCAGGTGTCGGCCCGCTTCGACAACATCGGCGGCCTCAAGCCCAATGCGGCGGTCAAGAGCGCGGGCGTCGTCGTCGGCCGCGTCGAGACCATTGCCTTCGACGACAAGACCTTCCAGGCCCGCGTCGTCATCAACCTGAACAAGGCCACCGCTTTTCCCAAGGACAGTTCGGCCAAGATCCTGACCTCCGGCCTCCTGGGCGAGCAGTACATCGGCCTGGAGCCAGGTGCTGCGGAGAAGAACCTCGTCAGTGGCGACCTGATCACGCAGACGCAGAGCGCCGTCGTGCTGGAGAACCTGATCGGCCAGTTCATCAACAGCAAGGCCTCCGACATGGGCAGTACGGCTGCGCCTGCGCCGACCTCGGGAGGCAAGCCATGAGCCCGGTCATTCGTGCGCTGGCCATGCTGGTGCTGGCATTCGGTCTGGTGGGCTGCCAGACGGTCAAGGGCGTCGGCACGCGGCTGGAGCGCGCCGTCGACAAGGTCATGGGCTCCAAGGGCCAGCGGCTGGACCCGTGGGAGAAATGGAACCGCAAGGTCTTTGCCTTCAATGAGAAGCTGGACGCCAATGTGCTGAAGCCGGTGGCGACGGCCTATTCCGAGATCGTGCCGTCGCCGGTGCGCACCGGCATCGACAACTTCTTCGGCAACATCAGCGATGCCTGGTCGGCGGTGAACCTGCTGCTGCAGGGCCGCTTCAAGGCGGGTGTGGACCAGGGCATGCGCTTTGCCGTCAACTCCACGCTGGGTTTCGCGGGTGTACTGGACATCGCCACCGAGGCGGGCCTGGAGAAGAACAGCCAGGACTTCGGCAAGACGCTGGGCCACTGGGGCATGGGCACCGGCGCCTATGTCGTCTGGCCGGTGTTCGGGCCGTCGTCGGTGCGCGACTCGCTGGCGCTGCCCGTGGATTGGCAGGCCACGCCCGCCGTCGTCTTCGACGGCGGCAGCAACAAGGCTGCGATCTCGGTGCTGAATGTCGTCAACGCCCGCGCCAACTTCCTGCGCGCCGGCGACATGCTCGAAGGCATCGCGCTGGACAAGTACACCTTCTACCGCGACGCCTACCTGCAGCGCCGCGGCAGCTTCGACGACGACGAGGAGTTCGAGGTGCTGGTGCCCGGCAATGGCGCGTCGGCGCCGGCTGCGGCCGCGGCGCCCGCCGCTTCGGCTCCCACTGCCAAGAAACCGGCGGAGCCGGCTTCTGCGGCCTCCCGGTGAACCAAATCACGGGCTGGCGCGTTGAGTGCCCGTCCCTGTTCTGAGAAAGCGAACCATGACCCTGCTGACCTCCCTGCGCCGAGCGCTCACCGTGGCCGCACTGGGCCTTGGCGTCCTGCACGCCGCCCATGCCGCCGATGCCGGCACGCCCGATCAACTGATCCGTGACCTGTCGCTGGAGACCATCGAGGCCGTCAAGGCCGACAAGGACATCCAGGCCGGCAACATCAGCAAGATCATCGCCCTGGTGGACACCAAGGTGATGCCGCACGTGAACTTCCAGCGCATGACGGCCTCGGCCGTCGGCCGCTTTTGGCGCCAGGCCACGCCCGACCAGCAGACCAAGCTGCAGGCCGAGTTCAAGACCCTGCTCATGCGCACCTACGCCGGCGCGCTGACGCAGGTGAAGGACCAGACCATCGGCCTGAAGCCGTTGCGCGCCCAGCCGACCGACACCGAGGTCGTCGTGAAAACCGAGATCCGCGGCAAGGGCGACGCCATCCAGCTCGACTACCGCCTGGAGAAGTCCGGCGCCGTCTGGAAGATCTACGACGTCAATGTGCTGGGCATCTGGCTGGCGGACCAATACCGCAACAGCTTCGCGCAGGAGATCGGCGCCAACGGCATCGACGGCCTCATCAAGAGCCTGGCCGCCAAGAACGCCAAGGCCGCCGGCGCACCGGCCGCCAAGAGCTGATCTTGAGCAGCCTGAAGCTGCCCGCGCGGCTGCGCATGGATGGCGCCCGCGCCACCTGGGCGCAGATGTCGCCCGCCTTGCGCGCGGAGGCCGCCCAGGTGCTCGCTGCCGCCGGCCGCGAGGTGCGGCTGTCGGCGGCCGAGCTGACGGATTTCGATTCGTCGGCGCTGAGCCTGCTGCTGTCCGCCGCGCGCCAGTGCAGCGAGCAGGGCGCCACGCTCAAGCTGGCGGATGCACCGGAGAAGCTGCGCGAACTGGCCCGCGTCTACGGCGTGGCCGAGCTGCTGTGGCCGGCCACAGCGGCCGCCTGATCAGCCTGCATAACGCTTGGCGCGCAGGTTCTTCTTGATCTCCTGCAGCACGGGCCGCAGTTGCTGGCCCAGCTTGAGCGCGACGCCTGTCGTCAGGATATCCACCGCGATCAGGTGCAGCAGCCGCGACACCATCGGGCTGTAGCGGTCGAAGTCTTCCGGGTGGTCCACCGCCAGCAGGATCTGGCTGGGGCCCAGCGCCAATTGCGCGAGCGGCGAGGCGCTCGCGGTGATGATGATGATGGTCGCGCCCTTCTTGCGCGCGATGTCGGCGGCGTCCAGCAGGTCGCGGCTGCGGCCGGAGTTGCTGATGATGACCGCGCAGTCGCCCGGCTGCAGCATCGTCGCGCTCATCAACTGCACATGGCCGTCGCTGTTGGCGGCCGTGTTGACGCCGAGGCGGAAGAACTTGTGCTGGGCGTCCTGGGCGACGATGCCTGAGTTGCCGACGCCGTAGAACTCGATGCGCCGGTTGTGCCGGGCCGAATCGGCCAACGCCTCGATGGCGCGCTCGAAGGCGTGGCTGGCGGCGTCGTTGCGGTAGTGCAGCAGGGCGGCTACAGCGTTGTCAACGACCTTGACGATGATGTCTTGCGGCTTGTCGTCCTCGTCCACGGCGCGGTGCACGAACGGCACGCCCTCGTTGACGCTGCCCGCCAGCTTCAGCTTGAAGTCGGCCAGGCCGTCGTAGCCGACGCTGCGGCAGAAGCGCACCACGGTTGGCTTGGACACATGGGACCGGTCGGCCAGCTCGCTGACCGGCAGGCTGGCGAAGGCGCGCGCGTCCAGCAGCAGCAGCTTGGCGACACGCTGTTCGGCGGGCGGAAGCGCCGGAAGCGCCGCCTTCACTCGTTCGAGGATGCTCATTGCTCTTCTGCCCAGTGGAAACCGTCACGCGCAACCAGCGCGCTGGCGGCCGCCGGGCCCCAGGAACCGCAGGAATAGGGACGCGGGCCGCTCGTGTCGGCCTCCCAGGCGTCGAGGATGGGCTCGACCCAGCGCCAGGCCTGCTCCTGCTCGTCGCTGCGCACGAACAGGTTCAGGCGGCCGGCGATCGCGTCCAGCAGCAGGCGCTCGTAGGCGCCGACGCGCTGCGTGGCAAAGGCCTTGTCGAAATCCAGGTCCAGCGACACCGGCGTCAGCTGCTCGCCGTGGCTGGCGCCCTTTTGCGCCAGCAACTGCAGCTCCAGGCCGTCCTCGGGCTGCAGCTTGATGACGAGGCGGTTCGGCTGGCTGCCGCCGGGGAAGATCTTGTGCGGCACCTGGCGGAAGTTGACGACGATCTGCGCGTCGCGCTCGGCCAGGCGCTTGCCGGTGCGCAGGTAGAAGGGCACGCCGGCCCAGCGCCAGTTGTTGACCTCGGTGCGCAGCGCGACGAACGTCTCGCACTGGCTGTCAGGCGGCACCTTGACCTCTTCCAGATAGCCCGGCACGGCCTTGCCCTCGATGCTGCCGGCGCGGTACTGGCCGCGCACGACATCGCGGGCGACGCTCTCGGCCGTGAAGGGCTTCAGCGAGCGCAACACCTTGAGCTTCTCGTCGCGGATGGCGTCGGCGTCGTTGCTGCTCGGCGGCTCCATCGCGATCATCGTCAGCAGCTGCAGCGCATGGTTCTGGATCATGTCGCGCAGCGCGCCGGTGCCGTCGTAGAAGGCGCCGCGCGTGCCCACGCCCAGGCGCTCGGCCAGCGTGATCTGGATGTTGGCGATGCTCTCCCGGCGCCACAGTGGCTCGAACAGCGCATTGCCGAAGCGCAGCGCCATGAGGTTCTGCACCGAGGGCTTGCCGAGGTAGTGGTCGATGCGGAAGGCCTGGCTTTCGGCGAAGACGCTGCGCACCGCGCGGTTGATCTCCTGCGCGCTGGCCAGGTCGTGACCCAGCGGCTTCTCCAGCACCACGCGCACCTTGGCATGGTTCAGACCGACGGCGCCCAACTGCTGGCAGATGCCGGTGAACAGATGCGGGCTGGTAGCCAGGTACAGCACGACGGTGTCCGCGTTGCGCGCGTCCAGCCAGTCCTTCAGGCCCTGGTAGTGCTCGGGCTGGGACAGGTCCATGCGGCGGTAATGGATGAGCGCACCGAACTTCTCGAATTCCTCGTCGGTTGGGCGCTTGGCGCCGTCCACCTCGCGAAAGCGTTCTTTCAGCCATTCGCGGTAGCGTTCGTCCGTCTGTTCGTCACGTGCGACGGCGAGAATCCGACCGCCCTCGGGCAGCTTGCCGTGCCGGAAAGCCTGGAAAAGCGCGGGCATTAATTTGCGCCACGTCAGGTCGCCGGTGCCGCCAAAAAACACGAGATCGAAGGACATTTGCGGAGTCTCCAAGCCAGCATCTCCCATGGAGCGCTAACCGTTGTGTAACTTAGTTTCGTGAAATACTATGCAGCAGTTTCTTCCCTGGGTCAATCCGGAACGAATGCCATGAACCAGCTCGACCAGCTCAAAACCCTCACCACTGTCGTTGCCGACACCGGCAACTTCCTGCAGTTGGCGCAGTTCGCGCCGCGCGACGCGACGACCAACCCGTCGCTCATCCTGAAGGCCGTGCAGTCGCCCGATTACGCGCCGTTGTTGAAGGAAACCGTCGAGGCCCACCGCGGCAAGCCGCTGGACGAGATCGTCGATCAAGTGCTCGTGCGCTTCGGCCTGGAGATTCTCAAGGTCGTGCCGGGTCGCGTGTCCACCGAGGTCGATGCGCGTCTGAGCTTTGACAAGGCCAGCAGCCTGTCCCGCGCCCGCCGCATCATCTGCCTGTACGAAGCCGCCGGCATCTCGCGCGAGCGCGTGCTGATCAAGTTGGCGTCGACCTGGGAAGGCATCCAGGCTGCCGCCGAGCTGGAGCGCGAAGGCATCCGCTGCAACCTGACGCTGCTGTTCGCCTTCGCCCAGGCCGTGGCCTGCGGTGAAGCCAAGGTGCAGCTGATCTCGCCGTTCGTGGGCCGCATTTACGACTGGTACAAGAAGTCGGCCGGCGCGGCGTGGGATGAGGCGGCCATGGCCGGCGCCAACGACCCCGGCGTCAAGTCCGTCGCGCAGATCTATGCCTACTTCAAGCAGCACGGGATCAAGACCGAGGTCATGGGCGCGAGCTTCCGCAACATCGGCCAGATCCAGGCGCTGGCCGGCTGCGACCTGCTGACCATCAGCCCTGATCTGCTGGCGCAGCTGCAGGCGACGGACGCCAAGCTGGAGCGCGCGCTCGACCCGGCCAAGGTGTCGGCGACGCCCGCCATCCACCTCGACGAAGCCGCCTTCCGCTTCGCGCTGAACGAGGACGCGATGGCCACCGAGAAGCTGGCCGAAGGCATCCGCCTGTTCGCCATCGACGCGGGCAAGCTCGACAAGCTCATCCAGGCCGCCTGATCATGACGACACGCTGCGACCTCTCTCCCGTCTGGGCTGAACTGCAAGCCCATTTCGACCAAGACGGCGCCGCGAGTGGTCGCGGCTTCGACATCCGCGAGGCCTTCAAGGCCGACGCGGGTCGCTTCCAGGCGCTGTCGTTTGAAGCGCCCGAAGTCTTCGCCGACCTCTCCAAGAACCGCATCGACGCGCCCACGCTGGCCCTGCTGCTGAAGCTGGCCGGCGACTGCGGGCTTGAATCTCGGCGTGATGCGCTGCTGCGCGGCGACCCGGTCAACCACACGGAGGGCCGCGCGGTGCTGCACACGGCGCTGCGCGCACCTAGCGGCAGCGACGCGCCCTTCAACGCCGATGTGCAGGCCTCGTTGGACGCGATGCTGGCGTTTGCCGAGAGCGTGCGGGCGGGCGAGCGCGGCGAGATCACCGACGTCGTCCACATCGGCATCGGCGGCAGCGACCTGGGTCCCGCCATGGTCGTGCAGGCGCTGCAGGCCTTCGGCCGCCGCGACTTGAAGCTGCACTTCGTCTCCAACGTCGACGGGCACGATCTGGCGCCCGTGCTGGCTGGCCTGGATGCGCAGCACACGCTGTTCGTCGTCGCCTCCAAGACCTTCACGACGCAGGAGACGCTGGCCAACGCGCAGGCCGCCAAGTCGTGGTTCCTTGCTGCGGGCGGCACTGACATCGCCCGCCACTTCGTCGCGACAAGCAGCAACACCGCTGCCGCTGCCGCCTTCGGCATCGACACCGCATTCGGCTTCTGGGATTGGGTGGGCGGCCGCTATTCGCTGTGGTCGGTCATCGGCCTGCCCATCGCCATCGCCGTCGGCGCCGACAACTTCCGCGCATTGCTGGCCGGCGCTCACGCGATGGACAAGCACTTCGCCACCACGCCGCTGGCGCGGAACCTGCCCGTGCTGCTGGGCCTGCTGGACATCTGGTATCGCAACTTCCACGGCTTCACCAGCCGCAGCGTCGCGCCCTACCACCAGGGCCTGCGCCGCCTGCCCGCCTATCTGCAGCAACTGGAGATGGAGAGCAACGGCAAGGGCGTCGACCTGGACGGCAATGCACTGCCGTTCGGCACGTCGCCCGTCGTCTGGGGCGAGGCCGGCACGAATGGCCAGCACGCCTATTTCCAGATGCTGCACCAGGGCACGGACGTGATCCCGGTCGAGTTCATCGCCGTGAAGCGCCCCAACCACGGCGTGACCGGCGAGCTGGCCGAGAAGCTCGCCGACCAGCACCGCAAGCTGCTCGCCAACTGCCTTGCGCAGAGCCAGGCCTTGATGCAGGGCAAGACCGCCGCCGAGGCGCTGACCGAGAAGGCGCCAACCGCCTCGGCCACGCTGGACCGCGACGTGCTGTCCCGCCACCGCAGCTTCCCCGGCAATCGCCCCAGCACCACGCTCGTGCTGCACGCGCTGACGCCGCGTTCGCTCGGCGCGCTGATTGCTCTCTACGAACACCGCGTCTTCGTGACCGGTGCACTGTGGGGCATCAACAGCTTCGACCAGTGGGGCGTGGAGCTGGGCAAGGCGCTGTGCAACCAGCTGCTGCCGCGCCTGGACAGCGGCGACGCCGCCGGCCTGGATGGTTCGACCGCCGGCCTGCTGACCCGTCTGGTGAGCGCATGAAGATCGTCTTCGACTTCGGCGGCGTGGTCTTCCGCTGGCACCCCGCCAGCTTCCTGGCGCGCGTCTGGCCGCATCGCATCGAGACTTTGGAGCAGGGCGCCCAGGCGGCATCGGTCTTTTTCCAGAACTACGGTGGCGACTGGGGTCTGTTCGACCAGGGGCTGATCGGTGCCGACGAGGTGGTGCGCCGCATCTCCGCTCGCACGGGCTGGCCCCTGGGTGACGTGGCCGCCGTTGTGCGCGCGGTGCCGGACGAGTTGATGCCCATCCCGGGCACGGTCGTGCTGATCCGCGACCTGCGCGCGGCAGGCCACACGCTGCACTTCCTGTCCAACATGCCGGAGCCCTACGCGGACCACCTGAGCGCGACCTACCCGCTGAGCGAGTGGTTCGAGTCGGGCCTGTTCTCCGGCCGCGTCAAGCAGGTCAAGCCCGGCGCCGAGATCTATGCGATGGCCGAGCGGCACTTCAACGCGGCGCCCGAGGAGCTGCTGTTCCTGGACGACCACCCGGTCAACGTCGAGGCGGCGCTGTCGCGCGACTGGCAGTCCTTCCTGTTCACCGATGCCGCCAGCGCGCGGCGTGAACTCGTGTCCAGGCGACTGCTGAACGCCTAGTGCACGAGCGGCGCGCCGTCAGGCCCGTATTCATCGGGGTTCTGAGGCGGTGTCGCCGGCAGGCGGAATGACTCGCTGGCCCAGGCGCCGAGGTCGATCTGCCGGCAGCGTTCGCTGCAGAACGGCCGCCACTTGTTGCTGGGCGCGAACACGCTGTCGCCGCTGCATTGCGGGCAGCGGACGAGGCGCTCACCTTGGGCGTTGGTCTTCATGGGGTGCTCACTGACAAAGTGCCAGCTCGAAGCTGCTGTCTTCCGGCGCCAGCTTGAGCCGGCCTTCTTCGTCCTGGCGCATCAGGCGGATGGAGATCATCAGCCTATGGCCTGAAATCTCGGGTATGAGGCCCAGGCTGGGGTCGATGCGCATGCGCAGCAACTGGTAGACGCGGCCCGCCGGCAGGCTCTGCTGGAACTGGCCTGCGGTGGCCGCGACCTTGTGCGGCGCGCCCGAGTCGCGCAGCAGGCCCAGCAACACCTGCAGTGCCTCGGCCATGGGCATCAGCGTCTGCGCCCAGCCCATCAAGTCCTTGCGGCGGCGCACCGGCGGCTGCTGCTGCCAGTGGTAGTAGGCCGGCAGGTCGAACTCGCAGGTGCCGCCGGGGATGCTGATGCGGCTGCGGATGCTCATCAGCCAGTCGTTGCCGTTCAGCACCGCGCCGGTCTTGCCGGTCAGCCCATTGAGCCGCTGGTAGGCGCCATCGATGCGGGCGACGACTTCGTCGAGCCGCGCATCGTCGACACCGGGGCTGCCGCGGAAGCCATTGAACTGCGCCTTGTGCTTCTCCAGCTCCTTCAGCAGGTCGCTCTTCAGGTCGGCGCGCGAGGCCACGTCGAGGATCTCGAACAGCGTGACCAACGCAAAGTGGTGGTCCAGCGCGGGGTCGCGGGCCATCAAGGCGCCGAAGCGGTCAAACAGGTGTTCGAGGCGGAGCATCGTGCGGATGCTCTCGTTGAACGGGTACTCGTACAGGACCACGGCGGGGAGTTCAGTCAGAGGGTGAGAGTTTTTCAGACGTGCCCGAAAGGCGCGTCAAAACGCCCTCGAACTAGGCGCAAATCGCAGCCATAGCGAGCTATGGCGAGCATTTGCAACGACGGGCGAGGGTGTTTTGGCGGGCAAGGCGGGCATGGATGACAAGCTCTCACCCTCTCAGGGCTGCGTGATTGTTTCACAGCCCCAGCGGGCGGCCAGGCTCCTGACCTCGTTTCTGAGCGTGTCCAGTGGTATGCCGTCGTTCAGCAACACGGCGTCGGCGGCGGCGCGGCGCGCCTCGCGCGTCGCCTGGGCAGCGAGGACGCCTTCGACGCCCTCCCGTGTCCAGCCTGGCCGCTGCAGCACACGCTCGATCTGCGTCGCGGCGGAGCAGTCGACAACGAGCACGCGCGCGACGCGTGACCGCCAGCGGCCGGATTCCACCAGCAGCGGCACGTCGAAGACGATCAGCGGCGCGGTGGCCGCGTCCGCCTGCGCGAGGGCCCCGGCGGTGATGAGCGGATGCAGGATGGCCTCCAGCCTGCGCTTGGCCGCCGCGTCGGAGAAGGCGAGGGCGCGCATGCGCTCGCGGTCCAGCGCGCCGTCGGTGGTCACGAAGTCCGCGCCGAATTCCTGCGCGATGGCCGGCATGGCTGCGCCGCCAGCCAGCGTCAACGCGCGCGAGATGGCATCCGTGTCGACGATGGCCGCGCCCGCTTCGCGCAGGAAGCCGGCGACCGTGCTCTTGCCCGAGCCGATGCCGCCGGTCAGGCCAATCCTCATTTGTTGTGCATGCGGTCAGGCCCAGCCCAGCCAGCCCAGCACCGTCTGGCTGCCCGCGAACAGCACGACCAGGCCGCCGCCGGCCAGGAAGGGGCCGAAGGGCACGTAGCGGCCCTCGCGCAGGCTGGCCGTCAGCTTCATCAGCAGGCCCACGACGGCGCCCACCGCCGAGGCTCCCAGCACGACCGGCAGCAGCATCTGCCAGCCCAGCCAGGCGCCCAGGGCCGCCAGCAGCTTGAAGTCGCCCGGCGCCATGCCGATCTGGCCGCGCAGCTTGGCGTACAGCCCGGCGATGGACCACAGCGACAGATAGCCGGCCACGGCGCCGATGACAGCGTTCTCCAGCGAGACCGGCGTCCAGCCCAGCAGCGCAGCCAGCAGCCCGGCCCACAGCAGCGGCTGGTTGATGACGTCGGGCAGCAGCGTGGTGTCCCAGTCGATCATCGCCAGCGCAATCAGCGCGGCGACGAAGCCGCACCACAGCAGCGTCGTCGGCTGTGCGCCGAAGCGCCAGGACAGCGCCGCGAAGGCCAGCCCGGTCGCGACCTCGATGACGGGATAGCGCTTGGAGATCGGCGCCTTGCAGGCCGCGCACTTGCCGCCCAGGCGCAGCCAGCCGACGAGCGGCAGGTTCTCGTGCCAGCGCAGCTGGTGGCCGCAGTGTGGGCAGCGCGAACGCGGTGTTGCGATGCCCAGCGGCGGCAGTTCCTCGATCTTGGTGCCGTAGGCATCGACGGCCTTGGCCAGCTTGTCGGTCTCGGCCCGGGGCACGCCGGCGACGCGCGTCATGACGGCTGGGTCGATCAGCTGGGCGGCGGCGTCATGCAGCCACTCCCGCTCCAGCATCAGCGGCAGGCGGTGGATGACGACGTTCAGGAAGCTGCCGATGCACAGGCCGAAGAGGCCCAGCAACCAGGGCGAGAGCCAGAGAGACCAGTCGATGGAGGCGAGAGGCATGGAGGGACGGGCAACGGGTGAAGGGATGCGGGCGGCAGGCCGCCCGCGTTCGGCGTCCTGCCGCGGTCGCTCAGACGACCGTGCCGATCTTGAAGATGGGCAGGTACATGGACACGACGATGCCGCCGATCAAGGTACCGAGGATGACGATGATGAAGGGCTCCATCAGGCTGGACAGCGCCTTCACGGCCTCGTCCACCTCGTCCTCGTAGAACTCGGCGGCCTTGGCCAGCATGTGGTCCAGCGAGCCGGACTCCTCGCCGATGGAGGACATCTGCAACACCATGGTCGGGAAGATGCCGGTCGTCTGCATCGACGTCGTCAGCGCGGAGCCGGTGGAGACGTCGCGCTGGATCTGTTCGGTGGCCTCCTGGAAGACCGCGTTGCCCGAGGCGCCGCCGACGGAGTCCAGCGCCTCGACCAGCGGCACGCCCGCCGCGAACATCGTCGACAGCGTGCGCGTCCAACGCGCCACGGCCGACTTGTAGAGCAGGTCGCCGAACACGGGGATCTTCAGCAGGATGCGGTCCATGCGCTTCTGCATCTTTTCCGAGCGCTTCCAGCTCTGGATGAAGAAGTACAGGCCGCCGCCGATGCCGCCGAAGATGGCCCACCAGTAGCTGACGAAGAACTCAGACATCGCGATGACGATCAGCGTCGGTGCGGGCAGGTCGGCGCCGAAGGACGTGAACACGTCCTTGAAGGCCGGGATGACGAAGATCATGATGACCGCGACGACGATGAAGGCCACGACCAGCACGGCGATCGGGTAGGTCAGCGCCGACTTGATCTTGTTCTTCAGCGCGACGGTCTTCTCCTGGTAGATGGCCAGGCGGTCCAGCAAGGCCTCAAGAATGCCGCCCGTCTCGCCGGCCTCGACGAGGTTGCAGTACAGCGCGTCGAAGTACATCGGGTGCTTGCGGAAGGCGGCGGACAGGCTGGTGCCGGTCTCCACGTCCTGGCGGATGTCGTTGAGCAGCCGGGTCAGGCGCGGGTTGGTTGCGCCGCGGGCGACGATGTCGAAGGCCTGCAGCAGGGGCACGCCGGCGCGCATCATCGTGGCGAGCTGGCGCGTGAAGACGGCGATGTCCTTCTGCTTGATGGACGTGCCGCCGCTGGTGCGGCGCTTCTTGACCTTGTTGACGAGGATGCCCTGGCGGCGCAGCGTGGCGCTGACCATGGCTTCGCCACCGGCGCGCAGTTCGCCCTTGACGATCTTGCCGTTGCGGTCCTTGCCCTCCCACTCGAAGACGAAGTCCTTGACGCCTTTTGCTGCTGCGGTTGCAGTGGCCATGCGCTCTCCTGAGCTGATTTATTCGTTGGTGGCGGCCAGGACTTCTTCAAGCGTCGTGACACCGAGCCGGACCTTGACGAGGCCCGACTGACGCAAGTCACGCACGCCCTCTTTCCTGGCCTGGTCCGCGATGTCCATGGCCGTGCCCTCCGCGAGGATGATGCGTTGGATGGCTTCGGTGATGGGCATCACTTGGTAAAGGCCGACGCGGCCCCTGTAACCGTTCGTGCAGTTGTTGCAGCCGACCGCACGGAAGGGCTTCCAACTGCCGTCGAATTCTTCTTCGAGGAACCCGGCCTTCAACATGGCTTCGCGAGGGTACTCGGCCGGCTGCTTGCAGTTCTCGCACAGGCGTCGCACCAGGCGTTGGGCCGTGATCAACAGCACGCTGGAAGCGATGTTGAACGGCGCCACGCCCATGTTCAGCAGGCGCGTCAGCGTCTTGGGTGCGTCATTGGTGTGCAGCGTCGACATGACCATGTGGCCGGTCTGCGCGGCCTTGAT
The DNA here is from genome assembly GCF_043555835.1 of Pelomonas parva. NCBI lineage: Bacteria > Pseudomonadati > Pseudomonadota > Betaproteobacteria > Burkholderiales > Sphaerotilaceae > Roseateles > Pelomonas parva. The sequence goes on along the minus strand of NZ_JBIGHV010000008.1, from coordinate 93,013 downwards.
CGCGATGTCGGCCGTCTCCAGGTCGCGGATCTCGCCGACCATGATGATGTCCGGGTCTTGCCGAAGGAAGGACTTCAGCGCCGCAGAGAAGTTCAGGCCGGCCTTGTCGTTGACGTTGACCTGGTTGATGCCCGGCAGGTTGATTTCCGCGGGGTCCTCGACGGTCGAGATGTTGACGCCCGGCTGGTTCAGGATGTTCAGGCAGGTGTAGAGCGACACCGTCTTGCCGGAGCCCGTCGGGCCGGTCACCAGCACCATGCCATAGGGGCGGTAGATGCAGGCGAGCAGGCGCTCCTTCTCGATCTTCTCGTAACCCAGCGCCTCGATGCCCAGCTTGGCTGAGGACGAGTCCAGAATACGGATGACGATCTTCTCGCCGAACAGCGTGGGCAGCGTGCTGACGCGGAAGTCGATGGACTTGGCGCCGAACTTCAGCTTCATGCGCCCGTCCTGGGGCACGCGCTTCTCGGCGATGTCCAGGCGCGAGATCACCTTGATGCGCGAGGCCAGCTTGTCCTTGATGGCGATGGGCGGCTGCGTGATCTCGCGCAACTCGCCGTCGACGCGGAAGCGCACGCGGTAGTGGTACTCGTAGGGCTCGAAGTGAAGGTCCGAGGCGCGCAGGTTGATGGCATCCACCAGCATCTTCTGCAGGAAGCGCACGACCGGCGCGTCCTCGACATCGGCCAGCTCCGCCGCCTCCTGCTGCGGTGCTGCGTCGTCCTCGGCGATGTCGAAGTCGAAGTCGCCGCCGGCGATGGACTCCAACGACTCCGTCGCACTGACGCCGACATTCGTCAGCATCTTGGCCAGCTTGTCGTGCTCGACGATGACCCACTCGGGCTGCAGCTGCGTCGCGAACTTGATGCGCTCGATGACCTCCAGGTCGGTCGGGTCCGCGCCGCCGACGAACAGGCGATTGCCGCGCCGCGACAGCGCCACCACCTGGTATTGCTGGGCCAGCTTGCCGTCGATGACGTTCTGCGGCATGCGCTGCGGGTCCATCGCCGCCAGATCCAGCAGCGGCAGCGCAAGCGCACTTGAGAGCGTGTGCGCCAGGTCTGCAGGCGATACCTGGCCGCTGGCGATCACGGCGTTGACGAAGCTGATCTTCTTTTCGCGCGCCTGCTTGACGAGATCCTCGGCGGCCTTGGCCTGCAGCTTGCCGGCATGCACGAGCATGCGCGCAACCCCGGACAGGGCGGACTGAAGCGGCTCGGCGAGCGTGGTTTCCACTGCGATGACGTCGGCGACGCGAAGACCTGAAGTCCGACGATTGTGCCAGTGGCGGCACTATTACCCAGCAAGCCGGTTTGCCGGGCTTGCGTGACGGATTCAGCAGTGCCGCAGGGCGGTGAGAGGCGCTTCGTCCCGCAGGGAAGACCGGCTCAGGCCGAGAGGATTCGAGCCGCCGGCATCAGGTGTCGATCGTCTCGTGGAAAGCCGCTGCGCCGGCCTTCCAGTAGGCCGCCACCTTCAGCGCCTCCTTGGGCAGGCCCTTGGCCACCAGCAGCGGGCGCAGGGCGGCCATCGCCGACGCCTCGCCAGCAGCCCAGGCAAAGCCTTCGCCGTCGGGCAGCGCCAAGGCGGCGACGGCGGCCTGCAGTTCCTCGGGTGTTGCCACCCATTGCACTTGCGCGTGAGCAGGCAAAGGCCGACGGTCCGCAGCGTCGCCGACCTGCAGCAGCACGATGACGTGCGCCTCGGGCTGCAACTCTTCCAGGCGGCGATGCACGGCGGGCAGCGCGGAGTCGTCGCCGATGAGCAGGTGCCAGTCGTAGTCGGTTGGGATGACCATGGAGCCGCGCGGGCCGGCGACGGCGAGGCGCTGGCCGACCGCCGCCTGTCGCGCCCAGTCAGAGGCGGCGCCGCTGCCGTGCAGCGCGAACTCCAGGGTCAGTTCACGACGATCCGTGTCGAAGCTGCGCGGCGTGTAGTCGCGCTTGGCGTCGTCGCCGAAGAACAGCTTCACATGGTCATCAAAGGAATCGGAGCGGAAGCTGGCCAGTGATTCGCCGTGGAGCGTGACGGCGACGAAGTTGGGGCTGAGCTGCTCGACGCGCGTGACTTCGAGGTCGCGGCGTTGCAGTTCATGGCGGATGCGCTGGATGCGGCGGGCGGGGGCGGTTGCAAGGTCTGACATGGATTGATGCATTGGTTGATAATGTCATCCATCATGCGCAAACAAGTTGATACTGTCAACCATAAATCCAGCCTGGCCGACGAAGTCGTGGAAAGCGTCCACGCTGTCATGCACCGCTTCCGCTCGCTGCAGTTCCAGGCGCTGAAGGAAGCGGCGCATGACCTCAGCCACATGGAGGCCAAGGCGCTGGGCTTCTTCGCCGCCCGGCCGGGCGCGACGCAGAGCGAGCTGGTCCAGCACGCGGGGCGCGACAAGGGCCAGGTGGCGCGGCTGATCGCGGGCCTGCGCGAGCGCGGCCTGCTGGAGGCCGGCGCCGACGCGGCCGACAAGCGCAGCGTGCGCCTGCAGGTCAGCGCCGAGGGCAAGGCCTTGCAGCAGCAGGTGCGCAAGCAGGCGCAGCGGGTCTCGGCGCAGGCCGTCAGCGGGCTGGACGAGGCGGAGTGCCGACAGCTGCTGGCGCTGCTGGGCAAGCTGCGCGAGAACCTGGAGCAGGGCGCAGGCGAGTAGCCCTCAGCCCGCCGCGTGCGCGGCTTCCAGCGCCTGCACCAGCGTCGACGCGGCGCGGGTGGGCGCAGGGTCGCGGCGATGGATGCAGGCAAAGCTGCAGTCATAACTCAACTCATCGACCGACACGGCGCGCATGCGGCCCGCGTCGACAAAGGGCTGGGCGTAGTGGTCCGGCAGGAAGCCGACGAAGCCGCCGGTCAGGATCAGCGTGGCCACGCCTTCCTGGTCCGACGCGGTGGCCGCCCGCTCCAGCTTGCGGCGGTGCGTCAGCACGAGGTTGGGCGAGTGGTAGCCCAGGCCAGCCAGTGGCTGGCGCCGCAGGTCGGCCCAGCGCCAGCGGTGGTCGGCTGCAAACCAGGGGTGCCCCTGGCCGGCGTAGAGGTGCATCTGCTCGCCGAACAGCGGCCGGTAGGCCAGGCTGTCCGAGCGCCGGTGCTCGGGGATCACGCCCACCTGGAACTGGCCCGACAGCACGCCCTGCTCGATGTCGGTGATGGTGCCGACGTGGATGTGCAGCTTCACGCCCGGCGCGGCCTCGTGGAACTGCGCCAGCGCGCGGGCGATGTGGCAGGCAGGGTTGCTGGCGGTCTTCTCGAACAGCGCCAGGTGCAGGTCGCCGCCGATCTGCTGGTGGATCTCCTCCAGCCGGGCGCGGAAGTCGGTGGTGGCGGCCAACAATTGCAGCGCCGCCGCATACAGCCCGGCGCCCTCGGCGGTCAACGCAAAGCCAGCGCGGCCGCGGCGGCACAGCACCAGGCCCAGGCGTTCCTCCAGGTCCTTGATCTGCCGGCTGATGGTGGGCATGCCGACGTTGAGCTCCAGCTCCGCCGCCGCCATGCCGCCGCATTCGACGACCGCCTTGAAGACGCGCAGCAGGCGCAGGTCCACGTCGGCGATCTGGCCAGGGAGGTTCGCTGTCTTTGGTTTCATCAGCAGGCAAGTAGACATCGAGATGTGGGCATTTTCTACAAGCATCGGCTTGGGCAGGATGCCGGCGCAAACCACTCGCACGAGACGCCATGACGCTCACCGCAGACCAAGACCGACCCGCAGGCTGGATGGACGCCCACTGGATGCCCTTCACCGGCAACCGCCAGTTCAAGGCCAACCCGCGCGTGCTGACCGGCGCGGCCGGCGCCTACTACCGCACCGACGAAGGCCGGCAGATCTTCGACGGCCTGTCGGGCCTGTGGTGCACGGGCCTGGGCCATGCGCGCACCGAGATCGTCGACGCCGTCAGCCGCCAGGTGCGAGAGCTGGACTACTCGCCCGCCTTCCAGTTCGGCCACCCGCTGTCGTTCGAGCTGGCCAACAAGATCGTCGAGAAGATGCCGACCGGCCTGAACCGTGTGTTCTTCACCGGCTCGGGTTCGGAGTCGGCCGACACGGCGCTGAAGATGGCCCGGGCCTACTGGCGCGTGAAGGGCCAGGCCACCAAGACGCGGCTGATCGGCCGCGCCAAGGGCTATCACGGCGTCAACTTCGGCGGCATCTCGGTCGGCGGCATGGTGGGCAACCGCAAGCACTTCGGCCAGGGTGTGGAGGCCGACCACCTGCCGCACACCCAGCCGCCCAACGGCAGCTTCTTCAAGGGCATGCCGCCGCAGGAGGGGCCCATGGGTGCCGCGCTGGCGGACGAGCTGCTGCAGCTGATCGCGCTGCACGACGCCAGCAACATCGCCGCCGTCATCGTCGAGCCGTTCTCGGGCTCGGCCGGCGTCGTCATCCCGCCGGTGGGCTATCTGCAGCGGCTGCGCGAGATCTGCACCGCGCACAACATCCTGCTGATCTTCGACGAGGTCATCACCGGCTTCGGCCGCGCCGGTGCGTGGACCGGTGCCGAGGCCTTCGGCGTGACGCCCGACATCCTGAACGCCGCCAAGCAGATCACCAACGGCGTGCAGCCGCTGGGCGTGGTCGTCGCGAAGCAGGAGATCCACGACGCCTTCATGGCCCAGGGCGGGCCCGACTACATGCTGGAGTTCCCGCACGGCTACACCTACTCGGCCCACCCGGTCGCCTGCGCGGCGGGCATCGCGTCGCTGGACCTGCTGGAGAGCGACCATGCGCTGGAGCGCGTCAAGGCGCTGGCGCCCAAGCTCGAAGCGGCGGTGCATGGCTTGCGCACGGCCAAACACGTCGCCGACATCCGCAACTACGGCCTGGCCGCCGGCATCACCGTCACGCCGCTGCCCGGCGAGCCGGCCAAGCGCCCCTTCGACATCGCGATGGCCATGTATGCCAAGGGCTTCTACGTGCGCTACGGCGGCGACACCATCCAGCTCGCGCCGCCCTTCATCAGCACCGAGGCGCAGATCGACACGCTGGTCTCCGCCTTGGGCGACTGCTTCAATGCGACTGCCTAACTCATCCATCAAGAGCAACCTGTGATCACCCATCTCATCAACGGCCAGCCCGTCGACGGCGGCAGCCGCTCGGCCGACGTCTTCAACCCCGCCACCGGCAAGGTCGGCGAGCAGGTCCGCCTGGCCGACCGCGCCACGGTCGAGTCGGCCATCGCCGCCGCGCAAGCCGCCTTCCCCGCCTGGCGCAACACGCCGCCGCTCAAGCGCGCCCGCGTGATGAGCCGCTTCAAGGAGCTGCTGGAGCAGCATGCCGACACGATCTGCCGCCTCATCACCGACGAGCACGGCAAGGTGCTGGCCGACAGCCTGGGCGAGTTGCAGCGTGGCATCGAGAACGTCGAGTACGCGAGCTATGCGCCCGAGCTGCTGAAGGGCGAGCACAGCCGCAACGTCGGCCCGGGCATCGATGCCTGGTCGGAGTTCCAGGCCTTGGGCGTCTGCGCCGGCATCACGCCGTTCAACTTCCCGGCCATGGTGCCGCTGTGGATGTGGCCCATGGCCGTGGCCTGCGGCAACACCTTCATCCTGAAGCCCTCCGAGCGCGACCCCAGCAGCACGCTGTTCATCGCCCAGCTGGCCCAGGACGCCGGCCTGCCGCCGGGCGTGCTGAACGTCGTCAACGGCGACAAGGAGGCCGTGGACACGCTGCTGACCGACCCGCGCGTGCAGGCCATCAGCTTTGTCGGCTCGACGCCGGTTGCCGAATACATCTACTCGACCGGCACCAAGCACGGCAAGCGCGTGCAGGCCCTGGGCGGCGCGAAGAACCACGCCGTCGTCATGCCCGATGCGGACATCGACAACGCCGTGACGGCGCTGATGGGCGCGGCCTTCGGCTCCTGCGGCGAGCGCTGCATGGCCATTCCGCTGGTGGTGGCGGTGGGCGACGCGACGGCCGATGCCGTGCGCGAGAAGCTCGTCGCCGAGATGGCCCGCATGAAGATCGGCTCGGGCCGCGAGGCCGGCTGCGACATGGGGCCGCTGGTCACCAAGGCGCACCTGGACAAGGTGCGCGGCTATGTGGACCAGGGCGTGGAAGAGGGCGCCGAGCTGGTGGTGGACGGCCGCAGCCTGACGGTTGCGGGGCACGAGGCCGGCTACTTCCTCGGCCCCTGCCTGTTCGACCGCGTGACGCCCGGCATGCGCATCTACGAGGAAGAGATCTTCGGCCCGGTGCTCGGCATCGTCCGTGTGGACAGCCTGCAGGCCGCGATGGCCATGATCGACGCCCACGAGTACGGCAACGGCACCTGCATCTTCACGCGCGACGGCGAGACGGCGCGGCACTTCACCGACCACATCCTCGTCGGCATGGTGGGCGTCAACGTGCCGCTGCCGGTGCCGGTGGCGTACCACTCCTTTGGCGGCTGGAAGCGGTCGCTGTTTGGCGACTTGAATGCCTATGGGCCGGATGCGGTGCGGTTCTACACAAGGCGCAAGCAGATCACGCAGAGGTGGCCGTCGGCGGGGGTGAGGGAGGGGGCGGTGTTCTCGTTTCCGTCGAGCAAATGAGGTGAGCTGGCCGCCTGCGCAGCGCGGTAGGTGCCGCGTTTGCGTGGAGATGTGACCGTTGCTTTGCACCGCACCGCTGGACGCTTTCTCCCGGCCGTCAGCGGTCGATGGTGAAGGGAAGTTCCCCGAGGGCGACCACGTCGCGCTGGAAGCTTGGACGAGGCAAGTCCCATCAGGAGATCACCCTGCAGTAGGCAGGCGCAGTAGCTATGCGGCGGTGAGGGCGCATGACGCAGGCCTAGGGTTGGAGAGCCACCCGAGCGTCACTCCTGCTGCCCTGTTGCTCGTGCCTGGCGTTGATGCGCCGAAGCGCGGACTCAGCAGTTTTGATGGTGTGCGGCGGGCCTAGGCGCTCAACAGTCTGGCCCCATCGGCATCGCCGCCACGTGTGGCATGCCTAGCCCGCGTCCTCATCACCGTTCAACACTGGGAGCCACCATGAAAGCGCTTGGGAAGACATTGCTGCCGATCACCCTTTCTGCCCTTCTTGCCCTGTCGATCTGCTCGACGGGTGCCCATGCTGCGGACGACGCCGCAAAGAGCGCTGCCGATGCGGCCGGCAGCGCCGCCAGTGCGGCTAGCTCTGCGAAGGCGGCCGAGGCCGCTGCCGCCAAGTTCGACCTGCCGGTGGACATCGCCGTGGGCGACCGCATCAAGCTGCGATCCAACATTGTGGGCCTTGCGGGCGCGAACGGCGCGACCACGGCCAACGCCCCGAGATACACCTGCCTGCGTGTCAATCGCCTGGGCGCCAATGGCGGCCTCACGGTCTCCGTGGAAGACAAATCGCGCCTCGGGACCTGCGATGAGCCGACTGGTGCTGGCGATGTCAAGGTTGGCGACTCCTACACCATTACCGCAGAGCAGCTGAAGAACGCCTCCTACTCCCGCTACGGCTGGATCTACGGCCCCATGGTTGTGCCCTTCAAGTACTTTCCGCACGACCGCAGCTTCGAGCCGTCGCAGTCTCTGGGCATGTACGCGGGCTACCGCACGAGCTGGTTCGAGTCGCGCGGCCTGAGTTTCGTGGGCAGCGCCGGCGTGGCGACGATGAAGGTGTCCCAGGTCGTCGACGACCCGGCCAAGCCCGGCAGCAAGACGACCAAGGAAAACACCATCGCGGGCTACACCGTGGCGGGCGGCGTGTTGTTTGACCTGACCCGCGAGGCCAAGCCCTTTGTGGCCGGTCTGCTGGTGGGGCGCGACTTTGTGGGCCGCAATTCGGCGCTGGAATACAAGCACGACAACAAGACCTGGATCGCGCTGCAGCTCGGCTGGGCTCAGTAACCCGCTGCCGGCGGGCGCGGACTCCACGCACCCACCTCAACGCCCCCCCCCGGCGCACTCGCAACCCCATTGGTAGACCCATGATGAGCATCAATCGGATTGTTCAGAGGACCTGCGTCGCCTGCTGAGGCTTGGCGCCTACCCGCGCAACTACTGGTGGAGCGCCTTCGCCGCAGAGCGAAGCATCAAGAGATGCTGAAGCGGATCGCCGACACCGCAGCCTCGGCATCCTTCCCCCTGCTGTTGGCATGGGTCGCAGCTAAGGTGGACGCCCTGAATCTGCTCCCATTGCCCTTGTTCAACGGCGGTTCTATTTTTGGCTGCACTGGGACCGCGCGTCGGTATCAAGCGCGTGTGGCCAAAGGCGGCCACGCGCGCATTGTTCGCGGTGTATGCGGCCTTGCTACTGCTGTGGGCTGCGGCGCTTGTGATCCATGTCTTTGAGGTCTGAATAGCTGGCCGATGCATTTGCGCGGGTGGCCTCGGTCTTGATGCCTCCAGTCGGCCCATCAGATTCCTGGTGACACCAGCTACCCTGCGCCGATGAACATCGCCGTCATCGGCGCCGGCATCGCCGGCTTGGTGGCCGCGTGGCAGCTGTCGCGGCGCCATGCGGTGACGCTGTTTGAACGCCATGCGGTGCCGGGCTTCATCGCCAGCTCGGTGGCGCTCAACGACGCCGCAGCCCCGGGCTTGCGGGTCGACGTGCCGCTGCGCGTGTTCTACCCCGGCTACTACCCGACGCTCACTCGCCTCTATGCCGAACTCGGCGTGGCCACCGAGCCGGTGGACTACGCCACCACCTTCAGCGGCTGCGACGGCCGCGCCTACTTCCGCTGGCGCAATGCGCGCCTGGGTGGCTGGTCGCTGCCCTATGTGCTGCCGCAGGACGTGGCCAGCGCGCGTGGGTGGCGCATCGTGCAGGGCGCGCTGCGCTTCCATGCCCGGGCGCGCGCGGCTCAGGCGGCCGGGGAGCTGGGCGGCGCCAGCATTGGCGAGTTCGTCGCCGCCGAGCGCATCGCCCCCGAGTTCGTCGACGGCCTGCTGCTGCCGGCCGTCGCCACCATCGCCACCTGCAGCACCGCAGACGCACGCGCCTACCCCGCCGCCGTGGTGGCCGGCTATGCCACCGCCGGCGTGGGGCGACAGAGCGTGCGCCGGGCGCGCGACGGCGCCGACGCGGTGGCCGCGAAGCTGCTGGCCGGCATCACGCGCGTGCAGTGCAGCGCCGGCGTGGTGGCCGTTCGGCGCACAGCCGATGCCGGCCGCGTGGTGGTGCAGCACGCCACCGGCGAGGAGGCGTTTGACCATGTCGTCTTCGCCACGCAGGCCAACCAGGCGCTCGCCTTGCTGGCCGACTCCGCGCCGGACGAGGCCGCCGCGCTGGCCGCCTTCCGCTACCGCGCGCTGGAGGTGTTGATGCACCGCGACACCGCGCTGATGCCGCCGCGCCGCGCCGACTGGTCGCCGGTGAACGCGCGCGTCTGTGCGGAACACGCGCAACCCGAAAGCACCATCTGGATCAACCGCGTGCAGCCGGGGCTGCGTCACGCCGTGCCGCTGTTCCAGACCGTGATGCCGCAGCGCGCGCCGCGAGACGACAGCGTCATCGGCCATGCCCGCTTCGAGCGCCCGCTGGTGGGCGCTGGCAGCGGCGCGGCCCTGGCCGCGTTGCAGCGCCTGCATGCGCAGCCGGGGCGCCGCGTGTGGTGGTGCGGCTCCTATGCCGAGGCCGGCGTGCCGCTGCTGGAAAGCGCGGTGCGGTCGGCGCTGGCGGTGGCCGAGCGTTTGGAGCCTGGCGCCGCCGGGGCTTCCTGATCGCGGCGCCGGCGCCTGCATCCGGTTCGACCGGTGCCGCGTACAGCGTTTGGCATTCCCACAACTCGACCCAAGGGCCCGTCATGACCACCGCCTCCTTCCAACGCGCAAGCCTTGCCGCAGTGCTGCTCGCCAGCCTGGCCGCCTGTTCCACCATGGCGCCGGAGCCCGAAGGTGACATGCGCGATGAAAGAGCGGTCGCCGTCACCGCGTCGAACAAGCTGCTCAAGTTCAATGCCGGCCGCCCGGGCCGCATCCTGGCCACCGTCAACATCACCGGCCTGCAGGCTGGCGAAACCCTGCTGGGCATCGACTACCGCGTGTCCAAGGAGCAGCTCTACGCGCTGGGCAGCACGGGCCGGCTCTATACCGTCGACGACGAGACCGGTGCCGCCACCGTCGTCGGCAGCCCGTTCGCGGTGAAGCTGGAAGGCACGCAGTTCGGCTTTGACTTCAACCCGGCGGTGGACCGCATCCGCGTGGTCAGCAACACCGGGCAGAACCTGCGCCTGCACCCCGACACCGGCGCGGTCGTGGACGGCAACGCGACGCTCGACGGCGTGCAGACCGACGGCAAGCTGGCCTATGCGGCGGGTGACACCAACGCGGGCAAGTCGCCCGTCGTCGTGGGCGCGGCCTACAGCTACAACAAGGCCGACCCCAAGATCACTACCAACTTTGCGCTCGACGCCACCACGGGCGCGCTGGTGACGCAGGGCACGCGTGAAGGCGTGGCACCCGCCGTGTCGCCCAACACGGGGCAGCTGATGACGGTCGGCGCCCTGGGCATGGCGTTCACCAACGCGGCCTTCGACATCCAGGCGCTGAGCGACGTGGCGTTCGCCGCCTTGAACAGCGACGGCGCCGCCGCCAGCCGCTGGGTCACCATCGATCTGAAGACCGGCGCGGCCAGGTCGCTGGGCACCGTGGGTGGCGGCGAGCGCGTGGTGGGGATGGCGCTGGAGCCCTGAAGCAGCCCGCGCGGTAGCCGCCTAGAACTCCTCGGTGTCGATCTCGGCCTGCGTCGCCGCGTTGTAGCGGGCGCCGCTGACGGTGTGACGGTTGATCAGCGCGTCCAGACGCTGCAGCGTCGCACCGTCCAGCTGCAGCTGGGGCGCGGCGATCAGCGCCCATAGATGCTCGGGCCTGGACGTGCCGGGGATGGGGATGATGTCGTCGCCCTTTTGCAGCAGCCAGGCCAGCGCCAGCGTGGCCGGCGCACAGTGCAGCCGCGCCGCTTCGTCCTGGAAGGCGTCCAGCAGCTTCAGGTTGGCCGCGTAGTGCTCGGCCGAGAAGCGAGGCATGGCGCGGCGGATGTCCTTGGGCTCCAGCTTGCTGACGTCGCGCAGCTCGCCGCCCAGGAAGCCGCGCGCCAGCGGGCTGAAGGCGACAAAGGCGATGCCCAGCTCGCGGCAGGCGTCCAGCACGGCGATCTCGGGGTTGCGCGTCCACAGCAAGTACTCGGTCTGCAGTGCGGCGATGGGGTGGACGGCGTGCGCACGACGCAAGGTGGCGGCCGACACTTCGGACAGGCCGAGCGCACGCACCTTGCCGGCCCGCACGAGATCGGCCATCGCGCCGACGCTGTCCTCGATGGGCACCTTGAAGTCCAGCCGGTGCAGGTAGAGCACGTCGATGACGTCGGTGCGCAGCCGCTTCAGGCTGGCCTCGACGCTGGCGCGAATCGTGTCTGGTAGGCCGTCGATGACGCGCTGGCCATTGACGCCCTGCATGCCGCATTTGCTGGTCAGCACGATGCGCTCGCGGTGCTGGGCCAGCAGGCTGCCGAGCAGCTCCTCGTTGGCGCCAAAGCCGTACAGCGCCGCCGTGTCGAACAGCGTGATGCCGCCGTCCAGCGCGCCGTTCAGCACGGCAGCCGCCACGTCGCGCGGCGGCGGCGTGCCATAGGCGTGGCTGAGGTTCATGCAGCCCAGGCCGATGGCCGAGACTTCGAAGGGGCCGATGCGGCGAGTTTTCATTTCATTTGGCCATTCCACATTGGCAGCCTGTAGGGCGGGTCATGACCCGCCCTACGTGCCGGCGTTCAACTGCCGTTCGAGGTCGTGCAGCACGCGATAACAGGGCAGCACCTGGGCCACGCTGCTGTTGGGCTCGCGGCCTTCGCGGATGGCGGCGAAGAACTCGCGGTCCTGCAGCTCGATGCCGTTCATGGACACGTCCACCGCCGACACGTCGATCCTGTTTTCCTTGCCATCGAACAAGTCGTCGTAGCGGGCGAGGTAGGTGCCCGTGTCGCCGATGTAGCGGAAGAACGTGCCCAGCGGCCCGTCGTTGTTGAAGGACAGGCTCAGCGTGCAGATCGCGCCGTTGGCGGCCTTGAGCTGGATGCTCATGTCCATCGCGATGCCCAGCGTCGGGTGGATGGGGCCTTGCAGCGCGTTCGCCTGCACGACCGGGCTCTGCGCCTGGTAGGCGAACAGGTCGACCGTGTGTGCGGCGTGGTGCCAGAGCAGATGGTCGGTCCAGCTGCGCGGCTGGCCCAGCGCGTTCATGTTGCTGCGGCGGAAGAAGTAGGTCTGCACGTCCATCTGCTGGACGTTGAACTCGCCCGCCGCGATCTTCCTGTGCACCCACTGGTGGCTGGGGTTGAAGCGCCGCGTGTGGCCGCACATGGCGACCAGGCCGGACTGCTGCGCCACAGCGATGACCTCTTCGCCATCGGCCAGCACGTCGCACAGCGGAATCTCCACCTGCACATGCTTGCCGGCCTTCAGGCAGGCCAGCGTCTGGCTGGCGTGCATCTGCGTGGGCGTGCAGAGGATGACGGCGTCGACCTCGGGCAGGGCCAGGCTGTCGGCCAGGTCAGTGGTGACGTGCTGGATGCCGTACTTCTGAGCGACCTCGCGGGTCTTGTCCAGGTCGCGGCTGATCAGCGAGACGACCTCGACGCCTTCGATGTTCTTGATGCCGTCCAGGTGCTTGATGCCGAAGGCGCCGGCGCCGGCGAGGGCGACCTTGATCGTGCTGCTCATTGCGAGTTCTCCAGAATCAGATGTCCCACCGCCGTGTTCGACGCAGGCACGTGATAAAAGCGATGCGCGACCTTCGGGGCCGCACCGCCGTTGATGTCGGCCATCGCGCCACGCGCAATCATCCACATGACCAGCTCGATGCCTTCCGAGCCGGCCTCGCGCACGTACTCGTCATGCGGCACGCGCGAGAGCGCGTCGGGCTCGGCGATCAGCCGGTCCAGGAAGCGGTTGTCCCAGTCGCGGTTGATGAGGCCGGCGCGCGGGCCCTGCAGCTGGTGGCTCATGCCGCCGGTGCCCCAGATCTGCACGTTCAGGTCCGGCCCGAACGACTCCACCGCACGGCGGATGGCCTGGCCCAGCATGAAGCAGCGCCGCCCCGACGGCACCGGGTAGTGCACGACGTTGACGGCAAACGGGATGACCGCGCAGGGCCAGGCGCCCTGCACAGGATCGGTTTGCCCGCACATCAGCGACAGCGGCACCGTGAGGCCGTGGTCCACGTCCATCTTGTTGACGATGGTCAGGTCGAAGTCGTCCTGGATGACGCTGTGCGCAATGTGCCCCGCCAGCTCCGGGTGGCCGATGACCGGCGGCACCGGGCGCGGGCCCCAGCCTTCGTCGGCGGGCTCGAAGCGCGCGGCCGTGCCGATGGCGAAGGTGGGGATCAGGTCCAGGCTGAAGGCGGTGGCATGGTCGTTGTAGACGAGGAAGACGACGTCCGGGCGGTTGTTGGCCAGCCAGCGCTTGGACGGCTCGTAGCCGGCGAACACGGGCTGCCAGTAGGACTCGATGGTCTTGCCCAGGTCCAACGCCGCGCCGATGGCGGGCACGTGCGAGGTGTAGACGGATGCGGTGATGCGGGCCACGGTTACTTCTTCCCTGCTTTGCCTTGCGGCTGTCGATGAGCTTGCGCGTCGCCGTCTTCGCCGATGCGCCGGTTGCCTTCCACGGAGCGTCCGCCAGAGATCATCATGTGGCGGTACTCCTCTTCGCTCATGCCGGTCATGCTGCCGGCCAGCTGCTGGAAGCTGCGGCCGTCGGTCGCGCCGATCTTGGCGAGGAAGTAGATGTTGCCGCCCAGGCGGATGCACTCGTTGAGGTCGCGTGCCAGCACCGCTTCCTTCTGCGCGTCGGTCATGGGCCATTCATCGAGGTAGGCCCGCTCGCCGGCCTTGAAGCGGGCGCGGTTGTCGGCCTTCATCAGCGACATGCAGAACTGGTTGAGCCAGTAGCCCTTGCGGCACTGGTCGGCGTCGAAGATGGTGGTGCCGGGGATGTCGGTGTAGGACTTGTCGAGGGGCATGGATCAATCCAGTTCTGGCCAATACAGGCGCATCGGGTTGTCTACCAGCAGCCGGCGTTGCTGTTCGGGCGTCGGCGCGATGTGCGGGATGAAGTCCACCAGCAGGCCGTCGTCGGGCATGTGGTCCTTCAGGTTGGGGTGGGGCCAGTCGGTGCCCCACAGCACGCGGTCGGGGAACTCGCTCATCACGCGGCGTGCGAAGGGCACGACGTCGCGGTAGGCCGCCTGCTCGCCGTCCAGCGCGCGCGGGCCGGTGACGGACAGGCGCTCGGGGCAGCTGAGCTTGCTCCACACATTGGCGTTCTCGCGCATGAAGCGCAGGAACAGTTCGAACTCGGGGCCGTCGACGGGCTTGCTCACGTCCGGCCGGCCCATGTGGTCGACGACGACGGTGGTGGGCAGGGCGGTGAAGAAGTCCCACAGCTCGGGCAGGTCGGCGGCCTCGAAGTAGATGACGACATGCCAGCCGAGCTTGGCGATGCGCGCGGCGATCTCCTGCAGCTCGTCCTTGGGCGTGAAGTCCACCAGCCGCTTGACGAAGTTGAAGCGCACGCCGCGCACGCCCGCCGCATGCATGCGCCACAGCTCGTCGTCGCTGATGCCGCGCCGCACGGTGACGACGCCGCGCGCCTTGCCGCCGGAGCTTTGCAGCGCGTCCAGCAGCGCGCCGTTGTCGGCGCCGTGGCAGGTGGCCTGGACGATGACGTTGCGCGCAAAGCCGAGGTGGTCGCGCAGCGCGAACAGCTGGTCCTTGCTGGCGTCGCAGGGCGTGTACTTGCGTTCCGGCGCATAGGGGAACTCGGCACCGGGGCCGAAGACGTGGCAGTGCGCGTCCACTGCGCCGGGTGGCAGCTGGAACCTGGGTTTGGCGGGGCTGGCGTACCAGTCCAGCCAGCCGGGGGTCTTGGTGAATTCCATATCAGTCCACGTAGCGCAGGCCGGCCTTCTCAAGCGGCTCGCGCATCTTGTACATGTCCAGGCCCAGCACGCCGGAGGCCAGCCTGGCGCGCTTCTCGCCCTCGAAGCTCTCGCGCTTGAGGGCGGCTTCCAGCGTGTCGACCGCACGCGCGGCCGGCACGCAGACGACGCCGTCGTCGTCGGCCACGATGACATCGCCCGGCGTGACCCACATGCCCGCGCAGACGACGGGGATGTTGACCGAGCCCAGCGTGGCCTTGATCGTGCCCTTGCTGCTGATGGCACGGCTCCAGACGGGGAAGCCCATCTGCTGCAGCGTCTTCACGTCGCGCACACCGGCGTCGATGACCAGCGCGCGCGCGCCGCGGGCCTGGAAGGAGGTGGCGAGCAGGTCGCCGAAGTAGCCGTCGGTGCAGTCGGCGGTGACGGCCGCGACGACGATGTCGCCTTCTCTGATCTGCTCCGCTGCGACATGCATCATCCAGTTGTCGCCCGGCTGCAGCAGCACCGTGACCGCCGTGCCCGACACCTGCGCGCCGGCGTAGATGGGCCGCATGTAGGGCTTGAGCAGGCCCACGCGGCCCATGGCCTCGTGCACGGTGGCCGAGCCCAACGCGGCCAGGCCGTCGGCAGCGGCGCGGTCGGCGCGGCGGATGTTGCGGTAGACGACGCCAAGTTCGTACATATCAAAGGCCCTTCGCTTTGAGTTGCGTATCCAGGCGCGGGAAGACGCGGCGGGCATTGCCTTCATAGACCGCGTGGCGGTCCGCGTCGCTGAGGTTGGCCGTGGCCTCGACGTAGCGCTTGGTGTCGTCGAAGTAGTGGCCGGTCTCGGGGTCGATGCCGCGCACGGCGCCGATCATCTCGGAGGCGAACAGGATGTTCTTCACCGGGATCACCTGGGTCAGCAGGTCGATGCCTGGCTGGTGATAGACGCAGGTGTCGAAGAAGATGTTGTTCAGCAGGTGCTCTTGCAGCAGCGGCTTCTTCAGCTCCTGCGCCAGGCCACGGAAGCGCCCCCAGTGGTAAGGCACCGCGCCGCCGCCGTGCGGGATCAGGAACTTCAGCGTCGGGAAGTCCTTGAACAAATCACTCGTCAGGAACTGCATGAAGGCCGTCGTGTCGGCATTCAGGTAGTGGGCCCCGGTGGTGTGGAAGCAGGCGTTGCAGCTGGTCGAGACGTGGACCATGGCCGGGATGTCGTACTCGACCATCTTCTCGTAGATGGGGTACCAGTGCCGGTCCGATAGCGGCGGCGCGGTCCAGTGGCCGCCGGAGGGGTCGGGGTTGAGGTTGATGCCGACGTTGCCGAACTGCTCCACGCACTTGACCAGCTCGGGGATGCAGGTCGCCGGGTCCACGCCGGGCGACTGCGGCAGCATCGCGGCCGGCACGAAGTGGTCGGGGAAGAGCTGGGCGACGCGGTAGCAAAGCTCGTTGCAGATGGCGGCCCAGGTGGCGGACGTCTGGAAGTCGCCGATGTGGTGGGCCATGAAGCTGGCGCGCGGGCTGAAGATGGTCAGGTCCGAGCCGCGCTGCTTCATCAGCCGGAGCTGATTGGTCTCGATGCTCTCGCGCAGCTCGTCGTCGCTGATCTTCAGCTCGCTGGCCTTGGGCGCGTGGCTCGGGTCCTTGAGTGCGGCGATCTGCAGGTCGCGCCAGGCGCCGAGCGCTGCCGGGGCGGTCGTGTAGTGGCCGTGGACGTCGATGATCATGGCGGGGTCGTCTTTCAGGAGGATGCGGACGGGCTCATGCCGTGGGCGAGCTTGATGCTCGCGGTGTCGGCACTGGCCAGGAAATCGAGCAGCGCCTGGGCGGCGCCAGGCTGTGCGCTGTGCGCGCCGACGGCGCCCGTGAAGGTGGTGACGATGTCCAACTGCGGCGGCAGGCCGCCAAGCAGCTTGATGCCGGCGATGCCCTGCAGTTCGGTGAGCTGCTGGAAGCCAATCTCCGCCTCGCCGGCGGCGACGAGGCCACCCACCGGCACCCCCGGCCGGGCCTGGACGAGGCGGGCGCCCAAGGTCTCGCCCAGGCCCCAACGGTCGAAGATCTGCAGCAGCGCGCGGCCGCTGGGGCCGGTGGAATAGCCGATGGTCTTGGCAGCCAGCAGCGTGTTGCGCAGCGCGTCTTCCGAACCGATGTCGCGCCTTGGCGAGCCCTCGCGCACGGCGATGGCGATGCGTGAGTCAGCCATCGCCTGCGGGGCCCGCACATGGCCTTGCTCGGCCAGCGTGGCGAGTGCGTCGCCAGCCAGTACGACGACGTCGAAGACCTCGCCCGCCTGCACGCGCTTGGCGGCGTCCACGCCGCCTGCGGACTCAAGCCGCACCGCTGTGCCGCTGCGCTGCCGATAGGCATCGGTCAGCGCGACCAGTAGCGGCTTGGTCGCCATGGAAGACAGCAGCGTGATCTCGGTAGAAGGCATGGCGCAGGCAGATGGGAGCTGGCCGCATTCTTCTGAGACCAGCCTAGCGCAACAAGTTCTGGCCGGTGCTAGCTGCTATTCGATCCCGGCATGACAGAGGGCCAGCTCAGACCGCAAACAGTTTCTGGATGCTGGAGCGCAGCCACACCGTCGCTGCGTCCTTGTGCGCGCGGCGGTGCCAGAACTGGTGGACCGGAATCACCGGCGCCTTCACCGGCGTGTCGAAGATGCGCAAATCGGCATATCGCGAGCAGATGTCGGCCAGGTCGCGCGGCACGGTGGCGATCAGGTCGCTGGCTTCGATGATGGGCGGCAGGCTCATGAAGTGCGAGATCTCCAGCGCCACGTCGCGCCTGAGCCCCTGCTGCTGCAGGTACTGCTCGAACACATGGGCGCGCCCCTCGGGCTTGACGAGCACATGGCGCATGGCCAGGTATTCGTCCACGCTCAAGGGCGCGTCGCCGACGCCGGGATGGCCGCGCCGCACGACGCAGACATGGTGGTTGTCGAACAGCTTCTGGCGGAAGAACTCGGCGCTGTCCAGGTCGGGGAAGTAGCCCAGGGCCAGGTCGGCCGCGCCCGAGGCCAGCGCCTCCGACGCGGCCAGCCGCGGTCGTGACACCACGCGCAGCCGCAGCTGCGGCGCCGCCTTGGCCAGATAGGCCAGCAGCGGCGGCACGAAGTGGATCTCGCCGATGTCCGGCGTGATCAGCGTGAAGGTGCGCTCGCTGGTGGCGGGGTCGAACTCGGCGCTGTTCAGGATCTCGGTCTTCACCGTCTCCACCACGCGCCGCACATGGGGCGCCAGCGTCTGCGCGCGCAGCGTGGGCTCCATGTGGCTGCCGGTCTTGACGAACAGCGGGTCGCCGAAGAGGGCTCGCAGCCGGTTCAGCGCGGCGCTCATGGCGGGCTGGCTCAGGCCTATCGCCTCGCCCGCGCGGGTGACCGAGCGGTGCTCGGCCATCGCGTCAAAGCTCACCAGCAGATTCAGGTCGACCTTGGAGATATCCATCCGCTGGATTCTAAATATCCATCCCATCATCTGGATGAATTGATGCCGTTTTCCTAGAGTCGCCGCCAGTGCAAAGCAATGCCTCGCCACCCCGGCAAAGAGGCTCTTCCTGGAGACGACCCCCATGCCCACGCTGACCCTGGCGCAGGCCAACACCTTGCTCGCCGCCGCGCTGGCTGCGGCCCGCGCCGCCGGCCATGCGCCGATGGCCGTGGTGGTGCTGGACGAAGCCGGCCACCTGAAGGCTGCGCAGCGCGAGGACGGCGCGAGCATGTTCCGCATCGACATCGCGACGGGCAAGGCCTGGGGCGCGGTCGGCATGGGCGTCTCCAGCCGCGTGCTGGCCGAGCGTGCCAAGGGCAACCCCAATTTCTTCACCACGCTGGCGGACACGGCCAAGGGCCGCTTCCTGCCGCAGACGGGTGCCGTGCTCATCAAGGACGGTGCAGGGCGCGTGCTGGGCGCGGTGGGGGCGTCGGGCGGCAGCGGTGACGAGGACGAGGCGATCTGCATCGCCGGTGTGGTTGCTGCGGGTCTGGTCGCCGCATGAATCTGCAAGCCTGCGGCTGCCGTGGCATCGACGTGCACGCGCACGTCGTGCCCGAGCACTTCCCGGCGTATCTCGGCGCGCACGTGCCGGCGCAATGGCCGTCCACCGTGGCCGCGCCCACGCAGGGGGGCCTCTGCCATCGCCACGTGATGATCGCCGGCAAGCAGTACCGCACCGTGTCCGAGAAATGCTGGAGCACGCCGCGCCGCCTGGCCGACCTGCCCGGCATGGGGTTGAGCCAGCAGGTGATCTCGCCCATGCCCGAGCTGCTCAGCTACTGGCTGGAACCCGCCGACGCTAAAGAGCTGCTGCGCTACCTGAACGAACAGACCGCCGCCATGGTGGCCGACAGCGGCGGCGCGCTGCTGGGCCTGGCCGCCGTGCCGCTGCAGGACGTTGACCTCGCCATCGCCGAGCTGCGCCACGCGGTCGAGGCGTTAGGCCTGGTGGGCGTGGAACTGGGCAGCAACGTCAACGGAACGCCCATCGGCGACCCGCGGTTTTTGCCCTTCTTCCAGGCCTGCGAGGCGCTGGACGTGCCCGTCTTCGTGCACGCCCTCAAGCCCACCGGCATGGACCGCCTCGTCGGCCCCGCGCCGCTGCAGCAGGTGCTGGCCTACCCCAGCGACGTGGGCCTGGCCGCGGCCTCGGTCATCACCGCCAACCTGCTGCTGGCCTGCCCGCGCCTGCGCATCGCCTTCAGCCATGGTGGCGGCACGCTGGCCATGCTGCTGCCACGGCTGCAGCAAGGCTGGCAGGTGTTCCCGGCGCTGCGCGAGCAGGTGCAGGCCTCACCGGTGGAGCAGGCCCGCCGGCTGTTCTTCGACACCCTCGTGTTCGACGACGCCACGCTGCGCCATCTGGTGGAGCGCTTCGGCCGAGGTCAGCTGATGCTGGGCAGCGACTACCCCTTCAACTTCCATGACCGCACGCCGGCGCAGCGTGTCGAGGCCGCCGGCTTTGACGACGCCACCGTGGCCGCGCTGCTGCATGGCAATGCCGAGCGCTTCCTCGGTCTTTCTTCCAAGGTTTACTCATGAGTTCACGCTGGATCAGCGGGCTGCGCAGCGTGGCCCTCGATGTGCCCGACCTGGCGCGCGCCGAGACCTTCTACACCGAGGTGTGGCGGCTCACCGTCGCTGCCCGCACGGCCGATGCCATCTACCTGCGCGGCACCGGCGCCGAGCACCATCTGCTGGCACTGCACGCCGCCGACCGACTGGCCATCCGCCACGTCACGCTGCGCGCCCGTGATGAGGCGGCGCTGACTGCGATTGCCGACGCCGCCGTGGCCGCCGGGGGGCGCGTGCAGCAAGACCTGGCCCCCATCGCCGAGCCTGGCGGCGGCACCGGCCTGGCCGTGCGCGACCCCAGCGGCCGGCTGTTCCAGATCGTCCACGGCGACACCCGCCACGCCGACACGGCTGACGAGCCCGACCGCCCCATCCGCCTCGCCCACGCCGTGCTGAACAGCCATGCGCTGCCCGCCAGCCAGGCGTGGATAGAGCAGGCGCTGGGTTTCACGCTGGCCGACCGCACGCGGATCATGGCCTTCCTGAACTGCGACCGCGACCACCACACGCTCGCGCTGGGCGACGCCGACAACGACGCGCTCAACCACATCGCCTTCGTCATGCCCAGCGTCGACGCTGTCATGCGCGGCGGTGGCCGCATGCGCGATGCCGGCCATGTCATCGAGTGGGGCCCGGGCCGCCACGGCCCCGGCAACAACGCCTTCAACTACTTCATCGGCCCCTTCGGCGAGGTCATCGAGTACACGGCCGAGGTCGAGCAGATCGATGACAGCTACCGCGCCGGTGGCCCCGCCGACTGGACCTGGCCGCCCGGCCGCGTCGACCAATGGGGCATTTCCGCTCCGCCCAGCGCCGCGCTGAAAGCCGCGCAGCGCAGCGTCTTCTTCATCCCGACCTGAACACGAGTCCCCCACATGAAATTCACCACCTTTGTCAGCGCCGAAGGGCGCAACCGCCTGGGCCTTGTCGACGGCGACCGCGTCATCGACCTGAACGCTGCCCAGCCGCAAGTGCCGGCCGACCTGCGCGCGGCGCTGGAAGCCGGTGTGGATCTCGCCGCCGCCGCCACGGCTGCCTTGGCCAGCGACGCCCCGCGCCTGCTGCTCGCCAGCCTCACGCTGGCCCCGCTGGTGCCTGAGCCCGGCAAGACCATCTGCCTGGGCCTGAACTACTACGACCACGCCAAGGAAGGCGGCCGCGAGAAGCCTGAGTACCCGTGGTTCTTCTTCCGGGGAAAAAGCTCGCTGATTGGCCACGGCGCCGCCGGCCAGCTGCCCCGCGTGTCGGAGAAGTTCGACTACGAGGCCGAGCTGGCCCTGGTCATCGGCGCCAAGGTGCCGCGCCACGCCAGCCAGGCCGACGCGCTGAACTACGTGTTCGGCTACACCTGCTTCAACGACATGTCGGTGCGCGACTACCAGAAGCGCACGCCGCAATGGACCATCGGCAAGAACTTCGACGCCACCGGCGGCTTCGGCCCGGTGCTGGTCACGGCCGATGAGCTGGCACCCGGCGCCACCGGCCTGCGCATCCAGAGCCGGCTGAACGGCCGCGTCATGCAGGACGCCAGCACCACCGACATGATCTGGAGCGTCGCCGAGACCATCGCGCTGCTGTCCGACTGCCTGACGCTGGAGCCGGGCGACGTCATCGTCATGGGCACGCCGGCCGGCGTGGGCCAGGCGCGCACGCCGCCGGTTTGGATGAAGGATGGCGATGTCATCGAGATCGAGATCGAGCGCATCGGCCTGCTCTCCAACCCCATCCGTCGCGAAGAGGCTTGAGCCATGGCTGAGCCGCTCTACGACGTGGCCATCGTCGGCTTCGGGCCGAGCGGAGCCGTGGCCGCGGCCTTGCTGGGCCAGGCCGGCTTCACCGTCTTCGTGGCCGACCGGGCGCACGAGGTCTACGACCGCCCGCGCGCCATCGCGCTGGACCACGAGGTGCTGCGCGTGTTCCAGCAGCTGGGCGTGGTCGAGCAGGTCGAGCCCTTCACGGAGCCCTTCACCGACTCCTGCTACTACGGTGTCGACGGCGAGCTGATCCGCCGCATGACCATGGTGGCGCCGCCCTATCCGCAGGGCTACACGCCCTCGGTCGTGTTCACGCAGCCGCCGGTCGAAGAGGTGCTGCGCCGCGCCGTCGCCGCGCTGCCGTCGGTCACCGTCAAGACCGGGCTGACCGTGTTCGGCCTGCAGCAGTCCGATGAGCAAGTCGTCCTGCACTGCCGCGCCGAGGACGGCAGCGAGCGGCAGGTCCATGCCCGCTACGCCATCGGCTGCGATGGCGCGTCCAGCACCGTGCGTGACCTGGTCGGCATCGCGTTGCAGGACCTGTCCTTCGACGAGCCCTGGCTGGTCGTCGACGTGCTGGCCAACGAGCAAGGCCTGGCCAAGCTGCCCACCACCAGCGTGCAGTACTGCGAGCCCGACCGCCCCTGCACCTATGTGATGGGCCCCAAGAACCACCGCCGCTGGGAGATCTCGCTGAAAGCCGGCGAAGACCCCAAGGCCGTTGTCGAGGACGACGCGACCTGGGCGCTGCTGTCGCGCTGGATCACGCCGGCCGACGGCGAGCTGTGGCGCCAGGCGGCCTACCGCTTCCATGCGCTGGTGGCCGAGCGCTGGCGCGCCGGCCGCGTCTTCATCGCCGGCGACGCGGCCCACCAGCAGCCGCCCTTCCTGGGTCAAGGCATGTGCCAGGGTGTGCGCGATGTCGTCAATCTGGCCTGGAAGCTGACGGCCGTGCTGCGCGGCGACGTGCAGGGCAGGGCGGCGGACACGCTGCTGGACAGCTACGGCCTGGAGCGCAAGGCCCATGTGACCGACCTGACGACGCGGCTGAAGAGCATCGGCGCGGTGATCTGCGAGCGCGATGTCAATGCGGCGCGTAGCCGCGACCGGCAGATGCTGGCCGAGGGCGTGGCGCCCAAGCCGCGTCAGGACGTGTTGCCGTGCCTGACCACCGGCCTGCTGGACGGCAGCGCGGCCGCAGGCAGCCTCGCGCCCCAACCCTGGCTGCAGCTGCCGGACCGGCGCGTGCGCATGGACCATTGGCTGGGCTGCGGCTGGCGCCTGCTGATCGCGGCCGGCAGCGACCTGGGCGGCCCGACGCCTGACCAGGCCCGCGCATTGAAGCTGCAGACGCTGCGCTTAGGCGATGGCGAGGGCTGCATGGCTGAGGCCGAGGGCGTCATGGCGCGCTGGTTCGAGGCGCAAGGCTGCCAGGCGGTGCTGCTGCGGCCTGACCATTACGTCTACGGCACGGCCGTCGATGCGGCGCAGTTGCGAGCGCTGCTGGACGGCGCCGTGGCGGCCCTGCATGGCTGACGATACTCAAACCATGAACACCGTGCCCGACTCCATCGCCGCGCGCCTGGCGGAACTGGGCGCCGGCTTCAATCTGCCCGAGGTGCAGGCGCTGTACGAACCGCTGCTGGCCCGGCAGCCGACCGATGGCGTGCTGAAGCTGGACTCGCAGCGCTACGGCGCCCACGCGCGCCAGGTGCTCGACGTCTACCGGCCCGCAGCCGAGACAACGACGCTGCGCCCGCTGTTGCTGTTCTTCCACGGCGGCGGTTTCATCCGCGGCGACAAGGCCCACAAGGCCAACATCGGCTGGCACTTCGCGCGCCAGGGCGTTGTCACGTTGTTGCCCAACTACCGCCTCGCGCCCGAGCACCGCTGGCCCGCCGGGCCCGAGGACGTGGCCACCTCCCTGGCCTGTGCGCACGAGCAGGCACAGTCTCTCGGCGCCGACCCCGCGCGCATCTTCCTGATGGGCGAGTCGGCCGGCGCGGCGCATGTCGCCGCAGCCTCTCTGATGACGCGCTTCGGCGTGCAAGGCATCCGCGGCGCCATCCTGACCTCTGGCCCCTACAACGCCCGGCTGGAACGCCTGTCGCGCGCGGCCTTCGGTGTCGCCACGCCCGACCCGCGCAACGACGCGTACTTCGGCACCAACGACCCCGAGGCGCTGCTCGCCATGAGCATCGTGGAGCAGGTCGACGCCGCCCCCTTCCCGCTGCTCATCAGCTACGCCGAGCGCGACCTGCTGCAGATGCAGGTGCAGGCCGGCGAGCTGTTCGCGCGGTTGAGTGGCCAGCACGGCTTTGCACCCGAGTTGCGGGTCATCCGCCACCACAACCACTTCTCGCAGACGCAGGCCGTCAACACCGGCGACGACAGCCTCAGCGGCCCGGTGCTGGACTTCATCGCGCGCCACGGTTGAGTGGGTGGGCAGCGGCCCTTTTGTGGCTGCACCACCTCGGTGTTTTCCCCCTGACAGCACTGTCTTGCGGAGCCGGTTTCCGGCCCCGCAGCCCGCCACGCCCATGACAAGCGCCGCACTGCGGCGTCATCCACGGGATGGATTCAGAGAATTCACTTCATCCCCTGGATGAATAAATGGCCAGTCCATAGACTGAGCCGCAACAGATCAAAAAAGCCCGCCCGCGATCCCGCAGGGCGAGGTTCACAGGAGACAAGCCATGACCCCGCAGACCTCGGCGAGCACCTCGCCGGCTCCCGCCCCGGCGCCCCACTCGGCGCCCACCCTGAGCCCCGATTTCCCCCGTTCCTAAAACACCCGTGCACCGGCCCGTGACCTGACCTCGGCCGGCCGCCAGCACACGGTCAACGCACAAGGCTCAGCCTTGGCATCCATCACAGGAGACAAAACTTGAACACCCCCTTCGCATCCCGCGCGCCCTTCCGCCCCAGCGCCATGGCCCTGGCCGCGCTCACCACGATCAGCCTGATGGCCCCGGCCGCCTGGGCGCAGCAAACCGAAGCTCCGGCCGCCAAGGCCGATGTCAACGAACTGCCGACCGTCATCGTCACGGCGCAGAAGCGCACGCAGACGCTGAAGGAAGTGCCGGTCGCCATCAGCGTCATCAGCGCCGATCAGTTGCAGAAGCAGGGTGTCAGCGACATCACCGACCTGTCCAAGGCCGTCGCCGCGCTGGAGTTCGGCGACACCAAGACCGGCGGCGCCGGCGGCAGCGCGTCCATCCGCGGCATCGGCACGGCGGTGTTCACGATGTCGGCCGAAAGCTCGGTGGGCATCGTCGTGGACGGCGTGCCGCTGGGCAACACGGCCGGCGGCGCGCTGTTCGACCTGGAGCGAGTGGAAGTGCTGCGCGGCCCGCAGGGCACGCTGTTCGGCAAGAACGCCTCGGCCGGCGTGCTCAACATGGTCACCAAGGCGCCCAAGTTCAATCTCTTCGAAGGCTCGGCCTCGCTGGAGCTGTCGGGCAAGAACGCGCTGGGCTCCAAGCTCGGCAACCGGGTGCTGCGCGGCGCGGTGAATGTGCCCATCAACGACATCTCCGCGCTGCGCATCACGGCCCATGCCGACCAACTCACCGGCGTCTACAACAACGTCTACAACGGCACCGATGCCAAGACCGTCGGCACCGGCGCACGGCTGCGTTATCTGCTCAAGCCCGATGCCGACCTGAGCATCAACCTCATCGCCGACTACGACAAGAGCAAGAGCACCAACGCTGTGTTCTTCGCCCCAGCCATCGCCTACGCCTCCAACACCGCCGGCAACCACGCGCCGCTGGCCGAGTTCGCGGCCTGCGGCGTGACGGTCAGCCTGACCAACAACGACGTCTGCTCCGACTCGCTGGAGCTGTTCCAGGCCACCGTCGGCGGCCTGTCCGCTCAGGTCGACAAGACGTTGGCCAACGGCGTGACGCTGACCTCCATCACTGCGGTGCGCGAGCGCAAGACCGGGCCGGACTCGGCCGCCATCGACATGTCGGTGGGCTACGACAAGATCCGCACCATCGGCACCGAGATCAAGATCCGCCAGCTCACGCAGGAACTGCGCCTGTCCTCGCCCGCCGGCCAGTCGGTGGACTGGGTGGCCGGCCTGTTCCTGTCCGACTCCCACGCCACCAAGAGCTCCACCACCACCATCCTGCCGTCGCCCTACGCGCCGTCGCCGCCGGTGCCGCGCTCCATCTCCACGCTGATCGACTACACGACCGATACCGGCTCCGCCGCGCTGTTCGGCCAGGCCACGTTCAAGCTGGGCGAGCAGCTCAAGCTGCTGACCGGCCTGCGCTACACCCGCGACCGCGTGAAGGACTTGCAGGTCCGCACCGGCGACGTCGCCTTCGCCAGCTTCGCGGCGCCCACCACCGTCAAGAGCAGCGCCGCTGCGGCCCGTGACAGCGACCTGTCCGGCAAGATCGGCCTGCTCTATGCGCTGGACAAGCAGACCCAGGGTTACCTCACGCTGAGCCGCGGCTACAAGGGCCCGCAGATCGACAACGACACGCCCGTCAGCGCACTGGCCGCCAGCGGCAGCACCAGCGGCGCCATCGTCAAGGCCGAGCAGCCCACCAGCCTGGAGCTGGGCCTGAAGACCAGCCTCTTCAACAAGCACCTGGACGTGGACGTGGCGGTGTTCAACACCAGCATCAAGAACTTCCAGGAACAGAACTGCACGCTGACCGCCGTGGGCGCGCTGAACTGCATCCCGTTGAACGTGCCCGAGGTCAAGAGCTACGGCCTGGAGCTGGACCTGCGCGCCCGCGTGCTGGGCGCGCTGAGCCTGCGCGCCAGCGGTGCGCTGATCATGGGCACCGAGTACCCGAGCGGCTTCACCTTCGACAACCAGAACGTCGGCGGCCAGCGTCTGCTGTACTCGCCCAAGGGCAAGCTGACCGTGGGTGCCGACTACGACACCGAGGTCTTTGATGGTTATGAGCTGAGCCTGGGCGTGGACGCGACCTACAAGTCCCGCGTGCGCCTGTGCAACACGCTGGCGGCCGAGTGCGGCTTCAAGGCCCACACCATCGTCGGCGCGCATGCCGGCCTCCGCAGCCCGGACGACAAGTGGGGCCTGACCCTGTTCGTGCGCAACGCGGGCGACGAGCGCGTGCCCAACGCCATCCTCTACCCGCTGCCGGGCAAGGGCGCGGGCTCGGGCTATGCCTACTCGCTGGGTGCCAACTCCTTCCGCATGGTGGGCGTGACGGCCGACATCAAGTTCTGATCCTGACCGTGATGCACGACCTGTTCCGCGACCCGCCCACCGCGCAGCGACCCATGCTGCGCTGGTGGTGGCCGGGCGGCGCCGTCGACGCCGAGGCGCTGTGCGAGCAGCTGCGCGGCTTTGCCGACGCGGGCTGGGGTGGCGTCGAGATCCAGCCCTGCCGCGTGGGCTTGCCGCATGAGCTGACGGTCGAGCAGTCGGCCCGCGTGCACGATGTGTTCACGCCGGGCTGGTTCCAGACCGTCGCGGCCGTCATGGCCGAGGCGGCGCGGCTCGGGATGCTGGTGGACGTCACCTTCGGCTCGGCCTGGCCATTCGGCGGCAGTGAAGCCATCACGCCCGAGCTGGCCACGTCGGAGCTGACGCTGGCCTGGACGTCGGTGCAAGGGCCGCAACGCTGGCAGGGCGTGCCCCGCCAGCCCGAGCGCCCGCTGCGCTCAGCCACGTGGTTAGCCAGGCAAGGCGGCATTGCCGAGGAACAGGCGCTGCCCGCCGAATGGCAGCAGCGCATGGCCGCGCCCGTCGAGACCGTTGCCGTGCTGGCCCAGCGCGGCGGCGTGCCCAGCTTGGGGCCTTACCCCGGCTTCGTGCCGATGACGCTGCCCGACCGCTGGGGCCAGGTGCTGGCCGCCGGCTGGATTGCCGCCGAACAAACCGTCGACCTGACCGACCGTCTGCAGCCCGATGGCAGCCTTGAATGGGACGTGCCGGACGGCGACTGGCAACTCATCGTCGTGCAGCGCTTCACCAGCGACCACATGATCCTGGAAGGGGCCGGCCGCGGCCCGCAGCTGGTGCTGGACCATCTGCAGCGCGCCGCCTTCGATGCCCATGCCGCGCGCGTCGGCGACGCCGCGCTGCCGCATTGGCAGGCACATGCCGGCACCACCTGGCGCAGCATCTTCATCGACAGCCTGGAGATCCCGGCCGACCTGCTGTGGACCCACGACTTCCGCGCCGAGTTCCAGCGCCGCCGCGGCTACGACCCGCGCCCGCACCTGCCGCTGATGCTGCAGCCCGGCTGGCGCAACTGCTTCCAGGCGCGCCACGGCGCGCCGCTGTTCGACGACGCCGACATCGGCTCGCGCGTGCGCCACGACTACCGGCTGACGGTGTCCGAGCTGATGATCGAGCGCCTATACGCGCCCATGGCCGATTGGGCCCGCGAGCACGGCCTGCAGGCCAAGGTGCAGGCCCACGGCGCGCCGGTGGACTGGCTGCAGGCCTACGGCGTGGCCGGCATCCCTGAGACCGAGGACCTGGCCGGTGGCGCTGCGCCGCACTTCCTGCGCGTGGCCCGCTCGGCCGCCCATATCTACGGCCGCGAGCTGGTCACCGGCGAGGCCTTCTGCTGGCTGCTGGAGGGCTTTGCTGTCACGCCGCAGAAAGTGCGCGAGCGCGCCGATGCCTTCTATGCGGCCGGCATCCAGCAACTCGTCGGCCACGGCGCCAGCGCCCGCATGGCGGGTTGGACCGGCGGCCACCCCTGGTATCCCTTTGAGGCCATGGAGATCGGCACACCGCTGGACGACGCCAACCCGTGGTGGCACATGGCGCGCCCGCTGATCGACTACCTGGCCCGCAACCAGGTGCTGCTGCAGCGCGGCTGCGCGCGCGTGCCGGTGGCCGTGCTGGCACCGCTGGATTTGTTCGCCTTCACGAGCGCGGCCGAGCGCCTGACGCCACCGGCCTGGCACGACGCGCTGGAGGACGCCGGCTACGACTGGGACTGGATCAACGACCACGGCCTGCTCGCCAGCCGCCTGGAAGCCGGCGCGCTGGTGACGCCGGGCGGCCACCGCTACCGCGCGCTGCTGCTGCCCGACTTGCCGGCGCTGCGGGCCGAGGTGGCGGAGTGGCTGGCCGCCTGCGCCGAGGCAGGTGTGACGGTCTGGGCCTGTGGCCGCGTGTCCGCTCGCGAGGCCGGCTTCAAGGACGCCGCAGCGCGCAACCAGCGTGTGCAGCGGGCCATGCAGGTCGCGCGCCTGGTGGCGCCGTCGGCCATCGGTCGCGCGCTGCGCGCTGCGGATGTGCCGCCCACGCTGCCGCTGCCGGCCGGCCATGGCTGCAGCTTCCATGTGCGCGAGGACGGCGAGCAGCAATGGGTGCTGCTGCGCAATGCCGGCGCGACGGCGCAGACGCCGAGCTGGCCCTTGGCCGCCGGCCACGCGGCCGAGATCTGGGACGCCTGGAGCGGGGAGGTACACGGGATGAAAACGGCCGAGATCCAATTGCCTGCGGGCACATCGCGTTGGCTGCGCATCGCGCCCGCCAGCGACTGCCGCGCACCGCGCGCCGCCACGGCAGCGGGCGCCCCGGTCCTGGTGCGCGAGCTGCGCGGCCCCTGGCAGGTCAGCGCCGACGGCGTGGGCCTGGGCGGCCGGCGCATCCGCTTCGACGCCACCTGGGACACGCTGGCCGACCTGCGCAACCTGGCCGACCTGGCCGACTTCGCCGGCCTGCTGCGCTACACGCTGCAGTTCGAGCTGACCGCCAAGGACCTCGCGGCCCGCGCCGTGACGCTGGACCTCGGTACGGCCTTTGATGCGCTGTCGCTGCAAGTCAACGGCGACACGCCGTGGATGCGCAGCGAAGGCCCGTTTGTCTTCGACGTGACCCGCCGCCTGCAGGCGGGCACCAATACTTTGACCATCGTGGTGGCCAACGTGCCCGAGAACGCCCACCGCGACCCGACCCGCCCCGGCGGCCTGCCACTGCCCGGGCGCCGCCTGACCCGCCTGCCCACCGGCCTGATCGGCCCTGTTCGTCTGCGCACTTCCGACGCCTCCTGAAAGCCCACCATGAGCAAGCTCCGCCTTCCCTTCCATGAAAAGGTGGCCTACGGCCTGGGCAACTTCATGCCCACGGCCGTCACGGCCACCGGCGGCATGGCGATGTACTTCTACACCGACGTGGCCGGCCTGTCGGCCGCCTTCATCGGCGCGCTGCTGCTGCTGGTGCGCATCGTCGATGCCTTCTGGGACATCTGGGTCGGCCGCCGTGTTGACGCCACGCGCAGCCGCTGGGGCCAGGCGCGGCCTTATCTGCTGTGGTTCTCGCCGGTGCTGGCCATCGCGCTGGTGGCCAGCTTCACGGTGCCGCCGCTGGAGGGCACGGCCAGGACGGTCTACTTCGTCGGGGCCTATGTCGCGCTGTGGTGTGCCTACAGCCTGATCATGATTCCCTTCCAGTCCATGCTGCCCATGATCGCGCCCGACCCCGACGAGCGCCTGCGCGTGGCCGGCGTCAGCAGCTTCGTGCAGTTCATCTTCGTGGTGGGCTGCGCGGCCGGCTTCCCAATGCTGAAAGACGCGCTGTCCGACGGCAATCCGGCGCAAGGCTTCCACCGCGCAGCGCTGGTCTATGGCGGTGTGGGTCTGCTGTTCACGTGGCTGTGCTTTGCCTTTGTGCGCGAGCGCGTGCCGCCGATGAGCGGGCCGCGCGCCAACCTCAAGGCCGACCTGCGTGCGCTGCTGGCCAGCCGCGCCTGGCGGGCCGGTGTGCTGGCGCAATGCGCGCTGGGCGCGCTGATCGGCCTGCCGCTGGCCAGCGGCGTCTACTACTTCGCCGTCGTCATCGGCAAGCCACAGCTGATCGGCCCCTTCATGGGCCTCGGCGGCATCGGCCTGGTGCTGGGCGTGGTGCTGAGCGACCAGCTCACAAGGCGCCTGTGCAAGAAGCGCGTCTACGTCGGCGCCATGCTCGGCGCGGCCTTGCTGCTGACGGCCATGACGCTGGGCGGCCCGGATCGCCTGCCGCTGGTCTTCACGCTGGCCTTCCTGTCCAACGTCTGCCTGGGTGTCAGCGCGCCCATCAGCTACTCGATGAACGGCGACATCGCCGACGACATCGAATACCGCGAAGGCCAGCGCGTCGTCGGCACGCTGGTGGCGACGATCAACTTCGCCTCCAAGGTCGGCTCCGGCCTGTGCAGCGCCATCGTCGGCGGCGTGCTCAGCGTCACCGCCTACCAGGCCGGTGCCGCCCAGCAGGCGCCTGAGGCGCTGCAAGGCGTGGTGGCGCTGATGAGCGTCATCCCGGCGCTGATGGCCCTGGGCGTGGCCGCCGTCATGGGCTGGGCCTACCCGCTGGGCCGCAGCCAGCTGCAGCAGATGAACACCGAACTGGCCCAGCGCCGCGTCGCCACGGCCTAAGCCTCCAACCTCTCCATCACGTCATGAGCAAGAACTTTCCCGAAGGCTTCCTCTGGGGCGCCGCCACCGCCGCGCACCAGGTCGAAGGCGGCAACGGCAACTGCGACACCTGGGCCGAGGAATGGGCTGCAGGATCGCCCTATGCCGACAAGAGCGGCGACGCCATCGACCATTTCCACCGCTTCCGCGACGACATCGCGCTGCTGGCCTCGTTCGGCCTGAAGGCCTACCGTTTCTCGGTGGAGTGGGCGCGCGTGGAGCCGCGCGAAGGCGAGTTCAGCGCAGAGGCGCTGGCCCACTACCGCGCGGTGGTGGACGCCTGCGTAGCCCACGGCCTGGAGCCGCTGGTCACGCTGCATCACTTCACGTCGCCCAAGTGGCTGATGGCGCTGGGTGGCTGGAAGGGCGAGCGCACGCCCGCGCTGTTCGGCCGTTATGTGGAACGCGTGATGCCGGCGCTGGGCCCGGCCGTGAAGCGCGTCGTCACGCTCAACGAATGCAACATCGGCGTGCTGCTGCAGAGCATGTTCGCCCAGCTGGGGTTTGTGCCGCCCATCGGCGTTGACGTGAAGAGCTGGCGCGCGCCCGGCTGGCGCGAGAGCGCGGCCAAGGCCTGCGGCACGGATGTCGCGACCTATTGCGCCTTCCAGATGGCCGGCGACGAGTGCGGCGTGGCCACCATCTCGGCCGCACACGTCGCTGCGCGTGAGGCGATCCGCCGCGTGGCGCCGGGCGTGCAGGTGGGCCTGTCGCTGGCGCTGTCGCAGCCGCAGGTGGCGCCCGGCGGCGAGCAGCAGGCCGCCAGGATGTGGCACGGCAACTTCCGCCAGTGGCTGCCTGCCATCGAAGGCGACGACTTCTTCGCGCTGCAGAACTACACCCGCGAGATCTTCGGCCCCGAGGGCCAGGTCGCGCCGCCCGAGGGCGTGGAGACCACCGGCATGCGCTACGAGTTCGCGCCGCAGGCCGTGGCCTCGGTGGCGCGCCGCGTCGCCCACGAGCTGAAGCTGCCCATTCTCATCACCGAGAACGGCTACAGCGGCGACGACGACACGCGCCGCATCGCCTTCGTCGGCCAGGCGCTGGCCGGCCTGCACGCGGCCATCGCGGACGGCGTGCCGCTGATCGGCTACACCTACTGGACGGCCTTCGACAACTTCGAGTGGGTGTTCGGCTACGCCGTGCGCTTCGGCCTGGTGGCCGTGGACCGTGCGACGCAGCAGCGCCTGCCCAAGCCCAGCGCCCACTTCCTGGGCGAGATCGCCCGCCGCAACGCGCTGCCCGACGGCATCGCCACCCACCCCCAACCCGGCACCTCGACGGAACTGGCCATGGACCACCGCTACATCCCGCCGACGCCCGAACCCGGCGTCGTCTTCACCAACGTGCGCATCTTCGACGGCAGCGGCAGCGCCACCTTTGCCGGCGAGCTGCGCGTGGACGGCCGCCGCATCACGGCCGTCGGCGCCAGCGTGTCGCACGACAACGCCCGCGTCATCGACGGCAAGGGCGGCGTGCTGATGCCTGGCCTCACCGAGGCCCACGCCCACCTGACCTGGCCCACCAGCGTCGAGAAGTTCGTGCCCGGCATGAGCCTGCCGCCCGAGGAGCTGACGCTCACCGCCGCGCGCAACGCCCGCATCCTGCTCGACCATGGCTTCACGAGCGCCTACTCGGCCGGCGCCCTCGGCAAGCGCATCGAGCCGGCGCTGAAGGACATGATCGACAGCGGCGGCATGCCCGGCCCGCGCATGGTGGCCTCGTCCGTCGAGCGCGAGCCGCCGTCGGACGGTTCGCTGCTGGACCCCGGCAAGGTCGACGAGCATGGCGCCGGCCCGGCCAACGTGGCGGCCTTCGTCAAGGGCTGCAAGGACATCGGCGCCAAGGCCGTGAAGTTCCTGATCTCGGGCGAGAGCGCGCTCAAGCCCGGCGCGTCGCTGGAGCTGCTCTACACCGAGGAAGAGCTGATGGCCGCCGGCGAGGCTGCGCGCGAGCACGACCTCTGGCTGACGGGCCACGCCCACGCCGCCGAGGCGGTCAAGCTGGGCGTGAAGGCGGGCTTTCGCGTGCTCTACCACTGCACCTATGCCGACGAGGAGGCGCTGGACCTGCTGGAGTCGGTCAAGGACAGCATCTTCATCGCCCCCAGCATCGGCATCATCCAGGCCACGCTGGACGCCACGCCGCCGCCGCACTTCGACATGACGCACATGAAGCAGGACGCGGCCATCGTGCTGGAGACGCAGAAGGCCCTGGTGCCCGAGCTGCGCCGCCGCGGCCTGCGCTTGCTGCCGGGCGGCGACTACGGCTTCCCCTTCAACCCCAACGGCCGCAACGCGCGCGACCTGGAGTTGTTTGTGCAGCACTTCGGCTACACGCCCGCCGAGGCTCTGCATGCAGCCACGGCGTTAGGCGGCCAGATCATGGGCATGGGCGACGAGCTGGGCCAATTGAAGGAGGGCTACCTGGCCGACCTGCTGCTGGTGGACGGCGACCCGACCGCCAACGTCGCCATCCTGCAGAACAAGCACCACCTGAAGGCCATCATGAAGGACGGCCGCTTCCACAAGGCGCCCAACTGATGGCATACGCTTTTGTTCGCCCGCTGGTGGGCGCGCTGGTGGCCGCTGCCAGCCTGGCCTATGTGCCCGCAGCGCAGGCCGCCGAGCCGCCGCGCCATGTCTTCCGCACCGTGCCCGCTACGCCGATGGAGCTGCCCACGCCGCTGTCCTTCGGCGGTACGGCCAGCGGCCCGGCCTTCCAGTGGACCGGCCTGGGCCAGGAACGCATCCTGCGCAATGTGCAGCGGCCGCAGCTCTTCCCCGTGCGGCCGGCTGCAGGCAAGGCCAACGGCCGCGCCGTGCTGGTCGTGCCGGGCGGTGGCTACCGCTTCGTGGCCATCGAGAACGAGGGCCTGCCCATCGCGCGACGCCTGGCCGATGCGGGCTTCACGGCCTTTGTGCTGGTCTACCGCGTCAAGCCCACGCCGGTGGCGGACGCCGACTTCGCCGCCGAGGTCAACGCCGAGATCGCGCAGCGCTTCAGGCCCGGCGCGCCCAAGGCCGCCGACGACCTGGCGCCACATGGCCCGGCGGTGGAAGACGCCAAGGCGGCGATGACCTGGCTGAAGTCCCATGCGGCGGAGCAGGGCTTCGACGCCAAGCGCCTCAGCTACATCGGCTTCTCGGCCGGCGCTCGCAGCGGCCGCGCGCTCGTGATGCAGGCCACGGCCGACGAGATGCCCGACACGCTGGCGCTGATCTACGGCGGCTTCTACGCGACGCCGCCGCGCCAGCCGGTGCCGCCGCTCTTCCTGGCCCAGGCGGCGGACGACCCGCTGTTCCCGCCCGATGGCTTCGACATCGTGCAGAACTGGCGCCAGGCTGGCCAGCGCGTCGAACTGCACCTCTACGAGCGCGGCGGCCACGGCTTCGGCTCCATGCTGCGCGGCACGACAGCGGATGCCTGGCTGGACGCGTATCTGGCGTGGCTGAACCGTCAGTGAGTTATCGGAACCCGGTGCTGCCGGGGTCCTACCCCGACCCCAGCGTCTGCCGCGTCGGTGACGACTATTACCTGGCCTGCAGCTCCTTCGAGTTCTTCCCCGGCCTGCCGCTGTTCCACAGCCGCGACCTCGTGAACTGGCGCGCCATCGGCCATGCGCTGACGCGCGACAGCCAGCTCGACCTGCACGGCTGCAAAAGCTCGCTGGGCATCTTTGCGCCGACGCTGCGGCACATCGCCGGGCGCTTCTATCTCGTCACGACGAACCTGAACAAGTTCCGCAACTTCCTCGTCTGGGCCGACCAGGCCGAGGGGCCGTGGTCGGAGCCGGTCTGGCTGGACTGGCCGGGTATCGACCCCTCGCTGTTCGAGAGCGAAGACGGCCGCGTCTTCATCAGCGGCAACGGCGGCTTCCTGGGCGACGAGCCGGTGGGCATCTACCAGGCGGAGATCGACCTCGCGACGGGCGCGCTGCTGTCACCGCGCCAGCTAGTCTGGACAGGCACCGGCGGCAAGGCGCCCGAGGGGCCGCATCTGTACAAGCGCGGCGGCTGGTACTACCTGCTCATCGCCGAGGGCGGCACCGAGTACGGCCACATGGTCACCGTGGCGCGCAGCACGCAGCCTCACGGGCCGTTCGAGGCCTGCCCGCACAACCCCATCCTCAGCCACCGCAGCCTGGACAGCCCCATCCAGGCGACCGGCCATGCCGACCTCGTAGAGGCGGTGGACGGCAACTGGTGGGCGGTGTTCCTGGGCATCCGCCCGGCGCCTGTGCGGTTTGCCGGCCAGCATCATCACATGGGCCGCGAGACCTTCCTCGCGCCGGTGACGTGGACGACGGACGGCTGGCCGCGCATCGGCCAAGTCTTCGAGACCATGGACGCTGGCGATCTGCCGCTGCAGTCGCTCAAAGCGCCAGCGACTCGCACCGAGTTCAACGGCACCGATCTGCCTCACCAGTTCAACCACCTGCGCAACCCGCAGCCCGGCAGCTGGAGCCTGCAAACGCGGCCCGGCTGGCTGACGCTGCAAGGCCAGCCCGACACGCTGGACGACCCCGCCGCGCCGGCCTTCGTCGGCCGCCGCCAGCAGCACTTCGACTGCGAGGTCGCGACGCTACTGGACTTCGAGCCCGCCGCCGACGGGGAAGAGGCCGGGCTGACCGTCTTCAAGAGCGAACGCTTTCACTACGAGATCGCCATCGGCCACCGCGCGGGCCAGCGGCTCGTGTTCCTGCGCCGCCGCATCGGCAGCTTGTGGAAGGTCGAGCTGGAAAGGCCGCTGCCGCACGGCGAGCTGCTGCTGGGCCTGCGCGCCGATGCGCAGCACTACCGCTTCTTCTTTCAAACCCCAGGCGAGCCCGAGCAGGAATTCGGCGGCGGTGAATGCGCCTTGCTCTCCACCGAGACGGCCGGCGGCTTCACCGGCGTCTACCTGGGCCTCTACGCCACCGGCAACGGCCGCCGCAGCACGGCGTCGGCAGCCTTCAAGTGGCTGGACTACATCACCACACCATGAGCACCATCATCGATTCCACCGCCGCCTGCTGGCTGGCCGCCGAGGACACCGCCGCGCGCGAGGAACGCCAGGCCGGCTGGCACTGGGCCTGGGGCGCCCTGCCCGCAGGCGTCACGCAGGAGCCCAAGCTGCGCCAGTTCGTCTGGGACTTCCATCTCGACGAACCGCTGGCCGACGCGCGACTCTTGATCGCCGCGCAGAAGGGCTTGCCGGTCGTGTGGTTGGATGGGCAGGCGGTGCATGAGTCCGTCGACATGCTGTCCGGCCGCGCGATGCAAGACCTGGCACTGGGCGCGCTGGCCGCCGGGCCGCACCGGCTGGCGGCGCAGGTGCGCGTCTTCCACCCCTTCATCGCCGAGCCGCGCCAGGGTGGGCTGGCGGCGTTGCTGCGGGGTGGCGCCAAATTCATGTCGCCGCAGCCGGCCGACTGGCGCACGCGTGTGCTGGCCGAACCCGGCTGGCACCTCGGCGATCTCGGCCCCGAGTGGCAACCGGCCACGTCGCCGGCCGAGGAAATCGACTGGCTACCCATGCCCGCCCAGCCCGCGCGGCTGTTGCGCCGCGCCTTCCACCTGCCGGCCAAGCCCCAGTCCGCCATGCTGACGTTGACGGCCCTGGGCGGCTGCGAGGCTGAGCTGAATGGGCAGCGCGTCGGCGATGCCTTGCTGGCGCCCGAGAACAGCGACTTCCGCCACCGCCTGCTGGTGCAGCAGCACGACGTGGTTGATCAACTGCAGGCCAACGACAACGCCATCGGCGTCATGGTCGGCGACGGCTTCTACGCCAGCGAGGCCATTGGCCGCGGCCGCTATCCCTTCGGCGCGGCGCCACGGCGCCTGTGGCTGACGCTGGATGTCACGCTGCCCGACGGCAGCACGCAGCGCATCGCCACCGACGACGACTGGCGCGCCGCCACCGCGCCGGTGCGCTTCGCCGAGATCTATCACGGCGAGACCTACGACGCGCGGCTGGAGCAAGCCGGCTGGTCGTCGCCCGGCTTTGACGACCGCGCCTGGGACGAGGTCTGGCAAGCGCCCACGCCCAGCTGCACGCTGTTCCTGCAGGAAGGCCCGCCCATCCGCGCCAACCTGACGCTGCGGCCTCAAGCTGTTAAGCAGCCGGTGCCTGGCCAATACGTCATCGACTTCGGTCAGAACTTCGCCGGCTGGTGCCGCATCCGCGTGCGCGGCGAGGCGGGCCGCACGGTCACGCTGCGCTTCGCCGAGATCCTGGGTGACGATGGCCAGGTCGACATGCGCAACCTGCGCGCCGCCCGCTGCACCGACCGCTACACGCTGCGCGGCGACGCGGCCGGCGAGACCTGGGAGCCGCGCTTCACGTACCACGGCTTCCGCTACGTGCAGGTGTCGGGCTGGCCGGGCACGTTGGCCGCGGACGACATTGACGGTGTCGTCGTTCACAGCGACCTCCCGGTCACCGGCCACTTCGAGAGCAGCCAGCGCACCCTGCAAGGCCTGTGGCACAACACCTTCTGGAGCCAGCGCAGCAA
This sequence comes from Pelomonas parva, assembly GCF_043555835.1. Taxonomy (NCBI): domain Bacteria; kingdom Pseudomonadati; phylum Pseudomonadota; class Betaproteobacteria; order Burkholderiales; family Sphaerotilaceae; genus Roseateles; species Pelomonas parva. Next base: position 55,445 of record NZ_JBIGHV010000008.1, on the reverse strand, counting down.
CTTCGTCGGCATGCCCACCGACTGCCCGCAGCGCGACGAGCGCCTGGGCTGGACGGGCGACGCGCAGGTCTTCTGGCCCACCGCTGTCTTCAACATGGACGTGCGCGGCTTCACGCGCCGCTTCCTGGCCGACCTGCGTGCCAGCCAGCGCGCCGATGGCGCCTATGCCGACACCAACCCGCCCGCGCTGCCGGCCTACGGCGCGCACGGCTGGAGCGATGCCGGCGTGGTGCTGCCGCACACCGTCTGGCAGCACTATGGCGAGACGACGCTCATCGACGAGCACTGGGACTCGATGGAGCGCTGGATGGCGTGGATCGCCGAGCCCAACGGCGAGGGCCTGTGGCGCGCGCGGCGCGAGGTGGACTTTGGCGACTGGCTGTCGCTGGACGCCGTCAGCCTGATGGACGAGACCACGCCCAAGCTGCTGACCGCCACCGCCTGCTGGGGCCGCATGCTGGGCATGATGGCCGACATGGCCGTGGCCACCGGCCGCACCGAGCGAGCGGCCCACTTCAGCGCCTGGCGCGAGCGCGTCGGCCAGGCCTTCGTCGCGAACTTCATCCAGCCCGACGGCCGCATCGGCAACGGCAGCCACACCGGCTACATCCTGCCGCTGGCCTTCGGCCTCGTGCCGCCCGCGCTGCAGCAGGCCTCGGCCGACCACCTCGCCGCCGCCATCCGCGCGCGCGGCACGCTGCTGACGACGGGTTTCCTCGGCACGCCCTTCAGCCTCGACGTGCTGGCCGACCACGGCCACGGCGCGCTCGCCGTCGAGCTGCTGCTGCGCACCGAGTTCCCGAGCTGGGGCTACATGGTCGAGCGCGGCGCGACGACGATCTGGGAGCGCTGGAACGGCGACACCGGCGACGTGGCGATGAACTCCTACAACCACTACGCGCTGGGCGCCATCACCGGCTTCCTGTACCGCCGCGTGGCCGGCCTGGCGAGTGCCGAGCCGGGCTTTGGCTCGGTGCTGTGCCGGCCGCTGCTGGACGCGCGGCTGGGGGCAGGGCGGTGCACGCAGGCCACGGCCCACGGCGCCATCGCGTCGTCATGGGGCGTCGACGCCCAGGGCCAGCCCTGGTTCGAGCTGGTGTTGCCGGCGGGCCTGAGTGCCAGCGTGGTGTTGCCAGGTCGCGGCGCCCGTCTGGTCGGCGCCGGCACGCATCGGTTTTCGTGAGCCGTCAGCGCGCCGGCAACTCGTCGCTGCGTGCCAGGGCGGCGCTGAACGCTGCAGCGCAGCCGGCGGTGCCGCTGTCCTGCCAGTCGTCGCGCAGCCAGAACTCGGGGCCGGCAGGCGTCCCGGTGGCCTGCACGCGGGCGAGTTCGGTGCTGCAGGCCGAGAGGATCTCGCTGCTGCGTGACGAGACGGTGCGCACCCCGCTGCTGAGTTGCTGCACGTACACGCGCGCCTGTTGCTGCTCGTAGGAGACGTAGGCGAGGTGCCCGCGGTCGGCGGACCAGGTCGGCAGCGCCAGGGCCCGTGGCGATGACACCGCGGTCTGAGGGTCCGCGCCATCGCTGTCCGAGATGACCAGCATCATGCGGTCCGGCCGGGTGGTGACCTTGGCCTGACGCAGGCCAAAGCGGCCCTGCGTGCCGTCCAGGCGCTGCAAGAGCCAGTCTGCCGTCCTGTGGGCGCTCAGGCGCCGGTCGGCCACGTTGGAGCGCTGCGAGATGCCGCCCAACCAGCGGCCCGATGGGCGCTCGTAGACCCTGGCCTGCAGGTCGATGCGGCCGTCGGCGTCCGTGACCTGCGCCAGGTTGACCGAGACCCGCTGCGCCGTCTGCGGTTCACGCGCCAGGCCCCGCGTGGGCACGGCGTCGCGGCCCTGCAGCGCGGTCAGCAGCCGGAAGCGGCCGCTGCGTTCCAGGTCGCTGGCCAGCACCTGGGCCTGCTCCGACAGCACGGCGCCATCCCCTGTTCCCATCACCAGCTCGATGGCGATGGGGGCCGAGCCCGCGGCGACCGTGCCGTGCCGGGCCGGGCCGCTGCCACGGCGGAAGAAGAAGTCGCCCAGCGACTGGTCATACAGCGACGGCACCTGTTCGTGTCCCACGCCGCGCGCCAGCTTCACCACGTCGTCGCGCACACGCCGCAACAGGCGGTCCACCGGCAGGTCGGACTGCAGCATCTCATCGACGAAGACGCGCGTGAACACGCCGTTGGGGCTGCGGTCCGCCGCGCCCAGGCTGTCCAGCGCCTGCTGGCCGCTGCCGGCCGAGTAGATGATCATCTGGCCGGTGGCGACGGCCGTGGGCACCAGGCCGCGCGCCAGCGCCGAGGGCAGGCCGCTGCCGAAAGGGTTGTCTCGGCAGGCATCGATGACCAGCAACGCAAAACGCACGCGGCTTTTCTGCAGCGCATCCAGCACGTCCTGCAGCGGCAGCGAGCTTTGCATGACCCGCTGTTCGCCTTCGCCCGGAACGTCCACCGGCAGCAGGTGGTTCTGGCCGGCCAGTTGCACGCCATGCCCGGCATAGAAGACGACCACGTCGTCGCCCTCGGCGAGGGTGGCGGCGAAGCGGCTCAGCGCGTCGCGCATGCCGCGCTGCGAGGCATCGCGCACCAACTGCGTCTGGAAGCCCACGCGCTGCAGCGCCTCGGCCATGGTGGTGGCATCGGCGGCGGCATTGCGCAGCGGCGTCACGCGCTCGTAGCGGTCATTGCCGATCACCAGCGCCAGTCGTGCGGCCGTGGCCAGTTGGCACAGGCACAACAAGGCGCCCATCAGCAAGAGGTTGCGCTTGCGGTTGAGTTTCATGGATCACCGAATGGAAGGGCCCGACGCCATGCCGCAGAGTCGCGGCAGGCGCAGTGTAGGCAGCGGCGATGGCGTCGCTGGCCACGTCATGAAGGAGGGCGGTGACGCACAGCTCTGTCAAGTCAGGTCTGGCTGGCGCTGGCGGCCATAGCGGTGCGGCATGGCCTCTGCCAAGATGCGCGCATGACGTTGAACCAGATCGAGTACTTCATCCAGGTCGCCGAGCACGGCAGTTTCAGCAAGGCGGCGCTGGTGCTGGACGTGGCCCAGCCGGCGTTGAGCCGGCAGGTGCGCGCGCTGGAGACGGAGCTGCACGAGACGCTGTTCCTGCGCAACGGCCGGGGCGTGGCGCTGACCGAGGCCGGGCGCCGGCTGCTGGAGCATGGTCAGGGCATCCTGCACCTGGTGGCGCAGGCGCGCGACGACCTCAGCGCCCATCGCAACGAGCCGGTCGGCCAGATCGTCGTGGCCATGCCGCCGACGCAGGCGCGGCTGCTGACGCTGCCCTTGATCGAAGGCTTCAGCGCCAGCTGTCCGCGCGCGCGGCTGGTCATCGTGGACGGGTTCTCGACCCACCTGACCGAATGGCTGTTGTCGGGCCGCGCCGACCTGGCACTGGTCTACAACCCCGAGCCGCTGCCGGCGTTGGAGATCCTGCCGCTGCGCGAGGAGGCGCTGGTGCTGGTGAGCCCCGTCAACGCCGCGCCACGCGGCCCGCTGACGCTGGCGCAGTTGTCGCGCTACCCGCTCGTCATGCCGCAGCGCGGCCATGTGTTCCGCAAGCGCATGGAGGAGGCTGCGGCCATGGCCGGCGTGCAGTTGCGCGTCGACTGGGAGGTGTCCAGCGTGCCGGCCATGCTGGACCTTGTCGCCGCCGGCATCGGCCATGCGGCGCTGGGCGAGGCGGCGTTGCGCACCTTCGAGCACCCGGAGCGGCTGGCCGTCACGCCCTTCAAGGCCACCGACGTGAAGACGACGCTGTGCCTGGTGACGCCGGCATTGAAGCGCTCGACGCCGTTGACCCAGCGCACGGCGGCCTTGTTGATGAAGCTCGTCCGCGACCCGCCCGCTCAGACCGGCAGGCCGACGTAGTTTTCCGCCATCGCTGCCTTGGCGGCGTCCGAGCCGACGAGGTAGTCCAGCTCTGCGCGGTGCAGCTTGGCGTCGATCTCGGGCTCGTTGGGCAGGTTGTGCATCAGGCTGGTGAACCACCACGAGAAGCGCTCGGCCTTCCAGATGCGTGACAGGCAGCGGGCCGAGTAGTGCTCGATGCCGGCCTCGCTCTTCTCGCGGTAGTGCTCGATGAATGCCTGGGACAGATAGCGCACGTCGGACGCCGCCAGGTTCAGCCCCTTGGCGCCCGTGGGCGGCACGATGTGGGCGGCGTCGCCGGCCAGGAACAGCCGGCCGAAGCGCATCGGCTCGGCGACAAAGCTGCGCAGCGGCGCGATGCTCTTCTCCAGCGACGGGCCGGTGACCAGGGCCGCTGCAGCCTCGGGGTCCATGCGCGCGCGCAACTCGTTCCAGAAGCGCTCGTCGCTCCAGTCGCCCACCTGCTCGCTCAGCGGCACCTGCAGGTAGTAACGGCTGCGCGTGGGGGAGCGCATGCTGCACAGCGTGAAGCCGCGCTCGTGGCGGCCGTAGATCAGCTCGTGCGACACCGGCGGCGTGTCGCTGAGCACGCCCAGCCAGCCAAAGGGGTAGACCTTCTCGTGCGTCTTGATCGCGCTCGCAGGCACGCTGGCGCGGCTGACACCGTGATAGCCGTCGCAGCCGGCGATGTAGTCGCACAGGATCGTTATGCGCTCCCCGTCCACCGTGCAGCGCGCGCCGGGCTGGTCGCCGTCGAAGCCGAACAGCTCCACGTCCGATGCCGAGTACAGCGTCTGCTCGCCCACCGCCGCGCGCGCTTCCATCAGATCGCGCGTCACTTCCGTCTGGCCATAGACCATGACCGACTTGCCGCCGGTCAGCCGGCTCAGGTCGATGTGATGGCGCTGGCCGTCGAACATCAGCTCGAAGCCGTGGTGCACCAGGCCTTCGGCATGCATGCGTGTGCCGACGCCGGCCTCGTCCAGCAAGTCCACCGTCGTCTGCTCCAGCACGCCGGCGCGGATGCGGCCCAGCACGTAGTCGCCCGTTTGCCGCTCCACGATCAGGTTGGCCACACCGGCCTTGTGCAGCAGCTGGCCCAGCAGCAGGCCCGACGGCCCCGCGCCGATGATGAGCACCTGGGTGCGCAGTGTTTTCATGTCTCGCTCCGAGCTTGTTCCATGCCTGTCAGCGTAGGACGGCAGGGTGGTGCGGGCAATGGACGGCGGGAACGCGTGCTTGCACAATCCGAACCCATGCCAAGGCCCAAGCCAGTCCCTTCACCGCCGCTGTACGAGCTGTATGGCGAGATGGGAAGGGATGCGGCGCTGGACGGGCTGCACATGGAATCCATCGCCGACCGCAGCCGCTTGCACAATTGGGAAATACAGCCGCACCGGCATGCGACCCTGGTGCAGCTGCTGCTGATCGAGGCCGGCCAGGCGCGCGTGCAGATCGACGGGCAGTTGCTGGCGCTGCAGGCGCCGGCCGTCGTCTGGGTGCCGATGCTGGTGGTGCACGGTTTTGCGTTCTCGCCGGAAACGGCCGGGCACGTCGTCACGCTGGACCAGGCGCGCCTGCGCAGCCTGCCCGGCAAGGCTGGTGGCCTCTGGGAAGGCCTTGCCGCCGCCCGTGCCGGCAGCCTGCCGCCGGGCCATGCCTTGTTCAGCCTCATGCGGGCGCTGCAGGGCGACTACGCGGGCACCTTGCCCTGGCGCTCGCAGGTGCTGGACGGCGCCGTGCTGATGGCTGCCGCGCTCGTCGCCCGGTTCCCGCCGCTGGCCGCAGAGCCGGCAGCGGAGCCCGAGGGGAGGGCGATGCAGCACCTGGCCCGCTACCGCGAGCAGGTCGAGCGCCACTACCGCAACCACCCGACGCTGGACACGCTGGCCGCGCCGCTAGGCATCACGACGACGCAGCTCAATCGCCTGTGCCGCCAGCACCTGCGCTGCTCGGCGCTGGACGTGCTGCACCAGCGCCTGCTGCTGGAGGCCAAGCGCGAGCTGGGCTACACGACGCTGCAGGTGCGCCAGATCGCCGATGGGCTGGGTTTTGCGGACGCGGCCTACTTCACGCGCTTCTTCCAGCGGCTGACGGGGCAGTCGCCCAGTGCCTGGCGACTGCAGCGCTAGAGCGGCAAACAGAAGCCGCCAGAAACACAAAAGCCGCAGAGTCTGCGGCTTTTGTAAGTCCTTGATGTGCAAGGGAATTTTGGTCGGGGTGAGAGGATTCGAACCTCCGGCCTCTACGTCCCGAACGTAGCGCTCTACCAGGCTAAGCTACACCCCGATGTCTTCTGCCGCCATCAGCGGGCATTCATGAATGCCGCTCGACCGACTGGATCGCGAATTCTAGCAGAGATTCTGTCCAGCGATTTCGAGGCAGCAATTGAAGGCATTCGCTCGCATGCCGCGCTTCGGCCCTGGCGGCCTCGCGGGTGGACTCCAGGGCGCCGGTTGCGCGCACGATGCCGACGATCTCCTGCAGCCTCTCCAACTCGCCTTCCTCGATGGCGTGGCGCAGTAGCGCGCGCTGCTCCGGCGTGGCGCGTTCCATCGCGATCAGCAGCGGCAGCGTCGTCTTGCCTTCGCGCAGGTCGTCGCCGATGTTCTTGCCCAGCTCGTGGGAGTCGCCTTCGTAGTCCAGCACGTCGTCGATGAGCTGGAAGGAGGTGCCGAGCGCACGCCCGTAGGCCGCGCAGGCTTCCTCGACTTCGGTCGATGCGTTGGCCAGCACGGCGCCGAGACGGGCGCTGGCTTCGAAGAGCTTGGCGGTCTTGAACCGGATCACGCGCAGATAGCTCTCGACCGTGATGTCCGGATCGTGCATGTTCATCAGTTGCAGGACCTCGCCCTCGGCGATGACGTTCGTCGCTTCGGCCAGTACGTCCAGCACCCGCATGCGGTCGACCGAGACCATCATCTGGAAGGCGCGCGAGTAGAGGAAGTCGCCGACCAGCACGCTGGCCGCATTGCCGAACAGCGCATTGGCCGTCGCCTTGCCGCGTCGCAGGGAGGATTCGTCGACGACGTCGTCGTGCAGCAGCGTCGCCGTGTGAATGAATTCGACGACAGCGGCCAGCTCAAAGCGTTCCGAGCCGGTGAAGCCCAGCGCGTTTGCGAACAGCAGCACGAGCTTGGGCCGCATGCGCTTGCCGCCTGCATGGACGATGTAGTGGGAGATCTGATCGATCAGCGCCACTTCGGAGCTGAGCCGCTGGGCGATGACGGTGTCGACCTGGGCCATCTCGGCGGCCAGCAGGCGCAGGGCCTCGGCAACTTGGGGTGAAGGCGAGGCTGACTCGACGCGCACTCTGAACTCTCAGGCTAGGAATCTAGAGATTATAGGAAGGGGCTTGCGCTGCCCCTCGCGGATCAAGTCGCGATCGGCTGGACAAGGCTTGCGCGGAGCAGCGCAGGGAGATGGTTGCCAGGTGGCTTGAGCTACGGGTATACTCGCGGGCTCTTTGCAACTCGTTCGTCGTCATGGCGTGTGAGGTGGAAGAGAAAACAAAATCGACAAAAAGGCCGGGCGCATGCGGAGATCACTCAGGTGGTCGCTGTGAGCCAGGTGAACGCACCGACAGGTGTGAAAGGAAAAACATGTACGCAGTCATCAAGACTGGCGGCAAGCAATACAAGGTTGCTGCCGGTGACAAGCTCAAGGTCGAGTTGCTCGACGCGGAAGTCGGCGCTGTGGTCACCATCGACCAAGTGCTGGCAGTTGGCAGCGGTGACGGCCTGACGGTCGGCGCTCCGCTGGTTGCTGGTGCCACGGTCAGTGCCACGGTCGTCAGCCACGGCAAGCACGACAAGGTTCGCATCTTCAAGATGCGCCGTCGCAAGCACTACAAGAAGAGCCAAGGCCATCGCCAGAACTACACCGAGCTGGAAATCAGCGCGGTCAACGGCTGATACAGCCGCTTTCGCTAATTTTGAGGAGCTAACTCATGGCACAGAAAAAAGGCGGCGGTTCCACACGGAACGGCCGCGACTCCAAGCCCAAGATGCTGGGCGTCAAGGCTTTCGGCGGCGAACTGATCTCCGCTGGCTCGATCATCGTGCGTCAGCGCGGCACCCGCTTCCACCCCGGCGTGAATGTCGGCATCGGCAAGGATCACACGCTGTTCGCGTTGGTCGATGGCCATGTCAGCTTCACCGTCAAGGGCGCGAAGAACCGTTCGACGGTCGTCATCACGCCGCTGGCCGCCTAAGGTCAGCCGTCGCGGGCGATTCCATCGCCCGACGCCCCAAGCCCCGGCCCTCCCGGGGCTTTGTCATTTCTGAAGCCTGGCGCGCCGCACGACGGCGGGCCGGCTGCAACCCAGCCATTACGATGGCCGCCCGCCATGAAATTCGTTGACGAAGCCACCATCGATGTCGCCGCTGGCAATGGCGGGGCGGGCTGCGCGAGCTTTCGCCGCGAGAAGTTCATCCCCTTCGGCGGGCCGGACGGCGGTGACGGTGGCAAGGGCGGCAGCGTCTGGGCCGAAGCCGACCGCAACCTGAACACGCTGATCGACTATCGCTATGCGCGGCGCCACGAGGCGCGCAACGGCGAGGCCGGTCGCGGCTCGGACTGCTTCGGCGCGGCGGCCGATGACATCGTGCTGCGCGTGCCGGTCGGCACCATCATCACGGACCTCGAAACCGAGTCCGTCATCGGCGAACTCCTGGAGCCGGGCCAGCGCATCCTGCTGTGCAAGGGCGGCGATGGGGGCTTCGGCAATCTGCATTTCAAGACCTCGACCAACCGCGCACCGCGTCAGAAGACACCGGGCTGGCCGGGCGAGGTCAAGAAGCTGCGCATGGAGTTGCGCGTGCTGGCCGACGTGGGCCTGCTGGGCCAACCCAATGCGGGCAAGTCCACGTTGATCACGGCGGTGTCCAACGCCAGGCCCAAGATTGCGGACTATCCATTCACGACGCTGCATCCCAACCTGGGCGTCGTGCGCGTCGCGCCGGAGAAGAGCTTCGTCGTTGCCGACATTCCCGGCCTGATCGAAGGCGCGGCCGAAGGTGCCGGCCTGGGGCATCAGTTCCTGCGCCATCTGCAGCGCACGCGGTTGCTGCTGCACGTCGTCGACCTGGCGCCTTTCGACCCCGAGGTCGACCCGGTCAAGGAAGCCAAGGCCATCGTCGCGGAACTGAAGAAATACGATCCCGCGCTGCACGCCAAGCCACGTTGGCTGGTACTGAACAAGCTGGACATGGTGCCCGAGGAGGAGCGCGCCGCGCGCGTGAAGGACTTCGTCAAGCGCTACCGCTGGAAGGGCCCGGTTTTCGAGATCTCGGCGTTGACCCGTGAGGGTTGCCAGCCGCTGATCCACGCCATCTACGACCACGTCGCCGCCGAGCAGCGTGTGCTCGAAGAACCCGACATCCGTTTCGAATCCCCTGCAGAATGAGTTTGCTGTCCAGCGCGCGCCGCATCGTTGTCAAGGTCGGCTCTAGCCTCGTTACCAACGAGGGCCGGGGCATTGATGCCGAGGCGATTGCCAACTGGAGCCGCCAACTCGCGGCGTTAGCGAGCGAGGGGCGTGAGCTGATCATGGTGTCCAGCGGCGCCATCGCCGAGGGCATGAAGCGCCTGGGCTGGACGACGCGGCCCAAGGAGTTGCACGAGCTGCAGGCCGCAGCCGCCGTCGGCCAGATGGGCCTGGCGCAGATGTACGAGAGCCAGCTCAGCGCCCACGGCATGCACAGCGCCCAGGTGCTGCTGACCCATGCCGACCTGGCCGACCGCGAGCGTTATCTCAATGCGCGCTCGACGCTGCTGACGCTGATGGCGCACCGCGTGCTGCCGGTCATCAACGAGAACGACACGGTCGTCAATGACGAGATCAAGTTTGGCGACAACGACACGCTGGGGGCGCTGGTGGCCAACCTCGTCGAGGCCGATGCGCTGGTCATCCTGACCGACCAGCGCGGGCTCTATTCGGCTGACCCGCGTAAGGACCCGACTGCGCGTTTCATCGACAACGCAGAGGCCGGCGACCCTGAGCTGGAGCGTATGGCCGGCGGGGCCGGCTCCAGCATCGGCCGGGGCGGCATGATCACCAAGATCCTCGCCGCCAAGCGCGCGGCAGGCAGCGGTGCCGGTACCGTCATCGCCTGGGGGCGTGAGCCCGATGTGCTGCTGCGCTTGGGCGCCGGCGAGGCCATCGGCACGGCCCTGCACGCCGCCACGCCCAAGCTGGCGGCGCGCAAGCAATGGATGGTCGATCACCTGCAGATGCGCGGCGCGGTGCGCATCGACGCCGGCGCGGTCACCAAGCTGCGTGGCGAGGGCAAGAGCCTGCTGCCCATTGGCGTCACCGAGGTGCAGGGTGATTTCCATCGGGGCGACGTCATTGCCGTGCTGGCGCCGGACGGCAGCGAGCTGGCGCGTGGACTGGCCAACTACTCGGGCACGGAGTCGCGCCTCATCGCGCGCAAGCCCTCGTCGGAGTTCGAAGGCGTGCTCGGCTATGCGGCCGAGCCCGAACTGATCCACCGAGACAATCTGGTCCTCCGCTAGGGGCGGCCAAATTGCGGCGCTGACACCACCTGGTCCTGTGCCGAGTCGCCCGGCGATTCGCCGTCCGGCGGCGTCTCTGCGCCATCCAGTGGCATCGGCCCGCTGATGCGCCCCTCGCCGCGATGCGCTGGCCGCATGCCCGCCCGCAGATAGCGGTTGTGGTGGTTGATGCGCGGCAGGTAGCGCGCCAACTCGGTGAGGGCCATCTCGTAGACGCCGCGCTTGAACTCGATGACGGCTTCCAGCGGTACCCAGTACTCGTTCCAACGCCAGGCGTCGAACTCGGGGTGGTCGGTGGCGCGCAGGTTCATGTCGCAGTCGCGGGCCACCATCTGCAGCAGGAACCAGATCTGTTTCTGGCCCTTGTAGTGGCCGCGCGCATCGCGGCGGATGAAGTGCTCGGGCACCTCATAGCGCAGCCAGTCGCGAGTTCTCGCGATGATGCGTACATGCTCTGGAATGAGCCCCACTTCTTCGTGGAGCTCTCGGAACATCGCCTGCTCAGGCGTCTCGCCGTGTTTGATGCCCCCTTGCGGGAACTGCCACGAGTGCGTCCGGATGCGTTTGCCCCAGAAGACCTCGTTGCGGTGGTTGAGCAGGATGATGCCGACGTTGGGGCGGAAGCCTTCACGGTCGAGCATAATCAACCTCAAATCTCTAGTTGGTTCGATTATTGCATCGGGCCGCGATTGCGGCAGTGCCCTCGCTAACCCGAAGATTTGCCTCTGTTTTGTTGTGACTTCGGCCGGGTTTTCACCCGGCCTTCGCATTTGGTACCGCGCATGAAAGCCTCCCAGTTCTTCGTCTCCACGCTCAAGGAAGCTCCCGCAGATGCCGAGGTCGTCAGCCACAGGCTGATGATGCGCGCCGGCATGATCAAGCGCCTGGGTGCGGGCATTTACAACTACATGCCGATGGGGCTTCGCGTCATCCGCAAAGTCGAGAAGATCATCCGCGAAGAGATGGATGCGGCCGGCGCCGTGGAGTGCCTGATGCCCGTCATCCAGCCCGCCGAGCTGTGGCAGGAGACCGGCCGCTTCGACAAGATGGGCCCCGAGCTGCTGCGCGTGAAGGACCGCCATGGCCGCGACTACATCGTGCAGCCGACCAGCGAGGAGGTGATCACCGACATCGCTCGCCAGGAGTTGCGCAGCTATCGCCAGCTGCCGAAAAACTTCTATCACATCCAGACCAAGTTCCGCGACGAGCGCCGGCCCCGCTTCGGCCTGATGCGCGGCCGCGAGTTCACGATGAAGGACGCCTATTCCTTCGACCGTGACGTGGAGGCGGCCGGCCGCAGCTACGACAACATGTACGCGGCCTACGGCAAGATCTTCGACCGTTTCGGCCTGCAATACCGTGCCGTGGCGGCGGACACCGGCGCGATCGGCGGCGACCGCTCGCACGAGTTCCAGGTCATCGCGGACACCGGCGAGGACGCCATCATCTACTGCCCGACCAGCGACTACGCGGCCAACATGGAGCTGGCCGAAGGCGTGGCGCTCATCCCTTCCCGAGGTGCGGCGACGCAGGCGCTGACCAAGACGCCCACGCCCGGCAAGAGCACCTGTGCGGACGTCGCCGAGTTGCTGGGTCTGCCGCTGGCGCAGACCGTCAAGTCCCTGGTGCTGGCCACCGATGAGCTGGACAAGGACGGCAACATCGTCAAGACCCAGGTCTGGCTGCTGCTGGTTCGCGGCGACCATGATCTGAACGAAGTGAAGGTGGGCAAGGTCGACGGGCTCAAGGGTGGCTTCCGCTTCGCGACCGGCGGCGAGATCGACGCGCACTTCGGTTGCAAGCCCGGCTACCTCGGCCCCATCGGCCTGAAGGCACCGCTGAAGATCGTCGCCGACCGCACGGTCGCCAACATGGCCGACTTCGTCTGCGGTGCCAACGAGGCGGACTTCCACTTCACCGGCGCGAACTGGGGCCGTGACCTGCCCGAACCCGACGTCATCGCCGACATCCGCAACGTCGTCGCCGGCGACCCCTCGCCGGACGGCAAGGGTGTGCTGGCCATCCAGCGCGGCATCGAGGTGGGCCATGTGTTCTACCTCGGCACCAAGTACTCGGCCGCGATGAACGCCACCTTCCTGGACGAGAGCGGCAAGCCCAGGCTCATGGAGATGGGCTGCTACGGCATCGGCGTGACGCGCATCCTGGGCGCGGCCATTGAGCAGAACCACGACGCGCGCGGCATCATCTGGCCGGACGCGATCGCGCCGTTCACCGTGGTCATCTGCCCCATCGGCGCGGACCGCAGCGCGGACGTGAAGGCCGCCGCCGACAAGCTCTACGACGAGCTGAAGGCGCTGGGCGTGGACGTACTGCTGGACGACCGCGGCGAGCGCCCGGGCGCGATGTTCGCGGACTGGGAGCTGATCGGCATCCCGCACCGTGTCGTGCTGGGCGACCGTGGCCTGAAGGAGGGGCAGGTCGAGTACCAGGGCCGCCGCGACGAGGCCGCGACCAAGGTTGCCGTGGGCGATGTGGTGGCGCACCTGAAGCAAAAGCTGGCGTGACCGACGCGCGGCGCCAGCCGCCTCGCGACCTGGCGGTGGATGCCTTGCGCGCGCTGGCGCTGCTGCCGGTGGTGGCGGTGAACTGGGTCGGCTACGCCTCGCTGCCCGATGGCGGCCCGCTGGGCGCAGCGACGCCTGCGCAGTCCTGGCTGGCGCAGGGCTGGCTGATCGCCATCGCGACGCTGCTGGCCGGCAAGGGCATCACGCTGCTGGCCTTCCTGTTCGGCTACAGCCAGGGGCTGTCGAGGCAGGCGCGCGGTGCGCAGGCCGATGTCGTGCGGCGGCGTCGCATGGGCCGGCTGTTGCTGCTGGGCCTGGCGCATGGGCTGCTGGTCTACGCTGGCGACATCCTGACGCTCTATGCAGCCTGCGGGCTGCTGATGTTGAACTGGTCGCGCCTGCGCTTGCGGCAGCTGCGGCGGCGCTTCATCACGTTGCTGGGCGTGGAGTTGGTGCTGATCGTGCTGGTCGCACCCTGGATGATTCATCTGGCCGCAGATGAGCCGCGTGCCGTGTCGGCCTCCTTGGCAACGCCCATGGGTTGGTCGGGCTGGCTGGCGCTCAATGGCTGGGGCTTCTTCGTCAACCTGATGGGCATGCTGTTGCTGGGCTTCCTGCTGCCGCTGGGCCTGATGACGGCAGGCCTGTTCGCCGCCCGTCTGCGCCTGTTCAGCCACCCGCGCTGGCGGCCCGCGCTGCAGCGTTGTGCGCGGCGCTGGCTGGGGCCCGGCCTCGCGCTCAACGTGGCCTGGGGCCTGGCGCTGTGGCACGGCCTGCGCACTGCCCAGCCGGGTTGGGCGGATGTGGCCTACGCGTTCAGCATGTATGTGGCGATGCCGCTTCTGGCCGGCCTGGTGCCGTGGCTGGTGCTGGCGGCGCAGCGCCGCGAGGCTGCCATGGCGCGCCTGGCGCTGGCCGGTCGGCATACGCTCAGCCTGTACATCGGCAGCTCGATGCTAAGCCTGGCGCTGCTGAGCGGCGCAGGCCTGGCGTTGCCGTTGGGCACGGCCGCGCTGGGCATGTTGGCGCTGCTTTACTGGAGCCTGTGGGTGGCGCTGGCGCCGCGCTGGCGCGGCCGCCTGCCGCTGGAGTCGTGGTTGTCGAAATGATGGTGAACAAGAACGTCGTCGCGACGACATCGGTTGCACGCCGCAGCCTGCTGCTGGGCGGGCTGCTGCTGCTGGCTTCTCCCCAGGCCAGCGCCGGCGCGCAGCGCGAGGAGCCGCTGGTGGATTCGATCCGCTCGGCGCTGAGCGCGTCCATCGCGCAGGCCGCACCGCCGCGGCCGAAGTTCGAGCGGGACGATGCCCGCATGGCCTACCTGACCTGGCTGGGCACGATGAGCGAGCGGCTGAAGAAGCGCAAGACGGAGACGCAGATCCGCATCGAGTTCCTGGAGACGGTCTGGTACGAAGCCAAGCGTGCCGGCCTGGAACCCAGCCTGGTGCTGGGCCTGATCCAGGTCGAGAGCGGCTTTCGCAAGTACGCCATCAGCACGGCCGGCGCGCGGGGCTATATGCAGGTCATGCCGTTCTGGGCCAAGGTCATCGGTGATGGCGATGCCGGGCGGCTGTTCCACATGCAGACCAACCTGCGCTTCGGCTGCGTCATCCTGCGCCACTACCTCGACATCGAGAAAGGCGACCTGTACCTGGCGCTGGGCCGCTACAACGGCAGCCGGGGGCGACCGGAGTATCCGAACGCGGTGTTCGCGTCGCGGCGGCTGTGGCTGTTGCCCGGAGAGAAGTGATGGCGACGCGGCGTTCGTTGGCTGCGCGGCTCCGGCGTCTCCTCGTCTGGGCGAGTCTTGGCGCCGCGTTCCAGGCTGCCGCGTGCTCGTTGCTCCCCGGCTATCTGGCGCCGTCCAACTACGACCTCGTCAAGCGCGCCGAGATCATCCTGCTGGCCAAGGCAGTGGCTTACGAGCCGCGAGAACACGACCTGGGCGTGTTCACGTTCACGCCGGAGGAGACGTTGAAGGGCGCGGCGCCGGCGCGGCGCTTCAGGGTCGAAGGTGCGCCCGAGATCCGCAAGCCATTCCCGAGCCATCACTTCGGTTCGCTGCGGTCCTGGACGGCTTCCGGCGGCTGTAACGTCTACGACTACCGTGTCGGCGCGACCTACCTGCTGTTCCTGCCGCATGACCCGAAGGACAAGGTGCTGGCGCTCTCCATCCAGATGCCCCCCTACACCCGCATCAACGAGGAGGTGTCGGGCCCGGCGGCGCCGTGGGTGATGGCCGTGCGGCGCTACGTGGAAGTCAGCCAACTGGGCAGCTACGAACGGGAGAATGCCGCGCTAAGGGCGCTGCAGGCCCAGGCCAGGCGCGCGTCGCCGGGGTCGCCCAGGGCCTTGGTGCGCGACATCGACACGCACTTTGCCAGCCCCAGTGCCTACAAGTCGTTCGCGGACTTGATGGCTCTGTACGAAGCCAGTGAGCAGGATCTGCCCGTCGGCCAGCCTCGGCGTGGTGCCATCAGTCGCGACGATGTGCTGTGGGCGTTCGCCAATGCACCTCACCGCGAGGCCAGGCCGTTGATGCTGGGGATGATCCATACCGGCGCGTGGGTGCGGCACGCCGATGCCGTCGCAGATTTCGCCGTTCATGCGCGTGACGCCGAAGTCGCCGCAGCGCTGCTGGCCCGGTTCGCGCTGACGGCGGACAAGGAACAGCGTGCCGCCATCGCCAGGGTGGCGGGCCTCGCTGCGGCGGCGCCACACGCCGAACTCGTGCTGCAGGCGATGCGTGAGGCCAGCAGCGAGGAGGCTTTGCTGTTCGCGCCCTGGGTGGCGCGCCACGGGTCGCCGCAAGCCATCGAGATGCTGGCGTCGCGCGTCGGCACCGCCTATCGCGACAGCGACGATCAATACGAGTCCGCCCTGACGCTCGCCAACGCGGGCGATCCGGGCGTCATCGACTGGGCCGGGCACTTGGTCGGCTCCTCGCACAAGCGGGCCTGGGTCGGGCTCTACGCCATCGCGCGCTCGCCGCTGCCGCAGGCCGACTTGCTGGCGCGCCGGGTCGTGCGCGAGGGCCAAGAGGAAGACTTGTCGGCGCTGCTGCAGGGCTACAAGGAGTCCGCCAATCCGAACCGCTGGAACCGGCTGGCAGACGTGGCGGCGCTGCCCGTGCGGCCGCCCAAGGTGGAGCGGTGGTTGCGCAGCACGCTGGTCGACATGGCCGAGGAAGGCGACCTCCGGGCTGCGGAGTTGCTGCATCGACTGCCGCCCTATTCGCCGGACCCCGACTGAGGGCCTTGTTCAGCTTTTCCCTACAGCCCGGTCCAGACCTTGGGCTGGGCGGCCGAGATGCCCGCCACTTCGAGCACGCGTTCGACGGTCTCGGCGACCATCTCGTCGATGCTCTTGGGGTGGTGATAGAAGGCCGGCAGCGGCGGGAAGCAGATGCCGCCCATCTCGGTCACCGCCACCATGTTGCGCAGGTGAGCCAGGTTGAGCGGCGTCTCGCGCACCATCAGGATGAGGCGGCGGCGCTCCTTCAGCGTCACGTCGGCGGCGCGGGTCAACAGGTTGTCGCCGAGACCATGCGCGATGGCCGCGAGCGACTTCATCGAGCAGGGCGCGACGACCATGGCGGCCGTGGCGAAGCTGCCGCTGGCGATGCAGGCGCCGATGTCGCCGGGCGAGTAGGCGTGATCGGCCTCGGCCTCCAGCGTGGAGCGGTCCAGCCCCAGCTCGTGGTGCGCATTCAGGATGCCGGCGGGCGTGGCGATGAGGTGCGTCTCGACGCCCAGCTCGCGTGCGCGCCGCAACAGCCGTAGCGCGTAGGCCGCGCCGGTCGCACCCGTCAGCCCGACGACGAGACGAGTCACGCGGCGGTCAAGACCTGCTGCAGCTCACCCGACTCGTACATCTCCATCATGATGTCCGAGCCGCCGACGAACTCGCCGCCGACGTAGAGCTGGGGGATGGTGGGCCAGTTGGCGTAGTCCTTGATGCCCTGACGCACTTCCTCGTCTTCCAGCACGTTGAAGGTCTTCAGGTCGGTGACACCGGCGGCCTTCAGGATCTGGATGGCACGGCCGGAGAAGCCGCACATCGGGAACTGGGCCGTGCCCTTCATGAAGAGCACGACTCGGTTGGACTTGACCAGGTCGTCTATGCGTTGCTGAACGTCGCTCATTGCAATTCTCGGAAAAGGCGAAAGCGCAATTATCCGAGACGCGGCGACGGGCCGGTCAGTAGCTGTAGGCCAGACCCAGTTGCAGCAAGGGCTTGAAGCGCAGGTCGCGCATCGCATCCTCGAAGCCTTGAGCGGCACTGCGACCGCCCAGGCGCAGGCCGCCGACGCTGCCCGACATCAGGCCGAGGTCGGCGCTGAAGGCGAAGCCGCTGCCTTGCAGGCGGCCGGTGTAGCCGATGCCGACATAGGACAGGTTGGCGCTCGGTTCTAGCGTGTAGGCATCGGGGCCGCTGAGCACCAGGCTGCGCCGGCCGGCCGACAGCGGCCCTCCACCCAAGGCCAGGCCGCCGCTGCTTTGCGACAGCGACAGCGGGCCCATCAGCATGCCGCCGGTGGCGCGCAGGCCGCCGTTCACGCTGGAGAGGCCGGAGCCTGTGAGGTAGTAGTCGCCCAGCAGGTTGGCGCTGAGCACGCGCGAGCCGTTGAAGCGGGGCGCCGGGTCGGAGGCGCTGGCGATGCTGCTGAGTTGCAGGCGGGCCTGCCAGCGTGGGCTGGCGTCGGCGTCGGCGTCGGCGGCCAAGGCCGGCAGGGCAGAGAGGCTCAGGACTGCAGCGCTAACGAGGCGGATCATGATCGTCTCCCGCGCGGTGCACGAGAGGGCACCGGGGTTTGATACTACGCCGGCTGTTCGTTCGCGGGAATGACGAACTGGTGGCAAAACCTCACGCAAACCAGGGGCGGCGGTCAACCGGGCCAGCGCGCGCCACTGGCGCGGGGCCGGCCGGCCAGGTCGCGGCGCAGGGCGGGAGCGGCAAAACCGCGCGCGGACAGTTGTTGCGCTACCACGTCGGCTTGATCCCAGCCGTGCTCCAACAAGAGCCAGCCGCCGGGCGATAGATGTTGCGGCGCCGCATCAATGAGGGCGCGCAGGTCGGCCAGGCCGTCGCCGCCGGGGGTGAGGGCGGTGAGGGGCTCGTGGCGCAGCGCGGGCAGATGCGGATCGTCGCCGGCGATGTAGGGCGGGTTGCTGACGATCATGCCGAAGCGCTGGCCGGCCAGTGGCTCGAACCAGCTGCCGTGGCGCCAGTCGACGGACAGGCCCAGGCGCTCACCATTGGTGCGGGCGACGGCCAGCGCGTCGGCGCTGAAGTCGACGGCCATGACCTGGGCGCGCGGGCAGGCGGCCTTGAGGGCCAGCGCGATGGCGCCGCTGCCGGTGCCAAGGTCGACGACGCTCGGTTGGCCTGGCAGGTCTTCCAGCAGTTCCAGCGCCCAGTCGACGATGGCTTCCGTGTCGGGGCGGGGGATGAGCGTGGCCGGCGTGACCTGAAGTACCAGGCCGTGGAAGGGCTGCCAGCCGGTCAGGTGGGCCAATGGCTCGCCAGCGGCCAGGCGGCACAGCGCGGCCTCGGAGCCGGGCGCGGGCGCGTCCCCGTGGGTGATGAGCCAGGCGCGGTCGTGGCCGGTCAGGTGGCCGATCAAGGTCTGCGCATCGCCGCGCTCGACGCCGAGTTGGCGGGCCAGGGCCAGCGCCTCGTCGACCGTCATGCCCGGCCTTCTTCCAGCTGCGCCAGCTGCTCCGCCGCCTGCGCTGCCAGCAGCCCCTGGATCACGTCAGCCAGGTCGCCGTCCATGATCTGGCCGAGCTTGTAGAGCGTCAGGTTGATGCGGTGGTCGGTCAGGCGGCCCTGCGGGAAGTTGTAGGTGCGGATGCGGTCGCTGCGGTCGCCGGTGCCGATCAGCCCCTTGCGCGTGGCGGCCTCCTTGGCGGCGCGCTCGCTGCGCTCCTTGTCCTGGATGCGCGCCTGCAGCACCTGCAGCGCCTTGGCCTTGTTGCTGTGCTGGCTGCGGCCGTCCTGACATTCGGCGACGATGCCGGTCGGCAGGTGAACGACGCGCACGGCGGAGTCGGTCTTGTTGATGTGCTGGCCGCCGGCGCCGCTGGCGCGGAAGGTGTCGATGCGCAGGTCGGCCGGGTTCAGCGTGATGGCCTCGGCCTCGTCGGGCTCGGGCATGACGGCGATCGTGCAGGCGCTGGTGTGGATGCGGCCCTGGGCTTCCGTGGCCGGCACGCGCTGCACGCGGTGGCCGCCGCTCTCGAACTTCAGGCGCCCGTAGACGCCGTCGCCCTCGATGCGCACCACCAGTTCCTTGTAGCCGCCCAGGTCCGACACGTTTTCGGACAGGATCTCGGTGCGCCAGCCCTGGCCTTCGGCGAAGCGCAGGTACATGCGCGCCAGGTCGCCGGCGAACAGGGCCGACTCGTCGCCGCCCGCGCCGGCGCGGATTTCGAGGAAGGCGTTGCGCTCGTCGTCGGGGTCTTTCGGGATCAGCGCGAGCTGCAGCTCGGCGTCGAGCGCGGTCAGTGCGGACTCGGCGTTCGCGATTTCCTCGCGCGCCATCTCCGCCATCTCCGGGTCGGCCAGCATGTCGCGGGCGGCGGCGAGGTCGGCTTCGTGCGCTTGATAGCGGCGGTAGCGATCGACGAGGCCGGCGACCTCGGACTGCTCCCGGGTCAGCGCGCGGTAGCGCTTCATGTCCGCAGCGATGCTGCCGTCGGCGAGGATGGTGTCCAGCTCGGCAAGGCGGTAGCCGAGGCGGTCGAACTGCTGGCGCAGGGAGTCTTTCATGGCGGGATCGGAGAAGCAGTCAGGAGGCGGCGCGATGCACGCGCCGGGCGGCGGCGGTGAGCGCCGCTAAGACTGCTTGTTGCCGCGCAGGAACAGGCGCGACACCGTCTGCGCCAGCTGCAGCCGCTGCTCGCCATCGCTGGCGTTCAGTTCGGCCAGCGTGCCGTGCAGCAGCTTCTGCGTCAGGCCCTTGGACAGCGCATCCAGTACCTCGTCCACGTCCGCGCCCTTGGCCAGCAGCTTGCGGGCACGGGCGATCTCCAGCGCGCGCCAGTCGTCGGCCTGGGCGTGCAGGGCCTGGATCAGCGGCACGGTGTGGCGCTGGTCCAGCCAGTGCATGAAGCTCTGCACGCCGGTCTCGACGATGGCCTCGGCCTGCTCGACGGCGGCCTGGCGCTTCTCGCCGGCGGTCTGCACCTGCTGGGCCAGCTCGTCGACGGTGTAGAGGTAGACGTCGTCCAATTGGGCGACCTCGGGCTCGATGTCGCGCGGCACGGCCAGGTCGACCATGAACATCGGGCGGTGCTTGCGTTTCTTCAGCGCGCGCTCGACGGCGCCCAGGCCGATCAGCGGCAGGCTGGACGCGGTGCAGGAGACGACGATGTCGAACTCGTGCAGGCGGTCGGGCAGGTCGGACAGGCGCACGGCCTCGGCGCCGAAGCGGATGGCCAGCTTCTCGCCGCGTTCCAGCGTGCGGTTGGCGACGGCCATGTGGCGTGGCGTCTTGGCCGCGAAGTGAGTCGCGGTCAGCTCGATCATTTCGCCCGCGCCGACGAAGAGCACGCGCGTCTTGGCCAGGTCCTCGAACAGCTGGCCGGCCAGGCGCACGGCGGCAGCGGCCATGCTGATGGAGTGGGCGCCGATCTCGGTGGAGCTGCGCACTTCCTTCGCCACCGAGAAGCTGCGCTGGAAGAGCTGATGCAGCGTGGTGCCTAAAGCGCCGGCGGCCTCTGCTTCCTTCACGGCCTGCTTCATCTGCCCGAGGATCTGCGGCTCGCCCAGCACCATGGAGTCCAGCCCGCTGGCGACGCGGAAGGCGTGGCGCGCGGCGGCGCTGCCCTGCATCACATAGGCATGCTCGCGCAGCGCGCCGGCCTCGACGCCACCCGTCTGCGCCAGCCAGGCGATGGCCGGCTGGACCTGGGCTGACGGTGCGGCCACGTAGACCTCGGTGCGGTTGCAGGTCGACAGGATGGCGGCCTCGGGCGCGCCGGGCAGCTTCTGGCGCAGGCCAGCGAGCGACGGCGCCAGTTGCTCGAGCGTGAACGCAAACCGCCCGCGCAGATCGAGCGGGGCGGTGTTGTGATTCAGGCCAAGAGCGAAGACCGACATGGGAAGTGAATTGTAGGATTCGCCGCTTTGCCGCCTCTGACAACGGTCAAGTCCGAATGAGCCCTCTCGACGCTTTCTGGCACATCGCCAACCTGTTCGCACCGGCCTGGGGGCTGGCGGCGCTGCTGGCGCTGGCGATCAAGGGCGTCTGGCGGCGCGAGGCGAAATCTCTGGCGTGGCGGCGGCTGTGGATGTGGGGTGCGGCGGGCGGGACGGCGGCCGTCATTGCCGCCGTGCTGCTGCTGGGCCGTGACGGCAAGATGGCAGGCTATGCCTTGCTCGTGCTCGGCGTGGCCCTGCCGCAGTGGTGGCTGCTCAGCGTCAAGCGCTGAGGACTTCTTCCGTCGTGACAACCTCGCCGCGCAGCGAGTGCGCGAAGGCGGTCGTGATGCGCACATCCACGAGCTGGTTCATCAATCGCTGAGAGCCGGGGAAGTTGACGATGCGGTTGCACTCGGTGCGGCCCATCAGTTCCGTCGAATCCTTGCGAGCGGTGCCGGTGACCAGCACCTTCTCGACCTTGCCGACCATGCCTTGCGAGATCGTCAGCGCATGGGCTTCAATGGCCGCCTGCAGCTCCTGCAGGCGCTTCACCTTGACTTCATAGGGCGTCGTGTCCTCCAGCGCCGCAGCGGGCGTGCCGGGGCGGGGGCTGAAGATGAAGCTGAAGCTCGCGTCGAAGCCGACGTCGTGCACCAGCTTCATCAGCTTGGCGTGGTCCTCGTCGGTCTCGCCGGGGAAGCCGACGATGAAGTCGCTGGCCAGGCGCAGGTCCGGGCGGATGGCGCGCAGCTTGCGCACGGTGCTCTTGAACTCCAGCGCCGTGTAGCCGCGCTTCATGGCCATCAGGATGCGGTCGCTGCCGTGTTGCACGGGCAGGTGCAGGTGGTTCACCAGCTGCGGGATCTTGCCGTAGGCCTCGATGAGGCGGGGGCTGAACTCGTTGGGGTGGCTGGTGGTGAAGCGCAGGCGCTGAATGCCGGGGATCTCGGCCGCGTACTCCAGCAGCAGGGCCAGGTCGGCGAACTCTGTGGTGTCGCCCATCCTGCCGCGATAGGCATTGACGTTCTGGCCCAGCAGGTTGATCTCCATGACGCCCTGGTCGGCCAGGCCGGCGATCTCCGTCAGCACGTCGTCGAAGGGGCGCGAGACCTCTTCGCCGCGGGTGTAGGGCACCACGCAGTAAGAGCAGTACTTGGAGCAGCCTTCCATGATCGACACGAAGGCCGAGGCGCCCTCGACCTTGGCCGGCGGCAGGTGGTCGAACTTCTCGATCTCGGGAAAGGAGATGTCCACCTGCGGGCGGCGCTGCTCGCGGCGGGCGTCAAGCATGGCGGGCAGGCGGTGCAGCGTCTGCGGGCCGAAGACGACGTCGACGTAGGGTGCGCGCTCGATGATGGCAGCGCCTTCCTGCGAGGCCACGCAACCGCCCACGCCGATCATGACGCCCTTGGCCTTCAGGTGCTTGACTCGGCCGAGGTCGCTGAAGACCTTCTCCTGCGCCTTCTCGCGCACGGA
Organism: Pelomonas parva; assembly: GCF_043555835.1. Taxonomy (NCBI): domain Bacteria; kingdom Pseudomonadati; phylum Pseudomonadota; class Betaproteobacteria; order Burkholderiales; family Sphaerotilaceae; genus Roseateles; species Pelomonas parva. The sequence goes on along the minus strand of NZ_JBIGHV010000008.1, from coordinate 32,917 downwards.
GCAGGTGTTGAAGAGGATGAGGTCGGCCTGCTCGGGGTCGTTGGTCGGCTCGTAGCCCTGGGCGGCGCCCAGCACGTCGGCCATCTTGTCCGAGTCGTACTCGTTCATCTGGCAGCCGAAGGTCTTGATGTAGACCTTCTTGTGGGTCGTATCAGTCATTGCTTGATCCAGGTCTGGTCGCCGGGGTTGAACTGCCAGGTGGCGCTCTCCGAGCGGGTCGTCGGCCAGGGCTTGTTGGCCAGTTCGGCGGGGTTCAGTATCCAGACGTCCATGATCAGCCCGCTGTTCTCGACGGTGTAGTGCACCACCAGCTTCTGGCCCGTGATGGCGCCGGGCTGCACAAGCAGGTTGGTGTCGCCCTTGATGCGGCTGCCGGGGGCGAGGCGCGCATACCTGCCGTTCATCAGCACGTCGGGGTGCTGAGTGACCACGAGTTCGCCGCGCAGGGTCTGCGGCGTGAAGGAGCGGTGCTGCTGGGCCTGGGCGGCCAGACTGCTGACGGCGAGCGTCAGGGCAAGAACACAGCGGTACATGGCATGTCCAGTGGCTGCGAGGCGGCGTCATGCGGACGCTGCGGAAACGAAAACGGCCCGAGGGTTGCTCGGGCCGTTCTCGACTTGTTTGGTGGCGCTTCAGGGACTCGAACCCCGGACCTGTGGATTATGATTCCATCGCTCTAACCAACTGAGCTAAAGCGCCTGAGCCCGCCATTCTAAGCGAAGTTTTTTGAGACTGGCAAGCGGTCTGCGCAGATCACGGCGCGGCGGGGCGCAGGAAGGGTTGCAGTGGCTGGCCCGGCAGGCGCTTCAGCGCCTCGACGAGCTGGGTGGCGTTGAAGACCGCGCCGGCGTCATTCGTGTGCGTGCGGGCGTCGGAGAAGAAGGTGTCGACCTTCTCCGCACCAACCGCGCGGTAGGCCTCGGCGACCCGCATCGTCAGGTCGATGAACTGGGCGCCGTTCGCTCGGGCGACCTGTTCGCCCCAGGCGGCGTAGTTCTCGAAGTCACGCGGCTGCTCGGGCTTCCAGCGGTCCTTGTGCGGAATGGGCGACAGCACGACGACGCTCGCGCCCTTGGCCTTGGCGTCGTTGATGTAGCGGGCCAGGTACCAGCCGAAGCTCTGCACCATCTCCTTCGTGCCGTCGGGCCGGGTGTCTTCCACGGCCTCGGGGCCGATGCCGGGCACCGAGCCGCGGTTCTTGCCGGCCGGGTCGCCGATGCGGGCGCCGTCGTTGTGGCCGAACTGGATCAGCAGCGTGTCGCCGGCTTTCAGCTGGTCGAGCACGGAGGCCCAGCGACCTTCGGTGAAGAAGGTGCGGCTGCTGCGGCCGCCGATGGCGTTGTTGACGACGTTGATGCGCTGCGTGTCGAAGAAGGCGGCGAGGCGCTCGCCCCAGCCGTAGGCGCCGTTCTGGCCGCCGCTGCGCACGGTGGAGTCGCCAATCAGCACGAGGCTGGGCAGCTTGGGGTCGCGCGGGGCTTCGACCTTCACCTTGCGCGCATCGACGACGGGCCGGTCGTCGCTGCCATCGGGCGCGAAGCGCTGCTTGTAGACGGCGTCAGGCAGCACCTTGTTCTGGATCAGGCCGGCGATGACGAGCTGCGCGTTCACCGCAGCGCCCAGCCAGTTGGTGTGCACGGTCTCCTGCGGCATGTCCGCCGGAAAAAACGTCTCGACGGTCGCCTTGCCCAGTGCCTCGTAGCGCTTGGCGCCCCATTCGTTGAGGTCGATGAAGGCCACCTTCTCCTGCCTGGCCACCTCGGCTGCCCAGCCGGCGAAGTTGCCGCCGGCGCGCATCACCGTTGCACCGTCCGCCTCCCAGCGCTTGCGGATCACCGGCGAGGCGACGACGGGCGTGGCGCCCGCCGCGCGGATCTCGGCGATGTAGCCGCGCAGGTAGGCGCCGTAGGTGTAGACGGTCTCGGGCTTGCCGGTCAGCAGGTTGTTGATGTCTTCCTTTTCGGGCCCCGTGCCGCGCAGCACGCCGCGGGCGCGGCTGTTGTCGTTGACGGGGCTGGCGTCGTTGTGGCCGAACTGCATGACCACCCAGTCGCCCTTCTTGATGAAGGGTTTGGTGCGGTCCCAGTGGCCGCTGCTGCGGTAGGTGCGGCTGCTCAACCCGCCGACGGCGCGGTTGACGACGTTGATCTTGTTCGTGTCCAGATAGGCGGCGATGGGGTTGCCCCAGCCCCACTGGCCCTCGGCGCCCTTGCCCTGGCCGTCGTCGCGGCCGTTGCGCACGGTGGAGTCGCCGATGAGGATCAGCGAGGGCAGCTCGGGCCTGGCAGGCTCGGGCAGCTGGACCTGGGCGCGCGCGGGGTCGGTCGTGGCGGTGAACTCCTGCGCATGGGCCTGGGCCAGGGGCAGGGCGAGCAACAGGGCCGCAACGAGGCGGCGGGTGGGCTTGGGCGTCATGGCGCGCATGCTAGGAGGCTCGCGCCGCCCCGGGCAGCCGGGATAGCGCAAGTTCTTGAGCGATTGACGGCCAGCAACAGTCCTTGACATACCCGGGCCTAGAGTCGCCGCACTTCGACCAGCAGGCCCTGCCATGCGCTCCAAAAGCACCTTGTTCCTCGGCGTTCTGCTCAGCCTGGCCCTCGGCTCGGCCTGGGCCCAGATCGGCCAGCGCTTCCCGTCCGAGAAGCGCGTCGTCAAGGACCCCGTCACCGGCACGCCGCTGACCTTCCTGACCACCAAGCCGCACGGCGACTCCAAGATCTACCCCAGCCACCCGCAGTGGACGGCCGACGGCAAGTGGCTGGTGTTCCGCTCCAACCGCGTGAAGGGCGAGGCCATCGCCGTCAACGAGCGCAGCGGCGAGATGGTGCAGGTCACTGAGGGCGGCTATGAGGGCATGCTCAATCTGTCGCAGTCGGGCGGCAACAAGCTCTACTTCCTGCGCAAGGACCCGGCCGGGGGTGACCCCAAGGTGCGCCAGGTCATCGAGGTAGACCTCGACCGCGTGTTTGCCGACAGCAAGGCCCGCGTGCTGAAGTCGGCGGATGTCTACCAGCGCGTCATCGCGACGCTGCCGGCCGAGCTGGAGGCCTATGGCGACAACGCGCTGGACGCCGACAACCAGTGGTTCTACTTCCGCATACAGGGCAAGGACTACGCGGGCGCGCGGTTGCCCGCCGGCACCAAGATCGAGCCGCCCTTCGGCCCGCGCCGCATGGGTGCCGGCCCGCATGCCATCGGCAAGGTCAACGTGAAGACGGGCGAGTTCAAGGACGTCGTCTCCGTGCCCTTCCAGATCGGCCACATCCAGTCCAACCTGTGGAGCCCGGGCGAGCTGGTGTTCAGCTGGGAGACGGGCGGCAAGTCGCCGCAGCGCACCTGGACGGTCAAGGGTGATGGCAGCGGCCTGCGCCCGCTGTATCCCGAGGCATCCTACGAGTGGGTGACCCACGAGGCCATCATCGGCAAGGACGAGGTGGCGCTGGCCATCATGGGCCACCGCCCCGTCCCTGGCGTGGAAGACCCGGCTCGCGCGCCTGGTACCGAGGTCGGCGGCGCCAACCCGGGCCAGGAGACGAGCTGGGGCAACTCCGGCACGCGCGAGAAGCCCACGGGCCTGGCCATCGTCAACCTGCGCACGCGCGAGATGACCATCGCCGGCCAGACCCACAAGGGCAGCGGTCTGTGGCATGTGCATGGCTCGCCGGATGGCCGCTTCGCCGTGGGCGACGACTTCAACCGCGACATCTACCTGATCGACCGCAAGACGCGCGAAATGATCCGTCTCAGCGCCGGCCACAAGGACACCGCGCGTGACCACCCCCACCCCACCTTCAGCCCGGACGGCCGGAAGATCCAGATCCAGTCCGCCATGCTGGCTGCGGACGGGCGCGAGATGAGTATCTGCGTGATCCCCGTGCCGAAGGCCTGGCTGGCCCGCAAACCCTGAATCACTGCGGGCGTTGAATATCCAAGCAATATGTGTGGAGCGAAGTCAAATATTGCTGCGACAGATTCTGGAACTGATATGCGCCTGCCGCACGCATGCGGCACTGCAACATAGATGCGGCGCTTTCGCTCACGGTTTTGACCGATAGCTGCGCGCACCAGGGTTTGCCTGACGCCAAGCAATCACGTCCTTGATTCTTTGGCCGGCGCCAAACACAGGCCGAAACCAGGCCCCTAGACTGCCCGCAGGGCAATATGAAGATTGCTGCATAGCAATCATCTCGCAAGTATTTCTGGAGGCAGACATATGCTGAACACCTACACCCTGCGCGCACCGCGCTGGACGCCGCTGGCGCTCGCCATCTCCGCCGCACTGGCCGGCCAGGCCGCGCACGCCCAGGCCGCCGCCGCACCGGCCGCCGCCGCTTCGGCCGCGCCCGCCAAGGCCGAGACCAACCAGCTCGACACCGTCGTCGTGACCGGCATCCGCCGCTCCATCCAGAGCGCCAACGACCGCAAGAAGAATGCGTCGACGGTGCAGGACAGCCTGGTCGCGGAAGACATCGACCAGTTCCCCGACAAGAACGTCGGCGAGGCGCTGTCCCGCGTGACGGGCGTGCAGCTGTCGCGCGATTTCGGCGAAGGCACCCAGGTGTCCATCCGCGGTGTCGAGCCCGACCTGAACCGCATCCAGATCAACGGCATGACGGCGCTGAACAGCAACGGCGGCACCGGCCGCGGCGCCGACCTGCGCGAGCTGCCTGCCGAGATGATCCAGTCCATCGACGTGGTCAAGGGCGTCACCGCCAACATGACCGAAGGCGGCATCGGCGGCACGGTGGACATCATCACGCGCAAGCCGCTGGACTTCACCAAGCGCACCGTGTCGATCCAGCTGTCGGGCGAGAGCGGCAGCCTGCGCGGTGGCGTGCAGCCGCGCGGCTCAATCCTGGTGGCCGACAAGTTCCTGGACGGCAAGCTGGGCGTCATGGGCATGCTGGTCTACGACAATGTGCTGACGCGCGGCGACTTCGTCCGCAACACCTCCTGGGCCTTCCTGCGCGACTGGGACTTTTCGGACGAGAAGACGCTCACCAGCTTGAACCCCGCCGCAGCGGCCATCACCAGCCGCACCGGCTGCTCGGCCTTGACGGGCAACGCCACCAACCTCGCCGACTGCAACCGGCAGTGGTTCGACTACTCGCCGCGTATCTCGCGCTACGGCATCTGGACGCGCGACCACAAGCGCACCTCCATCGACGTGACCGCGCAGTACAAGTTCACGAAGGACTTCGACGCCTACGTGAGCCACAAGGTCAACACGGGTGATTCGACGCTCAACGACCGCAACTTCGGCACCGACTTCTCGGCGGTCACCCGCCTGTCCGCGCCGGGCAATGCGCCGACCTACAACGCCACGGCCGTTCCTTCGGGCGGCACCTGCACGGGCGCCAGCACCGCCGCCACGCCGGCCGGCATGGTGGTCGAGAACCACCACGTCACCCAGTTCACCGTCGGCAACTGCCTGAATGTGGCGGGCCAGGGCGGCCAGGGGGCGTTCAGCACGTCGGCGCGCGACTTCGCCCAGGACAGCGAGTCCAAGTACACCGATGTCGGCTTCAAGTACCGGAACAACGCCTGGCGCGTGGAAGGCCAGCTGGTCGACTCCCAGGCCGACTACGCCAACGAGACCAACAACGTCATCCTGACGCAGAACGCGCCGGGCCTGGTCGTGAAGCTCGGTGCCGACCGCCTGCCGCAGTTCACCTTCCCGGCGAACTACAGCCCGGACAACGCCTCCTCCTACGTGCAGGCCCAGCTGCAATACCGCCCGACGGCCACGCAGCACAAGGAGCGCATGGGCAAGCTGGACCTGCAGTACAACTTCGACCACGGCTTCTTCCAGACCCTGTGGTTCGGCGGCCAGGCGAAGGAAAACAGCGCGCGCCAGTTCAACGGCGGCGGCTATCTGGTGCAGAACAACGGCAGCCTTTCTGCGGTGGACGAAGCGGTGGACATCAACGCCCGCACGGCCAACGTCAACCAGATCATCAACTTCGACCCGCTGTACACCGGCACAGCCCAGCGCCCAAACGTTGCGCAGAGCTACATCAATAGCGGCAACAGGGAGTCGTTCGTGAACGCCGCGCGGATGCAGGAGATCGTCAACGCGATCCGCACCAAGACGGATGGCACCTTCATGGGCGGCTATGGCACCTCCGGCCTGCCCAGCAACTGGACGGCGCCCAGCTACACGGCTGCTGCAGCGTCCGGCATCTTCGACACCAGCGCGTTCAACCCCAACTACCTGTACGAGACGCCCGGCAACGACGGCAAGACCTATCCGCAGATCCCGGCCTTCTACATCAAGGAGAAGACCCAGGCCGCCTATGCGCGCCTGGACTGGGGCACCGAGGTCTTCGGCATGCCGCTGGACGGCAACATCGGCGTTCGCTACGCCAAGACGGACGTGTCGTCCACCGGCGTGCAGGTGGACCGCCTCTGCGACCCGACCGTGTTGACGAGCTGCACGGTCCGCGTGATCTCCAACAACGTGGTCACCATCGACAACAGCTACAACGACGTGCTGCCCAGCCTGAACGCCGCGCTGCAACTGGTCCCCAACAAGCTGATCGTTCGCGGCGGCTGGGCCAAGGTGATGTCGCGGCCCGCGCTGAACCTGCTGGCACCCAACGTGACCTGCACGACCGGCAGCGGCAACCCGGCGTTCCCCAACGGCGACGGCACCGACGACTGCACGGCCGGCAACCCAGACCTCAAGCCCTATCGCGCCACCAAGTACGACCTGAGCCTGGAGTACTACCCCAACCGCGACACCAAGCTCTCGCTGGCGCTGTTCCGCACCGACATCGACACCTACGTGCGCAGCAACATCTACCAGCCGGGCGTGAACTTCTACGGCGACGGCCGCCTGTTCGACGTGACCCAGCCCATCAACGGCCAGGGCGCCAAGACCCAGGGCATCGAGCTGGACGGCAACCAGGCGCTGACCTTCCTGCCGGGCTGGCTGAGTGGCTTCGGCGTGAATGCCAACTACACCCGCATGACCTACAGCTATGCCGCCGGCAACCAGTTGGTCAGCGCGCTGGACGGTTCGGAACTGCCCTACCCGGGCTTGTCCAAGAACGCCTACAACGTGGGCCTGTGGTACGACAACGACGTGATCAATGCGCGCGTCGCTTACCACCACCGCGACAAGTACTACACGGGCGGCAACGACGTGTCGGGCAACCCGAACTTCCGCGACAAGACCGGCTACCTGGATGCCAAGCTGCAGTGGAAGGCGACGAAGAACTTCACCCTCTCCATCGAGGGCAAGAACCTGACCGACCAGGCCGAACTGAGCTATGCGGGCGACCTGTCGCGCCCGAACGAGCTGGCCTGGTCCGGCCGCCGCTACTACGTGACGCTGGGCTACAAGCTCTGAAACCTGTCTCCGGGCGTTGGCCGGCATGGCCAATCCTGTTGCGCCTGAGTTCAGGTGCCCGGCCTCTTCGGAGGCCGTTTTTTTTGAGGTGGCGCGATGACTGCATTGACTTCCTTCACTCGGCATCTGGCCTGCGGGCTGCTGCTCGCGGGCACCGCTGCCGCCCAGGCGGACACGCGCCAGGTCGAGAAGCTCGACCGCGGCGTCGTCGCGCTGTCGACCTCGTCCGGCGTCTTCGTCAGCTGGCGGCTGCTGGGCACCGAGCCGGCCGGCGTGCGCTTCAACGTCTACCGCGATGGCAAGCGCATCAACGGAGAACCGCAGGCGCTGACCAATCTGGTCGACGCGCAAGGTCGCGCCGACAGCCTGTACAGCGTGCGCGCCGTCGTCGCCGGGCGTGAGCAGGCCGCGCCCGCCGGCACGGCGCCCTTGAGCCAGCCTTATCTGCGCGTGCCGCTGCAAAAACCCGAGGGTGGCACCACGCCAGACGGCGTGGCCTACGCCTACCAGATGAACGACGGCGCACCCGCCGATCTGGACGGCGATGGCCAGTACGAACTGATCGTCAAATGGCAGCCCACGAACGCCAAGGACAACTCGCAGCGCGGCTACACCGGCCACACGCTGGTGGACGCCTACAAGCTGGACGGCACGCGGCTCTGGCGCATCGACCTCGGGCGCAACATCCGCGCCGGTGCCCACTACACCCACATGGTGGCCTACGACCTGGACGGCGACGGCCGTGCCGAGGTCATGTTGAAGACCGCTGACGGCACCGTCGATGGACAGGGCAAGGTGATCGGCGATGCCAAGGCCGACCACCGCAACGCCACGGGCTACATCCTGGCCGGGCCGGAGTGGATCACCGTGTTCAACGGCCTCACCGGCGCGGCCATGGCCACGGCCGACTACGACCCGCCGCGCGGTGGCCAGGGCGAGGCCTGGGGCGACGCCTACGGCAACCGCGTCGACCGCTTCCTGGCCGGCGTGGCCTACCTGGACGGCCAGCGGCCTAGCGCCGTGTTCTCGCGCGGCTATTACACCCGTGCCGTCATCGCCGCCTGGGACTGGCGCGACGGCAAGCTGACGAAGCGTTGGGTGTTCGACAGCGCCGCCGACGAGGCCAGCAAGCCGGCCGCAGGGCAGGGCGCGCATTCCTTCTCCGTGGCCGATGTGGACGGCGACGGTCGCGACGACATCGTCTATGGCGCCGCCACCATCGCCAGCACCGGCAAGCTGCTCTACAGCACCGGCCTGTGCCATGGCGACGCGCTGCACGTCAGCAACCACGACCCGGCGCGCGAAGGCCAGCAGGTCTTCATGGTGCACGAGAGCCCGCGCTGCTACGGCGAGCACGGCCTGGAGATGCATGACGCGGCCACAGGCAAGATCCTGTGGAGCATGTCCGGCAACAAGACCGACGTGGGCCGCGGCGTCTGCTTCGACATCGACGCCGCTCACCCCGGCGCCGAATGCTGGGGCAATGTTGGCGGCCTGATGAACGCCAGCGGCAAGCTCATCAGCGACAAGCACCCCAACCGCTACAACTTTGCCGCCTGGTGGGACGGCGACCTGCTGCGCGAATCGCTGGACCATGTCGCCATCGACAAGTGGAACCCGGCCGCCTTCAAGTTCGAGAACGTGCTGAACGGCAAGCAGTTCGGCGCTGCGTCCAACAACGGTACCAAGGGCAACCCGGTGCTGTCGGCCGACCTGTTCGGCGACTGGCGTGAGGAAGTGGTCTGGCGAAACGACGACAGCACCGCGCTGCTGGTGTTCTCCACGGCCATTCCGACCGAGCACCGCCTCGTCACGCTGATGCACGACCCGCAATACCGCGTGCAGGTCGCCGCGCAGAACACCGGCTACAACCAGCCGCCGCACACCAGCTACCACCTGGGCGCCGCGATGAAGGCGCCGCGCTACCTGCCCATCAAGGTCACGCCATGAAGCTGTTCGCCTCGTTGGCCCTGCTGCTGGCCCTCGCCGGCTGCGCGACGCCTGAACCCGCGCCGCGCCCGCTGTACCGCGACCCGGTGCTGGACGGCGCGGCCGACGTGTCGATGGTCTTCAACCGCAGCCTGAAGCGCTGGGAAATGTTCTACACGAACCGCCGCGCCACCATGCGGCTGGACGACCCCAAGGATGTCAGCTGGGTGCACGCGACGCCCATCGGCATCGCGACGACCCGCGACGGCAATCGGTGGGGCTTCGACAGCGAAGCGAAGTTCCCCGCCGAATGCACCGGCGTCACGCTGTGGGCGCCCGAGATCCAGGAGTTCGACGGCATCTACCACCTGTGGCTGACCATCGTTCCCGGTGTGCACAAGAGCTGGACCGGCGAGCGCCGCATCGAGCACCTGACCAGCACCGACCTGCGCACCTGGACCTGCGCGGGCCGCGTGGACCTGGGCTCGCCCAAGGTCATCGACGCGTCGGTCATCCGCGCGCCGCAAGGCGGTTATCGGATGTGGTTCAAGGACGAGCAGGGCGGCAGCAAGCTCAAGGTGGCCGACAGCCCCGACCTAAAGACCTGGACCGTGCGCGGGCCGGTGAGTCCACTGCCCGGCGAAGGCCCCACAGTTTTCCAGTTCGCCGGCAAATGGTGGCTGGTGGCTGACCTGTGGAAGGGCTTGCTGGTGCTGCGCTCCGACGATGCACTGAACTGGGAAGAACAACCCACGCGGCTGCTGGCCGGCGTGGGCCAGCACCCCACCGACCGCGCCAAGGGCCAGCACCCCGGCGTCACCGTCGTCGACGGCCGCGCCTACCTGTTCTATTTCACGCACCAGAGCGGCGAGCCCGAGGCCAAGACCGATGACCGTTGGCACCAGCGCACCGTCATCCAGGCGGCGGAGCTGAAGCTGGTGGATGGCTGGCTCACGGTCGACCGCGACGCACCGCCGCCCGACCTGCGTTCCGCATTCAAAGCCCGTTGACCACCATGCGCCAGCTTCTGACTACCCTGTTGCTGGCGCTTGCCGGCGCCGCCCATGCGGGCCTGGACGTCTCCACCCGCGCGACCGCGACCAGCCTGCCGCTGGACGGCGCCGTCATTGTCGGCAGCACCCACGCCGACCCGCTCGAAGCCTTCGTCGCGCAAGACCTGGCCGACGACCTGAAGCGCCTGGGCCTGCGCACCGCCGACAAGGGCGCTGTGCAGATCTGGGTCGGCACCGCCGGCCGCCACGCGCAGATCGATGCGCTGGCCGACCAGCTCGACCTCGCCAAACTCAAAGACTGCTGGGAGTGCTTCCGCATTGCCGTGCTGCGCAACCCCGCGCCGGGCGTCAAACAGGCACTCGTCATCGCCGGCGCCGACCGCCGAGGCACGGCCTATGGCGTCTACACGCTGAGCCAGGCGCTGGGCGTGTCGCCCTGGGTCTGGTGGGCCGACCTCGCGCCCGTGAAGCGCGGCCCGCTGCATGTCAGCGTTAGCAAACCGCTGCATGACGGTCCCGCCGTGAAGTACCGCGGCCTCTTCATCAACGACGAGGACTGGGGCCTGCAGCCCTGGGCTGCCAACACCTTCGAGCCCGAGGCCCGCAACATCGGCCCGCGCACCTACGAGCAGGTCTTCCGCCTGCTGCTGCGCCTGAAGGCCAACACGCTGTGGCCGGCCATGCACCAGGTGTCACGCGCCTTCAACGACAACCCGCGCAATGCCGAGCTGGCGCAGCGCTACGGCATCGTCATGGGGTCATCGCATGCCGAGCCCATGCTGCGCAACAACGTGTCCGAGTGGAAGGCGCCGCACGCGCAGTACAACTACGCGACCAACGCCGCCCAGGTGCGCGACTACTGGGCCGAGCGCCTGAAGACGAACGGCCGCTACGAGAGCCTGTTCACGCTGGGCATGCGCGGCATCCACGACTCCGGCATGCAGGGCGGCGGCACCGTGGCCGAGAAACAGGCGCTGCTGAACGGCCTGATCGCCGACCAGCGCGAACTGATCAAGCAGCACGTGGGTGACCCCGCCAAGACGCCGCAGATCTTCGTGCCCTACAAGGAAGTGCTGCCGCTGCTGCCCGGCCTGGCGGTGCCGGACGACGTGACGATGGTGTGGGTGGACGACAACTTCGGCTACATCCGCCAGTTCCCCGATGCCGCTCAGTCAAAACGTTCGGGCGGCTCCGGCATCTACTACCACCTCAGCTATCTCGGCGCGCCGCTGTCCTACCTGTGGCTGGACACGACACCGCCGGCGCTGGTGGCCGAGGAGATGGGCCGGGCCTTCGACGCCGGTGCGCGCCAGTTCTGGGTCGTCAACGCGGGCGACATCAAGCCGCACGAGGTCAACCTCAGCCACTGGTTCGACCTGGCCTGGAACCCTGCCGCCGTGCGCGCGCAGGGGCAGCAGGCTTACCTGCGGCAATTGGCGCAACGTCTGTTCGACGCCGAAGAGATCGCATCGATCTGGGACGGCTACTTCCGCGTCAACTTCGAGCGCCGCCCCGAGCACCTGCAGTTCCACCTGGCCGGCGAACGCATGCGCCGCAGCGGCATGGCGCTGCCGGCCGTGCAGCAGCGGCTGAGCCGCTTCGCTGCGCTGCTGGCCGCGCTGGACGCCGTGCGCCCGCGCATCGCCGCCGCGCAGCAGCCCGCCTTCTTCCAGCTCGTCGAATACCCGCTGCGCGCCTCGGCGCTGGCCAACGAGCGCTTCTTCGCACTGGAGCGCTACGCCACCACGCTGGAGCGCGACCCCGCCGCTGCGCGCGCCTTCGCGGCGCAGGCCGTGCGCGCCGACCAGCGCCTCAAGGCCTTGACCGCCCGCTACAACGGCGGCCGCTGGGCCGGCATCCTGGCCGAGGAGCCGGCTGATGGGCTGTGGACCAGCTACCGACAGCTCGCGCCGCTGCTGCCCGCGCCCGGCCTGGGCGGCAGCGCGCCCGATGCGCTGCACGACCTGGCCCAGGCGATGGCCGACCTCGCGCCGCTGCCGCTGGCGGAGCCCATCGCACCGGCGCTGCGCGTCACCGCGAGCGCCGCCTGGCGCCGCGTGCCCGGCCTCGGTCGTGACGACGGCGTGCTGGCCGCGCGCCAGCCCGGCGCCACGCTGGATATCGCCGCACCTGGCACCGCCACCGGCCCCAGCTGCCTGCGCGTGTACGTGCTGCCCAGCTACACCGCCACCCCGGGCGAAGCCTGGGCCGCCGATGTGCTGGTGGACGGCCAGGCGCTGCCGCTGCGCTGGCCGCGCGGCCAGCAGGACGCCGCCTGGGCCCAGGGCGTGCTGGCCAACCGCCTGCCGGCGTCGGTCACGCTGCCGGAACGCAGCGGGCCGCTAAGTGTCCAACTGCGCGCACAGCAGCGCGACCTGATGTTTGACGGCGCCGAGCTGCTGCCCGGCGCGTGCAAGACCAACCCATGAGGCTGACCATGACCAAGACATTCAAGGACCGCTGGCCCCAGGCCGTGCTGCTGAGCGCGGCGACGCTAGTACTTGCCACGACCGCCGCTGCCGCGCCGCGCTGGATGGAGGCGCTGGACCGCGGCGCCGTCGCCGTGCCGGCCGCAGCGGGCGGCGTGCTCGTCAGCTGGCGCCTGCTGGCCAGCGACGTGCCCAAGACCGCCTTCGACATCTACCGCGACGGCAGCAAGCTCAATGCGCAGCCGCTCGGCGGCGCCACGAACTTCGTCGACAAGGCCGGCACGCCGCAGTCCACCTACGTCATCAAGACCCGCGTCGACGGCAACGAGGTCGAGGCCAGCCAGCCGGTCAAGGTCTGGGAGCAGGGCTATCTCAGCCTGCCCATCCAGCAGCCCGAGGGCGGCGTCACGCCGACGGGCGAGGCTTACACCTACTCCGCCCACGAGGCCAGCGTGGCCGACCTGGACGGCGACGGCCGCTACGAGATCGTCCTGAAATGGGACCCGAGCAACGCCAAGGACAACGCCTTCCACGGCTACACGGGCCCGGTGATCCTCGACGCCTACACGCTGGACGGCCAGCGCCTGTGGCGCATCGACCTCGGCCGCAACATCCGCGCCGGCGCGCACTACACGCAGTTCCAGGTCTTCGACTACGACGGTGACGGCCGCGCCGAACTGGCCGTGCGTACCAGCGACGGCACGGTCGACGGCACCGGCCGGGTGCTGGGCGACGCCAAGGCCGACTGGCGCGAGCCCGGCGGCGAGGTGCCGTCGGCCGACCGCACCGGCGGCAAGCCGCAGCCCGACGGCACGCTGGTCGCGCCGCTGCAGGGCCGCATCCTGAAGGGCCCGGAGTTCCTGACCGTCTTCGACGGCCTGACCGGCAAGGCGCTGGCCAGCGAACCCTACTGGCCGGCCCGCGACCCGCGCACCGATGCGCCGACCGCCGCGCAGATGAAGGAAGTCTGGGACGACGGCTACGCCAACCGCTCCGACCGCTTCCTCGCCGGCACCGCCTATCTGGACGGCGAGCGCCCCAGCATCGTCATGGCTCGCGGCTACTACGGCCGCACGGCGCTGGCCGCCTGGGACTGGCGTGACGGCAAGCTGACCCGGCGCTGGGCCTTCGACAGCGCCGAGCCGGGCAATGCCGCGTTCGGCGGCCAAGGCAACCACCAGTTCAGCGTGGCCGACGTGGACGGCGACGGCAAGGACGAGATCGTCTACGGCGCCATGGCCATCGACGACAACGGCAAGGGGCTGTGGAGTGCCGGCCTGCTGCACGGCGACGCGATGGCCGTCGGCGACCTGGACCTTTCCAACCCGGGCCTGGAGAAGTTCGGCGCCCACGAGGTGGTGAAACACAACGGCGGCATTGGCTCCGCGATGCTCGACGCGCGCACGGGCAAGCTGCTGTGGAGCACACCCGCCGACAAGGACACCGGCCGCGGCGTCGCCGCCGACATCGACCCGCGCTTCCCAGGCGCCGAGGCCTGGGCCAGCAACCAGGACGTGCTCTACACCGCGCAGGGCAAGCCCATCGAGGGCGTCAAGAGGCCCCGGGAGATGAGCTTCCTGGTCTGGTGGGACGGCGACGAGCTGCGCGAGCTGTTCGACCGCAACAGGATCACCAAATGGGACTGGCTGGCCGGCAGGTCGACCACGCTGCTGGAGGCGCCCGGTGTGGTGCACAGCGCCGGCACGAAGAATGTGCCGGCTGTGTCGGCCGACCTGCTGGGCGACTGGCGCGAGGAGGTCGTCTGGCGCACGCCCGACGAGAAGTTCCTGCGCATCTACACGACGCCGCACGCCACCGAGAGGCGCCTCGTCACGCTGATGCACGACGCCCAGTACCGCGTCGCCATCGCCTGGCAGAACACGGCCTACAACCAGCCGCCCTACCCGAGCTTCTACCTGGGCGACGGCATGAAGGAGCCGGCAGTGCCGCAGGTCGTCGTTCGCGGGCTCAAGCCGGCAGCTGCGGGAAAGAAGTGATCGCGGGACGGTGGGCGGCGGGTTAGCGTCGCCCACCCGCTTGCGCACCCGTTGCTGGCCGCCACTGAGGTTCATCGATGAATTTGCTCCGCCTTCTTGCGCTCCTTGCCATGATCTGCAGCCTCGGCGCCCACGCTGCTGCGTTGGACAAGCCCCGCGTCTTCGTGCTCACCGACATCGAGAACGAGCCGGATGACGCGCAGTCGCTGGTGCGGTTCCTGACCTACGCCAACCACTTCGACATCGAGGGCCTGGTCGCCACCACCTCCGTGCACCAGCCGCGCAAGACAGCGGCCTGGCGGCTGCGCGAGATCGTCGCGGCGTATGGGCAGGTGCAGCCCAACCTGCTGCTGCACGAGCCGGGCTACCCGAGCGCGCAGCAACTGCTGGCCGTCATCACCGAAGGCCGCGCCGACTACGGCATGCAGGCCGTGGGTGAGGGCATGGACTCGGCCGGCTCCGACGCGCTGATTGCCGCCGCCGACCGCGCCGATCCGCGCCCGCTGTGGGTGCCCGTCTGGGGCGGGCCCAACGTGCTGGCCCAGGCGCTGTGGAAGGTGCGCGCCACGCGCACGCCCGCGGCGGTGGAGCAGTTCGTCGCCAGGCTGCGCGTCTACACCATCTCCGACCAGGACGACTCCGGCCCCTGGATACGCAAGACCTTCCCGTCCTTGTTCTACATCGCCAGCCCCGGCATGCACGCGGGCGGCGCCTACCACTACGCGACCTGGGCGGCCATGGGCGGCGACCACTTCCACGGCCGCTTCGTCGGCGCGGACCCGACGCTGGTGGACAACGCCTGGCTGGACCGCCACATCCGCCGCAACAAGGGGCCGCTGGGGGCGCAGTACCCGCACATCGAGTACATGATGGAAGGCGATACGCCCAGCTTCCTGGGCTTGATCGACAACGGCCTCAATGTGCCCGAGCGTCCCGACTGGGGCGGCTGGGGCGGGCGCTATGAGCTGTACACGCCGCGCAAGCAGAAGTGGCACCTGGCCGCCGAGACCCGGCCGATGTGGACCGACGCCGTGGACGAGGTGCGCGGCGCCGACGGCCGCTGGCACACCAGCAACCACGCCACGCTGTGGCGCTGGCGCGCCGCCGTGCAGAACGACTTCGCCGCGCGCATGGACTGGACCACCAAGCCCTATGCCCAGGCCAACCACCCGCCGGTGGTGAAGCTCTCCCATGCCGATCGGTTGACGGCCAGGCGTGGTGAGACGGTGAGGCTGAGCGCCGCCGGTTCCAGCGACCCCGATGGCCAGGCGCTGTCCTACGAATGGTTCTACTACGGCGAGGCCGGCACCGTGGTGATCAGCACCGGGCGGTCGGGCCAGCCCATCGAGATCAACGGCTTCGACCAGCGCGAGGCATCGTTCGTCGTGCCGCGGCACCCGGGCCTGTCGCCGGACCAGGCGACGCTGCACATCGTCCTGGCCGTGACCGACCACGGCTCGCCTCGCCTGACGCGTTACCGCCGCGTCATCATCAACGTCCAGCCATGAAGATCGTTGCCCTTCTTCTCGCCGTGCTGCTCGCCACCTCGGCGCAAGCGCAGAACCCGCTCAAGCTCGGCAAGGACCTGCGCACCGCCGACCCCTCCGGCCACGTCTGGAAGGACGGCCGCATGTGGCTCTACACCTCGCACGACGAGGAATGCCAGGCCGACTTCCACATGAAGGATTGGTATGCCTTCTCGTCCACCGACCTGGTCAACTGGACCAACCACGGCGCCGTGCTGTCGGTGAAGGATCTCACCTGGGCCGACGACTACGCCTGGGCGCCCGACGCGGCCTACAAGAACGGCAAGTACTACCTCGTCTTCCCCGCCGGCACCGGCATCAAGGACCGGCAGAACCCCAAGAACAGCACCAAGTGGATGGGCATCGGCATCGCCGAGAGCGACAACCCTGCCGGCCCCTTCAAGGACATGATCGGCGCGCCGCTGTGGCGCAAGCCTTACGCCAACGACCCGGTGCTGTTCGTCGACGACGACGACCGCGCCTACCTCTACAGCCGCACCTCGGGCGTGAACTACCTTGTCGCCGAGATGGCCGACGACATGCGCGGCTTGAAAACTGAGCTGCAGAAGATGGACATGGGCGGCTACGAGCCGCCGATGGAGGGGCCGTGGGTGTTCAAGCGCAAGGGCCTGTACTACTTCACGATGCCCGAGCACAACCGCATCCTGACCTACTACACGGCCACCTCGCCCAAGGGGCCGTGGAAGTACCAGGGCGTCATCATGGAGCAGGAGAACAACGCCAACAACCACCACTCCATCGTTGAGTACAAGGGGCAGTGGGTGTTGTTCTATCACCGCTGGCTGGACACACCCGGTGCCGCCTGCAACAAGAAACAGCGGCACGTGACGGCCGAGTACCTGCACTTCAACGACGACGGCACGATCAGGAAGGTCGAGCGGACCGACGCGGGCGTGGGTGATTTTCCCCGTCGGGCAAGACCTGGCACCACGCCCGGCGTGACAAAGTAGTCCACCTCATGCGCGGGCCTCGCCCGCATCGTTCCTGAGCGCAAAGGACTCGTCACGATGAAGCCCGTTGTTGGACGCCTTGCCTGGCTGGCGGCCATTGCCGGCGTTGGTGCCTTGGCCTTTGTGCTGAGTGGCCGGCGTGGTGATGAGGCCGCGGTGCCGCAGCAGGCGGCCGCCTTGCCGGCGCCTGCGCCGCTGGCTGCGGCGGGTGCCCAGGCCGAGCCGGCCAGTGCCGCCCAAGCTGTGCCGGCCTCAGCGCCTGTACTGACGGCGGCGGTGCCCGCATCGGCCGTGCTGCGCCGCCCGCCTGCAGATGTTTCCCGCCGCCAGCGCGACATCCAGCTCGCCGTCAGCAGCGACCAGCGTGGCAAGGCGGGCGAGGCGGCCAAGCACATCCAGACCTGCATGGCGGCAGAGCGCAACGCCGAGCAGCGGCGCCAGCGACTGGAGAGCATCTTGCAGAAGGAGAAGGCCCCGGAGGCTGTGGCGAACGTGTTGCGCGCCGGCCATGACGAGCTGCTTGCCTCCTGCCAGGCTGTAGACGCGGCCGCCCGCGCCCAGTTGGTGCCTTTGCTTCGCCGCAGCCTGGCCGAGGGCGACAAGGGTGCGGCTGCGGGGCTGGTACGAGCGTTGGGAAAGGACTTCAACCTGGCGGATGAGCCCGGCGTCCTGCCTGCACTGCGCCGCGACGCATGGGACTGCGATCGCAGCTCGCAGGGCGCGCTGGACGTCCTGGCGCGCCGGGATTCGAAACTGTTGACTCCTAACGAGATCGGCGCCTTGCGCGATCAACTACGACTTGAGCGCGGCCAGAGTTTGGAGGCAGCGATCCGGGCCGAGGCAGACCCGAAGCGCAAGGCCATCCTGGAGCAACTGAAGGCCAGCTACCAACCACCGCCCGAGGCCGACCCTGCCGAAGTGGCGCGGATCTCGGCCGAGATCCAGAGCCGCTGCGAAGCTGCGCGAGCCACCCTCCCCGGTGGCGGGCGTCCGGGCGTGCCCGGCTGAGGGAGCGACGCCTTGAACCCGTACGAACCGATCAACAGCCTCTCCAAACAGAGGCGATGAAAGCGCCGAGGATGCCCGGCGTGCAGGCTCATTGCCCGAGTTGAACGCCATGACCCTGAAACGGCTTCTCTTCCTGCTGGTGGGCTTGTGCGTTCTGGCGCTGGCGGTGAAGTGGCAGCGCGACGATGTTCCGCCCGAGCAGGCATCGCCGTCGCCGGCGCCCGTGGCGCAGGTTCCGCCGGCATCGTCACCACCCCTTGCACCGCCCGTTGAAGCCGCGCGGCCGAATGCAGCAGCCTCAGCGGTCGCCGAATCCCGCCCGCCGATGGACGCGTCGCGCCTGCAGCGGGAGATCCAGATGGCCGTCAGCAGCCAGGAGCGCGGCAAGGCCGGCGAGGCGGCGCGGCACATCCTGCGCTGCCTCGACGCCGAGGGTTGGGCTGCAGCGTTCCCGCATGGTTCTGTGGACCGATCCAAGTTCGAGCGCGACTGGGTGGCCGCCAAGGAGCGGATGCTGCCCGCGTGCCAGGCCGTGGATGCGGCGTCGCGCGCCCAACTCGTGCCGCTGCTGCGCCGCAGCGTCTCCGAGGGCGACAAGGGCGCGGCGGCGAAGCTGGCCCTGGCGATGGTGCGGGAGTTCAAGCCGGCGGCCGAGCCTGCCGTCATGGCTGCTTTGCGCCGCGACGCCTGGGACTGTGACCAACAATCGGTGAGCCGCCTCTTCTTTCTGGCCCACCAGCATGCACAAATCCTGACACCCAATGAACTCGGCGCGTTGCGCGCGCAATGGTTTGAGCAGGTCCGCGTCGAACACGAGGCGGCACTGCGAAAGTCACTGGACGGCGCTCAGCTCAAAGCGGCAATGGCGGGGATGCAGGCTGGGCTCGAACCACCGCCCGGTGCCGACACCACCGAGGTTGCCCGCATGGCGGCCGATATCCAGAGCCGCTGCAAGACCGAGCGCTGAGGCTCGGCTGCTCAGCCTCGATAGCCATGCAATGAGCCTATGGCGGTGTCACGACCTGGCTGCCTGTGGCTTGACGCGTGAGGCCCAGCCGGGAGTTCGCCCCGGCGGGCGACCTACTTTTTGCGCCGCCAAAAAGCAGGCAAAAAGCTCTCCCCTGCAAAACCGCCCGCCTGAAGGCGGGTTCCCTGCGCTGTCCGAATTCCAGGGGCCGCGCTGAACTCGCGCCGCTACGCTCTGCTCAAACAGTCATCGCGGAGTCAGTTCTTGAAGCGTGCTTCGCACGCCCCCTGGAATTCGGCCATCACAGGCGGTTTAGAAGGGGAGGTACCGAACAGCCAACACCAACTCCAACAGCCACGCCCGAAAGCCGTTCGCCACGAGGTATTCCTCTTGCCCCCTTTAGCACCGCCGGGAAACGCAAGATCCAAAGCCCGCGCGCGCAGCGCGCATCAAGAACTGACTCGCGACGCCTGTTTGAGCAGAGCGTAGCGACGCGAGTTCGGCGCGGGGCTTTGGATCTTGCGTTTCTCGGGAACCCCGCAGGGGCGGTGCGGTCGGGGGTCGTTTCTTTGCCTACTTTCTTGTCGACACAAGAAAGTAGGTCGCCCGCGGGGGCGAACTCCCCGCATGGGCCTGGTCGTAAAGCCAAAGCCAGGAGAAACAACGCCCTGGTCCGACGCTCACCCCTTGCGCGCCAACAAAAGCCGTTCGGCCAGATCCGTCACCACCCACTCCTCCGCGATCAGCCCGCGCTCGAAGCGGCTGACCACCATGTCGCGCCACACCAGCTCCTTGCCGCTGGCCGGGAAGCCCTTGAACGCACCGGCCTGCGTGCCGCGGCAGGTGCGCAGCCAGGCGATGCGGCCGTCGCCTTCCACGAGGATCTCCACGTCCACCCGCAGCTCCGGCACCGCGCGGCGCAGGGCCTCCATGACGCCGGCCACCGCGTCGTGCCCCTTCATCGTCTGGCCCGACACATGGGCCACATAGCCCGGCGCGAAGAAATCGGCAATCGCCTCGCGCCGGCCCTGTTCGAGTACGGCTTCGGTGGCTCGGCGGAGGTGGGCGGGCCAGGTCGTCGTCATGGCGTGAATCTAGGCGACTCAGAACCGGTACAGCCATCCCGCGAACATGCTGGCCTGGTAGCGGCGCTCCACCAGCGGGCTCTTCTCCACCGCGCTGCCGAGCATCCGGCCCGACACGTCCAGGAACAGCATCTCGTTGCTGCCCGTCGCATAGGTGAAGCGCAAGCCGCCTTCCGTCTGGGTGGCCGACCTGCCCAGGTAGACGGGCCGGCCGGCCATGGCCTCGTGGGGCTTCACGCCGAAGTAGTAGTCCACGTACTCCTTGTCCACGCCGCGCACGCCCAGGCGGGGCGTGACGGCCAGGTCGCCGAAGTCGAAGCGCTTCTCGTACTCCAGCGAGACGATGCGGCCCTTGCTGTTGCTGGTCGCGTCGCCCAGCACCTCCAGCGACAGCTCGCCCATGCCGGTGTCCCAGATGGCTGCTGCACCCAGCCACAGGCCCTCCTTGCGGCGGTCCATGCCGCGCAGGAAGTCCGAGTCCTTGGCCTTGTAGCCGTCGAAACCGAAGCGCCCGGTCAGGCGGTACTTCACCGAGCCGGTGCTGCCCAGCTTCAGGCCGACGCTGGGCAGCGCGACGGACACCCACTCGTTTTCGTAGATCAGCAGCGGCAGCACACGGGCCTTGGTGTCCACGCCGCGGTAGGGCTCCAGCGTGGCGCCGGCGCCAATGCCGGCGATGGTCAGCGAGTCGGGAGGACCGTTCTGGGCCAGGGCCGGCGAGGCGATCAGCAGCGCGGCGACGAGGCGGAGGGCGTGGGCTTGCATGGACAACTTTCTCGGGTGGGGATGGAACGCCGCGCAGACTAGGAGGCGCGAATTAGCGCCGGCTTAGGGAAGTACGGCGGGCGGTCACAGGCCATCCTCACAGTGGCTTAAGTCAGCGTCGTTAAGCTGCCGCGCATGCGCGCACTGCTGGTGGAAGACGACGAGATGATCGGCACGAGCCTGACCCAGGCGCTGGCCCGCGCCGGCTGGTCGGTGGACTGGGTGCGCGACGGCGAGCCTGCCCGCGCGGCGCTGGCCGATGGCGGCTATGCCTGCGTGCTGCTGGACCTGGGCCTGCCCCGGCTGGACGGCCTCTCCCTGCTGCGCCAGCTGCGTGCCAGGGGCGAGCTGACGCCGGTGCTGGTGCTGACGGCGCGCGACGGCGTGGAGGACCGCATCGCCGGCCTGGACCTGGGCGCCGACGACTACCTCGTCAAGCCCTTCGAGTTCGGCGAGCTGCAGGCGCGCATGCGGGCGCTGTTGCGCCGCGCCAGCGGCGCCGCCCAGTCGCTGCTAGGCGCGGGCGCGGCGCTGCAACTGGACCTGAACACCCGCGAGGCCTTGCGCGGCGGTCAGCGCGAGACGCTGACGGCACGCGAGTTCGCGCTGCTGCGCGCGCTGCTGGAGCGCCCCGGCGCCATCCTGTCGCGTGAGCAGCTGGAGCAGCGCATCTACGGCTGGGGCGAGGAGGTGGGCAGCAACATGATCGACGTGCTCATCCACGGCATGCGCCGCAAGTTCGGGGCGGACGCCATCCGCAACGTGCGCGGGCTGGGCTGGCGGGTGGCGCTGGTGGATACCGCCGCATGACAGTGCCTGGCAAGTGGTTCTGGCGCTGGCCCAGCTCGCTGCGCGGCCAGCTCGTGCTGTGCCTGCTGCCGCTGCACCTGCTGACGACGGCCGTGCTCGCCTGGGCCTTCGCTCGCAACTACGGCGAGACCGTTGCCCACTTCATGGACGGCCAGATGCTGGCACTGGCGCAGTCCAACGTGGCGCGCAGCTGCGCCAGCCTGGACCAGCCCCTGCCGCAGCTGGACGGCGAGGCGGTGCACGAGGGCGGCGAGTTCGTCGTGCAGGTCTGGTGCGTGCAAGACCCGGCACGCCGGCTCAGCGCGATGCCGGCCGCCGACGTGCCGTTGCAGCCCACGCCGGGCTGGCACCGCGCGACCGCCGCCGGTGCGGACTGGCTGGTCTACACCGCGCCCGACACGGGCGGCGAGGTGCGTGTGCAGGTGCTGCAGAGCGGCAGCTTTCGGCTGCAGGAGGTGGGTGGCCGCACGGTCTTTGCCAGCCTGGTGGGCCTGTTGCTGCTGCCGGTGTCGCTGGCGGTACTGGCCCTGGTGGTGGGGCGCGCGTCGCAGCGGCTGGAGCATGCCGCGCAGCAGCTGGCGCGCCGCGATGAGCACAGCGCGGCAGGCGCCGACCTGGCCGTGCCGCGCGAGATGGCGCCGCTGGTGCAGGCCTTCGAGGGGCTGCTGCAGCGCTTGCGTGGCGCGTTGCTGTCGCAACGCCGCTTCGTGCAGGACGCGGCCCACGAGCTGCGCACGCCGCTGACGGCGCTCAACCTGCAGCTGGAGAACCTGCGCCCGCACATGGCGGGCGCCGAGGCCGAGTTCGCCCAGCTGCAGCAGGGCATGCGGCGGGCCGAGCACCTGGTGGACCAGATGCTGAGCCTGTCGCGCCAGGAAGCGGCGCGCGCGACCGGCCCCGCCACCCGCCTGGACCTGCGCGCCGTGCTGCGCGCGAGCGTTGGCCAGGCGATGGCGGCGGCGGACCGGCGCGGCATCGAGGTCGGCGTCGTCGACGACCTTGACGGCCCGCTGCTGCTGGACGCCGTCGAGGGCGACCTGCGCAGCCTGTTCGACAACCTCGTCGACAACGCGCTGCGCCACACGCCGGCGGGCGGCGAGGTTGAGCTGCGGCTGGCGGCGGGCGAGGGCGGGGCGCGCTGGGTGGATGTGGTGGACAGCGGCCCCGGCCTGCCGGAGGCCATGCGCGAGCGCGTCTTCGACCGCTTCTTCCGCATGCCCGACGCGCCTGCGGGCGGCAGCGGCCTGGGCCTGGCCATCGCGAGGCAGGCGGGGCTGCGGCATGGGCTGCGCATCGAGCTGCGCGGGCGGCAGGACGGGCTCAGCGGTCTCGTCGCGCGAGTTCACCTGCCCTAAGTTCCAACTCATTCATGCCGCCTAGATTGAGCGGCATGAACACCGCACACCGCTCCTCCCTCGCCCGCCGGCTCGGCTTCGCGCTGCTGCTGTTGACGGCCCTCGTCATCGGCCTGGCGGCGCTGCGCTACGCGCTGCCGGGCCAGCCCTTCGCGCCACCGCTGCCCAACCTCGCGACGCAGCGCGAGCTGCTGGTGCTGCACGCGGTGTGCGGCGGTCTGGCGCTGATGCTGGGGCCCTGGCAGTTCGTCACGCGGCTTCGCGAGCGGCGGCCGCAGTTGCATCGCGCCCTCGGCTGGGGCTATGCGAGCAGCCTGCTGGTGGGCGGGCTGACGGCGCTGCCGCTGGCCCTGCAGGCGGACGGCGGGCCGTGGGGCCGGCTGGGCTTCGGGCTGCTGGGCCTGCTGTGGTTGGTGACCACGGCCATCGCCCTCGTCCACATCCGCGCCCGCCGCGTGGCCGCGCACCGGCGCTGGATGCTGCGCAGCTTCGCGCTGACGGCCGCTGGCATCACGCTGCGCCTGCAGATCTTCGCCGGCTCGGCCTTCAACGTGCCGGTGGAAGCCTTCTACACGGCGCTGGCCTGGACCTCCTGGCTGCCGCAGGCGCTGTGGCTGGAATGGTGGCTGTGGCGCAGCGCGCCTGCGGCACCGCAGCCGCGAACGGTGACGGACGAGCTCTGGCCGGACACGCAGTTGGATGGGCGCTGAGCCTGCGGGCACACCTGCTGCCAGATCCCGGCAGAAGCGGCGCAAGAATCCGCGCACCTGTCCAGCGTCCCGGAGATCCTTCCATGCAAGCTCACTGCCTGTGCGGCGCCGTCCGCTTCACATCGCCTGATACCCGAGAGATCGGTGCCTGCCATTGCGGCTTCTGCCGGCGCTGGGGTGGCGGCCCGCTGCTGGCCGTGCATTGCGGCGCTGACGTCCAGTTCACGGGCCAGGAGCACATCAGCGTCTACGCCTCGTCGGAGTGGGCCGAGCGCGCCTTCTGCAGACACTGCGGCACGCATCTTTTCTACAAGCTGCTCGCGACGGGCGAGTACTTTGTGCCGGCCGGTGTCTTCGAGTCGGACGACTTCGCACTGACCAGCCAGATCTATGTCGACAACAAGCCCGGCTACTACGACTTCGCTAACGAGACGACCATGCTGACGGAGCAGCAGTTCCTGGCGCAGTTCGCGCCGCCGGGCGAGGGCGGTTGAGCCTGCGGCGTTGGTGTTTGATCGAGCGGCGGGTTGCGGCCCGGTCGGCGCTTGATTGGGTGCTTTTGCGGAGAGCGTGTTTGCCCGGGAGATTGCCGGGAGTCCCCCCCGGCAGCGGGGTAACTTTCTTCTGCGGGGCCAGAAGAAAGTCACCAAAGAAGAGGCCCTGAACCGCACACCAGCACCACATGCACGAGCTGCGCCGTGCGACAGCCGCTCGGTGAGCGGGACGATGCGACCCGCTTCGCTCTCGCTGCTGACCTTGTCACGTGCATCACTCATCGCATCACCTGCCCGCTCAACGCGCGGCTGCACGCCGTGCTCACGAGGAAGACCGAAGACAGCGTCGCTCGGGCGACGCGATGGCTGCGCAACATCCACCGGGGCGTCGCCCCGGCGACGCTGCATCGGCATTCCCTGGCGAGCCCGGCGTGCAGCCGGCGTTAACGGGCGTGAAGTGGCGATGGATGGCGCTCTTCACAGGGACACAGCGAGAGCGCAGCGGGTCGCGTCTTCCCGAAACGATGGTGAGCGTTTTCGCGCGCTGCTCTGGGCGGAGTCGGGATGGAATGCGGTTCAGCGCCTCTTCTTTGGTGACTTTCTTCTGGCGCCGCAGAAGAAAGTTACCCCGCTGCCGGGCGGGACTCCCGGCAATGCGTCGAGTCAACAAGGTGCCCCGCAAAGGCAACCCAAGCAAGCGCCCTACACCGCCGATGCGTGCAGCTTGACCCCCAAGGCCTTCGCGACCTTCAGCACCGTGGCAAAGCTCGGGTTCCCGCCCGCGCCCAAGGCCCGGTACAGGCTTTCGCGGCTCAGGCCGGCATCCTTGGCCACCTGGGTCATGCCCTTGGCCCGCGCGATGTCGCCCAGTGCCTTGGCAATACCGGCCGCGTCGTCGGGCGCTTCCTCAAGCCAGGCGTCCAGATAGGCCGCCATTTCCTCCGGCGTGCGCAGGTGCTCCGCCACGTCGTATGACGAGGTCTTGGTCACCTTGGTCTTGCTGCTCGTCATGAGGGCTGCTCCTTGAAGTTCCTGGCCAGTTGGAGGGCGAGCGCAATGTCCTTCTGTTGCGTTGCCTTGTCGCCGCCGATCAGCAGCAACAAGAGGCGCTCTCCACGCTGCGTGTAGTAGACGCGGTAGCCCGGACCTACATCGACCTTGAGTTCCGACACCCCATCCGTCAGGTCCCGGTGCTGTCCGGGGTTCCCTTCAATCAGGCGCGCCACCCGCACGAGGATTCGCGCCCGGCCCGCACGGTCTTTCAGGCCGTCGATCCAGTCGCGGTACTCGTCGGTCTTCTCTACCCGCATCGGTCGACTGTAGCCTAAACGATACGATTCGCGGCGTGGCGTGATCTGCCCGTTGCCCTACATGAGGTGCGCCACCAACCCGTTCAGATAGCGCTCCAGGTTCGTGTATCCCGTCGCCGCATCGACCCGCGCCGCGTCCGCCCCGTCGCGCGGGTTCAGCCCCTGCCCAACCTCCCACGCATCCGGCATGCCATCCCCATCGCTGTCCAGCGGCGCGGGCTTGGATTGCAGCACCGGCCAACCGCCCACCTCGCTCTGGCTGTTGATGAGCTTGCCGCGCCGCTGCCGCACGTCGTCGATGTGGCGCTGGTCCACCGCGTCGCGCACCAGCGAGGCGCCGACGCCGGCCAGCACGCGGTCCAGCGTCTTGTCTGGCGCGTCGACCGTGATGGGCGCGAAGGGCAGCGGCGCCGCCAGCTTGTAGCCCTCGGGCAGGCCGCCCGGCAGGTGCTTGGCGTGCGCGCGCACCAGCGTCCACGGGTCGGCGGGCACCTGGCCGTCCATGCTGTTGCCGGCGAAGAAGGCGCGCGAGCCGGGGTTGCTTTCCTCGAAGGCGAACTTGCCCCTGGAGGTGGGCCCGGTCAGGTAGACGTTGCCGACGAAGTTGTAGCTGGTGCGCTCACCGCCACGGTCCAGGTTGTAGCCGGCGCGCTCGGTGGCCCAGTTGTAGAAGACGTTGGCGCGCAGGTCGTAGAAGCCGCCCAGCGGGTCGGCCTCGGGCTTGAGGTAGTTGCCCGGTCGGGGCATGCGGTCCTGGTGATGGGCCCAGAGGTTGTGGTGCATGGACAGCCGCGTGCCGTGCGCGCCGCGCAGCAGGCTGCCGAAGCCGTGGCAGGCGCCTTTCTTGGCGGTGTTGCAGTTCAGAGATTCGCCAATGAGGCTCCACTGCACCGTGACGTGCTGGTAGGCCGGCCGGCCCAGGTCCGGGCGGGTCACCGTGACGGACAGCGACTCGTCGCTGGACCAGCTGGTGGACACATGGTCCAGGATGATGCGCTGGCCCGAGCCCACGGTGATGGCGTCGGCGTCCACGTCGGCGGCGTCACCCAGGCGGGAGCGGATGAAGCGCACCACCACGTCGTCGGCATCGATCATCAGCGGCTGGTCGCGCAGCGTGATGCCGTCGCCGGGGGCGGTCTGGCCGGCGATGGTGATGCGGCCATGCTTGATCTCCAGCGGCGTCTTCAGCGCGATGGTGCCGGACACGGCGAACACGACGGTGCGCGGGCCGGTCGCCGCGACGGCGGCGCGCAGCGAGCCGGGGCCGCTGTCGGCCAGCGTCGTCACGTAGATCGCGCGGCCGCCGCGCCCGCCGAGCGAGATGGCGCCTTCGCCCTCGGCGCCGGGGAAGGCGGGTGGCGTCGGCTGCGCAGTTGCAGCGCAGGTGGCGAGTACCAGGGTGGCTGTGAAGGCAGTGGTGGTTCGCATGGCTTCAATCATCGTGGGCAGGCCGGGCGCCGGGGCCGGCGGGCGTGTCCAGCGCGGTCAGGCGTAGCGCGATGCCGGGCTTGCCGGGCAGCTTGATGGCGTTGGGCGCCACGAAGTCATAGCGACCCTGCGGCTTGAACTGCAGCGGCTCCTTGACGGGCGAGACCGTCATCGCCCAGGTGTCGATGATCTCCGCCTTGAAGCGCTGGCCGTCGCGCAGGCCGGTGAGGTAGAGCTTCGGCAGCCATTCCGTCGGCGCGCGGTCACCGAAGTAGACGAGGTAGTAACGCCCGGGCTGGCCGGCGATGAAGAGGTCGTCGAAGGCGTCGATGGGGTCGATGCCCTCGGCCGGCGCGGCGTCGAGGATCTTGCGCAGGAAGGCCAGCCGCGGCGGGCTCTCGCCGCGTAGGGCGACGCCTTGCGCCAGCCAGATCAGGCCCTCTGCATCGGGGATGAACTCGCTGTGCCCGCCGTAGCTGCCGGCGATGGTGGTGGCCCAGAAGGCGTGCACCATCTGCTGCCCGCTCAGCTGCGCCCAGCGGCGGTCATGGCGGCCTTCGTATTTCAGCTCGTCGAAGATCACCGGCTTGCGCCAGGCCTCGCGGAACAGCACCGCCCGGCTGGCCTCGGTGGCGGCCATGCCGTGCTGCATGCTGACGTGCGTGATCCAGTCCTCGGCATGGTTGTAGATGCGTTTGCCGTTGTGGATGGAGCGCAGGTGGCCGTAGGGGTCCCAGCGCTGCAGCAGCCGGCCCAGGTGGGCCCAGTCTTCGTCGGTCTTGGTGCGGATGAAATCGAACTCGTTGGCCAGCGACCACCAGACGTTGCGATAGGCCGCCAGCCGCGCGACGACATAGCGCGCATAGCGGTCGTCCTGCTCGCGCGTCATCGTCGCGAAGCCCCATTCGCGCTTGTCGTCGTAGGGGTGGTGCAGGATGAGGTCGGCCTCGATGCCGAGGTCGCGCAACTGGCCCACGCGCTGCTCCAGGTGGCGGAAGAAGGCGGGGTTGAAGCGGGCGAAATCCCAGTTGGCTGGCGGGGTTCCTGCGAATGGCCAGTGTTCTGGCGGGTGCTTGTCGATGCCGGCCGTCTGCGGAAACACCAGCATGCGCACCTTGTTGAAGGGCGCCGTCGCCAGCGTCTTCAAGGTCTGCTCCTCCAGCGCGTTGCCGCGATGGGCCCAGCTGTACATCGTGGTGCCGACCGGCTTGTACGGCGTGCCGTCCGCGTAGCCGAAATGGTGCTGGTGGCGCACGCCCACCGGCCCGTGGTTGCCGGGCTTGGGCGGGGTGGCGGTGAACTCGCCCTGCTTGTTGGTCAGCGGCCAGCGGTTGCTGTGCGTGACCCAGGTCCAGCGGCCTGGGCGCGGCGGCATGAAGCGAACGCGGTAGGCGCCGTCGCCGTCGTAGAAGCCGTCGACCTCCACCGTCTGCGCGCCGTTGCTGAAGCGGGCCGTGAGCTGCACGTCGACAAACGGGTTGCCGTCGGCAGGGCCCTTCAGCTCGACCTCGAAAACGCCCCATTGCTCCGCCGCGTGCGCCGCGACGCTGCACAACGCCAGCAGCAGGCAGGCCAGGACTCTTCTCAGCATGTTTCGAGCCTTCTTCAGTGTCCGATGGATTCGAAGAACCACCGGATGACCATCACCGCGATGCCGGTCCAGACCAGCCACAGGTAGGCCTTGGCCTGGCGGTTGCCTGCCTTGGCATGACGGCGAATCTCCGAGTAGGAGAGCTGGAAGCCGGGAATGCGGGCGCGCATCCAGAAGAGGCAGCCGATGGCGCCGCCCATCAACAGGAGAAACAGCGCGAAGAGGAGGGCGTTCATGGAGATCTGCATAGGTGCGATGCTGGCTACAGGGCTGGCTCAGTCAGGATCAGCGGCGCCGGCGCTGGTTGGTCACGGGGGCAGCGGTCCGCACCTGCTACGGCGCGGCCTGCTCCGCCACGCTGCGCCACGCCGCCATCGTGCGCGCCGTGCGGCTGGGCGGCTCGGGTGCACGCTCGGGAATGAGCTGGGCCGTGGTCGAGGTGACCCGGGCCAGGAAGGGCAGCGCGAACAGCAGCGGCAGCACCATCAGCCGCAGCGCCTCGGTCGTGGCCGGTTGCACCTCCATCGGCAACGCCGCCGAGGACGGCAGCGTGTGCACCTGCTGAGCGAGTTGCAGCGTGACGGCGTTGTGCCAGTCGGCGTTCACGCCGCTCAGGGCGCAGCGCTGGCGCTGGCCGAGGTGAAAGGCCGGCGGGTCACCCTTGGCCAGGCGCTGGCGCAGCGCGGCTTGCAGCTCGGTGTGCAGCGAGGCGAAGAAGGCGTGGGCCTCCAGCGCGGACTGGCGCGCTGCCACGTCGGCGCGCAGGGCGCCGACGCGCGGGTCCGCCGCGTCCATGTCGCCGAACGTCTTCAAGCGTCGTACCCGGTCGTGCAGTTCCCAGAGCTGGATGCGAAAGCTGCGCTCCGCATCGGTCACGTCGTGCCCGGCGATGTATTCGAAGGCGTCATGCGCCTCCACCGCGCAGCGGGCCAGCGCGCTCATGGACGGCACGTCCTGCAGGTCCTTGGCGGTCCGGTCGCCCGACTCGGCCGCCAGGCTGCGCAGCGCGGCGCAGTGCGCCACCAGCTTGATGAAGATCAGCCCGCCGTAGGCTGCTTGCGCAGACGGGGCGACAAAGCCGGCCAGCGCGGCCGACATGGCCTTGGCGTGCTCCAGCACGGCGTCGAATTCGCGGACCCGGGCCTTGTAGTCGCCCCAGGTGTTGATGGTTTCCAGCATGCTTGATTCGTTGGTGACAAGCGTGCGAGGTTAGGCGAAGTTTCGGCTGCGGATCAGTGCTCGGTCTTGCTGGCCTCGACTCGTCCGCCGCCGGCTTGCTGCCGGGCCGAGATCAGCAGGTCCAGCATGCCCTCGGGGCGAGGGGCGGGCCGCGTTTGTCGGCGGCCCCAAACCCTTCTGGCTTGAGTCCAGCCTCGTTCAGCGGTGCCCTAAACATCGATTGCGTATTCAAGCGGCCGCTTCGCTATAGGCGCAATGACCGACGGGCTTTCACTGGCAACGGTAGTGTTGAACTGGCTCAGGGCTTGAATCAGTTGGGCGGTCTGCAATTCGGTCGTGCCGGCCAATGGGGCTGCCGTCAGTTGCTCCAGGGGCGGCATGCTCTCGAGTGGCAAGTCCTCCAGCTCAGTACCGGCGGCGCGCATCGAGCTTCCCAACGAGAGAAACCAACTTGGCGGTGCGGCACTGGCCCAATTCGGTCCGTTGAGGCCAGCAGCGTCCGCAAACGCGGCGCGCTGGGCGACCATGCCTGGGTTGACATAGACGTCGTGGTACTCGTCTGCGAAAAGCTGGCCGCAAACGAAGATCGTGTACCTGATCTTGCTGCCTTCGCTCCAGTAGATCGGGGGAACGATGATTCTCGAACTGAAGCCCCCAACGAAGTGCAACTCGCCATTGACATAGACCCTGGCTTCAATCGCCGGGTCAGGGACGTCCAGATCGGGAAGGTCTAGCGCGAGATCCGCTGGGCTGGGAAAGAAGTCGTCGCCTACAGGCGGGCCGTCTGGCCAGACATCCTCGTCTCCGTCTCCGTCTCCTTCTCCTTCTCCTTCTCCTTCTCCTTCTCCTTCTCCTTCATCGCTTCCCTCGTCACCATACCAGCCGGAGCCATCTTCTGCATAGTAGTCGGCATAGTCATCCCATTGATCGTTGAAGTCTTCGAGTTCGGAAAATGGCTCAGTATTTCCGTCACCATGCCACTCTGCGACATAGTCATCGTAGTAGGCCGCTGCGCCATCTGGAGATATTTCCTCCGACTTTGGAGGCATGATGGGCGGAGGCGGTGGGAATTCCCGCGTGTCTTTATATACTTCTTGAAAATACTTGCTAACCAATTTTTCTACGACAAGAACGACAGCTGGATTGTCTCTGATGTGCGATGCAAGTTGTTTGGCTAGTTCATTTTTGTATTCTGGCGAATCGCTGTTTCCTACGTTGGCGGCGGCTGTCATCATCGCCTGAACAGCTTGGTCCGAGGTTACATATCCCGGCGGGAATGTGCTGGGTGAAGCAATTCCAATTGCTATGGCAACTGTTCTTGCTTCATTATTCACCATGGCCGCCACCATGGCGTGGTAGTCACCTGACTGCATGGCCGCTTTTGTCTCGACCATGTACTGGTTGTAGGTAAAAAGATGGGTCAACTCATGAGTTGCGGCACCAACCAAGCTATTTCCGGAGGCTAAAGAATTTATGTATACCGTATTCGTTGTTCGATCGATGCGCGAAGGTCCATCCGTGTACGAGTAGTTCAGATTTGGGTGCGCGGCCATTACTGATTCAATAAATCTCTCCGAAGTAGTTCCTTTGACTGCATCGATAATGTCTTCTTTTGTCCCCATGCTGCCCTCTTAGTTAGGTGAGATGATGGCGAGTGTCACATTGGAAATTGACTGTGTTGAACCTTTTGTCTGGCCAAAGGAAATGGTCCTCAGTAGGTTGCCTCGCCAAGTGATTAGTGCGTCCCTATTGATGTACGTGTGCTCAGGCGGGAGTGTTTTTTTATATTCCCACGTTGGAAAATATTGCACTTTAATTTGTTCTGTGGATAGAGTGACCGGCGCTTCGAGTTCAAAAACAATTCTTAGGCGAATAGTGTCCCCAAGAAGATTTTTGAAAGTCTTTCTATCTATGTGCGCTGTCTGTTTGTGTGCGCTGTTTTTGCAGTGATTGACGTCGGATTTTTGGTTGTTGCAAACATACCCCCTGGATGTCAAATATTGCAAAGCCCGTTGAGGACATTCTTCTCCGCAGCCCTCAATAAAAGCCAAGGTGGCTACATCTTCAAAGATTGGTATCTCAGCGGAAGCGGACTGCCATAACAAGGTGGTCCATAATACCAGTACAAGCGAGCGAACTGATTTTGAAGCTTTACTTGACGTGCTGAGTGTATTGTTGGTTAAGAGGTTTTTCGGGGCGTCCTTGTGGGCTAGATTTTGCTGGGGAAATGGATTTGATATGTTAGGGGGTATGAATTTTATAGACTTGTTGATAGTTGAAAAAATGATCAATTGAAATCCTTTCTTGATCGCGGGAGTTGATCTTCATTGTTGATAAATATAACAATTTAGTTCACAAATGCGTGCTCTGGGTGCGCAAAAAGTCTACTAATATTCGCCGCCACTTCTTTAAGCCTTCCAAAGCCTGGCGCTGCAATGTCCGCAACTAATATTTGTCTGTGTGGCCCTGCTTGGTAAACCGCCTTGATTGATTTGGTCACGTGAATGCTATTTGAAGTGAGGGCGCAGAACGTTGTGGAGATCTACGTTATCGATGAATAGGTTTTTGGGGTATTTTGGGTTGCCATAATGAGTCGGACCTGCAAAATTCCGAATCGCCGATTCAAGCTGCTGCGACGAGCCCGTTGGGCCAGCGGCGCAGCAGCGACGGGAGCGCTTGTCGGGCTTGGGGATGACGCTGTGGCATCGCCTTGGCGCGCAAGTGCGCCGCCAAGCCGTTGAGCAGGGTCGCCCATAGGGCCATCAGGCCCAAAAAAACATGCTTCAGCCCGCTGACGCTGAACTGGCGCAGCAGCGCCCGCATCAGCCAGCGGATGTTGAAGCCGGCCGCGCACAGCACCGCGTGCAGTGCGTCGCCCTCGCTGCCCTTGAGCCAGCAGCGCTGCATGCCGTGGTCCTGCTTGGTGTGCCCGATCAGCGGCTCGATCGCTTGGCGCCGCTTGAGCCAGCGCTTTTGCTCCTGGCTGAGTGACTTGT